>VGES01000043.1 GCA_016869765.1 Alphaproteobacteria bacterium
CGGTTTCGCTGATACGCTCGAAGGGGAAGACCCCGGCGCGCGCCGCCGCGTCTAGGTGCGGACCTGTCCCGCGCCGAGCCGGTCCGAAGCTCCATGCCCTGGGGCGGCATCGGCGCGAGCGCGTACGACGTCGCTCAGGCTCGGCGTGCGTAGATGCCGTGCTTGCCAGCGATCGACGAGGTCGAGGACACCCAAGGGAACGCTACCTGCTACCCAATCCCTACGCTCACGAGGCGACGGTGGTCGCGACGAGCTTCCCGGGGTTCATGATGTTGTGGGGGTCGACCACGGCTTTGATCGCTTGTGTTGCTGAGGCGCCAGCCATTCCATTTTCGTTCATGTACCAGGGCAGGTGTTCATAGCCGACCGCATGATGGTGCGAGAGCGTCGCGCCGAGGGCGGCGAAACAATCGAGGGTCGCTTTCTTGGCCGCGCTGTAGTGCGCGAGCTCCGCGGCTGGATCGATCCGGCCTTGACCATCCGATCGGCAGCGAAATGCGAAACTGAAATAGAGCGATGCGCCGGAGTGATAGGTGTGGCTGACGTGGCAGCCCACCCACGCCTTGCGACCGCCATGCGCAAGACGGCGCGACAACACCTCGAGACCTTCACGATAGAGCGGCATCATCTTGCCCCAGCTGATGGAGGTTTCGCTCACGTCGACGATGACGTCGTAGTCCATGAGGAAGTCGCGGATATAGGGAAAGTCGAACTTGCCCTCGGCAAACGCCTCGCCCGGGCTGCGTCCGAGGTCGACGGCTCCGAACCGACGATACACATTTGCCGCCCGTCGCCGCGCCTGCGCGACCTCCACGCGGTCTCCGTCGAATCCCGTGACGAGGAGGCAAGCCTGGTCGAGGTCGAACCCTTTGATCCGACGCAGATACCATTTGATGAGTGGACCCAACGTGCGCTCCGCGGCACCGCCGTCGGGCTTGAAGGCCGCCGAGAGTTGCGTGCGCTTGGGGTCGTGCAGCCGGCTCAATGTCGGACGACAGCCCTGCCGCACGGTTTCGCGTAGGGCTTCGATGCCGGTCGCGAAGTCGCGAAATAGGTAGCCGCGAAAGGCACGCACCGCTGGTTGGCGATGCACGGCCATCGTCAGCTCTGTAATGATGCCGAGCGTGCCTTCGCTGCCGATGCACGCCCGATTGCTATCGGGTCCGTTCGAGGCGTGGGGAACGGGCCGGGTCGCGACCATGCCGCGCGGCGTCGCCATACGCAGGGACACGACCATGTCCTCGACGTTGCCGTAGCGGTCACTCATCATTCCCGAGGAGCGGGTTGCCACCCAGCCGCCGAGCGTCGAGTAGGGAAAGGAATCGGGGAAGTGACCCAGGGTTAGCCCCGATGCGCCCAGTTCACGTTCGAGATCGGGACCGAGGATGCCGGCTTGGATACGCGCGGTGCCGGCCGCTCGATCGATTTCCAGGACGCGGTTGAGGAGACGCAGATTGACGCTGACGGTCATTCGCCCGTCGCGGGATGGCCACTCCAGGCACCCGGCGACGTTGGAGCCTCCGCCGAACGGGATCAGGACCACGCCATGGCGTTCTGCCAGTCGCACGAGGGCGACGATCTCGTCTTCGCTGTTCGGGAACACGACCAGATCCGGCGCGAAGTCGACCATGCCGTGACGCAGGCGCCAGAGATCGCGGGTGCTGCGGCCATAGGCGTGCAACAGTCGATCCTGGTCGGCGTCCGAACGTCGGTCGCCGGGCAGGATCGTTTCCAGGTCGTTCAGGAATGCGGGGACGGCGACTCTGGGCGGCAGGGTCAGGTTCCGCCGATCGACCGGCAGGCGCCGAGGTCGCTGGTCGTCGAGGTCGAGATGGTGCCGCGCGTAGGGCCAAAGATGCGGCCGCCCAACCGGGTCGAAGCCCTGGCTTTCGGTGCCCCAACCCCACCATTTCATGGTTCTCGGGACCTTCTCGCTCGCGCAGGCGGGCGCCTCGGCGTTGTGACGGCGGTCGGACATCGGTTGGCCAGCCTAGGGCCGCCGCGCTCGGCGGCCCGATTGGGTTGTGCGAAAATGGTAGAGAGACATCGACGCAGCGACAAGCAAAAGGCGAACATCTTGGACGTCGAGCAACGAACCTTGGAGGCCAGGGACGAGGACCGTGGGTTCCTGTCGCGCTGGCTCGACGAGACCGAGCGCAATGCGTTCTCGCGCCGCTCCTCGCGCATGGCCCTCGCGATCTTCGCAATCGAGGTTCTCGCCTACGCCGGGTTCGTGACCCTGGCTATTGCCCCGTTGGCTTGGTTCGTCAATGTGCTCGGCGGAGTGCTCGCAGGGCTGGCGATCGGCGTCATCTTCACGGTGGGGCACGACGCCTGTCACCAGTCCCTCACCCCAAGCCGTGCCCTCAACCGTTGGATCGCGCGCCTTTCCTTCATTCCGTCCCTGCATGCGGCCAGCCTTTGGGTTCTCGGTCACAACCAGATTCACCACGGCCGGACCAATCTGCGGGGACACGATTACGTGTGGGAACCGATGTCGCCGGAGGACTACCGGGCCAGCGCCGGCTGGCGTCGTATGCAGTACCGGATCTACCGAAGTCGCTGGGGCTCGCTGCCCTACTACCTGATCGAGATGTGGTGGAAGAAGAACTTCCTGCCGATCGCGCCCGAAGCCCGATCGCATTGGCGCCGGCACGTCGTGGACAGTGGCTTCGTCGTCCTGGCAGGCGGGTTGCATCTTGGCGCGATTCTCTTCGTGGCATCGTCGTGGGCTCCAGACCGGTCGCTGTGGTGGCCGCTGCTCGCCGGTTGTCTCGTACCATTCCTGGTGTGGAACTGGCTGATGGGGCTGATCATCTACAGTCACCACACGCATCCCGAGGTGCCTTGGTTCGCCGATGATCGCGAGTGGAGCTACTTTGGCTCGCAGGTGTTGGGGACGGTTCACGTCCGATTGCCGCCACCGTTCCACTGGGTCGACAACAACATCATGGAACACACGGCCCACCACGCTTGGCCCGTCATTCCGCTCTATCATCTTCCGACGGCCCAGCAACGGATCCGCGCGGCCTTTCCGGCGGTCAAATCATTGACGCTCTGGCCCCGTGTGTTTTTCGGGATCGCCGACGCGTGCAAGCTGTTCGACTATCGGGCACGGCGCTGGACGGACTTTGCCGGCAGACCTTCCGGGCCAGCGTTGTCACTCACGACGCCACCAGCCCCGATAGAACAGCTTGCGTCAGGCTCATAGGGGGATTCATGGTTCCTCTTTCCGTGTTGGATCTGGCCCCGGTTCCGGATGGCAGTGACGCCGGTCAGGCGTTGTGGAATTCGCTCGATCTAGCACGTCACGTGGAGGCGCTCGGCTTTCGCCGCTATTGGATGGCCGAGCATCACAACATGCCGGGGATTGCGAGCGCAGCGACGGCCGTGGCCCTGGCGCACGTCGCGGCTGGGACGCGGGCGATCCGCATCGGGTCGGGCGGCGTGATGCTACCCAATCACGCGCCGCTTCTGATTGCCGAGCAATTCGGGACGTTGGCCGCACTTCATCCCGGAAGGATCGAACTGGGCCTCGGACGGGCTCCCGGCACCGATCAGGTCACTGCGCGTGCGATGCGGCGCAATCTTTTCGCGAGCGGTGACGAGTTCCCGCGCGATGTTCTCGAACTGATGAGTTACTTCCAGGCGCCGGAGCCTGGCCAGGCCGTCCAAGCCGTGCCCGGCGGCGGGCTCGACGTGCCGATCTGGATCCTCGGGTCGAGCACCTACGGCGCCCAACTCGCGGCTTTGCTCGGTTTGCCGTACGCCTTTGCCTCACATTTCGCGCCGACCTACATGATGGAAGCGGCCAAGATCTATCGCGAGCGGTTCAAGCCGTCGGCCCAGTCGAGCCAACCCTGCCTGATGTTCGGCCTGAACGTCGTCGCCGCGCCGACCGATGCCGAAGCCCGGTTCCTGTTTTCCTCGGTCCAGCAGTCGTTCTTGAATAGCCGGCGTGGCCAACCGGGAAAGCTTCCGCCACCCGTCCCCGATATGGATTCCCGACTCGATCCGATGGCACGCGCCATGCTCGACGACACGTTGGCTTGTGCGATCGTCGGCAGTCCGGAGACCGTTCGGCGCGGCCTCGAAGCGTTCGTCAATCGTACCGGCGCCGACGAACTGATCGTCACCACGAGCGTCCATGACCATGCGTTGCGGCGGCGCTCATTCTCTATTTTGGCGGAGGTCCATGGTTCCATGGGCGCTGCCGCCTAGGCCTTGCTGTCAGCGGACCGGATCGGCGACTACCCGCAGTGCGGTTTGCAGTTGGGAAAACCCGGTTGGGCCGAGGCGCTTCAGGTAGTCGCGCTCGATTCGTCGCTTGACCTGATTCGCAAGGCGTAAGACGGCGGCCCCCTTTGCGGTGCAGCGAATGATCTTCCCCCGTCCATCGTGCGGATCGGGTGCGCGATACACGATGCCGTCCTGCTCGAGTTCGTCGACCAACTGTTGAACCGCTTGGCGCGATAGGCCCAGGTGCAACGTCACATCCGACTGTCTGGTTCCGCCGGGTTCGATGTAGGCGACGACGCCGCCGCGGGCCTCGGCGTACCAGGGAACGCCGCCTTCGACCATCGCGGCCGTGAGCCGGTCGCGCCAGGCCTGTGCCGCGTGCCAGAGCAGCAAACCGATGTGATCGATTCGCTCAACCGCGGCCTCATTGGTCAATTTGCTTGACAAAATTCCCTCCTGGACTGATGGTCAAGTTTATTGACGTTATATAGGAGAGACGAGTGCTCGAACAGGGTGTAGAGGTTGGCGCCAATCCGCTACGGTCCGCGTTGGCGGAGCGTTACGACCGGGCAGCGGCGGAGTGGCATGTCCGCCTCACTTCCCTCGGGTACCTGTCGGCCTATCGGGACGTCGCGGAACGTGTCGCCAAGCGACTACCGCTGCGGGCACCGTTCCGTGTCCTGGATGTCGGCACAGGTTCGGGAGCGTTGGCGCTGGCCTTCGCCGAGGCGGTGAAGGGGACGGTCGACCTACGTTTGCTGGATGTGTCTCGTGCCATGTTGTCTGTCGCGCAGCGCCAACTGCGTGAGCGAGGTTTCGAGGCCCACGTAGAGCAACGATCGATCGACGATGGTTTGCCCGCAGGCCGATTCGACGTCGTGCTTTGCGGGCACGTGCTGGAGCACGTCGAGGTGCCCCTCGCCAGCCTCAGGTCTGTGCGGCGGTCGTTGGCAGCCGATGGGACTCTCCTGGTCGTGGCCAACAAGCCGCACTGGTGCACGATGCTGCTGAGGCTGAGATGGCGCCACCACGTTTTCCCCGAGCAAGACATGGTCCGGCTCTTGGTCGCGGCTGGATTTTCGAGTGTCGAATCCTACCATTTCAAACATGGGCCGCCACGTCGAACCAGCATGGCCTATCTTGCCCGATGCTAGCCAGGGGCTCTGGTCAGGACTTGGGTGGTGTCGTCGCCTTCAGGGATGGGTGCTGCGACAACGTCTTTAGCCACCGGGCGGTTTTCGAGTGCGCCGGACGCCAGTCGCGATCGGGGAAGCGCAAATCGAGGTACTCGAGCGCGCACACCAGGGTGATCGTACCGATGTCGAAGGTCGACCCGAGACTCGCCGCCTCTCTCTCGATGGCATCGATCGCGCGGGCGACCTTTCCCCATTGCCCCGAGCTCCAGTCGCTCCAGCGCTTTTCGGCCGGTCGCGCCGTCTCCTCGTAGCGCACCAACAGGGCGGCATCGAGCAGGCCGTCGCCCAGGGCTTGGCGTCGTAGCGCCGTCCAGCGCGCTGCGCCACCCTGCGGGAAGAAGCGCCCGCCTCCGAACTGGCTGTCGAGGTACTCGCAGATCACCCGGCTGTCGTAGAGCGTCTCGCCGGAATCGATCGCCAGAGCCGGGAGCTTGGCGAGCGGGTTCATCGCGCTCAACGTCGTATTGGCGGCCATCGGCGTCGTCGCTCCGGTGATTCGTTCGACCTTTTGGTCGAGTCCGAGCTCGATCAGCAGGACCATGACCTTTCGAACATAGGGTGACGTCGGAGCGTAGAACAGTTTCACCGGAGACCTCCTTGACCAGGGCGGGCGATCCTAGCCAAGGCCACGAATAATGTCGCGGCGCGATTTGATCCGTGATCGTGCTAGGTTCGCGACGATGGTGCGGCTTCGGACTCTGGTTCGAGAAACGTGGCACACGATGCGGTCAAGTTCACCCCGCCGGGCGAGGCGGTACAGCTCTCGGCGGCCGCCACGCCTTCAGGTTCTGTTCGCTTCACCGTGAGTGATCGTGGTCCCGGGATCCCGGCCGATCTTCGGGATCGCATTTTCGAGAAGTTCACGCGCGGCGAACAGCCGCACAATCGGCGGATCAGTGGAGCCGGGCTGGGGCTCAATATCGCGAAGAGCATGGTCGAGCGCCTCAATAGCCGGATCTCGTTCCAGAACCGGTCCGGCGGCGGCACGACCTTCGTTGTCGACTTGCCTCGGCGCAGCGAGTCGCAGGCGCATTGATGCCCGGTCGTGCCAGGCCCGGTTTCGTCTGCGATGTGGCCTTGCTAGAGTAGGGCTGAGGGACCCAGCAATCGCCGGCAGATCCGTCGAGCGATTGCAAAACGAAAAACCACAGGGAGATTCTGATGAAGTTCGCAAGTCGCCTCGGGCGAGGTTTTGCGCCAGTTGCCATCGCGTTGACGGCAGTGACCTCTGCGTTTGCCCAGCCAGCGGACACTCTCCGGGTTGGCCACTGGGACTTGCCCTTTGGGCGCGGCAATCCCTATCACAACGTCTTCGGCCAGCCGCACGTCTATATCTATCCTGCGATCTTCGACACGGTGACGAACCTGGGTGAGAACCGCGGGGCGGCCCCGGGGCTCGCCGTGTCCTGGAAGAATATCGACCCGACCACGTGGCAGTTCTCGCTCCGTCCGAACACGACCTTCCACAATGGTGAGCCGCTGAACGCGGAGGCGATCGTCAAAGTCATCGAGTGGTTCAAGTCGGAGCCGGCCAAGACGTCGCCGGCGGCGAGGTCCTTCGATGCGATCGCCAGCGCCAGGGCGATCGATGCCATGACCGTCGAATTCAAGACGACGGCACCCCGGCCGATCTTTGCGAGCCAATTGGCGGCTCTCTATGTCGTGCCGCCAAAGGCCTGGGCCGAGCTCGGCGTTGAACAGTTTTCGATCCGCCCGGTCGGCACCGGTCCCTACAAGGCGACCTCCTGGGAAGGAGAAACGATCAAGATGGAGAGCGATCCGCGTTCCTGGCGCGCGCCCAAGGTATCCAAGATCGAGTTCGTGAAGCTTCCAGAGCCGGCGGCGCGACGACAGGCCCTCGTGTCCGGTCAGACCGACATCATGATTCAGGTGGTGGCGGACGACATTCCGGCGATCCGAGCGGCCGGCGGTACGGTCGATGCTTCGCCTTCGCCGCTGTTGCTGCAATTGGCGTTCGTTCTCGAAAACGCGAGCCCCAACGTCGACATCGCCCCGCTCAAGGACAAGCGGGTACGGTTGGCGCTGAACCATGCGGTCGACAAGGAGTCGATCAACAAGAACCTGATGGGCGGGCTTTTGAGCCTGAACTCGCAGTACTCGGTCCCGACCGCCACCGGCTACAACCCGAACCTTAAGCCGTTCCCATACGACCCGCAGCGGGCGCGAGCGCTATTGAACGAGGCTGGCTATGCGAACGGGTTCAAGTTGCTTGCCGAGGTTCGCGATTTTCCCAACGTCTTTCAGCAGGTGTCGCTGGATCTCAAGAAGGTGGGTGTCGATCTCGAGGTCGTCCAAGTGGTCAACGCCGAATGGGGGCGAAAGTTTCTCAATTCCAAATGGGATGGCCAGACGTTCAGTCTGACCCTGGGTGTTGCGCCCGAGAACGACACCATTCGCATGATGGTCTTCCAGTCGTGCCGCAAGAACCCGACCTATTACTGCAATCGTGAGTTGATGCCGCTCGCCGATGCCGCGGACGCGGAGTTCGATCTCGCGAAGCGTGAAAAGTTGCTGCACGAGTTGATGGAGAAGATGCGCGACGACGTGCCGGCCATTTTCCTGTTCGAACAGAAAGAAGTTAACGCCTATGGAAAACGCGTTCGTGGTTTCAAGAACGTGAACCGGTTTTTGAACTACCACGAGATGACGTTGGCCAACTGAGCCGTGGAGTTACCGGGGTGGCCGTGGCAACCCCGGTAAACCTCTAGGCGACATTCATGAGTTCACTCCACGAGCTCGAGTCTTTGGGCGCATTCGTCGCCGGACTTCGCTTCGAGACCTTGTCTTCCCGGGCCGTCGGATTGGCCAAGCTCGCCATGCTGAATATCCTTGGCGGGATCATCGTTTCCGATCATCCGACTCTCAACCCAGGACGTGAGTCACTTCGCCGTTACGTCGAGCGCTGGGGGGCAGCACCGCGCGCGGCGATCATCGGCACGGCCAGTCGGACAAGCCCCGAACTGGCAGCCCTGGTGACGAGCGGTTCAGCGATGATGGCGCATGGCGACGACTGGAGTTGGCCCGCCCGTACGCATCTGAGCTCGATCTTGTTTCCGGCGGCCCTCGCCTTGGCCGAAGCCGAAGAACGGAGCGGGCGCGACCTTCTGACCGCGTTCGTCGCCGGGTGGGAAATTGCGGCACGGGTCGGAGCCGCGATTCAGCCGGGCGAACGGCGGTCGCCGTTTACCTCGCCGGTGCATAGCTTGGCGACGGCAGCGATTGCCGCAAGTCTGCGCCGTCTCGACGAAAAACAAACAATGTGGGCTCTGTCGATCGCCACCGATATGGGGACTGGCCTTCTGGCACAAGCGCCGGCCCAGCACGTCGTGCTCCGCACGCCGCTCGGCAGCAGTCTCGGTGTTTACGCGGCGTCGATCGCTGCCGAGGGTATTTCGGCACGACCCGATGTCCTTCCGACCTTCGTTCAGATCTATGGCAACTACGATCGCCATCGTTTGCTCGACGGACTGGGACAACGCTTGATGTTCGAGGCCACAGGGTTCTTGCCCAAGGTCTACCACTTTTCGACCGGGACCTATCCGACCATTCACGGCTTGCAGCGCTACCAGGAACCGGCGTCCCTGGCCGCTTCCGAGATTGCGGCGGTCGAATGCGCGACGAGCCCCGTCATTCGTGGCGTGTACGGCGCCCCCCCTGGGGCGTCTCGCGAGATGACTCATTTCAGTCTCATTCTCGGCATAGCACTCGCGCTCGCCCGTGTGCCCTTTACCTTCGAGAATGTGGCGACCGTACCAAATTCCGACCCGCAGGTTCGTCGTCTTGGCGAACGCATTCGCTTGGTGCCGCTCCCGCGCCTCGACGCCTACGTCAACCTAGGGACGCTTGCCGCCGAGGAGACGGAAACCACGATCACTATGACAAACGGCCGGAAGATCGTCGTACCGAGCGAGCCCTATCCAGATGTCCTGGATCCCGAACGCGATCGAGGTCGCGTGGTCGACCTTTTCACGCGGCGGGTCGGCGCGCGTTGGGGGGCGGATCGGGCCAACCGGATTCTCGAAGCAGTGAACGAGCTCGATCGAGCGGCGTCGCTTCGTCCGCTCGCCTCGCTATTGACCGCGTCCTGAGGCAACGTCATGCGCTACGCGACCGTCAGGTCACCACGAGGAACGCCGGTCTTCGTCCGAATCGACGCGGCCGGAACGGCGGTCCCCATCGCCAAAGCCTTCGTCGCCGTGGGACTTGATCCGTTTCGCGTCATGGTGGCCGAGCGGCGCAACCCTCGGCGGGCACCGGCGATCGGCGCCAGCTTCCCGATCGCCGCGGTCCGCAAGTTCTACTCTCCGATCATCGCGCCTTCGAAGGTGATTTCGGTCGGCGCCAATTTCCGCAATCACATCAAGGAAACCGGTCTGACGATTCCCGATCATCCGCGTTCCTTCGGCAAGTACCCATCGGCGCTGATCGGTCACGGCGATGCCATTCGCTTCCGGCGACGAGACACGAAACAGGTCGATTACGAGAACGAACTGATGATCGTCATCGGCCGTCGGGCCCGAGACGTCCGGGAGAAGGACGCGCTCAAGCACGTGTTCGGTTACACCGTGGTCAACGATGTCACGGCGCGTGACCACCAGTTCGGCGGCGACCAGTACTCGCGATGCAAGAGCTTCGACACGTTCATGCCGGTCGGCCCCTGGATCGTCGATACCGAAGACATTCCCGATCCCCAGCGGCTGCCGATCCGCACGCGACTGAACGGGGTCGAGGTCCAGAACAATTCGACCGCCGATCAACTCTTCGGTTGTGCCGAGATCATCGCCTTCCTGTCGCGCTACACGACGCTCGAGCCTGGCGACATGATCACCACCGGAACGCCGGAAGGCGTGGCCTGGGGCCGTAAGCCCCAGCGCTTCCTGCGACACGGTGACGTTCTGGAGAGCGAAATCGTCGGGATCGGCGTGCTGCGCAACCCGGTCCGAACGTCCCGTTGACGCCGGTCAGGCGAGTGCGATGCACTCGATCTCGATGTCGAACTTCCATGGCCAGGAGCCGACGGTGATGAAGCTCCGGGCCGGTGGGTCGTGCGGGAAGTACTTGGCGTAGATCGTGTTGACCTCCTCGAAATAGGCGGCATTCGAGATCAGAACCTGCGCCTTCACGACCTTGTCGAGGGACGAGCCGGCGGCTTCGAGGGCAGCCTTGACGTTCTCGAGCACCTGAACCGTCTGCTCCCGGATGTCGCCGATCCTGATGTCGCCGGTCTTGGGATCGATCGGCGGCAGTCCGGAAACGAACACAAAGCCGTTGGCCTTGATCGCGGCCGAAAGCGGCACCTTCTTCTTTTCTTCGGCTTCGGTGATGCCGGGAACCCGAATGACCTGTTTGGTCGCCATCGTGGACTCCGATCTCAGAGTTGTGGCCAGACTTTCTTGGCGAGCAGTTCCATGGACTTGGCCACCTTTTCGTGTTCCATGCCGCCAGGACTCATGTTGGACAAGATGTAGGTGGCCCCACAGTCGTCGCGCAACCAACGCAGCCGTTCGGCGATGGAGTTCGGGTCGCCGATCCACATTAGGTCGTTCTCGACGATCCTCTCGAAGGTTAGCGATCGGATGTACTGGCCCATCTTTTCCCGCCCGGCGAACTGCGGCGGATACTTTTCGCCGCCCGGCAATTCGAACGTGCCGGCGAAATCGTCGATCAACCATTCGACGGACTCGCGCGCCTCTTTTCGCGCCTTCTCGACCGTGTCGCTCACGAAGATATGCGGGTGGGCGATCCGCTCCATGTCGTTGCGGTTGTTGCGCGCCAAGATGTCTTTGAGAGCCGTGAAGTTGCGCTTGATCGTCTCCTTGGAACCGAACGAGGCCCCGACAATGGGCGTGACGCCAAGCGGTACGACCGCGGCCATCGATTCCGGCGTGAGCGTCGGCTGAAACAGCGGTGGATGGGGTTTCTGGATCGGCAGCGGATTGACGGTCAGTTCGGGGAACTTGAAGAACTGACTGTCCCAGGAGAACGGCTTTCCCTCCCAGGCCTTGAGCACGACACGCAGGGCCTCCTGGTAGCGCGCGCCGGAGGTCAGCCAGTCGACGCCGTAACCGTCGAACTCGTGCTTCTGGCCACCACGGCCGACCCCGAAATTGAGGCGGCCGTTGGTGAGGATGTCGAGCGTGGCGTAGTCCTGGGCCACCTCGAGCGGGTTGTGCCAGGACAACACGGCGACGGCGGTGCCGATCCGGATCCGTTTGGTCTTGGCGGCGATGTAGGCGAGGCTGACCGCGGGTGACGGCCGGCCATGCTCGACAAACGCATGTTCCGCCAAATAGAAGCCGTCGTAGCCGAGCCGCTCGGCAAGTTCGCCCTCCTCGAGGCGTCCGCGATAGACCTTGTTGTAATCGTGCCCTTGCCGGCACTGGATGTTGGCGAATGGTGCAAACTTCATAGGTCCCTCGTTCACAAGAAACTAAGCGCGTCCCACGACTTTTCCTTCGACGACTACCGCTTCCCCATCGAGCGTGATGCTGCAGTGGCGCATCGGAATATCGAAATGGCATCGCGAGTGGCGGTTGGCCGCATAGTTCGGCCCGGTCGAAATCAAGAAATTTCCTTCGAAGCTTCGACCGTCGACGCCGGAGGCTTCGTCAGCCCGATAGAAAGCCAAGGCGTCCCACAGCGCCTTTTCGTGCAGGCCCCAGCCGACGTGCGAGATGCCGTAGGCGTTGCGTTCGTTCCAGCGTGCGAAATAGTCGCGGATCAGCTCGGCGTCGAGGCCGCTGCCCTCGACTCGATCGACGAAGCCGTCCTTGAAGCGAAGCGCGACCGTCGACTCGACGTAACGATAGAACGGAAACACGATGTCCCCCGGCGCCAACACGACATCGCCATTCACCCGCGTCGAGGCCGGGTAAGCGAGAACCGCGCAGGTGGCCCAGGTCGCCGAACTCCCCGGTTTGTCACAGAACCCATAGGCGCCCTGCACTGTGCTCCCCACCAGATCGGCGCGGAAGTCGGTGCCGGTCTTCGAGGCGACGTGCATCTCTTTGGCCGACTTGAGGCGGGCCACGGCGGCGTCGATCCGTTGCCTGCGTTCCTCGGTCGGGATCAGACGGGCAAGCGCATCCGGGGGTTCCTTGATCAACAGGGTGCGGGCGCCGCTCTGCCGGATTTCGGCGCGCTGTTTGGCATGGATGAGCGCACCGATCGAGAGATCGACGATGAAATTGCAGCGCTTGAGGAGTTCCGTGACCTCGGGAAAGTCGTCGAGCAAGATCGTGGCGGTCCCTCGACCCGCACTAGGCACGCCGCCTTCATCGGTGACCGGCCGGCTCGGGAGCATGACCTGGAAGACGCGTGCGCCCATAGCGGCGAGCGCGGTTTGTGCGGCTTCGGCGTAGTCCCGACGCGAGCCCGGTTCGGTCAAGACGACACAGCTCTCGCCAGCCTTGACCTTGCACCACTTGAACTCTTCGATGAACAGCGGCGTCAGTGTCGAATCGGTCATGGTCGTAGTCCCTCTTGGCGGGCGTGTTAACTTGGTAGGGCGTCGAAGAACGCCGGGATCACGTGGTTGAAGTCCTCGGCGCGTTCTTTGAACGCGAAGTGTCCCGCCCTGTTGACCACATGCAGCGTGACGTCGGACGCATTCTCCGACAGCAGCTTGTAGACGTTCATTCCATCGGTCTCGAACGGCGCCGAGGGGTCGTTGCGTCCCCAATGGACGAGGACTGGAACCTTCAGGCCTCCCTCACGAAGGCGGGCGAACACGCGCTCCTTGGCGCGATCGACGCTCGGTTCGAACTGGTTCGGGCCCAGTGTTTTCATCTTCTCGCGTGCCACCAGCGACTTGGGCAGGTGGTGAATGGCGTGCCAGCGATCGATGTAGTCATCCGTGATGCAGGCCTTGTTGAAGCACATGATCTCGGAGCGGTAGCGCACCCACTCCTTGGATCCGGGGGCAAAGGGGGCCTCGGCGCGGGCTTTCTTGCTGAAGGCCGGGATCGCTTCGACTCCAGGCGCCATCGAAGCGCTGTTGCAGAGGACGAAGGCACGGACGCGTGAGGGCTCGGCGAGGCATATCTCGATGCCGTTGAACGCCCCCCGCGATTGGCCGATCAAATAGACTCGCTCGAGCCCCAACACTTCGAGGAAACGGTGGGTGTGACGCGTCATGCGTTCGATCGTGTAATCGGCATCCGTTTCCGGATTGTCGCTGTGGCCGTGACCGATCTTGTCCAACGCCACGACGCGATAGCGTTTCGTGAGCGCCGCGATGTTCTCATCGAAGATCTCGAACGACGAGCCGGTCCCCATGGCGCCGCCGTGGACGAGCACGACCACGTCGCCCCGACCGTGATCGAAGTAACGCGTACGGATGCCCTCGACGTCGACGTACTTTATCGACCGCTGTCGTGCCATGTCGGTGCGCCCAGGGTCCCTCGCAGATCATGTCGCATCGGGGCGGGCCGGTCGGCCCAGAAGAGATGAGCCCTATCCTACGTCGAGATAGCTTTGCGCGGTCAACCTATCTGATGGCCGCGCGAGGAAGCGCCATTGGGCCGATGGTCGAGATTACCTAGGTCCGGACGCTTTGCGATCGCTTGGCGTTTCGGGGCATAATTCGAGGTCACAGGGAGGGATTCATGAAACGATCGCTTACATCGTTGACGGCCGGCGTCGTGTTGTCGGCCGTGTTGTACTCCGGCGCTGCCGTCGCGCAGGAGAAGATGATCCGCATACCCTTCTTGACCAACTTCACCGGCCCGAGCGCGCCCTTCAGTCTGCGCGTCTGGCGCGGCGCCGAAGCGGGCATGGCCGAAGTGAATGCCCAGGGCGGCGTGCGGGGCGGCATGAAGATCGAGTTTTTCAAGGTCGACAACCGCTCGGAGACGCAGACGGCGCTCACCGAATATCGGCGGGCCTGCGCCAACCAGGAGATTCCCATTTATTGGGCCGCGGTGTCGTCGAAGGACATCGACGCGCTCTACGAGGTCGCCAAGGACTGCTCTATGGCGACGTTCGCGTCGACCTCGGGCTCGCACTGGATCCACCCGGACCCGGGCAAATGGGTTTATCGCTACTTGCCGGTGCCCACTCAGGTGCTGCCGGTCCAGTACCAGAAACTGAAAGCCGAGTTCAACGTCAAGACGGCGGCGCTGGCCATCGAGTCGGACAACAACTTCGCGGTGTTCAACGCCAAGATCGCCAAGGAGATCTTGGAGAAGTTGGGGGTCAAGATCGTCGTCGAGGTCGATTCGAAGCTGCACGAGACCAACTTCGCTTCGCAGGTCTCGGCCATTCGAGCCGCCCGTCCCGACATCATCATTCTCAGCCTCAACACCGACTCGGGCGGCCGCCTGACGCGCCAAATTCGCGAGCGCGGCATCACAGTTCCGATCTCGGACACCGGTTACACCGTGGTCGGTCGTGACTACTGGGAAAACTCGCAGGGCACGGGCATCGGTGCGATTGGTTCGTCGATCTACGCGTCGTCGGACCCGCGCCCGATCGTTCAGGACTGGATCAAGAAGTGGCGTGCAGCGACCAACAATCCGACGACCGATCCGGATCCGTACGAGACCTCGACCTATGACGCGGTCCTGGTGCTCGCGAAGATCCTCAACAACGCCAAGTCGCTGAGCCGTCAGGACGTGGCCGACGCGTTCATGACGATCAACAGCATGGAGACGATCAGCGGCACCATCTCCTACCGCAAGCAGGACCTTCCGGACGTGTTTCGCTCGGAACCGATCCTCGTGAAGCTGGGTGAGAACGGCAGATTGGAGCGCTGGGGTGCACCCCCCGCCATGCGTTGATCGAACGCAAGTTCCGATCAAGCCCCGGCCCGCTCGGCCGGGGCTTTTTCTTCAGTAGGTCTGGCTCGGTCGGGTGGGTTCGTTGCCGGATAGCGCCGGCCGTTCGCGAGCCGCCAATTTTTCCAGATCCGCGGCGGTGCGGGCCTTGGGTGCTCCCGGTGGCAACAGGCCCCCTGGTCGCACGATCATCAGGGCGATGATCGTCAAGCCGTAGAACATGAGGCGCGATCGTGGTTCGTCGGTGGTCGTCAGCCACGGCATGAAATAGACGAACGCGCCGCCGGCGACGGTGCCCCAGAATGTCCGCAGACCACCGAGCAGGACACCGAGCAACAGCACCAGCGTCAAATTGATCGAAAAATCCGCCGGCGCGAGGATCGTGATGCGGTGGGCGAGCAGGTTGCCACCGAGCCCGGTGAGGAAGCCGCCGATCCCCCAAGCCAGCATCTTGGTCCGGCGTACGTCGATGCCCATGGCGCTCGCCACCAACGGGCTCTCGCGGATGGCTTGAAACTCCAGCCAGAAACGAGACTGCTGCAGCCGCCACAGGAACAACAGCACGACCGCGAGAACGATTGCGACGGTGAACCAATTCGAGGCGAGGGGAATCTTCGGGAACCCGAGCGCGCCGCCGAAGAATCCGGAGTTGAGCCAGAACGTGATCAACGCCTCGCCGAAAGCAAACGTCCCGATCGCCAGGTAGAATCCGCTGAGTCGGAACGCGAGCAGGTAGCAATAGAGGAATCCGGCCAACATCCCCGCGAGGCCCGACAACGGCAGCGACGGCCAGAATGGAATTCCGAGCTTCACGGCGAGGACGCCGGTGGCATACGCCCCGATGCCGACCAATCCGGCGTGGCCGAGCGAGTATTGGCCGGCGACGAACAGAACGAACAGGCCGAGGGCCGACACGAGGTAGATGCCGTAGTCGGTCAGGAGATCGAGGAGAAACGCCCAGGTCACCGCGCCATAGTGCAGTTCGAGACCACGCCACGTGGCCTCCCAGCTGATCTGCATCAGCGCCTGCAAAAAGTCTGGGGCGTGCGTCGACATTCAGACCTCGCGCTCGACCCGGCCTTCTTCGCCGAACAAGCCGTGGGGTCGCACCAACAGGATGAGCACCATCGAGAGATAGGCGATGAGATCGCGGTAGTGCGAACCGCCCAAGCCGATGGCCATGGTCTCGGCAATGCCGAGCGCCAAGCCAACGTAGAGACAGCCGCGCATGTTGCCGATCCCGGCCACGATCAGCACCACGATTCCTTTGAGACCGAGCGTTACGCCGACGAACGGGTAGGTCGACCCGTAGGTCATGGCATTGAGAATCCCGGCGACGCCGGCCAGCATGCCCGAAACGCCAAAACCGATGAGCGTGACGCGATCGACATTGATGCCGACGCTACGGGCGAGGTCCGGGCTTTGCGCTAGCACGCGAATGGCCTTTCCGGCCGGCGTACGACGCAGGAAGGCGACCATGCCCAGCATGACGCTGATCGAGATCAGAATCAGCATGACCTGCACGTCGGAAATTTCGATCCCGGCAAACAGCTCGTGGTAGGTCGGATTGAAGGGACGGGGAACGTTCTTCGGGAAACCCGCCGTGATCAGCGCCACGAGGTTTTCGAGGAACAGTCCCACGCCGAGCGTCGCAACCTTGGTGTTCCACCAATGACCGCGGAGCGGCCGCACGGCGACGCGCTCGATGGTCAAACCCGTGATGATCGCCAAGCCGATGCCGGCGACAGCCGCCAGCCAGAAGTTGTCGAGCCCCAGGTAATAGGCGAGCAGCAAGCCGTAGGAGCCCAACATCATCGTCGCGCCGTGCGCCAGGTTGAGCACGTTCATCGTCCCGAACACGAGATTGAATCCGATGGCGACGATGGCGTAGATCGCACCGGTCGAGATTCCGATGAATAGCTGTTCGACGAGGTGAGGCAGATACATGTTCAGGTTCCGAGATAGGCGTCCTTCAGGCGCTCGCCTTCGGCGACCTCGGCGCTGGTGCCGCTGAAGTCGATGCCGCCGATGCGCATGACGTAGGCGCGGTCGGCGATCTCGAGCGCTTTGTTGACGTTCTGCTCGACGATCAGGATGTCGACTCCGTCCTCGCGGTTGATCCGGCGCAACAGGGCGAAGATTTCCTTGAGGATCATCGGCGCCAAGCCGAGTGAGGGCTCGTCCAACAGCATCAGTTTTGGCTTGGCCATCAGGCCGCGGGCAATCGCGAGTTGTCGTTGCTCTCCGCCCGACAGAGTCGCCGCGTATTGTTTGCGTCTCTGCGCCAGGACCGGGAAGCGTTCGAACAGGGCCGTCATGCGACGATGGACCTCCGTCCGATCGTGGAGGAGAAACAGGCCGCCGACTTCCAGGTTCTCCTCGACCACCATCCGGGGCAGGACGACCTGGGCCGAGGGCACGATGGCAATCCCGAGATGCGCCATTCGGTGCGCCTCGAGGCCCGCAATGTCGTGCACGTAGCGACCGTCGAAAAACGACACCGACCCGGCGGCCGGTTTCACGAAGCCCATGATGGCGTGCAGGACGCTGGTCTTGCCCGCCCCATTCGGTCCGAGCAAGGCCACGACCTCACCCCGGTGAACGGTCAACGAAATGCCGGTGGCGGCGACGACGGCGCCATAGCGAACCTCGAGGTTCTCGACGTTCAGCACGGGAGGGACCACGGTTTTCATGTCAGGTGCCGAGATAGGCCTGTACGACCAGTGGGTCGTTGCGCACTTCGGCCGGCGTGCCTTCGGCGATCTTGTGGCCCTCGTTCAGCACCGCGACCCGGTCTGCGATCTGCATGACCACGGACATCTTGTGCTCGATGAAGAGGATCGTCTTGTGGCGACTCTTGATCTCGTTTTCGATCAGTTGCAGCGTCTCGCGAATCCACACAGGATTCATGCCCTGGGTCGGTTCGTCCATCAGGATCAAGGACGGGTCCGTCGCCAGGACGCGAATCATCTCGAGCATTCGACGCTCGCCGAGTGAACATGTCGTCGGGTAATCGTGGCGTCGCGGATAGAGCCGTCCGCCGCCGATCCGGCCCAGGAGCTCTTCGGCCCGCTCGCGGACGCGTCGACGCTCCTCGCGAGCCACCCGTTGACCAAGCACGGCCTCGGCCAAGCTCGACCGACCCAGGGCCAGTTGAGGCAACTCGCAGTTCTCGAGGATGGTCATCGTCGAGAACAGGCGCGCGCTCTGGAACGTACGACCGATTCCCAGGCGCGCGAGGCGATGGGCGCCGAGGCCGCCGACTTCGTTCCCCTTGAAGGAAATCGACCCCTGGTCGGCAGGCAGCAGGCCGGAAATGATATTGAACAGCGTCGTTTTGCCAGAGCCATTCGGGCCGATGACGCAGAACGAAGTGCCTTCGCGGATCTCGAGCCCGACTTGGTCGAGAGCCACGAGCCCACCGAAGCGTTTCGTGACCCCCGAAACGCGGAAAAATGCCGAACTGGCCATCGACGAAGCTGGTCCCTGGAAAGCGCGCGTCGCCGAGCATTGTGCAAACGACATCGTCGCGTTGGCAACACTTACTTCGCGGGACCGTTCCCCAAAACAACCAGACCATCGGCTGCAACGATGCCCGAACCTTCCGGCAGGACGAGCAAGGGATTGATCTCGGCCTCGATGATGGTCGGGACGTCGGCTAGCCAAGACATGGCGACGACCGCTTCGGTCAGGGCCGCGAGGTCGCCACGGGGCGCGTCGCGATAGCCACGGATCGGCGCGAGGCCCGCGACCTCTTCGATCATCCGTCGAGCCTCCATTGCATCGAGGGGGGCGAGCCGCACGCTCGTATCGGCATAGATCTCCGCCAGGACGCCACCGGCGCCCAACATCACGAGCGGCCCGACGACGGGATCCTGTTTGAAGCCGAGTATGACCTCGGCGAGCCCGCGCCGCATCGTCTGTACGAGAACTCCGGTAACGGCGGCATCAGGGCGCTTTTGGGACACCGCCCGCCGAATCTTCTGGTACGCCGCGACCACGGCTGGACCACCTTCGAGACCCAGGATGACGCCGCCGACGTTGGACTTGTGGGCGATGTCCGGGGAGGCGACCTTGAGTACAACGGGGTAGCCGAGGCGATCGGCGATTCGCCGCGCATGATCGGGGTCGCTCGCCACCTCGCCGCTCACCGCCCGGATTCCGAGGCCCCCGAAATAGGCCAGGGCATCGACCTCGGTCAGAAGTTTGCGGGCCGAAGTGGGTGGCGCCAGGGGCTTCGCGGTGGGGCGGGTTGCCGGCGAGCGCCAACCGAGAAGCGAGGCAAGGGCATCGGCGCACGCCTCGGGAGAGCGAAAGACGGGAACACCCGCTCCCGCGAGTCGTCGAAGAGAGTCCTCCGCCTCGGGCGCCAGATAGACCATGAACGGTTTGGCGGCCGTGGCCCACGGGAGTAGCGGGGTGACCGCCAGTTCGGGATGGAACCGGGCCGATGAGCCGACGACCATGACCACGGCATCGACGGCGTCGTTCGACATCAAATCGGTAATGACGCCGCTGACGACCTCCGGACGTGCACCAGCCATCGTCAAATCGACCAGCCGTCCGACGTCCTGATGAACGCCGGCCGCTGCGAGGCGGTTCGCCACGGTGGAGGGTGTTTCGGCGATCGTCGCCCCGCGTATTCCGAGATTGTCGGCCACCATCGCCCCGCCACCGCCGGTGGTCGTCACGATGGCAACTCTCGGGGCGGTCGAGGTCGTCGGCCGCCGTCCACGAAAAACACGTGGTGCCTCGATGAAGGCTTCGAACATGGCAACTTCGGCGATGCCGTGGTGAGCGAGATAGGCGGCGAAAGCCTTGTCGCTGCTCGCCAACGCGCCGGTATGCGACTGTGCAAGCGCCTGTCCGATGGCGGAACGGCCGAGGCGATAGGCGATCAGGGGCTTGCCGAGCGCGTGGGCGCGCTGGGCGGCAACGGCGAGCTGTTCGCGATCCCGGATCGTCTCCAGGAACAGCATTACGGCCTCGGTTTCGGGGTCGTCGACCAGCATCCCGGTGATTTCACCGACCGAGAGATCCGACTCGTTCCCCACCGAAACGAGTTTCGAGAATCCCTGACGCCGGGCCTCGCCGTGGGACAGGATCGCGCCCAACATGCTGCCGCTCTGCGAAACGACGGCGGCGCGGCCGCGCGGCAGTTCGGGGAGTTCGAGCATGGCGTTGGCACTCAGGGCCAAGCCGGTCACGACGTTGATGAGGCCGATGCTGTTCGGCCCCAGGATTCGCACGCCGGCGCGTCGTGCCGCCGACCGGAGCGAGTCCTGTCGTGCCGCTCCCGCGGCCCCGGCCTCGGCAAAACCACCCGAGAACACGGTGGCGCATGGAATCCCCAAGGCGCCACATTGGCCGATGACGTCGATTGCCGCGTCGCCGGCCAGGAGAACGAACGCGTGTTCCGGACGTTCGGGCAGCGCTTGCAAATCGGGGTAGCAGCGAACGCCGGCAATCTCGTCGGCTCGTGGGTTGACCGGGTAGACGCGCCCGCGATAGCCGTGCTTCTGCAGGAAGCGCAGTGGCCGGCCGTTCGGGCGATCGAGGTCGGTCGATGCTCCGATGAGCGCCACGGCATCAGGCGCCAGCAGGGCTTTGGCGAGCGCAACCATGGCTATTTCGGTGACTTCGGCGGACGCTGGGAAAAGCGCCGGCCGAACACGCCCTCGGCGATTCGGTTGCGCATCATCTCGTTCGAACCGCCGGCGATCTGCCAGCCGCGGGATTTGCGAAAGCAATACTCGACCAGAGAGTCGACCGAATAGCCGACACCACCCATGACCTGCATCGCTTCGTTGCACACATCGAATCCGGCTTGATTGCAGAAGGCCTTGGCCAGCGATGTGTCCATCGCCGAGGGCAGGCCGCGATCCGCGTTGACGGCGGCGCGATAAAGCAAGAGCCGTCCGGCATCGAGCCGCATTCGCATGTCGGCGAACTTCCATTGGAGGCCTTGGAACTCGCAGAGCAGGCGTCCGAACTGTTTGCGCGTCGTCGCATATTCGCGAGCCCGCTCGAAAGCGAACTCACCGAGGGCCAGGGATCGCGCGGTATTGCCGATGCGCTCGGCGTTGAAACCGCTGATCTGTTTCTTGAAGCCCCCGGGCCCGAGCAACACGTGCTCCGGAGGCACGTAAACATCATCGAAGTGGAGAGGGCACCATTCCTCGCCGTTCATATAGGCGGAGGGGCGCCCCAGGGAGAAACCGGGCATGCCACGTTCGATCAACACCGATCCGATGCCCTCGGTTCCAGGCCCATAGCGGAGATAGACGAGGAACAGGTCGGCATCGAGCGAGTTCGTTGTGAACACTTTGCCGCCGGTGACGCGAAACCCGGCGCCATCGGCCTTGGCAACCGTCGTCAGGTCGGTCACGGCGGAACCCGCGTCGGGCTCAGTCATGCCCATGGCGATGATGGCTTCGCCCGCCAGAAGCTTGGGGAAGAACCGTCGCTTTTGTTCGGCCGTCGCATGTTCGGCGAAGGTCCGAAACGGACCGAAGTTCCCGGCCTGAATGACGTCGGCGGAGCGCGGGCAGACGAGCGCCACCTGTTCGATCGCGAGAACCGCGTCCATGAGCGTGCCGCCGTGGCCGCCGTCGGCCGTCGGGATCGTGATGCCGATCAAGCCGTGATGCGCGAACAACCTGGCGACGTCGAATGGAAAACGCGCGTGATGGGCTCGCGCCAGGGCCCCGTCCGCGAGATGACGCTCGGCGAGGCCGCGAACGGAATCGCGGAAGATTCGCTGTTCTTCCGTGAGTTCGAAATCCATGGTGGGTCTCCCGCGTCAAACCGCCGAGACCTTACACGGGTTTCCCTGGTTTTCCGACCACGTCGCCTTTTCGGTCTTGTGCGACCGGCGGTGCTAGCATGCGGCCCGTCGAGGAGTGGCAAGGTGGCGCGATGAGTAACGTAGTGCGGGTCGAGACGTCCGATCGTGTGGCGAGGATTCTCATCGACCGGCCGCCGGTCAATGCCATGAACGTCGATGTGCGGCGGGGCCTGCTGGAGGCCCTGTCGGTGCTTCGCGGGGACGCGGGCATTGATGGCGCGATTCTGGCTGGGGCTGGCGGTCGGTTCTGCGCTGGGAGCGACATCGAGGAGTTCGACGCACCGCCGGCCGCCCCGAGCAGTGTCGAGGTTTTCGCGGCGCTCGAGAACTTCCCCAAGCCTTTGGTTGCGGCGATCGCCGGCGTCGCCTTTGGCGGCGGGCTCGAGCTGGCGCTGGCGTGCGCCTATCGCGTCGCGAGCCCGGACGCACGGCTCGGTCTCCCGGAGGTCAAACTCGGCATGCTGCCGGGGGGTGGCGGGACGCAGCGACTGCCGCGCCTTGTCGGCTTTGACCGAGCCGCCCCCATGATCTTCCGGGGCGAGCCGGTGAGCGCCAAAGAGGCCGAAGGCAGTGGACTCATCGATGCCGTGGTCGAAGGCGATCTCCTTGAGGCCGCCGTGGCATTCCTGTTTGCGCGGCGCGGGGACACAGTCCGACCAGCCGCTGCTCGGTCCACCTGGATCGATCGGGTACGCGAGGATCGTCCGGCTTTCGAGGCCTTGCTCAAAGACTGGACGGCGAAGGCCCGCGAAAAGAAGAGTGCCAACGCGATAGCGGAGGCGTTTCGGGCAGCGGTCGATCTGCCGTTCGATCAGGCATTGCAGCGAGAACGGGCCTTGTTTGTCGAACGCCGGGACAGTGCGGAAGCCAAGGCGCAACGCTATTTGTTCTTTGCCGAGCGCGACGCCGCGAAGGTCGGTCTCGATGCGCCGTCGGTCCGGCCCGTCGATCGCACGGCGGTCGTTGGCGCTGGCACGATGGGGGTCGGAATCGCGATGGCCCTGGCCAACGCCGGTCTGCCGGTGGCCTTGATCGACTCTGATGAGAAGACGCTCGATCGCGCCGCAGCGACGATTGCCACGAACTACAGACGCCAAATCGAATCCGGCGCCCTCACCGCGATAGAGGCCGCTCGACGGGAGGAGAGCATCCGGCGTGGCACGGCCATCACGGCCGCCGGTGATTGCCAACTCGTGATCGAGGCGGTGTTCGAGGACCTCGGCCTGAAGAAAGAGATCTTCGCGACCCTCGATCGGGTCACCGCCCGAGGGACGATTCTCGCGACCAACACCTCGACCCTCGATGTCGACGCGATTGCAGCAGCGACAACGCGGCCGGGCGATGTCCTCGGACTCCATTTCTTCAGTCCGGCCCACATCATGCGCCTGGTCGAGGTGGTCAAAGGCCGGGCCACGGCGCCGGATGTCCTCAAGACGGCGGTGATGCTCGCGCGCAAGATGGGTAAGGCCACCGTCGTTGTCGGGGTGTGTGATGGCTTCGTCGGCAATCGTATGCACCTGCGTCGCGCGCCGAACGTCGAGCGCCTGTTGCAGGAAGGGGTAATGCCGGCGACGATCGATCGGGTAGCGACGGCGTTCGGTTTTGCGATGGGGCCCTGCGCGACCTCGGATCTGACGGGGCTCGACGTGCAGTGGCGCATTCGCCAGGCCAAGGGGATTCGCTACCCGGTGGCCGACGCGCTGTGCGAGATGGGCCGGCTCGGCCAAAAGGCCGGGGCGGGCTACTACCGCTACGACCCGGGGTCGCGGCGGCCGCTCGAGGACCCAGTGGTCCACGATCTGATTCGGAAGACCGCCGTCAGCCTCGGAAATGCGCCGCGCGCGATCGGTGACGAAGAGATTCTCGATCGGCTGCTGCTACCGATGATCAACGAAGGGGCCGGTCTTCTGGAAGAGGGGATCGCCCGGTGTCCCGCCGACATCGACGTGGTTTGGGCAACGGGCTACGGGTGGCCGACCTGGCGGGGGGGCCCGATGTATTTTGCCGACCACATCGGCCTGATCACGATTCGGGACCGTTTGGAGCGATATTCCACTCAACTCGGCGATGAAACCCTGCGCCCAGCCCGTTTGATCAAGGCGTTGGCCGCCGCCGGCCGAGGGTTTTCTTCGTTACCCGCGGCCAGGGTTTGATCCTGTCGGCTGGCCCGGCGTAGAGTCGCTCAGCCACTAGCCTAGGAGCTCGCCCATGAACGCCCCGCTTCGCGCCGGTCAACGCTGGCACGAGATGATGCTCGACCCGACCCACGATGAACTCGCGCGCCAGGAGTTCATTTGGATGTTCCGTCGCCAGATCGCGCAGAACGTCGAGCCCGCGCTGCAGGTCGTCTGTGACGGCCGGGTCCGCAAGTCCTTCGTCAAAGAACACGGTCGCGAACCCAACCGCAAGGAGCTGCGGGACGCGATGTTGGCGGATCCCATGGTGCAGACCTGGAGCGCGCTCCGCCGCAATACGTGGGAAGCGCAGTGGGAAGCGGCCGGTCAGGCCATCGAGCGTGACCTGCCCAACCTTATCGGGCGGGCGCGTCGTTATCGCGACTCCAACCACAAACTCGGCTCGTTGGAGCTCGATCCGACGGTCAAGGTCCCGCGCTACAACACCGAGATCGAGATCCACGTCGTGCCAGGCGGCTACCACGCCGAGATCACCGATGACGACGTCTTCGCTGGCGCGTTATGGGACCGTGTCGCGACGATCGGCGAACCCGAGCGCGGCCAGTGGGGCGACTTGGCCGGCAAGCGTGCGGTGGAATGGATCAAGAAACGCTATCCCAACCTGAAGCCAAAGCGAATTCTCGATATGGGGTGCACCATCGGCCAGAACACGCTGCCGTTTGCCGAGGCTTTCCCCAAGGCCGAAGTTCATGCCATCGACGTCGCGGCGCCATGCCTGCGCTACGGCCACGCACGTGCCGAATCGTTAGGGCGCAAGATTCACTTCTCGCAGCAGGATGCCGAGCACACGCGTTTCGCAGACGAATCCTTCGACCTGATCTATACGAACCTGCTGTTCCACGAGACGTCGCGTGCGGGCGTTCACAATATCTTCCGCGAGTGCCATCGTCTGCTGAAGCCAGGGGGCGTCATGCTTCACGAAGACATCGGTCGTTCGGCGAAGATGAACCCGACTCAAGTCTTTATGTTCGATTGGATGACGCACTTCGCTGCCGAGCCGTTCATCAACGGCTGGGCCGACCTGGATTTGTTCGAGGTCGCCGAGAAAGCAGGCTTCTCGCGCAAGAATGCGGTCAATGAGGGCCCGACCGGACGGACCTTCGCCGCGCGCAAATAGCACCGAACTCTCGCTAGCATCGATCGGCGAGGCGACCAGTGAAACCTCCGGGTTTCACTGGTCGTGAAGCGATTCTCCTGGCACCGTGCCGCAGTCTTACAGGAGGATCGCGTGGTCCGATTCCGAGCGCTGGTGCGTCAGGTGTGGCGCCTGACGAAGGGCTATTGGGGTGCTGAGGAGCGTTGGTTCGCCAGCGGAATGCTGGCGACGATCATCGGCCTCAACCTCGGCCTGGTGTACGTCAACGTCCTGCTGAACACCGCCAACGGCACCATCTTCAACGCCCTGCAGCAGCAAGACAGCGGCGCGTTCTACAGCGCGTTCGTCGAGATCGTGGCGCTGATCCTGCTCTATCTCGCGGTCGCGCTGTTGCGGTTCTTCTTGAATCAAACCCTACAGTTGCGTTGGCGACGCTGGCTCACGCGGCAGTATCTCGGGCGGTGGATCACCAACGGCGTGTTCTATCGCATGCGGTTCGCCGGCCGTGTCGACAACCCCGACCAACGCATCGCCGATGATATCCGGATGTTCATCGAACAGACGATGGGGCTCGGCCTCGGGCTGCTCAACGCTGCGGCGACGCTGGGCTCCTTCGCGATCATCCTCTGGGATCTTTCGGGCAGCGTGACGATTCCGATCGGCGGCATGGAGTTCGTCATCCCTGGCTACATGTTCTGGGTGGCGGTGGTCTATTCCGGCTTCGGGTCGGTCCTGGCGCATTTGATCGGGCGCCCACTGATTCGACTCGGCAATCGCCAACAGGCGGTGGAAGCCGACTTTCGTTTCGGTCTCGTGCGCGTTCGCGAGGAGGCGGAAGGCATCGCGCTCTACCACGGCGAAGACCAGGAACGGCAGGGAACGCTGGAGCGTTTCCGCGCCCTCTATGAGAACTTCCGGCGTCTGATCCACCGCAACGTGATCTACCTGACCTATCAGTTGTTCCTGGGCCAGTTCGCCAACTTCTTCCCGCTCCTCGTGGCGGCTCCGCGCTATTTCTCGGGGGCCATTCAGCTCGGGGGCCTGATGCAGACGGCCAATGCCTTTGGACAGGTGAATGACTCCCTGTCGTGGTTCATCAACAGCTACCAGACGTTCGCCGATTGGCGGGCGACCGTCGACCGCCTGACCGAGTTTTCGGAGGAACTTACGCGCGAAGCGGCTGTTGTCACGCCGGGAGCCACTGTGGTGCCCGCCACCGACGGCAAACTCCGTGTCGAGAATGTCGCCATCGCGCTGCCGAACGGCCTGCCGCTGATCAGTACGGTCGATATCGCCGTGCGCCCCGGCGAGCGGGTGCTGATCAAGGGGGCCTCGGGCAGCGGAAAAAGCACGGTGTTTCGGGTCTTGGCGGGTCTGTGGCCGTTCGCCGAAGGCCGGATTCGGCTGCCAGCGGGGGCGCGAGCGCTGTTCCTGCCGCAGCGGCCCTATTTGCCAATCGGCACCTTGCGTCGAGCGCTGTGGTTTCCGATGCCCGCCGACCCCGCTCGGGATGACGAGGTGCGGGCGGCACTGGAGGCCGTCGATCTGACGGCGCTGGCATCGCGCCTCGGCGAGACCGCGCATTGGGCCCAGGTGCTTTCCGGGGGCGAGCAGCAACGGGTGGCGCTGGCGCGCGCGCACCTGATCCGGCCGGATTGGTTGTTCCTCGACGAGGCGACGGCTGCGACCGATGAGGTCCAGGAAGCCTCGCTCTATCGCCGCTTGTTCGCCGCCCTCCCGGGCACGGCCGTCGTCAGCATCGGTCATCGTCGGACGTTGGAGCCGCTGCACGATCGCGTGCTGATGATCGAACGAACGCCAGGTCAGCCGGGGCGGTTGGTTCCTCTCGCCGTGTGAGCGCTCGACGGATCGCGCCAAGAGCTTGGCGCTGGCGGGCCGGCCGGTCAGTATTCCCGGGAGTTCCTTCAACGATCGGGTGAACCATGATCATCGACTACCGCGCCTACACCTTCCGCGTCGGCACCGTGCCCACGTTCCTCAAGATGTTCGAGCAGGAGGGCATGGCCATCCAGCAACGCGTGCTCGGCCACTTCGTCGGCATGTTCCGGACCGAAGTCGGCAACGTCAACGAAGTGATCCACATGTGGGCCTACGACAACGTATCGGAGCGCGAGCGTCGTCGTGCCGAGCTGGCCAAGACACCCGAATTCGACGCCTACGTCCGCAAGGCGCGCGAACTCATCACGAGCCAGGATGTCCGCCTGCTCGTGCCGGCGCCGTTCTCGCCGATCAACAAAGTCTAGGGCAGAAGCACGATACGGCCGTTGACGGTGCGGTCGCTCATCAGGGCGTGTGCCTCATTGAGCGCCGCCAATGGCATCGTCTTGAAGATCGTCGGCTTGAGTGCGCCGGCTGCGAGCAGACCGACGACGTGTTGGGAAATGGCCTTGGTCCAACGGCCACAGCCCATGACCGC
>VGES01000044.1 GCA_016869765.1 Alphaproteobacteria bacterium
GCGGTCAAGCGCGCTCAGTGGCCGTGCGAGGTGAAGGCGTCGAGCACGCCGTCCCGGCGGGCCAAGGCCCAAACCTTGCGAGCGGCCTCGTCGGCCCGGCGCCGCACGGCGTCCATGTCGGTGCCGAGCACCTGGCCGCGTTCGACCACCTTTCGGCCATCGACCAGGGTGCAGCGGATGTCTCGCGCACTCGAGTAGTAGATGAGCGAGCGCAGGGGATCGAACACCGGCGAGTTGAACGCCGTCTGCAGGTCGATGACGACGACGTCGCCGCGGGCGCCCGGTTCGAGGTTGCCGAGGTCGGGCCGGTTGAGGGCCTTGGCGGCGCCGTGGGTGGCACACCGCAGCACATGGTGGGCGCGCGGCGTGCCGACGTCGTTCTGGCGGATCTTGGCCAGCATGGCGGCGAAGCGCAGGTCCTGGATCAGGTCGTGCGAAAAGCTGTCGGTCGCGATCGCGACGTTGACGCCCTTGGCCAGGTGCTCCCAGAACGGGCTGATCAACGCTTCTTTGGCCTTGCGGTAGGAGCCGTGGATCACGTTGGTGCGTGAGGCGGCCAGCAGGTCGATGTCGTGATCGTCGATGAATGTGACGTGCATCGCCATGACGTGCGGGCCAAGGAAGCCGATGTCATGGAGGTACTGGATCGAACTCTTGCCGCCGTGGCGCTCGGCGATGGTGCGGCGCTCGTTCAAGTGCTGCGCGAGATGCAGGTTGGCGTTGACGCCGAGCGCTTTGGCCTGGCGGGTGGTTTCGATCAGGAGTTCGGTGGGGACGGTGTCGGGGCCGTGCGGCGAAAGGTGGATGCGGAGGCGGTCGCCGAACTTTCCGTGATGCGTCTTGTGGAGGGCGATTCCCGCCTGGAACTGCGCGCCGATGTCGCCGCCCGAGCCCATGACGATCTTGCCGTCCTTCAGGTACCCGATCGCCGACACGCTGCCCGGGTAGGTCAGCCCGAGATCGGAGCGGAAGCCCAGGCGTTCGACGAGTTCGATCCAAACCTCGTGGCCGCCGAAGTTCTCTTCACACACCATGGTCGCGCCGCCCAAGAGCATCGCGATCGCGTCCCACTCCATGAGCGCCGCGAACTCGTCGTGGGCCAGGTGTTGGTAGCCGAGCGTGAGAATGGCGCCGAGCGCGTGGTAGTAGGCGCCCTCCTTGGGGATCGGCTCGTCTTCGGTCATGCCGCGGATGTGGGGTGTGCAGCCGGCGTGGACGTGGGCGTTGATGAAGCCCGGCACGACGAGCGCGCCGCCGGCATCGACGTCGAGGTCGCTGCGGCCGCGGAAGTTGGGTTCGATGCTGGCGACGACGCCGTTCTGGATCACCAGGTCCTGGCGTTCGAGAACCCGCGGATTGGCGCCGCCGGTCCAGATCGTGCCATCGCGTACGACGGTCGTGCTCACGCTTCCTCCCAAACTATGCTCTTGCCCACGGGAGGATACCGCCTCACAGGTCAGGATTGAGAAAGTTTGCAACTCCCCTCCCTGAAAGGGAGGGGAAAAGGGGAGGGTTCGTGCCCCGTGGTGCGCGTGATCACCCACCCCTACCCCTCCCTTGCAGGGAGGGGAGTTCCGCGAGCGGCTACATCGCCGGCCGACGCGTGTGTTCCGGGTGGGCGCGTTCGAGCGCCGCCGCGGCCTGCAACACGAGCGCCTCGCGGTACATCGCGCCGACGATCTGGAGGCCCACGGGCAGCCCGGCGCGGGTGAAGCCGCAGGGCACCGAGATCGCCGGCTGCATCGTCATGTTGAAGGGGTAGGAGAACGGCGTCCATCGCTGCCATTCGTCCTGACCCACACCGGGCGGGTCGCGCCGCTCCACCGGGAATGCGGGCACGCCCACGGTCGGTACGAGCAGGAGATCGAAGCGGCTATGGAACTCGCGCATCTTCTGCCCCAACTGCGCCCGCTTCACGGTCGCCGCGACATAGTCGAGCAACGCTACGTGTTTGCCCTTCTCGACGAACACGTCAAGCCCGGGATCGAGCAGCTTCAGTTTTTCGGCCGGCATGCCCGCAAAGGCGGCCGCGGTGCCGACATGCCAATGCGTGTCGAACAGGGCCTTGACGTCGCCGATCGGCGGATCCGCCTCCTCGACCCGGGCGCCGAGCGCCGAAAAACTCTGCGCGGCGGCGGCGACCAGGGCCGCGACCTCGGGGTCGACTGATGCAAATCCGAGCCCAGGCGAGAAGGCGACGCGTAAGCCTTGGACCCCATCGCCCAAGTTCGCCCGGTAGTCGCGTGCGTCGTATGGCAGCGACAGCCAATCGCGCGGATCGGGTTGCGCGATCACGTTCATCATCAGGGCGACATCGGCCACCGAACGCGCGATCGGGCCGGCATTCGACAGCGTCCCCATGGGCGATGGCGGCGACATCGGCACCCGACCGAACGTCGCCTTGAGTCCCACGAGGCCGGTGAAGGCGGCCGGGTTGCGGATCGAGCCGCCGCCGTCGGTGCAGAGCGACAAGGTCGCCATGCCGGCGGCCGTCGCCGCCGCGCCGCCGCCGCTCGAGCCACCCGGCGTGAGCGCCGGGTTCCACGGGTTGCGCGTGACGCCGGCCAAGGGCGAATCGGTGACGCCTTTCCAGCCGAATTCGGAGGTGTTGGTCTTGCCGAGCAGCACCGCACCTGCCTCGCGCAGGCGCGCGACGGCGGGCGCATCGTCGAGCCAGGGTTGGTTGGGATCGATCAGGCGCGAGCCACGCAGCGTCGGCCAACCCTTGGTGAGGAACAGGTCCTTGATCGACGTCGGCATCCCGTCGATCAGGCTCAAGGGTGCGGCCTTGTGCCAGCGCGCTTCGGCGGCGCGGGCCTGTTCGAGCGCGCGCTCGGCATCGACGAGGCGATAGGCGTTGAGCGTCTTGTCGTGGCGCCCGATGCGTTCGAGCACGGCGCGCGTCACCTCGACGGGCGAGAAGCGCTTGGTGGTGTAGCCGGCGAGGAGTTCGGTGGCGGGAAGAAACGCGAGATCGGTCATGGCGGCACTTTAGTCGATGACCCGGCCGGCGGAACGGAAGTTGGGCGCCCCTCAGCCAACCCTCTCCCGCCCGGGAAGAGGGAGCGCGCAGCGCGGGTGTGGGGAGATTGGGGGGAGATTCCCAGGAGCGGGCTGAGTTATGCTGCGCTGCACAACGCCGTGTTCGCCTTTCTCGCCAAGCGCTTCGCCACCTTCCTCGCCACGCTGTTCGCGGCGAGCGTGCTCACGTTCGTGGCGCTCGAAGTGCTGCCGGGCGACCCGGCGCGGGTGATCCTCGGCGTCGATGCGCCCGACTCGGCCGTGGCGGCGCTGCGCCAGCGCCTTGGCCTCGACGGACCGCCGCTCGAGCGCTACCTCGACTGGATCGGGCACCTGGCGCGCGGCGAGTTCGGCGTCAGCTACACCTACTCGGTGCCGGTGATCGAACTCGTGCGCGATCGTCTGCAGGTCACCGTACCGCTTGCGCTCCTGTCGATGGCCCTGGCGGCGGCATTGGCGCTGGGGCTCGGCCTCTATGCCGCCGCGCACCACAATCGCCGCGGCGATGTCGTCGTCATGGGCCTGAGCCAACTCGGCATCTCGATCCCGAGTTTCTGGCTGTCGCTGCTTCTGATCCTGGCATTCGCCGTCAGCCTCAACTGGTTCTCTTCGGGCGGCTTTCCCGGCTGGCGCAACGGGTTCGGGCCGGCGTTGGCCGCGCTCGTGCTGCCGGCCGTGGCGCTCGCCACGGTGCAGGCCGCGATCCTCGCCCGCTTCATTCGCTCGGCCGTGCTCGACACCATGCGCGAGGACTACGTGCGCACGGCGCGCGCCAAGGGGCTGTCGGCCAACGCGACCCTGTGGCGCCACGTTCTGCGCAACGCGCTCATTCCCGTCGTGACCATCCTGGGCCTGCAGTTCGCCAACCTGTTGGCCGGCACCATCGTGGTCGAGAACGTCTTCGCGCTGCCAGGCATCGGGCGCCTGGTGCTGCAGGCGATCAACAACCGCGATGTCGTCGTCGTGCGCGACGTCGTCGTGCTGATCGCCGCCGCCGTGATCGTGATCAACTTCGTGGTCGATCTCCTGTACGCGGCGATCGACCCCCGGTTGCGGGCGCGCGACGTATGACGTTCGTTCGTCGCGCCCTCCGGCATCGTTCGTTCGCCGTCGGCGCGGCCGTCACCATGTTGTTCGCGTTCATGGCGCTCCTGTCGCTCGTGTGGACGCCGCACAATCCGACGCGGATCAACGTTCGCGGTCGTCTGGCGGCGCCTTCGCCCGACCATTGGCTGGGCACCGATCAGTTCGGGCGCGACGTGTTGTCGATCATCATGGCGGGCGCGCAGAACTCGGTGGCGGTCGGGGTCGTCGCCGTCGCGATCGGCATGGTGGGCGGCGTCGCGTTGGGGCTGCTGGCCGCGGCCTGCCGGGGCTGGATCGAAGAGACGATCATGCGCGCGGCCGACTTCTTGTTTGCCTTCCCGGCGATCCTGCTCGCGATCATGCTGGTGGCGACGCTCGGGTCGGGCGCCGTCAACGCCATCCTGGCGATCGGCATCTTCTCGGTGCCGGTGTTCGCGCGGCTGGCGCGCGCCTCGGCCAACGCGATCTGGACGCGCGAGTTCGTGCTGGCGGCCCGCGCCTCGGGCCGCGGACCGTGGCGCATCACGGGGATCCATATCCTGCCCAACATCGCCTCGGTGATCCTCGTCCAGGCCACCGTGCAGTTTGCCCTGGCGATCCTCGCCGAGGCGGCATTGTCGTACCTCGGGCTCGGCGCCCAGCCGCCGACGCCGTCGTGGGGCCGGATGTTGTCCGAGGCCCAGCCGCTCATCTTCCAGAACCCGATGCTCGCCGTGTATCCGGGCATCGCGATCGCGCTCACCGTGCTCGGGCTCAACCTGCTGGGCGACGGGCTGCGCGACCTGATCGACCCGCGGCTGACGCGGAGCCGAACATGACGCTCGCGGTCGAGAACCTCTCGGTGACGCTCGCGACCGCGCGTGGGCCGTTGGCCGCGGTGCGCGGGCTGTCGTTCACGTTGGGCCGGGGCGAATCGCTCGGCATCGTGGGCGAGTCGGGATGCGGCAAGACGATGACGGCCCTCGCGATCATGGGCCTGCTGCCGGAAGGGGCCGAGGTGGGGGGCCGCATCGTGTGGGACGGCCAGGATCTCCTGTCGCTCGCGGATGACGCGATGGGGCGATTGCGCGGACGGCGCCTCGCCATGGTGTTCCAGGAGCCGATGACCGCCCTCAATCCGGTGCAGACGATCGGGGATCAGATCGCCGAGGCGCTCCTCGTCCACGATCTCGCCGATCGCGTCGGGGCGATGCGCGAGGCGGTGGCACTGCTCGAACGCGTCGGGATCGCGGACCCCGAGCGGCGCGTCCGGGGCTACCCGCATCAGCTTTCGGGCGGCCAGCGCCAGCGCGCGATGATCGCCATGGCGCTCGCATGCAAACCCGACGTGCTGATCGCCGACGAGCCGACGAGTGCGCTCGATGTCACCGTGCAGCAGCAGATCCTGGGGCTGATCCGCTCGCTCGCGGCGGAGCGGGGCATGGCCATGCTCCTGATCAGTCACGATCTCGCGGTCGTCGCGGGCAACGTCGCCCGGCTCCTGGTGATGTACGCCGGCCGGGGCGTCGAGTGGGGCGAAACGGCGCAGATGTTTGGCGCTCTCGCGCACCCCTATGCTCAGGGGCTCTTTCGTTCGGCGCCGGCGCGCGCGCTCACCGCGACGACACGGCCGCGGCGCCTGCCGACCATCGCCGGACAGGTGCCCGACCTCGTGACCCTGGGCGAGGGTTGTCCGTTCGCCGAGCGCTGCGACTTGGTGGAAGAGCCCTGCCGCAGCCGCATGCCGGAGTGGCAGGCTCTGGCGCCCGAGCATCGCGTCGCCTGCCGGCGTGCCGAGGAATCCTTGCGACGGTGGAAGCCATGACCGCGCTCATCGCAACCCAGGCGCTGGCCAAGCACTACGGGTTGCCGCGCGACTCGCTGTGGCGTCCGGCGCCGGCGGTGCGCGCGGTCGACGGCGTCGATCTCGTGGTCGAGGAGGGACGCAACTTCGGGGTCGTGGGCGAATCCGGCAGCGGCAAGTCGACGCTGGCGCGCCTCTTGCTGGCGCTCGAACGCCCGACGAGCGGCACCGTGCGGCTTCTGGACGACGATCTGTTTGCGCTCTCGGAACCCGCGTTGCGCGCCGCCCGCCGGCAGATGCAGATCGTGTTTCAGGACCCTTTCGGGTCGCTCGATCCGCGGCTCACGGTGGGCCGCTCGATCGCCGAACCGATCGCCGCCCTCGAACGATCGTCGGCGGCCGAGCGTGAAGAACGCGCGGTCGCCGCGCTCACGGCGGTGGGCTTGAAGGCCGAGGATCGCGACAAGTACCCGCACGAGTTCTCCGGCGGGCAGCGTCAGCGCGTGGCGATCGCGCGGGCCATCGTCACGCGGCCCAAGCTGATCGTCGCCGACGAACCGGTCTCGGCGCTCGACGTCTCGGTGCAGGCGCAGATCCTGAACCTGATGCAGGACCTACGCGAGTCGCACGGCGTCACGTTCGTGCTGATCAGCCACGACCTGTCGGTCGTCAGATTCCTGTGCGACGACGTGGCCGTGATGCAGCGCGGTCGGATCGTCGAGGTGGGCGAGGTCGAGCGCGTGCTCCACGAGCCGCGGGAAGCCTACACGCGGGCGCTGATCGCGGCGGTGCCCAAGTTGCCGCGGTTCTAGTCGCCCCCCCTCTTGATCTCCCCCCGCTTCGCGGGGGGAGAGGGCGAGCAACGCGAGCCGAGGGGGGCTACCCCTCCCACGACATGGTGGCGACCTCGTTGATGAACGAAGGCCAGTGCAGCCAGAAGCCCTTGAGGCCCTTGCGGGCGACCGACAGCTTGGGCAACTGAAACAGGAAGCCGTTCACCGCGTCGTCGGCCAAGCGGCGCTGCGCCTGCTGCAGGAAGTGCGTCTGTTCGGCCACCGTCGTGGCGCGCTCGAAGTTGGCGAGGATCTCGCGGTACTCGGGACTGTCGTACTGGAAGTAGTAGTTCGGGTTGGCGTAGATCGAGAGATCCATGCCCTCGACGTGCGAGATGATCGAGAGGTCGTATTGTTTCTTCGAGAACACCGTGTCGAGCCACACGGGAAACTCGACGTTCTCGATCTTGGCCTGGACGCCGACGTCGGCCAGCATCGCGGCGATGATCTCGCCCGAGCGGCGCGCGTAGGTGGGTGGCGGCAGCTTCAAGGAGAGTTCGAGGGTCGGAAACCCGGCCTCGCGCAGGAGCGCGCGCGCCTTGGCGGGATCGAAGCCGCTCTGGCCGGTGAGATCGACGTAGGCCGGATGGTGCGGCGCAAAATGCGAACCGATGGGCGTGGCATAGCCGCCTTGGGCGCCGGCGATCACGTCGGCGCGGTTGATCGCATGCATGATCGCCCGCCGCACGCGCACGTCCGACAGCGCGCGCTGCTTGTGGTTCATGCTGAGGATGGTCTCGCCCTCGGTGTTGCCGCGGACGGCAACGAAATTCGCGTTGCGTTCGAACTGGGCGAACAGTTCCGGTGCACCGAGCGTCGGCATGTAGTCGAGATCGCCCGAAAGCAGCGCGGCGGCCTGGGCCGTGTCGTCGGCGATCACGCGGAACTTGACGCGGTTGATCCGTAGGCTGCCGGCGTTGCGATGCCCGGCGAACTTTTCGAGTTCGATCGAGTCGCCCTTGGTCCAGCGTACGAAACGATAGGGACCGGTGCCGACCGGATTGGTGTTGTTCCCGGCGGCGCTCGCGGGCGACATCAACGCCGAGGGCGATTGCGCCAGCTTATAGAGGAAGAGCGCGTTGGGCGCCTTGAGGCGCACGATCGCCGTCCCGGGGTCGGGTGTCTCGATCGACTCGACGCCCTGGAACATCAACTTGTCCTTGTTGACGCTGGATTCGACCACGGCGCGCTCGAAGGAGAACTTGACGTTGGCCGAGCTGAACTCGGCACCGTCGTGGTAGCGCACGCCCGGCACGAGATCGAACCGGTACGTGCGGCCGTCTTCGCTGATCGCCCACGAACGCGCCAGCATCGGGAACACGGCGCCGGTCTGGTCGAGTTTGGTCAGGCCCTCGTAGATGTTGTAGTGCGTGACCTCGCTGATCGCCGCGGCGGCGCCGGCCGTCGGATCGAGACCGGGCGAGGGTTCGAGCCGCATGCCGATGACGACGGCGTCACGTGGCTGCGCGAGCGCCGTGATCGGCAACACGAGGATGGCGGCAAGGACCAGGGTCAAACGTCGCATGGCGATCTCCGTCGGCGTTCGAACAATGCGCGGGACTATAGCATGCTGCAGCGCAGCATGAGTATTGCGCTGCACTATGCCAAGGTTTCTGCGGCTTTCAGGGTTTGAGCGGCGCGTTCGAAGTAGGCCCGCGTCTTGGCCAACGTCTCGGGCGTGGCGTGGTCGGCGGGGACGAACGAAGGCGCGGGCGTGATGGCCAGCACGTGCGTGGTGATCGTGCCGTCGCGCCAATCATGCAGGAGCGCGCCCGCCGGCTCGCGGTTGACGGCGAGGAATTCCTCGCCGGCGAGATCGAGGGCGAGTTGGTGGGCGGTCGAGGGCGCGACACAGCCGAGCGTGCCGGCCCAACGTCGCACGATCGTGCGATGTACGTGGCCGGCGACGACGGCCTCGACGTTGGCATGGCGGCGGACGATCGCTTCGAGGCGCCGCCGTCCGGTTAGGCCGATGGCATCCATCCACCAGATGCCCGTGTCGAACGGCGGGTGGTGCAGGAACACGAGCGTCGGTCGCGACGCGGCAGCGAGCGTCGTTTCGAGCCACGCCAGGCGCTCGGCGCAGAGTTCGCCGCCGGGGCGCCCCGGCGCCACCGTGTCGAGCCCAATCAGGCGGAGGGGTTGATCCTCGATCGCGTAGTGGAGAAAACCTCGCGTCGGCAAATAGTGGTGATCGGGGAAGGCGCGGCGCAGCGCGTCGCGGTCGTCGTGATTGCCGGGAATCACGAAGACCGGCATCGGGAGGGGGGCGAGCAGGCGGGCGAGGGCGGCGTATTCCTCGTCGGTGCCGTGGTCGGCGAGATCGCCCGTCGCCAGGACGACGTCGGGGCGGGGCCGCAAGGTTCGCAGACGTTCCACCGCCTGACGCAACAGTTCGTTGGTCGGAACCGTGCCGCTACACAACGTGCCATCGGCCACGACGTGCAGGTCCGTGATCTGGGCGATGAGCATGGCGTCTCCGGCGGCGGGACCGCCCTTCGGGCGGTCGAAGTGGTTGAGGAGCCGAGGTTTTACTCGCTCGTTCGAACGTAAGGAACTCTACGTAACGAGTCCTACGAATAGCGCCGGGTCACGCGCCTGGTTAGGTTGCAGATCACCAGGCCTCCAGGCGCCGCCGGACCCGCACTCTGGCCGGCGCCCGCCGCGCGAGCCCCCAGGTTCGTGCGGCGCCTCGGGTCGGACCGGCGTCGCGTTCGTATGGACGCCGGTCCGATTCCCGATGACGCGCGACCGTTGGCTCAGAAAAGTCTAGTCCGCGGGCCCCGTCGCCATTTGGCGCGGCGGCCGCGCCCGATGGACGATCATCCGGTCGTGCAAGCCGGCGATCGTTTGCGATCCCGTTTTGACGAACAGGAACGGCAGGACGCCGTGCACGAGGCAGGCAAGTCCGCCCAGGATCATGGCGAGGCTGAAACGGCTCGCCGAACCAAGGTGCTGCCAGTAGGTCTCGTTCACGGAGGCGGGATGGGCCTGGAAAAGCCGGTGGAAGGTCCGCATGGCCGCGAACGATAGCGGCGTCACCGCGAACAGATTCCCAAAGTTGTGCCCGGATCAAGAAAATATTAGAATAAACGTTCTAATATTTTCGAATAAGATAGAAAAATTCTATGGACGATCTGGATCGGCGGATTCTTTCGGTCCTGCAGCGCGATTCGGCGTTGTCCGTGGCCCAGGTCGCCGAGCGCGTCGGGCTATCGACGACGCCCTGTTGGCGGCGCATCCAGAAACTCGAAGCCAACGGGGTGATCCAGGGCCGCGTCGCCATTCTCGATCGCCGCAAGCTCAACGTCGGGGTCACGGTGTTCGTGTCGGTGCGCACGAACCAGCACGACCTCGCGTGGCTCGAGAACTTCGCGGCGGTCGTCAAGGACATCCCGGAGGTCGTCGAGTTCTACCGCATGTCGGGCGACGTCGATTATCTCTTGAAGATCGTGGTGCCCGACATCGAGGCCTACGATGCCGTCTACAAGGAGCTGATTCGTCGCGTGACGCTGTCGGACGTGAGTTCGGCCTTCGCGATGGAGCAGATCAAGTACACCACCACGTTGCCGCTCACCTACGCGCGGTAGCGGCCGTCCCAAACCGCCGCATTGGTTCAGCGGGGACGTTGCACTACACTCCGCCGCGAGCGGGAGGGTACCGTGGATATCGCGACGAACGAGCAACCCCGGGTGAAGATGGTGGCGAACGAGCTTTCGCCCGCGGCGCGCGCGCAGGTCGTGCGGGTGCTGCGCACGCTGATCCAGATCGAATCGAACAAGCAGCAGATCAAGGAACCCTCCGTCCATTTCCCGACGCCCGAGGAGAACAAGGAGGCCGCGCTCGAACGCGGCCTGCAGGGTCGGCGCATCGAAGAGGTCTCGGGCATCCTGCGCGGCATCGGCGTGAACCCCGATGCCGACGTCGCCGAGGGCCTGAAGAGCTTGGCCGGTACGGCGCTGCGGCCGGCCATGTTCGCCACCGCGATCGCCGACTGGGACGATTTCCTCGTGTTCCGTTATCTGCGTGACCGCGCCCAGGCCGCCTGGTCGCTGGGCTACGTCGGTACCGACTTCGTGCCGCTCGCCGTCGTCGCGTCGCGTCTTTACATGCATACGGCGCTCGGCGGCCAGCGTCCGACACGCTATTGCGCCTGGGTCACGCACCAACTGAAGCGCATCGCCGAACGCCTGCCGGCCAAGCGGGAGAAAATTCAGGCCGCGGTGGCCAAGTGGTACCCGCTGGCGCTGAAGCTCGTCGTTCCGCGCGCCGACGAAGCCGAGGAACGCGCGAGCGGCGTGCGCGGGCGCGGCGCCCTCACCTGCGAGCAGGTTTTCGTGAACACGGTGACGCAGGAGCTGGGCACGCTCGGGCTTTCGGTTCCCGATTCCCTGGCGCGCTTTGCCGGCCAGTCGCTCGAGACCATCTACCTCAACGGCAGAGCGGCATTGCCCTCGGCTTACCGCGACAAGCTGGTGAAGCTCCTCAAGATGCATCTCTCCTCGGAGTACACGACGACCTACCTCGAGGCGCTCGACCCGCCGACGGCCGAAGACATCGCCGAGTGGTCGCACACCATTCAGGAAGAGGGCGAGCACGGCGAGGGCATGGTCGATCTCCTGCGCGACCTGGGGGAAGACCCGCAGGCCGTGATCGACGACATGCGCTATGGCGAAGGCAAATATCTGCTCGACTTCTTCAAGATCAAGATCGAGTCGTGGGACGAGATCGGCATCATGCGCTGGTTGTCCGAGCGCGCTGCCGGCTATCAATCGCTGGCCTCGCTCGGGTCCAACTACATTCCCTACGCCATCTGGTCGGCGCGCAACTACATGGACGAGGGCATGGCCCACGCCGGCGTCGGCAAGGAGATCGCCCGCCGCGCCATCGCCGAGGGCCGCCGGGGCGAGATTCAACGCCTGTTCGACAAGCGCTACCCCGCGGTCGTCGACTATTTCGGCTCGGAGAAGCCGGCCAACGAATTCATCGAGATGGGCATCAAGGTGCGCAGCAATCGTGAGCTTCGCCGACGCTGGATTCTCGACCAGGTGCGGGACTGCGAGGAACTGGGCGTGCGGATGCCGAGCGATCCGCTGCAGGGCACGCGCGCGCACTACTGAGGCCACCGCATGATCCCAGCGCCGCATAACGTCGTCGACGTCGCGACGCTGATCCGCAAAGCTGCCTCGGCCTATCGCGACAAGATCGCCGTGACCTGGGAGGGCGGTACGCTCACCTACGCCCAGCTCCAGGGGCGCATCGATGCGCTGGCGACCGCCTTCGCCCGCCGCGGCGTGCAGGCCGGCGATCGCGTCGCCTTCGCGCTCGCCAACGGCCCGGCCTTCATCGAGTGCTACCTGGCGGCGGTCGCCCTCGGGGCGATCGTGGTGCCGCTCAACACGCGCTTCACCGAACGCGAGTTCGCCTTCGTGCTCGGCCACGCCGAGCCGCGCGTCGTCGTCGGCGACGAGACGACGATCGCTCGCATCGCGGGTCTCGAGGGTCGCTGGCGCGCGAACCTGTTCGCCGACGGTGCGCCGGTCGCGGGCGTCCCCGCCTACCAGACGCTCCTCGCCGAGGGACGCGACGGTCCGACGCCGCGCCCCGCGATCGACCTGACGACCCCGGCCGCGATCATCTACACCTCGGGCACGACCGGAAGCCCCAAGGGCGTGATGCGCAGCCAGCTCGCCGCGGTGATGATGATCGTGCTGCGCATGGCCCACATGGCGATCGATCCCGATACCGTGTGCCTGGCGACGACGCCGATGTTCCACTCGGGCGGCCACGAGTTCATGTTGCTGCAGACCTTGGCCGCCGGCGGGCGCATCGTCTCGGCCCGCGCCTTCGATGCCGAATCGATCGTCCGCCTGGTCGACCGCGAGCGCGTGACGCACGCGTTTTTCGTTCCGACCATGGCCGTGCACCTCACCGAAGCCATGCAACGCCTCGGCACCGCTTGGCCCAGCCTCGAGCTCTGGGTGTCTGCGGCGGCACCGCTCCCCGATGCCGTGCGCGACAAGATCGTTTCAGCGGTGCCCGGCACCGAGCTGTGGAACTGTTATGGCCTGACCGAGGGTGGCACGCTTGCCTACCTGCGCCACGGCGACATCCGCCGCAAGGCCGGAGCCTGCGTCGGCCGGCCGATGACGGGCATGGAACTGCGCGTCGTCGATCCCGAAACCGGACTCGATCGGCCGCCCAACGTGGTCGGCGAGATCATCTGCCGTTCGCCCGAATCGATGAGTGGCTATTGGCGAAATCCGGAGAAGAGCGCCGAGACGATTCGCAACGGGTGGATCTTTTCCGGTGATCTCGGCTACCTCGACGACGAGGGCCTCCTGGTGTTGGCCGGACGGGCCAAGGACATGATCATCACCGGCGGCGAAAACGTCTACGCGATCGACGTCGAGAGCTACCTGTTGGGCTCGGGCCTGGTGCGCGAGATCGCGGTGATCGGGCTCGAACATCCGGTGTGGGGCGAGGCGGTGACGGCGGTCGTCGTGCCGGTCACGCCCGGCGCGAGCGATCTCGACGCCGCCCTCGATCGCTACGCCCGCCAGGGCTTGGCGCGCTACAAGTGCCCCAAACGCTTCGTCGCGGTGCCGGAGTTGCCCAAGAACTCGGTCGGCAAGGTGATGAAGGACGTGCTCAAGAAGAACCACGCGACGCTGTATGCGGGGGACTCGTCCCCCTCTTGATCTCCCCCCGCTAAGCGGGGGGTGGAGCGCCGAAGGCGCGACAGCGAGCGCCGCGAGCGAGGGGGGTCGCGAGCGTGAACTGGTGCAGGAGAGTTACCAGCACGCGACCCCCTCTGTTCGACCGTCGCTTCGCTCCGGTCTCACCGCCTCCCCCGCTTACTCGCGGGGGAGGAACGGTGAGGGCCTATTTTCTCGGGATCATCCGCGCCGTGGCGCTCGCCGTCGCGACCAGTTGCCCCTGACCATCGCTGAGCGTGCCTTCGAGAAACGCGACCGACTTTCCCATGCGGATGACGCGGCCATCGCAGTAGAGCGTGCCCTTCTGCGCCGGACCGATGAAGCTGGTTTTGAGTTCGAGAGTCGGCGCCCACATCGTCAGGTTGGTGTTGGCGAGTGCCGCCATGGCCATCGTCTCGTCCAGCATGGCGCAGACGAAGCCGCCCTGCACCACGCCCGTCGGCGTGATCAGGTCGGGGCCGGCATCGAAAGCCATGCGGACGGTCCCCGCGGCGGCGTCGAGCGCGACGAAGCGGCCGCCGAGCAGGGCGCGAGAGCGCGAGCCGCTGTTGGCCAATTGGTCTCGGATCTCGTCATTGGTCATCGGGAAGGCCCTTCGTAGGTGGGGGGAGTCAGGGGGCGACGTAGCGGGGCGATAAAGATCGCCATCAATGCGAGCCCGATCAAGCTTTCGATGGCGACGATGGCGGTGGCGGCGCGAACTCCGAACTCGTCGGCCAGGAAGCCGATCTGCAGGATGCCGAACGGGCCGGTGCCGACGCCGACGGCGAGCGCGCCCATCGCCCGGCTGCGCATCGCGGGGTCGGAGGTCACCAGCATCAGCGTATTCTGCATGGTCGCGAAACAGGCGAGCCCGACGCCGGCCAGGAACAGGAGCACGACCGACGCCGCGACCCAGGTGGAGAACGCGAACGCGATGACGCTGAAGCACACCCCGACCGAGCCCAGCATGAAGATGAACCCGAAGTGGCGGTGGCGCGTGAAGAGCGCGAGGCCGGCGGCGCCGATCGCTGCGCCGAAGCCCTCCGCCGACTGCAGCATCCCGGTGACCGAAGGCGAAAGCCCGAGTTCCCCTACGGCCATCACGGGAATCATGTACACGTAGGAGAACACCAGCATGTTCATGACGACCGTGCCGCACAGTACACCGACGAGGATCGGCACGCGGCGAACGTAGCGAATGCCGTCGACCGCGTTCTGCAACAGCGACGTGGTCATCGTCGGCGGTGCCGTGCCGCGATGACGCAGTGTCAGAATTGCGAGAAAACCGACGACGTAGAGGCCGAGCCCGATGAGGAAGACGCCCACGATGTCGATGGTTTCGAGCACGATGCCGCCGACCAACGGGCCGACGCCGCGCATCGCCGAGCGGGCCGAGATGTCGAGGCTGACGGCATGGCTGGTGCGATCGGTACCGGCGACGACGCTCAACATCGTCCGACGCAGCGGGAAGTCCGAAGAATAGAATGCGCCGTTCAAGAATGCCCCGACGCCGACGTGCCAGACCTCGAGCTCATCGCTCACGGCGAGCAGGGACAGGATCGCGACGCTCGCCATCATTAAGGCGAGGTAGGCCAGCATCAGGGCGCGGCGGTCGAAGCGCTCGGCCAACGTGCCGTTGATGTTGCCGAGCAGGATCATCGGGAGAACGCGCACGAACCCGAGCATCGCGACGACGAGCGCCGAGCCCGTGAGCTGGAGCGCAAAGACGCTGACGGCCAGGATCTCGAGCCAGCGTACGCCTTCGACGATGCCACCCAGGAGCCAGAGGCGGAGGAAGTCGTGATCGCGCAGCAGCGCCGGGCGCGGAGTCATCGTTCGGCCCGCCGCAATGCCGGAAAGAAGAGCAACACGAGGCCGAGCGCGACGAGCCCCTGGGCGGCGCTCGCCAGGATCGCGACATCCGGCGAAAGGTGCGCGGCGAACTGTCCGAGGTAGAGAATACCGAGTGGGCTGAAGCCGATACATACCGAGAGCGTGCCCATGACCCGGGTCTTCATCTCGGGCGGCGGTGCGGTCAGCGACAGCGTCGACTGCATCGTGGCGTAGCAAGCGATTCCGAGTCCGGCCAGGAACAGAAACACGAAGGACAGCACCGGCGAGTCCGACAACGCGAAACCGGTGACCGCGCCGGTGGCGAGGATCGCGCCGAACAGGAACAGCCGGCGATACCAGGCGGGGGGTGCGGTCATGGCGACGAGCACCGATCCGATGGCGGCGCCCAGGCCTTCGGCCGAGGCGAGCAGGCCGATGGCCGTGGCCGACAGCCCCAGAATGCTCTCACCCACGACCGGGACCAGCGTTTGGTGCGAGAACACCGTCAGGTTCATGATCACGGTCACGATCAGAATGGCGCTCACCACCTGATGGCCGCGAATAAAACGGATGCCTTCCCGCAGGTCGCTGAAGAATCCGGCGGTCGTGCGGGCGATCGCCGCGAACGACCCCTCCAGATTCCAGACCCACCACAGGCAAAGCCCGTAGAGCGCGACACCGACGACGTAGCCGCCGTCGAGGCCGATGGTGTCGAACAGGATTCCACCCGAGATCGGGCCCAGCATGCGGGTCAAAGACCGTGTCGCGAGGTCGAGACCGATCGCGGTCGCCACCCGGGTTGGCCCGGCGACGTCGGCCAGCATCGTTCGGCGGAGCGCAAAATCCGCGGCGAAGAACGTCCCTCCCAGGAAGCCGCCGACCGCGATGTGCCACACCGCGATGGTCCCGGTGGTCGCGAGCACGGCGAGCACGATCGAGGTCGCGAACAACACGATGAGCTGGCCGAGCAACAGCCAGCGGCGATCGAAGCGCGAGGCCAGGACGCCGACGGTTGGGCCGACGAAGATCAGCGGCGCGGCACGAACGAAGTTGATCAGCACCACATCGAAGGCTTCGCCCGTAAGGCGATACACGAAGATGCTGGTCATCAGAATTTCGATCGCCCGAACCGCCTCGGCGACGGCGCTGGTCAACCACAAGCGGCGGAAGTCGGCGCTGCGCAGGAGACTCAGGCGAGACTGCCAGCCCTCGCTCACGATTTGGCCTCGCCGGCCAGGTAGAGGCGCCGGATGGCCGGCGCGAAGTAGGCGAGGAGCGCCATCCCGATCAGACTTTCGACCGCGACGACGGTGACTGCGGTCGTCGCGCCGAAATGGTCGGCCAGCAACCCGATGTGGAGGGCGCCCAACGGGCCGACGCCGATGCAGGCGGTGAGCGCGCCCATGGCGCGACTGCGCATCTCGGGCGCGGCCACGATCAGCATCACCGTGTTCTGCATCACCGCGAATCCGGACAGGCCGAGGCCGATCAGGAACATGAAGGCGCACGACAACACGAACGAGGAGGAGAGCGAGAACAAGAGCGCCCCGAGGCAGACCAGGATCGATCCGACGAAGAAGATGATGCCGTAGTAGCGGACCCGGGCGGTCATCGCCAACGTGAATGCGCCGACCGCCGAACCGATGCCCTCCAGGGATTGCAGCAGACCGATGGCCGTGGGCGTGAGCTTGAGCACGTCGTGGCCGATCACCGCGACCATGTTCATGTACGAGAACGCCAGCAGATTCATGACCAACGTGCCGACGAGCACGGCGGCGATCAACGGCACCCCGCGCACGTAGCGTAGCCCCTCGGTCGCCGAGGCGAGGAAACCGAGTCCGCTCGTCGCATAGCGTGCCGGACGAAAACGCATGGTCGACATCGCGACCAGGCAGGCCCCGAACACGACCGTCGCCACGGCATACGAACCGCCGATGCCGGTGGTCTCGAGCAGGAAGCCGCCCAGCAATGGACCGGCGCCGAACATGATCTGGCGTGTCGAAGTGTCCAGGCCGAGCACCTTGGCCGTCCGACTCTCGCCGGCGATCTCGCTCATCATCGTGCGACGTAGCGCGAAATCGGACGAAAAGAACATGCCCATGAGGAACGTGCCGAGCATCACCTGCCAGACCGCGATCGAGCCGGTAAGGCCCAGCACGGCGAGCACGGCCGTCGTCGCCATGATCGCGCCGAGGTAGGCGATCGTGAGTGTGCGCCGATCGACGCGTTCGGCGAGGGCACCGATGAACGGTCCAAAGGTCGCCAGCGGAATCGAACGGCTGAACCCGAGGAGCGCAACCATGAGGGCCGATTCGGTCGACTGGTAAACGTACACGGACGCCGCCACCAGATCGGCCCAGCGCAGCACTTCCGTCATGTTCCCGAGGAACATCAGCCGGAGGACACTGCCGTCGCGCAGGACGGAACGGGGTTGTGCCGGGGCGCCGGCCGGCGACCCGGGCGGGGGGCTGGGGATCATCGCGGCGTTAGGCGGGAATCGCCTGGCCGTGAGCCTGGCGAAGCAACGGTTTGATCACCTTGCCGCCGGCCGACCGCGGCAGCCCTTCGACGAACACGACGGAGGCCGGCGCCTTGAAATGGGCGAGCCGATCGCGGCAATGGGCAATGATGGCGGCTTCGGTCAGGCTGCTGCCCGACTTGCGGACGACGACGGCGCGACCGCTTTCGCCCCATCGCGCATGCGGCACGCCGATGACCGCAGCCTCCGCCACCCCTTCTATCTGGTAGATGACGTTCTCGACCTCGGCCGGATACACGTTCTCGCCGCCCGAGATGTACATGTCCTTCCAGCGGTCGACCAGGAAGTAGTACCCATCGCCATCGCGTCGCGCCGCATCGCCCGTCCTCAGCCAATCACCGGTGAACGACTCGGGGTTGAGCGGAGGTTTGTTCCAGTAGCCTGGGATGACGCTCGGGCCGCGCAGCCAGACCTCGCCGACTTCGCCCACCGGCACGTCGCGGCCGTCGCGAGCGACGAGACGGACCTGCGTGTTGAGCACCGTCGTGCCGACCGAGCCCAGGCGCGTGATGGCCTGGTCACGATCGAGCGCCGTCGTCGTCGGGCCGGATTCGGTCAGGCCATAGATGTTCTGCAGCGGCAGTTTCTTCTCGTTCCAGTAGCGTTCGAGCAGCGAACGCGGGCAGGACTCGCCCGAGATCGTCGCGCAGCGAATGCGCGAAAAGTCGGCGGATGCGAACGACGGGTGCTGCATCATCATGTTGTACATGGTGACGGCGCCGTTGATGTGGGTAACGCCGAGCGCCGGATCGGACACGCGGCGCAACACCTCGCCGGCATCGAACGCCCGCATCACTAAGGTCGTCGCGCCGAAATAGAACGCCGGCATCGTGTAGGCGCTGAGCGCCCCGGTGTGAAACAGCGGCCCGAAGATGAGGTTCACCATCGTGGCCGACAGATCCGTGAACGGCATTACGTTGGCGATGTTGAACAGGATCGTGCCGTGGGTGATGACCGCGCCTTTGGGGCGTCCGGTCGTGCCCGAGGTGTACATGACGACCCATGGATCGGCGTGGGTGAGCGCCGGACGTGGGGAGGCCGCGTGTCCCGCCGCCAGGCCGCGTTCGTAGTCGCTGTCGACGGCGCCGTCGCCGAGCCCGAGGCGGTGGCGGACGCCAGCACTTTTGGCGACCGCGGCCACTGCCTCGGCGAACTCCGGCTGGTGCAGCAGCACCGATGGCCGAGCATCACCCAAGATGTATTCGAGTTCCGGCACCGCCAGGCGCCAGTTGAGGGGCAGGTAAAGAGCGCCCAGGCGGGCACAGGCGAACTGGAGTTCGAGGGTGTCGGTCGTGTTGCGTGCGAGCGCTGCGACGCGGTCACCCCGGAGTACGCCGTGCGAGGCCAGGAAACCGGCGGCCCGCTCGACCCGGTCATCGAAGGCCGCGTAGGTGAATCGCCGGCCCGAGTGCAAGTCGACAGCGGCCGTGGCGCTGCCACGGCGGCGCGCATTGAAGGTGACCCAGTCGTAGGCGCGTGCCGTCACAGCCCGAGTTCTTTGGCGATGATATTGCGCTGGATCTCGTTCGAGCCTTCACCGAAGGTGTAGAGGCGGGCGTCGCGCCACAGTCGCTGCATATCGGAGTCGAGCGAATAGCCGGCCGAGGCCATGATCTGCATGCCGTGGTGGGTCACGTATTGCAGCGCCTCGGTGGCGATGACCTTGGCCTGGGCCGCTTCGCGACGGCACGGCAGATCGCGGCTGATGAGTTCGGCCAGGTGATAGGTGGCATAGCGCGCCTGATCGACTCGCATCTGCATGTCGGCCAGGCGATGGGCGATGACTTGGAACTTGCCGATCGGCTGGCCGAACTGAACCCGTTCGCGGGCATGGGCGAGCGACAGATCGACGGCCAATTGCGCCTGTCCGGTTGCACTGGCGGCGAGGCCGGCGCGCGCGTAGTGCAGGGTCGACATCAGGTTGCGAAAGCCGTTGTGGACCTCGCCCATCACCATGTCGTCGGCGACGAGGACCTCGTCGAGGCCGATATCCCAGGACGACAACGTGTTGTTGCCCACCTTGGGCAGTTCGGTCATGTGCACGCCCTTGGCCTTGGGCGGAATGAGCAACATGGTCACGCCACGATGGCCCTTGGCGTCGGGATCGGTGCGGCAGGGTGTAACCATGAAGTCGGAGTGGCCGGCGTTGGACGACCAGATTTTTCGCCCCGACACGAGCCAGCCGCCGTCCGTGCGCCGCGCCCGGGTGCGAATCCCGGCGGCATCGCTGCCCGCCGTCGGCTCGGTGAGCGCCAGCGCGAACTTGAGCCGGCCCTGGATCAACGCGGGCAGGTAGGCGCGCCGTTGCGCCTCCGAGCCGTAGCTCATGAGCGACATGCCGCCGAAGCACACGGTCATGTCATAGAGGGTGCCCAACATCGCGCCGAGGTAGCCAAGACGTTCCTCCACCCGACACACAATCGTCCACGGCAACTCGGCCCCGCCATAGGTACGCGGAAACGGGAGCGCGAGCAGGCCGGTATCGCCCAGCAGCGGCAGAAGATCGAATGGCGCCCGGTGGTCCCGATCGCGCCGCCGAACGTCTTCGGGCGGCAAGTGGCGCGCCATGAAGCGGTCGACCGTGTCGAGCATCATGCGAAGTTCGTCGCTGTCGTCGTGGCGGAAAGGAACGGGCATGGGAGACACCAGGGGAGCTGGAACTCAAGTATGGCTGGGCCTCGGCGTCCCCTCAACGGCCGGATGCGGCGCTGCGACACCGTCGGCGGGCGAGTGCCTAGGCGGGAATCGGCTGGCCGTGGGCCTGTCGCAGCAGCGGTTTGATCACCTTGCCGCCGGCCGAGCGCGGCAAGACCTCGACGAAGACGACCGAGGCGGGCGCTTTGAAGTGCGCCAGGCGTGAGCGACAGTGTGCGATGACGGCGGCCTCGGTCAGTTGGCTTCCCGGCTTGCGCACGACGATGGCGCGGCCGCTTTCGCCCCAGCGCGCATGGGGCACGCCGATGACCGCGGCCTCCGCCACCCCCTCCATCTGGTAGATGACGTTCTCGACTTCGGCCGGATACACGTTCTCGGCGCCCGAGATGTACATGTCCTTCCAACGATCGACGAGGACGTAGTATCCCTCGGCATCGCGCCGCGCGGCGTCGCCCGTCATCAGCCACTCGCCGCTGAAGGACTCGGGATTGAGGGGCGGCCTGTTCCAGTACCCGGGCGTGACGCTCGGGCCGCGAATCCAGACCTCGCCCACCTCGCCAATAGCGACGTCGCGCCCATCGCGATCGACCAAACGGATTTCGGTGTTGGGCACCGGCGTGCCGACGGAACCGAGGCGGGCGACCGCCTGGTCGCGGTCGAGCGCCGTCGTCACCGGGCCCGATTCCGTCAGTCCATACGTGTTCTGCAAGGGCAGCTTCTTTTCGTTCCAGTAGCGCTCGAGCAGGCTCTTGGGACAGGACTCGCCGCCCACCGTGGCGCAGCGCAACCGCGAGAAGTCGGCGGTTGCGAACGACGGATGCCGCATCATCGTGTTGTACATGGTGACGGCGCCATTAACGTGCGTGATGCCGAGCGCCGGATCGGAGATGCGCTCGAGCACGTCGCCCGCCTCGAAGGCGCGCATGATCAGCGTCGTGCCGCCGAAATAGAACGCCGGCATCGTGTAGGCGCTGAGCGCTCCGGTGTGGAACTGCGGACTGAAGACGAGCGTCACCATCGTACCCGACAGGGCCGTGAACGGCGCGATGTTCATGATGTTGAAGAAGATGGTGCCGTGCGTGATGATCGCGCCCTTGGGGCGACCGGTGGTGCCCGAGGTGTACATGATGACCCAGGGCGTGCCGTGGTCGAGCGCCGGCCGGGGTGGCGCCGGCAATCGCGCGGCGAGCCCGCGCTCGTAGTCGCTGTCGGGCGCGCCATCGTTCAGCGTCAGCCGGCGGGCGATACCAGCGCTTGTGGCGATGGCCGCCGCCGCCTCGGCGAATTCGCCTTGGTGCAGCAAGACCTTCGGCTTGGCGTCGCCGACGATGTACTCGAGCTCCGGCACCGCCAGGCGCCAGTTGAGCGGCAGATGAATGGCCCCCAAACGCGCGCAGGCGAACTGGATCTCGATCGCATCGGTGGTGTTGCGCGCGAGCGAAGCGACGCGATCTCCCTTGAGCACGCCGAGTGAGGCGAGGAGGCCGGCCGCTCGTTCGACGCGATCGTCGATCGCGGTGTACGTCAGCCGTCGTCCGGTGTGGAGATCGATCGCCGCCAGCGCCGGGCCGCGACGGCGGGCGTTGAAGGCGATCCAGTCATAGACGCGGGGAAACACGGGGGAGCTCTCGTTGCGGACGTGGCGGCGAGTATGGCGGCCCGGCGCGCCTCGCTCAACGGCCGCCGGCCGCTTGTGACATTGCGGCCGGGGTCAGCCGCGCAGGGTCTCCTGGAGGGGTAGGGCGGTGGTGTATTTCATCTGCTCCATGGCAAAGGACGAACTCACGTCGGACAGCGGGATTCGCGCGATCAGCCGCTTGTAGAAGTCGTCGTAGGCCTTGATGTCGGCGACCACGACGCGCATCAGATAGTCGACCTCGCCGCTCATGCGGTAGAGCTCGACGATCTCGGGGAACGCTTGGGCGGCCTCGGCGAACTTCTTGAGCCAGGACGTGGTGTGCTCGCTGGTTCGAATGGCAACGAACACGGTGACGCCGAGGTTCATCTTCTCGGCATCGAGCAGGGCCACGCGTTTCCGAATGACTCCGGCCGCTTCGAGTTTCTGAATGCGCCGCCAACAGGGCGTTGCCGACAACCCGACCCGTCGGGCGATGGTTGTGAGCGCGGTGGCGGAGTCCTCCTGGAGGACCGCGAGAATCCGCCGATCGAAGGCATCCATGGAAACAACTTTCCTCAGTTGGGCTTTCTCGGAAAAATATCCTACGAGGCGCCGGTCCTTTCCAGGTGTTGTTAGGATATTTTTCTCCGGGCGCCTCGGCAGCGGCACCGTGTCTGGACAGCCCTGGGCGCCGGCCGTGCTATCAAGGCTCGGCATCGCACAGGACGCCATGGACGCATCGGCCGAACTCCGCACCGAGTTTCTCACCCACTTCGTCATCGAGGCGGCACCGGGGCTCGAAATTGGCAAGACGCCGCGTGGCTGGCGTCGCGTCGATCGGGTGACCAAGGGCACGTTCGATGGCCCCCGGTTTTCCGGCACGATCGTGACCGCGACCGACCCGGTCTTGGTGCTGCGCGACGATACGGCGCGGCTCGACGTTCGCATGGTGCTCGAAACCCAGGACGGCGCGCTGGTGCAGATGACCTACGATGGCATCGTTGCCGGCCCACGCGAGGTCATGAACCGCATTGGAAGGCGCGAAGACGTCGACCCCTCGGAGTACTACCTGCGTACTGCGGTGTGGTTCGAGACGGGGGACGAGCGTTACGGCTGGCTCAACACGATCCTGGCGATTGCGACTGGCCGGCTGCTGGTGTTTCCCAATCGCGCCTTCGGCGATCACTACAACATCTACCGCGTTCTCTGAACCACATGGCTAGTCCCGAACCGACGCATTTCGTCCGTCGTCGGCTGTTCGATACCTCGTTCGTTCTGTTTCTGGCGCTCGCGGCCGGCAGCGGTGCCGCCGTCTGGTGGCTCAAGGGGGAAGAGGTGTTCTGGCGTTCGCTCGAAGGCGACGCCACCCTGTTCGCTCGCATCCTGCCGCAGATGATCGGCGGGCTCCTGGTCGGGGGCTTCGTCCAGGTCCTCGTCCCGAGGGATCTGGTGTCGCGCTGGCTCGGACGAGAAAGCGGATTTCGCGGCATCGCGATCGCGACGCTCGCGGGTGCCATCACGCCCGGCGGCCCGATCATTTCGTTCCCGCTGGTCGTCGCCCTGGGCGCCGCCGGCGCCGATATCGGCGCGCTGGTGGCCTACGTCACGGCGTGGTCGGCGATCGGCCTCAACCGCATCATTATCTGGGAACTGCCGTTCATGGGTAGCGAGTTCGCGCTGTGGCGGTTCCTGGTGTCGCTGCCGCTGCCGGTCGTAGCGGCCTTGATCGTGCGACGCTTGCCGGTGTTCGACTTTGCGACGGCGCCGGGCGCGGGCCGCCGACGAGCCGGGGGCGAGTGATGGAATCGCTGATCTTCGTCTGGAGCGTGGCGATCGTGCTCGGTTTCATCACCTGGCGACGCTCGACGTTCCGGTTCCGCGAAGCGACGCTCGGCTATGCCTGGCAACAGGCGTTCGTCGTCCTGCCACGCATGCCGATCGCGCTCGTCGCCGCAGGCTTCATCACCGAACTTCTGCCGCAGGAGACGATCTCGGGCATGATCGGGGCCGATTCGGGCTGGACCGGGGTCCTGATCGCCACGGCGCTAGGGGCGATCATTCCCTCGGGTCCAATCATCTCGTTTCCGATCGCCATCGCGCTCTACGATCTCGGCGCTGGCCTGCCGCAGCTCGTCGCTTTCCTCACGGCCTGGTCGGTGTTTGCCGTGCACCGCCTGCTGATGTGGGAGGTGCCGCTGATGGGTTGGGGGTTCTGCTGGCGGCGCCTGGCCTCATCGCTTCCGTTGCCGTTCATCGCGGCCGGCCTGGCCGCCCTCGTGGCGGCCGTCCGATGAGCGCTCGCGCCGGCCGGCCCCGCGGAATTCCGTGGGGGACTCGTTGCGTAGGTGCGCTTGGTTGGCGCATGGACTGTTCGGCGATATACGTCGAGGATGAAAAACGGACCGAAATCGACGCCGGCAACCACCCTGTCGAATAAGCCGAGAATTCGTTCGGACGGATCGGAGGTTTGGCGAGAGGACCGAGGCGGTCGATTGGTTACCACCGGTAGGTCGGCCAAAACGATGGATCGAGCCATCAAGAAGTACGAGCGCGCGCTGGAGCGGCTTGCCAAACTCTAGGCGTCACTACCAGTGACGCTCGCTGACGTGCTCAGCGAGCCGGGCGATGACGACATCGAACAAGCGGTGCAATGGATGATTATTGCCGTTGTCACTCACCGAATGGATTTCGATTCCCTCGTGGCGTGATTCAAAGCGCGAACTGTCCGCGTTTGAGTACAGCTACCCCGACTTCGGCAGATAGGCCCACGGGCGCTTGGCCTGATCCTTGGTGCGCCAGGCGGTGATCTCGTCCCACATCAGAAGCGTCTCGCCGATCGGATCGAGGCCTTTGAGGAGGGCCTGACGACGCTGTTCATCGATGGTGAAACCGATCGCCGATCCGTCGGGCGCGGTGATCGTCTTCTGGCGGAGATCGACGGTCATCGTGCGGTTGCCGGTACCGGCTTCGACCTGGGCCGCGAGTTTCCCGACCGTGGCCGCGTCGAGCGCGATCGGCAGCACGAAGTTCTTGAAGCAGTTGTTGAAGAAGATCTCGCCGAACGACGGCGCGATCACACAGCGAATCCCGAATCCCTTGAGCGCCCAGGGGGCGTGTTCGCGGGACGAGCCGCAGCCCATGTTTTCCCCGGCGAGCAGAATCTGCGCGCCCTTGTACTCCGGGCGATTCAGGACGAAATCGGGCCGGGGCTTGCCGGCGTCGTCGAAGCGCCAGTCGGCGAACAGAAACTGCCCGAATCCCGCTTTGCCTTGCGAAGACGAGCGCGTGAGGTAGCGCGAGGGCAGGATCGCGTCGGTGTCGATGTTGGCCCGCATCAGCGGTGCAGCCTTGCCGGTCAAGACGTCGAAGTTGTCCATGGCATTCTCCTCAGACGGCCAGCTTGCGGACGTCGGTGATGCGTCCGGTGACCGCGGCGGCGGCCACCATCTCGGGGCTGGCGAGGTGTGTGCGCACGCCCACGCCTTGGCGGTTCTCGAAGTTGCGGTTGGTCGAGGAGATCGAGCGTTGACCCGGGCCGAACTTGTCGCCGCCGAGCGCGACACACATCGAGCAACCGGGCTCGCGCCACTCGAAGCCCGCATCACGGAAGACCCGATCGATTCCTTCGGCCTCGGCGTCGCGTTTCACCTGGCCGGAACCCGGCACGCACCATGCGGTGACGCCCTTGGCCACCTTGCGGCCTTTGAGAATTTGCGCGGCACGACGCAGGTCCGAGAGGCGCGAATTGGTGCACGAGCCGATGAAGGCAACATCGATCGGCGTGCCGTCGATCGGCGCACCCGGGGCGAGGCCGGCGTACTTGAGCGCGCGTTCGAGGTAGCCGCGCTGCTCGGCGTTCGGCGCCTTGGCCGGGTCGGGCACGCGGCCGGAGACCCCGATCACGTCCTGCGGGCTCGTGCCCCAGGTGATCTGTGGCTCGATCTTGCCGGCATCGAGCGTCACCTCGCGGTCGAACGCAGCGCCGGGATCGGAGGGAAGCGTGCGCCAATAGCGGACGCCCTGGTCGAACAGAGCCCCCTTGGGCGCGAACGGCCGTCCGGCGATGTACTCGAAGGTCGTGTCGTCCGCCGCCACCATGCCGAAGCGCGCGGCCATCTCGATCGCCATGTTGCAGACCGTGAGACGGCCCTCGACCGGGAGGGCGCGGATCGCCTCGCCGGCGAACTCGACGCAGTAGCCGTTGCCGGCCTTGGCGCCCAACTGGCCGATGGCATACAGGATCATGTCCTTGGGCGTGACGCCCTTGGCGACGCGCCCCTCGAACAGGATCCGCAGCGCCTTGGGCTTCTCGACCAGGAGCGTCTGGGTCGCGAGCACGTGCTCGATCTCGGTGACGCCCGCCCCCCAGCACAGGGCGCCCATGCCGCCCACGGTCGTCGTGTGCGAATCCCCACAGACGAGCGTCAACCCGGGGAGCGCAATGCCGAGTTCGGGCGTGATGACGTGAACGATCCCCTGGCGCACGTCGCCGAGGTCGAACAGGTGGACGCCGTATTCCTTGGATTTTCGGCGCAGGCCCTGGACTCCGTCCTTGCCGCCGGGAATCTTGGTTTCGTCGCCCCGCCCGGGATCGGTGTCGATCCCGTGGTCCATCGTCGCAAAGTTGAGTTCCGGGAACGGCATGCGCCGCTTGAGCTTGTCGAGCGGCTCGAACACGAGCGAACCGACCAGGTCGTGGTTGACGTTGCGATCGATGTGCAGGAGCGCGTAGCCGTTCCCGAGATCGCGGATCACGTGCTCACGCCAGATTTTTTCGAACAGCGAAAGGGCCATGAAAACTCCTAGTGGTCGCGCAGGATCATGCCGAGCCGGGGGATTTTGTCATCGAATCCCGAATCGCGCAGGGCATGCCAGAACAGCACCGTGTTGACGTGCAACACCGGTACTCCGAAGCGGCGCTCGGCATCGTCGGCCAGATGCATCATCAGGAAGTTGGAGCCGGTGGCAAGGATGACGTCGGGCTTGGTGCTGGCAAGCTCGCCCAAAGCCGCGAAAATCCGATATTCCGCGAGATCGACGATCTCGAAGGCCGAGTTGCAGTTCATGCCGCGGCCGGCGGTGACGCGATAGCCGCATTCCTGCCACAAGCCGCCCGACACGACGCCGCTGTCGGGGAGGCGTGGCGTGAGCACGGCGAGCGATCGCGCCCCGAGCACCTCGAGGGCGTGGAGAAAGGCACGGGCGGAGGTGGCGACGCCGACCCCGGCGAGGCGATCGTAACGCGCACCCATCGCCTCGTGTTCGGCCCGGGTGAACGAAAACCCGCCCTCGCCGATGATGATGTAGTCGGGCTTGCAGGCCAGCAACTGTTCGATCGCCGCCGGCTCGGAGTCGCGAATGCTCTGCGCCATCGCTTTCTGGGCGCGATCATCGGTCCAGCGCGGCAGCGGCGGGGTCCAGGTGGCCCGCGCCGTGTTGATCGTGATCCCCGGGGGCGCGGTGCGATGAAGTTCGGTCTCGCACACCGTGTTACGTGCGGGAACCACGAGACCCCACTTGGCGCGATAGCCGAGCTTGTCGGGCATCGCTTAGGGGCGGTTGATGAGCGCGAAGGCGACGTGCGCGCCGTGGCCCTTACGAATCGCCAGGTTGACCCACAGCATCGCCATCGGTTCGAGGAAGCGCGATGCCGTCAGGTCGCCCGCGTCCGCCGCGGCGAAGCCCAAATCGGCGACGAGGGTCATCACGGTCGTTTTGTTTGA
>VGES01000045.1 GCA_016869765.1 Alphaproteobacteria bacterium
CGATGCCCGAACCCCCGAGGCGACCTGGCGAGGCATCGGTCAACTCCTCGAGGCCTTCTCCCCTCAAGAGTGCGCCAACTACCTCACCAACGCCGGATATGCTTCAACCTAAGAGAATCGCGCTCTAGGTCCTAGAACAGGTGGACGAGGAAGTAGTAGCCGGCGGATAGCAGGCCGGCGGCCGGGATCGTAATGATCCACGCCCATACGATGCCGGTCGCCACGTTCCAGCGCACCGCGGAGTAACGCTTGGCCGAACCAACGCCGACGATGGAACTGGTGATCGTATGCGTGGTCGAAACGGGAATGCCGAGCGAGGAGGCTCCGAACAACGTGATCGCGCCGGCGGTCTCCGCGCACGCGCCTTGCATCGGCGTTAGCCGCGTGATTTTCGAACCCATGGTGTGGACGATGCGCCAGCCGCCCAGCATCGTCCCGAGGCCCATCACCGCGTAACACGAAAAGACGACCCAGGCCGGAACCACGAATTCCGAGTAAACGCCGTTGGCGTAGAGCAACACCGCGATGATCCCGGCCGTCTTCTGGGCATCGTTGCTGCCGTGACCAAGCGAATACAAGGCCGACGAGATGAGCTGCAGTTTCCGAAACAGGCCGTCGGCGAACGCCGGATTCGCCCGCAAGAACAGCCAGCTCACCAACAGCACGAGGGCGATTCCGAGCACGAAGCCGGTAAAGGGCGAGAGCACGATCGCACTCAACGTCTTGGAGAGGCCCGCCCACAGGATCGAGTCGAATCCCGCCTTGGTGACCCCGGCGCCCACGATTCCGCCGACCAGCGCGTGCGAACTCGATGACGGAATCCCACCCCACCACGTGATGAGGTTCCAGGTGATGGCACCGGCCAATGCGCCGAAGACGACTTGATTGTCCATGACCTGGGGCGAGATCAAACCGCGGCCGATGGTGTCGGCGACGTGGGTTTCGAACACGAAATAGGCTGCAAAATTGAAGAAGGCCGCCCACGCCACCGCGTAGAACGGCTTAAGCACGCGGGTCGACACGATTGTCGCAATCGAGTTGGCCGCATCGTGCATGCCATTGATCAGGTCGAAGAGGAACGCGACGCCGATCAACAGGACGACGCCGAGGGTCAGCGCGGAGAAATCCATGTCGCTCGCGCCCGGCCTACACGTGTTCGATCACGATATCGCTCATCACGTGCGCGACGTCTTCGAAGCGGTCGCAGACCTTCTCGAGGTGGTCGTAAAGCTCGGCCCCTATCACGAACGTCAACGGATCCTTCTTGGCGGGGCCAACGAACAGCGCGCGCAAACCCTCGTCATTCAACTGATCGGATTGTTCCTCGATCTTGGTGATCTCGCCCGCCAACATGTGCAGCTTGGCCGAATTCGGCCCCATGCGGCGCATCAGCGGCAGCGCCTCGGACGTCAGGCGCGCCAACATGATGATGCGGTCGGCCATGGCCCGCATGTTGGGCTCGAAGGTCCGAACATCGTAGAGCATGACGGTTTTGGCCGTCTTGTTCATTTGGTCGATAGCATCGTCGAGCGCCGTCGACAAGGCTTTGATATCGCTGCGATCGAACGGCGTGATGAAGCTGCGGCGGATCGCCTGCATCACCTCATAGGAGATGTGATCGGCTTCTTCTTCTTGGCGCGAGAGTTTGAGGCAGTCGTCGGCGACCGTGTCGCCGCCGTCGAGAATGGCCCGGAGCGACGCTGCCGCTTCGTTGGCCTTGGCGGCATGGGCCTCGAAGAGATCGAAAAACTTCTCTTCCTTGGGCAACATCGCCTTGATGTATTGGAACATGCTGGCCTTCGCAGGAGAACGATGGGCGTACCGCGCCGAACGGCGCGGCGCGAAGCTAGGCCAAGCGCATGGCCTGGGCAAGCGTAGGGATATCGTCTGGCGGCGTCGGTCATCGCCACCCGACTAAACGCGCTCGGAGCAACCTGGCGTCATTCCTAGGAGGGCGCCCGCCTGGACGCCATGGATCGATCACCGCGATACCGCAGCCCACGCAACCGGTCGCATTCCGGGGTCGGATTGGCACGAAGACGCTCGGACAGGACGTGGGTATCGAGGACGATCACCTTCGTGTCCCTGCTAATCGGGGCGGCCCACGAACAGTGTCGTGAGCAGGCAAGTCGGGGTCTATTCCCCCGAGGGGCGCCACCCGAGCGCGAATTGCCGCCGCGAGGTTCCACGATAGTTGGCTGTACCTAGGGCCTGCCGGAGGATGGCCCAGACCCCGTCTTCCATCGATCGCCCGTGCGCGATCTTGGACATCAACGCGATCAATGATTTCGACGCAATCCATGGGATTGCGGTCGCCGGCACGACGTTCCCCGCCCCTGTTGTCGTTTGACGCTACCGCCCGGCGACGAGCACCACGGTCTTGATCTGGATATGAATCGCGGCGCCTACCACGAGTTCCAGTCGATCCTGCGACTTGCGGGTGATGCGGCCGACCACGTGGGCGCCTGTCCCGTCACCACCGAGGGCAACCACCAGATTGACCTGACCGCTAGGTGAATCCTGCGGGGTGATCGACAGGATGCGCGCCGGCAGCGAGTTCAAAATGCTCGAGTCGTGCGATGCCCCGCGACTGAAACTCACATCCGCGGCGCGAACGCGCAAACGGCGGTGCGTGCCGGTGGCTCCGATCTGTCCAGGAACCACCAGCGAACCTCCAGGAATGGCCAGCGTCGTCAGCGCATAGGTTTGGTCGAAGCTCGCCACCCTTCCGTCGAGCGTAACCGAAGCATCGGCCGCCCCGAGCAACGGCAGAGTCGGATCCGTTTCCAAGGCGCCAAGCGGGCCCGCCGCCTGAACGCGCCCCTTCGACAATAATACGAGCGTGTCGGCAAGCCGTTCGAGCTCGGGCAATTCATGGCTCACGTAGAGAATGGGAATCGCAAGCGCGGCATGCAGTGCCTCGAAGTACGGCAGAATCTCGTCTCGCGCCGCCCGATCGAGCGCCGACAGCGGTTCGTCCATCAGCAGTAGTCGCGGCTGGGCGAGCATCGCTCGCCCGACAGACACCCGTTGGCGCTCACCGCCCGAAAGATTGATGGTCGCCCGCGCCAACAGTGGTCCCAAGCCGAGCAGTGCGATCACCTCGTCGACGGCGATCGCCTCACGGGCCCCCGCCCGAAGCGCGCGGCGATGGCCATACAGAAGGTTGTCGCGGACCGAGAGATGGGCGAAGAGACTCGCCTCCTGAAAGACGTACCCCACGGCGCGGGTGTGAGTCGGGCGAAAAACCCCGGCTTGGTCGTCCTGCCAAACCTCGCCCGCGATGGAGACCCGACCAGCCAATTGCTGGAGGCCTGCGATCGCGCGCAGCACCGTGGTCTTGCCCGAACCCGACGGTCCGAACAGCGCTGTCACGCCCCGTGGCGGAGCCGAAAACGTCACGTCGAGGTCGAATTCGCCGATACGACCGCCGAGCCGAACATCGATGGTCGGGTCTGCCGTCATCGCAGAACCCGCCCCAATCGCTTTTCGATCAGCAGCATCGCGAGCACGACGATAAAGGCGAAGACCACCATGCCGGCTGACAGGATATGTGCCTCGGTCCAGCGCAGGGTCTCGACATAGTCGTAGATGGCGATCGACAACACCTTGGTTTCGCCAGGGATCGAACCGCCGATCATCAGGACGACACCGAATTCTCCGACGGTGTGGGCAAACCCGAAGATGGCCCCGGTCAAGAATCCGGGTCGCGCGAGGGGTACCGCCACCGACCAGAACGCATCGCGCGGGCTCGCTCGGAGCGTCGCAGCCGCCTCCATCGCACGCGACCCGACCGCGACAAACGCGTTGCGCAGCGGCTGGACGACGAACGGCAGCGAGTAGACGACGGATCCGAAGATCAGCGCCTCAAAGGTGAAGGCGACGCTGCGCGCCCCCCACAGCCCGGCGAACGCTCCCCCTGGTCCGTCCGGCCCAAGGAAGATGAGCAAGTAGAACCCGAGCACGGTCGGGGGCAGCACGAGCGGCATGGCGACGACCGCGGCAACGATCTCTTTCCACGATCGCGAGGACCGCGCCAACCACCAGGCGATCGGCGTCGCGATCGACAACAGAACGATCGTGCTGATGAACGCGAGCCCGAGAGTCAGGCGGATGGCGGTCCAGATTTCGCCAGAATCGGACATCTTCTATGGATCTCGCCCATAGCCGAAGGTTTCGACGATCCGACGGCCCTCGGGCCCGCGGAGGAAAACCAGAAAGTCGCGCGCTGCCGTGTCGTTGTCGGCTCGGCGCAGCAGCACGGCGTCCTGGCGAATGGCACTGTGAAGGTTCTCGGGCACGAGCCACCGCGAGCCCTCCGCGTGTCCTACGACCTGCGACAGCGCCACGAAACCGAGATCGGCGTTCCCGGTCCGAACAAACTGGTAGGTCTGGGCGATGCTCTGCCCAAACACGATCTTCCGGCGCAATCGCTCCTCCAGGCCGAGGCGGCGAATCACGTCCATCGCCGCCGCCCCGTAGGGCGCTGCGCTGGGGCTGGCGAGCGCCAGGCGTTCGAACTGGCCTGACCGCAGCGTCTCGGCATCGCGCACCCTGCCGCGCTCCACACTGAAGACGACAAGCCTGCCGATGGCGTAAGTGAAGCGCGATCCGGGTACCGCCAGCCCCTCGTCTTCCGCCCGACGGGCGCTGGCTTCATCCGCCGATAAGAACACATCGAGGGGTGCCCCCTGCCGGATCTGGGCGAACAACTGGCCCGTGGACCCGATGGAGAACACCACGCGATGCCCCGTCGATCGGGTCCAGGCGGCCGCGACGGTCCTGGCGGTGTCGGCGAAATTGGTCGCCACGCCGACGTGGATTTCGGCCGCGGCCGCAACCGGCGTCGTGAGCCAGACGATAGCCGCCAACACCAACGGCTGGATCAGCGCCCTGAGACGTGGCGATGACGCTTTAGCGATCGTAGGCCGCCAACACATAGTCGAATTCGCGCAACGCCCAATGCATCTTGATCAACTGCGAGTCCTCACCGTGAACCCAAGTGATCATCGGGGGGTTTGCGGGGTTGGAGACATGTAGGTTGTAGCGGCGGCAACGAAAACGTCCTGCCGGCACCTCGATCTCCTCCTCCCCCACGTATTCGATCGTCTTTTGACCGATACCCGCCATCGGCCCGGTACTGCCATCGGGCAGTGGCGAAGGGTGGGCCCAGGGCCGCACGATCTGGGTCTTCTCCGGTCGACCATGATCGAACTGCCGGGTCTGCCAACCATCGGTCATCAGGGGATGGCACGCGAAGATACGGACGCGCTGACCGGTATCGATGACTTGCGATACTCGCCCGGCGTCCGGCGTGTAGGACTCGCACTCGATGCCCCGGTCCGTGAAGCGAAACCAACCCGATCCCAGGAACTTGCCGCCCTTCACGAGCCGGACGAAACAGTCGGTCGGGAGCCACTGGCCGTCGAGCGACAGCGTTACGTCGCGGACGAGGTCGGACTTGGCGACCTCACAGAAGGCCCGGAGCGTACGGGCCCCGTCGGGTTGAACGGTGACGGTAAACCATTCCTGACCGAGACAGCCGCGTTTGAAGTCGATGTAATCGATTCGGCCTGAGTATTTTCGATGCTGCATGGCGACTCCGTTTGGTGGAAGAATTCACGAGACACGAAAAAAATGCTGCGATCAGACGCCGTGGCGTTGGTATCGTGGTCGGTGCCATCGGACTCACCGAATGGCCGTAGTGTGCCATGCAATGGTGGAGCAAGACCTCCCATGGTCGCCTTTGGAGATGTCGTCTGCAACGGCTGTGTCGCGTGTTGCCGGCGGGAAAACGTCCTCGTGTCGCTTCAATTCGGGGACGACCCCGGCCAATTCGCGATCGACCGGGAGGTTCGCCCCGGCGTCTTCGCCGTCGCTGCGCAGCCCAACGGCGACTGCCACTATCTCGATCCCAAGGCGGGCTGCACGATCTACGAGCGACGCCCCGCCATGTGCCGGTCCTTCGACTGCCGGCTCGAAGCATCGCGTCCGACCGAGGAACGCCGCGAACTGGTGCAGCGCGGCCTGGTCGCCGCCGACGTCATGCGCGCGGGACGCGAACGCTTCCTCAAGCTGTCCCCACCAGCGCAAGCCGCGTTGCGGCACAATTACCAAAAGCGCGCTCGTCCGAGCTGATGGTGCCCGACGCTAACCCAATTGGAGTCGGTAGAGCCTGGCCGCATTCTCGCTCGCCACTTTCTTAGCCAGCGCTTCCGGGAGCGCGTTCACAAAACGGCGGATCCCTGGTGTTGGAGGTGGCAGGGTTGCGGCGCTGCGTCCCGTCGGCTGGTGAAAAAAATCGCTCCCTACTGTTGCTCGATCGGGAAAATCCGCGAGCAACGCGATCCAACGATCGTTGGGCGAGCCCTCCGGCCCCATGAGGCTGTTCTCCACGACGAGACCACCGGGCGGGTGCATCGAGAGGCTCAAGTAAAGGTTCGAGTGGGCCTCCAGCAGCCGACGCGTCAGCGTGATTGACCACGTTCCGAGCGTGTCACGGCCGGCATGCGCCCACACGATCTTGGTCTTTCGGTTGTGTGCGAGCAGCAGCTCGAAGCGCGATATGTTGGCCGCCAAAGTGCGTGGATTGTTTCCACCGGCAATACGCGGCGGAGGCGGCATGTCGGCTGGAATCGGGTCGAGATGCAGATCGATCGGAACGTCGTGGCGAGCCGCGATATCGGCGAGCAGCAACAGAAGCGGATGATCGGCCGGAACCGATTCATAGGGATGTTGAGCGAAATACGAGACGTGATGCACCGCCAGTTCGCCAAATCCTGCCGCACCCGCGGCCAAGATTCTTTCGGCCGCCTCTTCGAATGTGCGCAAGGCCCCCGATCCGACGCGCTCCGCGGGCGTGCCGTGAACGAGGCCGTTGAGCAACGCGCCGCCACCGAGAAACGCGAATCGGGTAGCGTGAGGTCGTATGGCCGGAAGGAACGCATCGTAGTCATAGCCGTTGCGAAAGCCCGGCGGCTGGGGCGGGGCCATAATGACCGTTCGCGCAATGGCAAATTGATCCATCACCTTCAGCGCATTGGTGACGGCAGCCCGGAAATCCCCGGGCGGGTCGGCCAACAGGTGTGCATGAACGTCGAGAATGGGCGGGCCGCCGGTCGGGACCGGCATTGGCGGCCGCCTCTGCGCAAATAGATCGGACGCCGGATGGGTCAACGCGGCAGCGGCCACCAACGGCAGAATCGCGCGGCGACTCAGCACCGATCATCGAACAAAAAGAAGGCCCGCCGGCGGGGGCGGGCCCTCTGCAAAAACACGCGCGTCTCGCTACTTCTGAGCCGTCACCATATAGAACTCACGGTTCTGCATCAGTGGGACGAAGACCTCGTCGATCTTGTTCTTGGCGAAGCCCCCCTTCTGCGCGACATCGCACAGATCGGTGAGGCCCAGCGTCGTGATGAACGGTTCGGCCTGGAAGTGCGTATCCCAGTCGGTATGGAACTGCTCGACCATATCCTTCGTTCGGAACGGCGGCTGATCGGAATGGATCGCCAAGCCGCCTTTGCGCAGCAGGCGGTGGCTCTCCTTGAAGACGTTGTGCAACGCCTTGTAGGACAGTTCGTGCATCAGGATGCACGACACCACCAAGTCGAAGGATTCGCCTTCGAACTTCGTGTGCTCGGCGTCGTCCTGAACGAAGTGTGCACGCTTGCCGAGGGCCTCGGCTCGCGCGTGGGCGTACCGCAGGCAGGGCGCCCCGACGTCCAAACCATAGACCTCGGCGTTCGGGAAGGCATCGACCCATGGCAGAGTATTGCCACCGATCGTGCATCCCATGTCGAGGATCTTCTTCGGTTTGAAATTGGGATGGGTCTTCTTGAGCCATGCCGCCATGGTCTCGCCCGACCGGCCATTGAGCTTGCCAGTGCCGCCGTTGGTGAACACGAAGAACGTGCGATCGAATTCGGCGCCGGCGAAGACGTCGTCTTTGGTCAGGTCGGTGTGGTAGCCGCCCGGCTTGGCATGGATTTCGACCTCGGAATTGTAGCGCGGGCACTTGATGGTCGGATCGAGCGACAGCGTGCCGAGGTCGGACTTGCGCGGCTTGGCCCGTTCAATGAGCTCGGGCAATTGGCGCTCGACCATCGGTCCCACCGACATGTACTGCATTTCTTTGGCGCAACGTTTGAACGAACTCCAGTACTGCGTGTACGGCTCACGCAACATCGCCTTACGCACTTCGTGAACGTTGTTCGGTTCACGCTTGTGCTGCCGCACGAACTTCGGTTTCACCACATGGTCATAGACCACACGATTGCCCGGCATCATGCTACCCATCTGGTTCATCATCGTAGTGACGAACGCCTGATGAGAGATGTCGTCGTGCGTTGCATCCGGCATCATCGAATGCCACACCTGTCCTGCACGTACGGGGAAAGCCATCAGCGACCTCCAGTGGAGCCCGGAAATGGGCATTGGCCCAAGGCTACCCCCAGTTCCCGACGCGGTGCAAAAAAAGCGAGGGAGCACGTGACCAATGGAACGACGCGCCTTCCCTTAGAAAATCTTGCTCGCGCCGCTGGACGCTCGGTCGGGCCCCCGGCGCGAACCCGTTCAAGCCCTTAGGCAACGGTCGTACTAGGATCGGCCAACACCGGAGGAGTCGCGCAAATGTCCGCCTTCGACACGCCTGAGCATCGCCAATCGGTCGTCGACTACGACACCTGGTGGCGCCTGTCACCCGCCGTCGCGCGCGCCTACGTCGATACGCGCTTTGGCCAAGTCCATTTTCGCTTCGCCAACCCCGCAACCCCGCGACGACGCCCGATCCTGTGCTTTCACGCCAGCCCGATGTCGGGCCGCATCTACGACATGCTGCTGGCGGAGCTAGGTGAAGACCGTGTTGCGATTGCGCCGGACAACCCCTGTTTCGGGGACTCCGACGTCATGGCGCGCGAACCGGAGATTCCGGATTTCGCCGCCGCCATGGGAGATCTGGTCGATGCCCTGGGCCTGACGGCGTTCGATGTCATGGGCTACCACACGGGGTCGAAAATCGCTGTCGAGATGGCGCGCCAGCGGCCGCATCAGGTGGGCCGCCTCGTCCTCGTGTCGGCCCCGGTCTACACGGAAGAGGAACTGGCGGAATACCGCGGCGTTTACGCGGCGCACACGGCGGACGACGCGGGCCAGTTCCTGCTCGATCGCTGGGCCATGTCGCTCAAGTACGCCGACCCGAAGAAACCGTTGGCCCTGATCGATCGCGACTTCATGGAGGCGGGTCGCGGCGGCAGTCACATCATGCATTGGGGCCACCGCGCCTCGCACAACTACCAACACAAGACGTATCTGCCGCAGGTGCAGCACCCTATCCTCGTACTCTGCCCGGAGGACGATCTCTGGGTTCCGACGCGACGCGCGCGACCCTACTTGAAGAACGGGTCGATCCTCGAACTCCCTGGACGCGCTCACGGATTTCTCGCCCTTGCGCCGAAAGAAACCGCCGGCACGCTTCGCCAATTCCTCGACCGCGAGCGCCCCGCCGAGACCGCGGCGCCGATCACCGTTCCTTCGACACGGGGTGAAGCGGGTCGACAGCGCCGCGGCTTCGTGTCGGGCCGGTTCGGACAGATCCACTTCCGCCAGCGCCTCCCCGACCGATCGGCCGCCGCGCCGCCCCTCGTTTGTCTCCACATGGCGCCGCTGTCGGGCAAGCAGTTCGCCAGCTTCATCGATTCCATGGGGAAGGACCGGGTGTGCTTGGCCTTCGACACGCCGGGGTTTGGCGAGTCGACCATGCCCACGCGTCCGCCATCGGTCGAAAACTACGCCGAAGCGCTCGCGGACGCGGCCAGGAGCTTGCTGGGGCCCGGAGCGTTCGACCTGCTTGGCGATCACACGGGCGCCAGCATCGCGGTCGCCATGGCGCTCGCACACCCAGAGACGGTCCGGAAAGTCGTGATGTCGTCGCTACCGGTGTTCACTCCGGAGGAGAAGCAGGCTCGCGCCAAGTTTCTCGCGCCACCGATCATCCAGCGCAACGGGCGTCACCTATTGGAACGCTGGCGAATCGCCATGAGTCGCAAAGCGCCAGGGATCGACAACCACACCGTCACCCGGAACTTTCTCGACGGCGCTCGATCGGGTCCGCTCCTGTGGTGGAGTCCGAGAGCGACCTACGCCTATGACAAGGAGCAGCGGATCCCGGACATGCGCCAGGAAGCGCTGCTGCTGAATCCCCACGATGATCTCACGCGAGAGACCGCCCGGGCCGCCGGCCTCCTCGGTCGTGGGGCCATGATCGAGCTGCCGAACATGGGACACGCCATCTATGACGTGAACGTGCAGGAACTATGTCGTATTATTAGTAGCTTCCTTAGATGACTTCCGACTCTTACATCAGAATAACATCGTAACTGTTTGTTTGGAATAGATATGTTTGATTTTGTACGATATTTCAGGGAGGAATTACTCTAACCCGTTGCCTTTCTGCTCGATTGGTATATATCAATAATAAATATATCAGCGAGGGCCCAATGAACGTTCGGACGCTGTGTTTGGCGGTCCTGTCGCTAGGCGATGCAACGGGTTACGAGATCAAGAAACGCCTCGAAGGCCCCCTCCACTACATCCACGAGGCCAGCTTCGGCTCGATTTATCCCGCCCTCACCAGACTGACCACCGAGGGCCTGGTCACGTGTACCGAGCTCAACCAGACCAAACGCCCGGACAAGAAAGTTTACGCGCTGACACAAGCGGGCAAGGTTGCGCTGCTAGACGAACTGACGGCCGAGATTCCTGAGACCGATCGGGTGCGTTCGGACTTTCTGGTCATGATGCACTTCGCTCACCTGCTGCCGCCGGCGTTCGTCGAACAGGTGATCGAAAAGCGCCTGGAGGTCTATCGAGCGCTCCTCGGAGATCTCGATCGAGAAGCGCTCTGGCCGGCACGCGAACGCAGTCCCGCGACTCAATTCGTCTGCGGTTATGGCCGCGCCGTTATCGCGGCTTCGCTCAAGTACATCGAAGAGAACCGCCATTTGGTCGAGGCCGCTGCCCTGATGACGAGCGAGCAGACGACCACATCCCAACCCACCGCGACGGCCGCGGAGTAGAGGCAGTCATGAAGAAATCCGTCCTCGTTGCAGGCCTTTTCGCACTGGCGGTCGCGGGCTGGATACTCTCCGGCCAATTCGAATCGCATGACGGCAAAGCCAACGCCTCAGGTCCAACAATCGCCGCAGCCGATGCCGCGGCAACGGCCCCTAAGGAAGAGATCCCGTTGGTCCGTACCCAGACGTTCATCGCCCAGCCGCGCGTTCGTGATGTCGCGCTGCGTGGTCGAACCGAGGCCTCGCGCTGGGTCGATCTCAAGGCCGAAACGACCGGCCGGGTCGCGGCCGTTCCCACTCGTAAAGGCTCGCGCGTTCGCGCCGGCGACGTGCTCATCGAACTCAGCATGGAGAACCGCGAAGCCCGCCTCGCCGAGGCTCGTGCCCTCGTTCAGCAACGGGAACTCGAACACTCGGCCACGGTGCAGCTAAACGAACGCGGCGTGCGCCCACAGACAAAGGTGGCGGAGGCGTTCGCACTCCTCGAATCCGCTCGCGCCCGCCAGCGCGAGATCGAGATCGATATCAGCAACACCAAGGTTCGCGCACCGTTCAATGGCGTCGTCGAGACTCGCCCCGTCGAAATCGGCGATATCGTCAATCGCGGCACGATCATCGCCCGCGTGATCGACCAGGATCCATTCCTCGTCGTCGGACAGATTTCCGAACGCGACGTCGCGTTCGTTAAACCAGGGGATCCGGGTCGGGCCCGCCTGGCCAGCGGCGAAGTCGTCGAGGGCAAGATCCGCTTCATCGCAACGACGGCCGACGAACGGACTCGTACATTCCGTCTCGAACTCGAAGTTCCCGCCCGCTCCACCGTGTTCCGGGACGGCATCACGGCTGACATCTTTCTGGCCGCCGATCGCCAGATGGCGCATCGCATCACCCCTGCTTTCCTGACGCTCAACGATGCCGGGGAACTCGGCGTGCGGGCGCTCGTCGACGGATCGACCGTCAAGTTCTATCCGGTGCGGATCCTCGATGACACGGGAGACGGCATGTGGATCGCGGGTTTGCCCGAGTCGCTCGAGATCATCGTCGTCGGCCAGGAGTTCGCCCGCGATGGCGGCAAAGCGCGGGCAGCCAAGGTGGGAACGCCATGACCGGATTGCTCGACGCGATCTTCAACCGCTCACGAATGGTGGTGACCGTCCTGGTCATGATTCTGTTGGGCGGGCTGGTCGCCTACCTCGACATCTCGAAGGAAGCCGAGCCTGACGTCGACTTCGCCAACGTCTACGTGTCGATGGTCCACGAGGGGATATCTCCGAACGACGCCGAACGCCTGCTCATCCGCCCGATGGAAAAAGAACTCAAGACCATCGAGGGCATCAAGGAGATGAAGGCCGTCGCCGTCGAAGGCCACGCTTCGGTGCTGATCCAGTTCGACCCCAGCGTCGACCCCGACAAAGCCGTCAACGACGTGCGCGAAAAGGTCGACAAGGCGAAGCGCGACCTCCCCTCCGAAACGAAGGAACCCACGGTCACGGAATTCTCGACTAGCTCTTTCCCGGTGATGGTCGTGTTGTTGTCCGGCGATCTCCCCGAACGGGCCCTTTATCGCCTGGCACGCGACCTCAAGGACCGGATCGAGGGCCTGCCGTCGATCCTGGAAGCCCGAGTCGTCGGCAATCGCGCCGAGGTGCTCGAGGTCGAGGTCGAGCCCGTCAAACTCGAGGCCTACAACATCTCGAACGAAGAGTTGCTGCGCGCGGTCTCGCTCAACAATCGTCTCGTCGCCGCAGGTGCCTTGGATACCGGCCGGGGCCGTTTCTCGGTCAAGGTCCCCGGACTGTTCGAGACCGCGAAGGATGTCCTCGGTCTACCGATCAAAGCGACTCGCGACGGTACGGGCGTCGTCACCTTGGGTGACGTCACGACCGTCCGCCGCACGTTCAAGGACGCCACCAGCTATGCCCGCCTCAACGGCGAGCGCGCGGTGGCCGTCGAAATCTACAAGCGGGTCGGCGCCAACATCATCGAAAACAACACCGCAGTCCGGCACATCGTCGAAGAAGCGCGGGAGCGTTGGCCGGCCGGCGTCAAGGCGACCTACACCCAAGACAAGATGAAGTTCACCCTGACGCTGTTCAACGACCTCCAGAACAGCGTCATCAGTGCCGTCCTTCTGGTGATGGTGGTCGTGGTCGCCGTGCTCGGTGTCCGCACCGGCCTGCTGGTCGGACTGGCGATCCCCGGATCGTTCCTGTTCGGCATTCTCTGCCTCGCGGCCTTCGGCATGACCATGAACATGGTCGTCATGTTCAGCTTGATTCTCTCGGTCGGCATGCTGGTCGACGATTCGATCGTCGTCACCGAATACGCCGACCGCCGCATGATGGCCGGCGTCCCGCCGCGCCAGGCGTTCGCGGAGGGCGCTCAGCGCATGGCTTGGCCGATCATCTCGGCCACGTTCACGATCATCGCGGCATTCCTGCCGCTCCTGTTCTGGCCCGGCATCGTCGGCAAGTTCATGGTCTACTTGCCCGTGACACTGATCGTCACGCTGCTGGGCTCATTGCTCGTGGCCTTGATGTTCGTGCCGGTTTTGGGCGCTTCGTTTGGCCGTGCCTCGACGCTCAGCCCCAGGGCCTCAGCGAACATTCACGCCGCCGAACACGGCAATCTCGACGACGTCAAAGGCTACCTCGGCGTCTACATCCGGACCCTGCGTTTCGCGATTCACCGTCCCTGGATGGTGTTGTTCGCGACCATCGGCCTGATGTTTGTAATCATGAACATTTACGGAACCCTCGGCAAAGGCACCCAGTTTTTCGCCGAAGTCGACCCGGACAACTCACGAGTCCTCGTTCATGCCCGCGGCAACCTCTCGATCGACGAAAAGGACGCGTTGGTCCGGCAGGTGGAAGAGCGGGTGCTGGGAATCCAAGGGATCAAGACGGCTTATACCCGCACGGGAACGAGCGGTCAGGGCAACAACGACTCCGCCGACACCATCGGATCGATCTACCTCGAATTCACCGATTGGCAAACGCGACCACGGGCGAAGGATATCCTCAACAAAGTACGTGAACGGACCGCAGATATTCCAGGTGTTCGCGTCGAGGCACGGCAACCTGAGGCGGGGCCGCCGACCGGCAAGGGTGTCCGAATACAGCTTTCATCGCACGATCCCATGGCGCTCGACGAGGCGGTTCCAAAAGTCCGTGCGCTCATCAGTCGTGTCGACGGTCTGAGGGACATCGAAGACAGCCGCCCGCTGCCCGGGATCGAGTGGCGTGTGGCGGTCGACCGAGCCCAAGCCGGACGTTTCGGTGCCGATGTGACCAGTGTCGGGAACGTCGTCAAGCTCGTGACCAACGGCATCAAGGTCGGTACCTATCGGCCCGACGACGCCGAAGAAGAGATCGATATCATGGTGCGTTTCCCCCGCGCTGCTCGCACGGTCAATGCGCTCGACGATCTGCGTGTGCTGACGCCGAACGGCCACGTGCCGATTTCAAACTTCGTGTCGCGTTCGCCGCAACAGAAGACCGGGACCATCGAACGGATCGATGGCATTCGGGTCATGCGGGTCGAGGCCGACGTATTGGACGGCGTCTTGCCTGACACCAAGGTCAAGGAAATCCGGGCCCGTCTTCCCGAAATCGGCCTCCCCGCCGGCGTCAATGTGACCTTCAAGGGCAAGGACGAGGAACAGAACGAGGCGAGCGCCTTCCTCACCAAAGCCTTCGCTGCCGCCATTTTCCTCATCACCATCATCCTGGTAACGCAGTTCAACAGCTTCTATCACTCGCTGTTGATCCTGACCGCGGTCGTGTTCTCGACCATCGGCGTGATGCTGGCCCTCATGGTCGCTGGGCTGCCCTTCAGCATCGTGATGACCGGCATCGGCATCATCACGCTCGCCGGCGTCGTCGTGCGCAACAACATCATTCTGATCGATACCTATCAGGTGTTGCGTCGCGACGGGCTCGATCCCTTCGAGGCGGCCTTGCGGACCGGGGCACAGCGCGTTCGTCCGGTGTTCCTGACCGCATTCACCGCCGTCATCGGCCTCGCACCGCTGGTGTTCTCGGTCAACATCGAGGTTTTGACCCGTGAGGTGACGGTTGGCGCCCCCTCGACGCAATGGTGGGTGAACTTGTCGACGTCGGTCGCCGGTGGGTTGGCCTTCGCGACGATCCTCACCCTGATCGTCACGCCATGCCTCCTCGTTCTCGGCTATCGCACCAAGGAGATCTGGGCTTGGGTAAGATCGCTCGGAGGCCAGCGCACTCGGCCAGCATCGGCGAGCAGTCTCGCGCCGGCGGAATAGCCCGGTGGCGCACGAACGCCCAGGATCATCGCACGCGGACGACAAGCGCCGGCCACATCTGAAGGCCGTCGCCGACCTGCTGCCATTCCTATGGCCGGCCGGACGCCTCGATCTTCGCGTGCGCGTCGTGGTGGCCGTGGTGCTATTGGCCGGCGCCAAAGTGGTCGGCGTCTCGGTGCCGATCATGCTTGGGCGGGCCATCGACGCCTTGAGCAACCCAACGGCGCAGTACCTGGCCGTTCCGGTGGTGCTCATCGCCTCCTATGGCGTGGCCCGCGTCGCATCCCAGGCCTTGGGCGAACTGCGCGACGCCGTGTTCATCCACGTTGCCCAGCACGCTATCCGGGCCGTGGCGCTGACGATGTTCCGTCACCTGCACGGCTTGAGCCTGCGCTTTCATCTCGAGCGCCAGACCGGCGGCTTGTCACGTATCATCGAACGCGGCACGAAGGCAATTCAGTTCATCCTGAATTTCTCGCTGTTTCACATTTTCCCGACCTTGTTCGAGATCGGGCTGGTCAGCGCCATCCTGGTGGCACGATACGATGTGTCGATCGCGGCGATCACGTTTGCCTGCGTGACCTCCTACATCGTCTTTACGCTGGTGTTCACCGAATGGCGAACCAAGTTCCGGCGCGCCATGAACAAGGCCGACAACGAAGCGATGACGAAGGCGATCGACAGCCTGCTCAACTACGAAACGGTCAAGTACTTCGGGAACGAAGAGCATGAAGCACGACGCTTCGATCGCTCCCTCGAGCACTATCAGAGGGCGGCCGTCACGGCCAATGTCACGCTCTCCTACCTCAATATCGGACAGGGCGCGATCATCGGCATCGGCCTCATCGCGGTGATGCTGATCGCCGCTGGCGGCGTCATCGATGGCGCCATGACCGTGGGCGACTTCGCCGCGGTCAATGGTTTCTTGATCCAATTGTACATGCCGCTCGGTTTCCTCGGGTTCGTCTACCGCGAGATGAAGCAGTCGCTCGTCGACATGGAGAAGTTGTTCGAACTGCGCGCGGTGATCCCGGAGGTCCAGGATCAAGCGAACGCCCCGTCCCTCGTGGTCTCGGGCGGCGAAGTCGTCTTCGACAATGTCGGCTTCCACTACGACCCGCGTCGGTCGATTCTGGAGAACGTTTCGTTTCGGGCCCGACCGGGCAGCACCGTCGCGATCGTCGGCCCGAGCGGCGCCGGAAAGTCGACGATCGCGCGGCTCCTGTTCCGATTCTACGACGTGAGCCAGGGGCGGATCACGATCGATGGCCAGGATATCCGCGAGGTCACGCAACACTCCGTGCGCGCGGCCATTGGGGTCGTTCCGCAGGACACGGTGCTGTTCAACGACACGATTCGCTACAACATCCGTTACGGACGTTCCGACGCGAACGATGCGGACATCGTCGAGGCCTCCCGGCTCGCCAGCATCGATCATTTCATCACCGCGACCCCCGACGGATACGAGACCGTCGTCGGCGAACGCGGGCTGAAAATCTCAGGCGGCGAGAAGCAGCGCGTGGCGATCGCCCGGACGGTGTTGAAGCGTCCCCACATCTTCCTGTTCGATGAGGCGACCTCAGCGCTCGATTCTCGAACCGAGAAGGAGATTCAGAAGAGCTTGCGCGAGGTTTCGGCGAGTCGCACGACGATCATGATCGCCCATCGGCTCTCGACCGTAGTTCATGCCGATGAGATTCTCGTGCTCGACCACGGCCGTATCGTCGAACGGGGCACTCACGCCGATTTGATGGCGCGCGCCGGTCAATACGCTGCGATGTGGGCACGCCAGCAGCAGATTCACTCGGAGACGGCTGCGGAAGCGTCGAACGTCACCATGATCGAGCCCCGCCGGGCTCAAGGAGCCGATTAGACTAGTTGCTTCGTGGCAACGCGAAGACCTGTCCCGGGTAGATCAGGTCAGGATCGCGGATTCGCTCGCGATTGGCGTCGTAGATCACCGTGTACTTGGTACCCACTCCGTAGGTCGCCCGGGCAATGCGCCAAAGGCTATTGCCCGGCTGGACGATGACTTGCCCCTCGCGGAGGACCAATTGGCTCGGGGCCGCCCGCGTGAAGGGGCTCGCGGAACGGGCGACCACCTTTCCGTCGGACCCGACTTGATCGATGCGGAGTTCGTGATCCCCAGGGGCGATCGGGCGTTCCGGGCGCAAAGTCCAGGTTCCTTCGGGTGAGGACCGCGCAACACCGACCAGGGCGCCGTCGACATAGAGACGGACCTCGCTGCCGGCCGGAGCCCTGCCCGAAAGGATGACCTGACCCCGTTCGTCGTAATCGATCACGTCGATCGTCGGGCCGGCGACCGTCTGATTGCCCGGTCCCTGCAAGACGCGGCTCGGCGCCTCACCGTCGCGCGGCGCCAGCACGGCGAGCGGTGCCTCGCCATCGGAGCGATCGGGGACAGCGACGACCACCACCCGGTCCGAGGATCGCGACTCTTCGCCCGGGCGACGGGCAACGACCGAAATTTCCCGGCTGCCGGGAGCCAAGGGCTTCTCAGGCACAAAGACCCACTCCCCCTTGGGATCGGCGATGACCGTACCGATCGGCTTGCCGCCGTCGAGAATCGTGACCTCGGCCCCAGGATCGGCGCGGCCGGCGATGACGGCGTTGCCTTCGCGGGTGACCCGCACGACGTCGAATGACGGAACGGTGCTCGGCGCGCGCAGCGGCGGCGGACCGGCAACCGCAGGAACGCTGGGCGCCGGTGGCGGCGCACCCGCGTCCTTGGTCGCATCGCTCCCAGGCCAGGTCAAAACGGCGATCACGGCCAGCACAACGATCGCCGCGACGATCGCTGGAACGAGGAATGACTTCATCGAACCCATGCCAAACCGACAATACGGCGTTTGTGCGGCGAGCGGTACCCGCGCTCTAAACCTGCGGTTGCCGCTCGGAGGGCCACGGATGACCGCAAGTCTGACGGGAAAGTGATAGGAGATCGGTTGCCCATCGCCCGCCACCACGGCATTTTTGCCGCCGCCAGGAATAGGACCGAGGGGCCACACGTTCATTGGCCGATGGACCCATCAGTTAGGGAGACCTCTACGTGGAGAAACACATGGTGACGAAGAAGCTGATCTTGGGGGCGATCGCCGTCGCGGCCCTCGCGAGTACCGCTTGGGTGGTCGACGTTGCGGCGCAGAGCAACGTCCTTCAGGACCGGCTGCAGAACATGCGCGCGATGGGTGGTTCGTTCCGGCCGATCGCTGCCGTCGTCCAGGGTCAGAGCCAGGATCTCGACGCGGCTGCAACCGCGGCCCGTACGATGGCCGATCAGGCGAAACGCATTACGACGCTCTACCCGGCAGGATCGGGCCGTGACGGGAACCCCGAATCACGCGCTCGGCCGGAAATCTGGTCGAACCGCGCCGAGTTCGAGCGATTGGCTGGCAATCTCGCGACCGCAGCCGAAGCACTCGCGACAGCGGCGGCGTCCAAGAACGTCGATGCGATCCGCACAGCCATGGGTCCGACGCAGCAGGCCTGTGGTGGCTGCCACGGTGGCCCGCCGGCAAGCGGTGGTCCGTTCCGGTTCGAGCGACCGCAATAGCGTTTCGCGGAAATCTTTGCGTTTTCTGACGAACACGTCCCCGAAGGTGGCAGGTCGCCTTCGGGGACGATTGTTTTTGGCGCTCCTCCTGGGGGCGCTGAGTTCCCACGCCAATGCTCAACCGTCGGCCTCGCGTGGCGAGTACGTCTTTCGCGCCGCCGGTTGCTACGCTTGCCATACCGACGAAAAGAACGGCGGTGCGCCTCTCGCGGGCGGCACGCCGATTCAGACGCCGTTCGGAACGTTCCACGGCCCCAACATCACGCCTGACCCGACCCACGGTATTGGTCGGTGGTCAGCCGACGATGTCGTGCGGGCCCTGCGCCGTGGGGTTTCGCCGAGCGGCAAGACCTACTACCCCGCGTTCCCTTACACCGCCTACGCGCGCGCCGAGGAGAGCGATCTGCGCGATCTCGCTGCCTACCTGCTGGCCCAGAAGCCGGTGGCACAGCCCTCGAAATCCCATGAGCTCGACTTCCCGTACTCCGTGCGCGTGGCGATGATCCCGTGGCGCTGGCTCAATTTCGACCCAAGTCCGTGGAAGCCTGACCCGACCAAGAGCGCACCAATCAACCGCGGGGCCTACCTCGTCGAGGTGCTCGGCCATTGTGGTGAATGCCACACGCCGCGGACGTCGATGGGCGCGCTCGACCGCGCCAACTGGCTCGCCGGCGCGCGACTGCCACCGACCAAGGACGTCGCTCCCAATCTGACGCCCCATGCATCTGGCCTTGCCGATTGGAGCGCAGAGGATATCGCCGACACCCTCGCCTTGGGGCTCGCTCCCGCCGGTGATCCCCTGGGTGGTTCGATGGCCGAGGTCGTGCAGCATTCGACGAGCAAACTCAGCAACGAGGATCGAGCGGCGATCGCCGCCTATCTCAAGAGTTTGCCGCCGCTCCCCTCGACCGCGCGGCGCTGAACCCAAAGCGAAACGGGGCTGTCGGGCGCGGGCCGTTGCCCGTATAGTCCCGCGCCACATACGAAATCCGACATGGCAACGATCCAGTCTCTCTGCGTCTATTGCGGCTCGAGCGGAACGGTCGACGAAGCGTTTCGTCAGTCGGCGCGCGATCTCGGGGCGCTGCTCGCCTCGACCGGCGTGAGCCTGGTGTTCGGCGGTGGCCAGGTCGGGCTCATGGGCCTCATCGCGGATGCCGTACTCGCAGGGGGCGGTGAAGTCATCGGGGTCATTCCGCGTCATCTCGACGAGGCTGAAATCGGTCATCCGCGAGCCACCAAGTTGCATGTCGTCGACACGATGCATACGCGCAAGGAGATGATGTTCCGATTGGCGGACGCCTTCGCCGTTCTTCCGGGCGGCCTGGGCACACTGGACGAGACCTTCGAGATTCTCACGTGGCGGCAACTCCACCTCCACGACAAGCCGATCGTCATTGTCGATGTCGGCGGCTACTGGCAGCCGTTGCGCCGGCTGTTCGACCACCTGATCGAGAAGCGTTTCGCGAACCCGGCAATCCGCGATCTGTTCCACGTCGTGCCGTCCGTGACCGACGTCCTGCCGCTGATCCGGGCGCTCCCCGAGAGCCACTTGCGACCCAGCCTCGATCGCCTCTAGCCCCGTTCCCGGGCTTGCGGCACCCGCCCTCAATGGTATTGTGCGCCCGCCTTTTTTCGGCGTAGGAGCGAGCGATGGCAACGAAGATCAAAGTGAAAAATCCGGTCGTCGAACTGGACGGCGACGAGATGACCCGCATCATCTGGTCCTTCATCAAAGACAAGCTGATCCTCCCCTACCTCGACATCGACCTGAAGTACTACGACCTCGGGATGGAGTACCGCAACAAGACCTCCGACAGGGTGACCGTCGAGGCCGCCGAAGCGATCGCCAAGTTCGGCGTGGGCGTCAAGTGCGCGACGATCACGCCCGACGAAGCGCGCGTCAAGGAGTTCAACCTCAAGCAGATGTGGAAATCGCCGAACGGGACGATCCGCAACATCCTTGGCGGCACCGTGTTCCGTGAACCCATCATCTGCAAGAACGTGCCGCGCCTCGTGCCGGGCTGGACCGACCCGATCGTGATCGGCCGCCACGCGTTTGGCGACCAATACCGCGCCACCGATTTCAAGGTTCCTGGCAAGGGCAAGCTCACGATCCGCTTCGAGCCCGAGGGCGGCGGCAAGCCGATCGAATACGAGGTCTTCAAGTTCCCTGGCTCCGGCGTCGCCATGGGGATGTACAACCTGGATGAATCGATCCGCGGTTTCGCCCAAGCCTGCCTCAACTATGGGCTCGCGCGTGGCTGGCCGGTCTACCTGTCGACCAAAAACACGATCCTCAAGGCCTATGACGGCCGCTTCAAAGATCTGTTCCAAGAGGTCTACGACTCGGAGTTCAAAGACCAGTTCAAGAAGGCCGGCATCACCTACGAGCACCGCCTGATCGACGACATGGTGGCGAGCGCCCTGAAATGGAGCGGCAAGTTCGTCTGGGCGTGCAAGAACTACGACGGCGACGTGCAGTCCGACACGGTGGCCCAGGGCTTCGGCTCGCTCGGGCTCATGACCTCGGTCCTGATGACGCCGGATGGCAAGGTCGTCGAAGCCGAGGCCGCCCACGGCACGGTGACGCGCCACTTCCGCGCCCACCAACGGGGGGAAGAAACGTCGACCAACCCGATCGCCTCGATTTTCGCCTGGACGCGCGGCTTGATGCATCGCGCGAAACTCGACCAAACGCCGGAACTCCACCGTTTCGCCGAGACCTTGGAAAAGGTCTGCGTGAGTACGGTGGAGGCTGGACACATGACCAAGGATCTGGCGGTCCTGGTCGGTCCGAACCAGGGCTGGCTATCGACCCAGAAGTTTCTCGACAAACTCGACGCGGGCCTCAGGAAGGTGGTGGCTTAGCCGCGTCGGCCCCGGCCTGCTGATCGAGGCTGCGCAACCGCTCCTGGGCGAGCACCGTGACGGTTTCGCGGATTGCGGGATCGTCGAGCATCAGCTGCTGAAAGTCGTCGACCGAAAGCACGAGCAAACGGGATTGGGTGACCGCTCGAACGGACGCCGTGCGCGTCGAGTGCCGCAATAACGCGATCTCGCCGAAAAAGTCGCCCTCCTGGAGCACGACCGGCTCCGGCTGAAGCACGACCTCGACCTCGCCCGAAGCAACGAAGTACATGGCATCGGCGGCTTCGTCGCGCCGGCAGATGATCGTGCCGGCAGCGACCACTTTCGATTTCAGGAGCGCCGCCACGCGTGACACCGACGGCGCATCGAGTTTGGCGAACAGCGGCACACGGGCGACCATGCCCCAGCTCACGACAAATTCGCGGCGATGAACCTCGTTCGTGAATCCTGACGCCATGATGCCGACCGGGAGGGCAAACATCATCAGCCCCATCACGAGAACCATGCCGCCGATCATCTTGCCGAGACCCGTCACTGGGACGACATCGCCAAAGCCCACCGTCGTCAGCGCCACGATTGCCCACCACATAGCGTCGGGAATCGAGCCAAATTTGTCCGGCTGGGCATGGCGTTCGATGTAATACATCACGGTCGAAGCGCACACGAGCAGGATGCCCATGACCAGAGCAGCCGCGCCTAGCGCACGACGCTCGTCGCGCAAGACATTGAGCAGCGACGACAGCGCCGGCGAGTAGCGAGCGAGCTTGAGCAGCCGCAGAAGCCGGAATACTCGCAAAATGGCGAGATCGATCCCCGGAAATAGCAGCGTGAGGTAGAACGGCGCGAAGGCCAGGAAATCGATGACCGCAAAAGGTCCGATCATGAAACGGAGCCGGGCCTTGACCGGGCCAAGGTGGCGAAGCGGAAGGTGTTCCGGGGCAACCCAGAGGCGCAAGACGTATTCGATCGTGAAAATCACCACGGAAACCACTTCGAAGGCGCGCAACTCAGCGCCATAAGCTTCGTCCACGTGATCGACGGTCTCGAGTGCAATCGCGATGACGTTGAGGAGGATCAACCCCATCATCGAGCGGTCGAAGACCTTGCTCCAATAGTGATCGGGGCGGCTCGACTCGAGCAGTTCGTAGAGTTGGTGACGAAACGTCATGGCTTGGCGTTCATGACGCCAGGCGCTTGGCGATCGCCTCGATCGCCTCATCGGCTTTGTCGCCTGCCGGTCCGCCGGCCTGCGCCATGTCGGGCCGACCGCCGCCGCCCTTCCCGCCCAAGGTCTCGGCGCCGATCTTCACGAGATCGACCGCGTTCCATGTGTTCACGAGATCCTCCGTGACGCCGACGGCCAGGGCGGCCTTCCCTTCGGACACGGTGACGATCGCCACGACGCCCGACTTGATCTTTTTCTTGGCGTCATCGACGAGACCACGCAAATCCCTGGCCGGGACCCCTTCGACGCGGCGCCCGTAATACGCCAGCCCCGATAGATCGCGAACCGCCTCGGCCGCGCCGCCCCCTCCAGTCGCCAACATCCGGCGAACCTCGGTCAATTCCTTCTCGAGGCGACGCCGTTCCTCGACCAGGGCTTTGGTCCGGGCCTCGAGTTCCGGCGGGGCGACGCGGAGCGCGGCCGCGACATTCCGGACCGTCGCCTCCAGGCCAGCGACGTATTCGAGCGCACCACGGCCCGTCACGGCCTCGATGCGCCGGACGCCGGCAGCCACCGCACCTTCGGCGATGATCTTGAACAGTCCGATGTCGCCGGTCCGGCGCGCATGCGTCCCACCGCAGAGTTCCACCGAATAAGGCGCCTGACCATCGCCCTGTCCTCCCATCGAAACGACGCGCACCTCCTCGCCGTACTTCTCCCCGAACAGGGCCATGGCCCCGTTCTTGACCGCATCGTCGGGGGTCATGAGAACGGTGGCCACGGGGGCATTGACGCGAACCTCGCGGTTCACCAGCGCTTCCACCGCGGCAATTTCCTCGTCGCTGAGCGCCTTGGGATGGCTGATGTCGAAGCGCAAACGGGAGTCTTCAACCAAAGACCCCTTCTGGGTGACGTGGTCTCCAAGAGTCTGGCGCAGGGCCGCATGCAAGAGATGGGTCGCCGAGTGGTTCGCCCGGATCGCGGAACGATGGGCACCATCGACGCGCAGCTCCAAGACCTGGTCCAGCCGCAGCGTCCCACGCTTCACCTTTCCCAAATGTACGTGGAGATCACCGACCTTCTTCTGGGTGTCGTCGATGGCGACTTCCGTGCCGTCGCTGGCGAACAACACCCCGCGATCCCCGACCTGACCACCCGATTCGGCATAGAACGGCGTCTGGTTCAGCACGACGGCGATCTCGCTGCCGGTTGCAGCCGAAGGAACCTCGCGGCCTGCCAGGGTCAGCGCCACGACCTTGCCTTCGGCGAACTCCGTTTCGTAGCCGAGAAACTCGCTGGCCCCGACGCGTTCGCGAATCTCGAACCAAATGGCCTCGGTCGCCTGATCTCCCGAGCCGACCCAAGCCTTCCGCGCCTCCTCGCGTTGACGGGCCATGGCTTTGTTGAAGGCACCGACGTCGACCGTCCGCCCCTTCGCCCGCAAAGCGTCCTGCGTCAGGTCGAGCGGAAAGCCATAGGTGTCGTAGAGGCGAAACGCGATCTCCCCCGGCAGGGCACCGCCGGCCGGCAGCTGTTCCAACTCCTCGTCGAGCAGACGCAGGCCGCGTTCGAGGGTCTGTCGGAAACGGGTCTCCTCGAGCTTGAGCGTCTCCGTGATCAAAGCTTGAGCACGATTGAGTTCCGGATAGGCCTGCGCCATCTGCCCGACGAGGGCCGGGACCAAGCGCCACATCAAGGGATCCCGCGAACCCATCATGTGCGCGTGGCGCATGGCCCGACGCATGATCCGGCGCAGCACGTAACCGCGCCCCTCGTTCGAGGGCAGGACACCGTCCGCGATCAGGAAACTCACCGCCCGCAGGTGATCGGCGACGACGCGATGGGAAACGGCGTGCGGTCCATCGATGGCCGCACCCGACGCCTCGGCCGAGGCGACGATGAGGCTGCGCATCAGGTCGATGTCGTAATTGTCGTGCTTGCCCTGCAGAACGGCCGAAATCCGTTCGAGCCCCATCCCGGTGTCGATCGACGGGCGTGGCAGGGCGACCCGTTCGCCACCTGCCCGTTCCTCGTACTGCATGAACACGAGGTTCCATATCTCGATGAAGCGATCGCCGTCTTCGTCTTTGGAACCAGGAGGTCCCCCAGGGATCGACTCGCCATGGTCGAAGAAGATCTCCGAACACGGTCCGCAGGGGCCGGTTTCGCCCATGCGCCAGAAATTGGCATCGCTGGCAATGCGAATGATCCGAGAGTCCGGCAGTCCAGCGATTTTCTTCCAGATCGTCGCCGCGTCATCGTCCTCGTGGTAGACCGTGACCAGGAGCCGCTTGGCGTCGAGACCGTATTCCTTGGTGACGAGATTCCACGCCAATTCGATCGCCAAGTCCTTGAAATAGTCGCCGAACGAGAAGTTGCCCAACATCTCGAAGAACGTGTGGTGCCGAGCGGTGTAGCCGACGTTGTCGAGGTCGTTGTGTTTGCCGCCTGCGCGCACGCACTTTTGGCTGGTCGCGGCCCGCGTGTAGGCCCGCTTTTCGGCGCCGGTGAACACATTCTTGAACTGGACCATGCCGGCGTTGGTGAACAGCAAGGTCGGGTCGTTGTGCGGGACCAGCGGGCTGGATCGCTCGACTTCGTGCCCATGGGCTTTGAAATAGCCGAGAAACGCACTTCGGATGTCGCTGACGCTGGTCATCGTCGCGGTCGCTGCTGGGTTGGTGGCTTCGTACTGCCCGGCCGGTTTTACCGGCAGGGCCCGAGGCTGTCCAGCGGCCAGCAGCTAAGCTATTAGAAAAAAAGAAAAAAGCGCGCGATCTTCATCGCGCGCTTTAAGAGTATCGGGTTGCGGGCTAGGCGCGCAACGCGTCGTCGGAATCCGATTCGCCGTCGTCGTTTCCTCCACCCTCGACGCTGTCGCTCACGACCAGGCCCGAGTTGGCGCGAATGGCGGCTTCGATGGCTTTGGCGATCTCACCGTTCTCCTTGAGAAACTGCTTGGCGTTCTCTCGCCCCTGACCGATCCGCTGGCTCTGATAGGAGAACCAGGCACCCGATTTCTCGATCACACCAGCCTTGACCCCGAGATCGATCAATTCGCCGGTCTTCGATATCCCTTCGCCGTACATGATGTCGAACTCGACGACCTTGAACGGTGGTGCCACCTTGTTCTTGACGACTTTCACTCGAGTCTGCGACCCGACGACCTCTTCTCGTTCTTTGATCGCTCCGATTCGCCGGATGTCGAGGCGGACCGAGGCATAGAACTTGAGTGCGTTACCGCCGGTCGTGGTCTCCGGATTGCCGAACATCACGCCGATCTTCATGCGGATCTGGTTGATGAAGATCAGGAGCGTGTTGGATTTGGCGATCGACGCCGTCAACTTGCGCAGTGCCTGGCTCATCAGCCGGGCCTGGAGGCCGACGTGCTGATCGCCCATTTCGCCTTCCAGCTCCGCCCGCGGGACAAGGGCAGCGACGCTGTCGATCACCATGACATCGACCGCGCCCGAGCGCACCAGCGTATCGGCGATTTCGAGAGCTTGTTCGCCGGTGTCGGGCTGCGAGATCAGCAAGTCATCGACGTTGACCCCGAGCTTGCGCGCATACCCTGGATCGAGCGCATGTTCGGCATCGACAAACGCACACGTTCCGCCGGCACGCTGCGCCTCGGCGATCACATGCAGCGCGAGAGTCGTTTTCCCCGAGCTTTCCGGGCCATAGATTTCGACCACACGCCCCTTTGGTAGACCACCGATTCCGAGCGCGACATCAAGGCCGAGCGAGCCCGTCGATACCGCCTCGACCTCGACGGCCTGATTCTGACCCAAGCGCATGATCGAGCCCTTGCCGAACGTCCGTTCGATCTGGCTCAAGGCCGATTCGAGTGCCTTGCGACGGTCCATAGACCCCTTCTCAACTACCCTAAGTGCGACATCCGACATGGGATAACCCCTTCTTCCTTTCGCCGCCACCTGTTTGGGCAGCGCTCACCTGGCGAAGGATGTACATGTTTTGTTCTCGTTCGCAAGGGGTATCATAACTAGTTGAAAAACAACAATTCTAAGAGCCGGTTTTTGCTTTGTTCCGGGATTCGCGGGACGTTTGGGGACGCGGCACTCGGATCTCGATGGGGCTTCGTTCACGGTTCTTTCCGCCGGAGGGCCCGACGTTCCCCGACGTGAACTTGCGTTTGGCGGCCTCCCCTTTGAGGCGCATGACGAACCCGATGACCTCGGCCATCGCCTTGTAGTGCTCCGGCGGAATCTCCTGGTCGACTTCGACGCTGGCGTAAATCGCCCGGGCCAAAGGCGGGTTCTGCACGATCGGAATTCGGCAACCAGTTCTTTCAGCGCACCCATCTCCCGGCGCAGGTCCCTGACCTCGCCCGACGACGCTTGGCGCTCGGTATCGCCGGCAAGCCGCTTCTTGCCGGCCTCCATGAACTCCTTGGACCACACGTAATACAGGCTCTCGGCGATGCCCTCCCGCCGGCATAGCTCGGC
>VGES01000046.1 GCA_016869765.1 Alphaproteobacteria bacterium
CCGCCGCCCGCACCCCCACCGCAGGCCGCCCCCGTACGACCCGAACCGCCGCGCGCCGCAGCGCCCGCTCCCGTCCCCGCCCCGCCGACCCAGACCGCCGCGATATCGCCGCCGCGACTGGTCGCCGGCGAGGGTGGCCGCTTGGCCCGCCTCGTGTTCGCGGCGGGCAACACCCAACTGCCGCCGGACGGCCAACAGCAAATTCGTGGCCTCGTCTCGCGCCTGCTCGACACCAACGATCGGGTGCAACTCGTCGCCTATGCGAGTGGCCCGGCCGACCGACCGAGCGAATCCCGTCGGACGTCGCTATCGCGGGCCCTCGCCGTGCGAGCGTTGATGATCGAAGAGGGCGTGCGCAGTACCCGCATCGATGTCCGCGCGCTTGGCTCGCCAGAAGACGGACCCAACGACCGGGTCGACGTCATACTGCTGACACAATAGCTGTGACACTCGGGGTCCCAACGTGAACCGTGGACCACGACGCGCATGAGCGAACGAACGGGGGGCGCATGAGCGGACCGCAACGATTCCTGACCCGGATGATCGCGTTCCTCGTCCTGGTGATCCTGATCGCTGGCGGGCTGTACGTGCCGCTGAGCCAGGCTTTCATGGCGAGCCCCGCCTTCAACGGGGTCATCCTCGGTGTGTTCGTCATCGGGGCGGTGTTCGTCTTCCGTCAGGTGCTGCTGCTCCGCCCCGAGGTCTCATGGATCGAGCGCTTCAAGCGGACCGAGGCCGGGTTGACGATGCCGGATTCGCCACAACTGTTGGCGCCGATGGCGGCCATGCTGGGCGATCGTAGTGGCAAACGCATGAGCCTCTCGGCCCAGGCGACCCGCTCGATGCTCGACGGCATCGCCTCGCGCTTGGACGAGTCGCGCGAGATCGCGCGCTACATCATCGGCCTTCTGATCTTTCTCGGCCTGCTCGGCACGTTCTACGGTCTGATGGGCACGATCAGCGCGGTCGGCTCTACGATCAACAACCTGGGCGTCGATGGCGGTGATTTCGCGCAGCAGTTCAGCCGCCTCAAGGACGGCCTGTCGACGCCGCTGACCGGAATGGGAACGGCGTTTTCCGCCTCGCTCTTCGGCCTCTCGGGGTCGCTCGTGTTGGGCTTCCTCGAGCTTCAGGCGGGACAGGCGCAGAACCGCTTCTACAACGATCTCGAGGAGTGGCTGTCGAGCGTGACCCGCATTTCGGGCAGCGGGACGCTGGGCGATGCCGACCAGTCCGTCCCGGCCTACGTTCAGGCGCTCTTGGAGCAGACGGCGGAAAGTCTTGACAACCTGCAGCGCACGTTGGCCGGGGCCGAAGAAGCGCGTGGCACGACCTACCAGACGATGCGTTCGCTCACCGAGAAACTCGCGACCCTCACCGACCAGATGCGTTCCGAACAGGATCTCCTGGTGAAACTGGTCGAGGGCCAGCTCGAGTTGCGGCCGGTCCTGCAACGCCTGGCCGACGGCAAGATCGACCAGGCGAGTCAGATGCACCTGCGCAATATCGACGTCCACCTTGGACAGATGGTCGAGCAGACCTCGCGCGGACAGGACAAGATGGTCCAGGAACTCCGCAGCGAACTCAAGCTTCTCGCCCGAACGATCGGTGCGGCCTTGACGCCGACCCGGCGCGAATAGGCCGACCCGATGGCCGTCCGCACCCGCGGTCGCAGCGGCCAGGAGATGATCTGGCCCGGGTTCGTCGACGGGCTGTCGTCGCTGATCATCGCCATCATGTTCGTGCTGCTGGCCTTCGTGCTGTCGCAGCAATTCTTGACCCAGACCCTGACCACGCGCGACGAGGCTCTGCGCACGCTCAACAGCCAGATCGCCGAACTCACCGAGGTGTTGGCGCTCGAACGACGCACCAACGCCGAGATGCGGATCAACCTGGCGCAATTGACGGCAACCCTTCAGACGGTCACGCGCGAGCGTGACGACCTCGTCCTCCAGATGAGCGATGCCAACGCGCTGACGGAGCGCCTCGCCGGCCGAATCAACGAGCTGACCGAAACCGCGATCGCCGACAAGGAGACGATCAAGATCCAGCTGGCCGAGGCTGAGCGCCTGCAACGCGACATCGAGGCGCTGCGCAAGGTGCGCGAGGATCTCGAAGGGCAGGTCGGTCGCCTGTCGAGCGAAGCCGGCGCCCTGCGCGATCGTAGCCGCGAACTCGAGTCCCGCCTGGCGAGCGAGCGCGAACGCACGGCACTGGCCCAACGCGACCTCCAGGCCCGGGAGACGCGGCTGGCCGAGCTTCAGGCGCTCTATCTCAGTCGCCAGTCCGAAGTCGACGGCGAGAAGCGTCTTTCGGCCGCCGCCCAGGCGCAGGTCGCCGCGCTCAATCAACAGCTTCAGGCGCTGCGGCAACAACTGGCGGCCATCCAGGGAGCCCTGCAAGCCGCCGAAGGCAAGGACAAGGACCAACAGGTCGTGATCGCCGACCTCGGACGACGGCTCAACCAGGCGTTGGCCCAGCGGGTCGAAGAACTCTCGCGCTACCGCTCGGAATTCTTCGGGCGGTTACGCGAGGTGCTCGGCGATCGTCGCGACATCGTGATCGTCGGCGACCGTTTCGTGTTCCAGGCCGAGGTTCTGTTCCCCTCGGGATCGGCGCAACTGGGCGAGGAAGGACGTACCCAACTCCTCAAGCTCGCCGGAGCGATCCGCGAGATCAGCCCGCGAATCCCCCAGGGCATCGATTGGATCCTACGCGTCGACGGCCATACCGACGCGGTGCCGATCAGCACGGCGCAGTTCCCCTCGAATTGGGAACTGTCGGCGGCGCGGGCGATCAGCGTCGTCCAGTTCCTCGTGGCCAACGGTGTGTCGCCGCGACGGGTCGCCGCCACCGGGTTCGGGGAGTTCCAGCCGATCGACTCGGGTCGCGACGAGATAGCGCTGCGCCGCAATCGGCGCATCGAGTTCAAACTCACTGAGCGCTGATCAGCCGGCCGCGACCTCGCGCAGCCCGGTCTGGAACTGCAATTTGGCGAGCCGCGCATAGAGGCCGCCCTGCTTCAGAAGCTCGTCGTGACTGCCGGCCGCGACCAGTCGCCCGTGATCCATGACGACGATTCGGTCGGCGCGCAGCACGGTGGCCAGGCGATGCGCGATGACGATCGTCGTGCGGCCTTTCATTAGGTGTTCGAGCGCCTGTTGCACCAGCCGTTCGTTCTCCGCGTCGAGCGCGCTGGTCGCTTCGTCGAGCAGCAACAGGGCGGGATTGCGCAGAATGGCCCGCGCGATCGCGATGCGTTGCCGTTGACCGCCGGACAACGTGACGCCGCGTTCGCCGAGCGGCGTGGCAAATCCGTCCGGCAAGCGGTCGAGGAACTCGGTGGCAGCCGCCGCGTCGGCGGCCGCCCGCACCTCGTCGTCGGTCGCCGTCGGGCGGCCATAACGAATGTTGCTCCAGGCATCGCCCGAGAAGATCACGGGATCCTGCGCCACGAGGCCGATGCGGGAACGAATGTTGCGCGGGTCGGCCCGCACCAGATCGACGCCGTCGAGCGCGATGTGACCCGACGCCGGATCGTAGAAGCGCAGAAGGAGCTGGAAGACCGTGCTTTTCCCGGCGCCCGAGGGGCCAACCAAGGCCACGGTCTCACCGGAGCGCACGGCCAACGAGAAGTGGTCGAGGGCCACGGCGTCGGGCCGGCTCGGGTAGTGGAAGGTCACGTCGGTGAGCGTCACCTCGCCGCGCGCCGGCTCGGGCAGGGGGAGCGGCATCGCCGGCGCCTTGATCGCCGGTTGTGCGGCCAAGAGTTCGCTCAGGCGTTCGGCGGCCCCAGCGGCTTTCTGCAGGTCGCCGTAGACCTCGGAGAGCGAGCCCACGGCGCCAGCGGTGACGATGGCGTAGAACACGAACGCGGCGAGATCACCACCGCTCATCGTGCCGACGGCAACGTCGCTCGCCCCGATCCAAAGGATGCCGTCGATCGCCCCGAAAACGAGCAGGATCACAGTGAAGGTCAGCCAACCCCGCGCACGAATCTGGCGCACGGCCGTGCGAAACGATTCCTCGACCCGCGCCCCGAACAGACGGCGGTCCTCGTCCTCATGGACGAACGCCTGCACGGTACGAATCGCCGCGATCGACTCGCCCGCGATGCCGCTCACCTCTGCGACCTTGGCCTGGGTGTCGCGCGAGAACCGCCGCACCCGCCGGCCGAAGGCGACGATCGGCAGCACGACGAGCGGCACCAGCAGAATGATGAACCCCGAGAGCTTGTGGCTCGTCAGCACCAACATGATCAGGCCGCCGACAAACAGCAGCACGTTGCGCAGCGCGACCGACGCCGTCGCGCCGACGACCGACTGAATGAGCGTGGTGTCGGTCGTGAGGCGCGACAGCACCTCGCCGGTGCGCGTCGCTTCGAAATAGGAAGGGCTCAGGCTGATGATGCGGTCATAGACCGCTCGTCGGATGTCGGCGACGATCCGCTCGCCGAGCCACATCACCTGGTAGTAGCGCGCCAGCGTTGCCACGGCGAGCACGGCGATGACGCCGAGCAGCAAGAGGAAAAAGCTGTTGAGATCGGCGCCTTCGCCAAACCCGCGATCGACGACGAGTTGCAGCACGCGGCCGATTCCGAGGGTCGCCGCCGAGGCCGCGATCAGCGCGATCATTGCCCCGACGATCACCTTCCAGTAGGGGACGGCGAAGCGAACGATCGGCTTCAGCGCGGCGAGGTCGCGGCTCTTGGCACGGTCTTCGAGAACGGTGGGGGTTCGGGCCATGGTCAGTCGAGGGCAATGGGGCGGCCGGCACAGCGCGACAAATCGGTGCCGAGGGTCGCAAAGAGTTCGCCGCCACCGCGCGTCGACCGCCAAGCGCCGGTCGCCGGTTCCAAGCCGTAGTGCGACGCGCCGCTGACCGGCGAGGACAACCAGAGCTGCTTGAGCGGGGCGTGCTTGTTGACGACGAACGTGCCGCTGGCCGCTTTCACGGTAAGCACGCCCCCCAACAGTTCGACGTCGAGATCGTCGGCAGCATCTTCGATACGCTCAGCCAGGTTCTGCAGGACCTCGCCGGCGAGCCGCTCGAACGTGGTGTCGTCCATGGCCTCTCCCGCGGGAGGCGAGCATAGGGGGAGGCCCCGGCGGCCACAACCGGCCCGCCTTGCGGGTAGTGTCCTATTTTGACGGCGTAAACTCGACCATGGCTTCTTCCATCATTTTGCGTCCAATTTTGCCGCTCTTATCCCATTTTGATTCGGTGCCATCTTTTGGCTCTTGAGCCACAACGCGCTTAATACGTGCTTGAATGATTGAGCCAGCACATCGAGCGCAGACAGGTTTACCAAATACGAATAGAGCGCCGTCCCTCGCCCTCACTCCCGCTCCTAGGAGTGCGTTTTCCTCGGCATGAACTACCATTTCGAGTTTTGTCTCTTTGTCTCCCAACCGCTCGACAGAATCTTCAACCAGTCTTGGAAATCCGTTATAGCCGACACCAGCAATCTGCCCTTGTGCGTCTACGACAACTGCCCCGACTTTGGCGTCAGGATCTTTTGACCAAGTAGCCGCCAGCTTGGCGACGGCAAGGAAACGTTCATCCCATTTATCTTCTGGCATGTTTGACCTCCTCCAAAAGAGCCGCCCCGACGGCCTCCGCTGGCCCGGACGACGGCCTGTTTCAATTCATCCGTGCTGCCTTCGCTCATGGTCCGAGGAACTAAAACGATTCTATCGTTTCTCGGACCTTCCGCACTGAGCATCACCTCCCCTCGCCGGATTGGTGGTTGCAACACGGGGCATAGAGGTGGCCGCCTCTGTGGCTCAACTCTCTATTACGCGGAGGGTGTCTCCGTCGCCTTGCGCCTCGGTTGGCGGGTCTGTTATAAGCCGCCCCCTGACAAGGGGTCCGCGATGAAGAAAGAAATCCATCCCGACTACCACGAGATCAACGTCGTCATGACCGACGGAACGACGTTCAAGACGCGATCGACGTGGGGCAAGGCAGGCGACACAATGACGCTCGACATCGATGCCAAGTCGCACCCGGCGTGGACCGGCGGCCAGCAGAAACTGATCGATTCCGGCGGCCAGTTGGCGCGCTTCAACAAGCGGTTCGCCGGCTTCACCAAGTAACGCGACCGTTCAGCGCGCAGATCCGAACGCCGCCCCCGGGGGCGGCGTTCTTGTTTGTGGGGCGGACTTGACGGTCGCGAACCCCTACCTACATCCAGCACGCCGGGTGCCCTGAGGGCCCGGCGTGACGACGTCCGGCCCCTTTGGGCGGACGAACCTTGTGACACATTGCTTCAAGGAGGATGTGACCATGCGTGCATTCCTGAGCCCCCTGCTCCGCTCTTCGGTCGGTTTCGACCATGTCGATCGTCTGCTCGACAGCCTGAGTGCCGATGAATCGGCCCCGACCTACCCGCCCTACAACATCGAGAAGATCGGCGAGGACGACTATCGCATCACCATGGCGATCGCCGGTTTCGCGCCGGAGGACGTCGACGTGACCGAGCAAGAGCACGTGCTGTATGTCCGTGGCAAAGCGCGAGACGAGAAGGCGGCGGCGAGTTACCTGCATCGCGGGATCGCGCGGCGCGCGTTCGAGCGGCGCTTCGAGCTCGCGGACACGATCAAGGTGGTCGACGCCAAGCTCGAGAACGGTCTTCTCGTCGTCGATTTGAAGCGCGAGATTCCCGAGGCGCAACGGCCACGGAAGATCGCCATTCAACGAGTCGAGCCGGCCACTCGCCAGGCCGCCTGAACGTCAACAGAGATCGCCGCTGTGCGCGACGCGCCACGGCGGAGCTATCTCGAACTGCAACTTCTGGAGCACACCATGTTTGGACGTGAACTGAGCCCGCGGCCCCGCCGCGCCGACCTGAGCCACCCGATCGACTCCTTCCAGCGCGAGGTGGATGCGTTGTTCGACAATTTCTTCCGCGGCTGGCCGACCTCGACCACCGCCGGTCCCGCCGCACTGGCAGCCCCCAAGGTCGACGTGTCCGAGACCGCGGCCGCGTTCGTCGTCACGGCCGAGATGCCCGGACTGACCGAGAAGGACTTTGCGGTCGAGGTCGTCGAGAACGTGCTCACCATCAAAGGCGAGAAGAAGGCGGAGGCCGAAAAGGCCGAGGGCGAGTATCGCTGGTCCGAGCGGAGCTATGGGCGTTTCGAGCGGGCTTTCACCCTGCCGCCCAACGTCGATGCCGATCGGGCCGAAGCCATCTATGCGAACGGCGTGCTTACGCTGACGCTGCCCAAGGTGATCGAGCCCGAGAAGATGCCGAAGAAGATCTCCGTCCGGTCGGCCTGACCCCGGAAACGGCACAGCTCCCGCGTCGTCCACCCCGGCGGCGCGGGAGTTTTTTTGGGATTAGCCGACGCCCGGATGCGGCGCCTGCGGCGCTTCGCCGACATAGCGGGCACGCGGTCGGATGAGCGTGCCCTCGTCGTATTGCTCAATCACGTGCGCGATCCAGCCGACGGCGCGCGCCGTCGCGAAGATGGCGAAGGGTGCGTGCGAGGGAAGGCTATAGGCGCGCGCCAGCGCGCCCAGGGCAAAGTCGACGTTCGGGTGCTCGCCGGTCAGGTCGAACACCTGCTTGGCGATGGCGGTCGCGTCACGATGAAACGGACGCCCCGCCAGGGCCGCGAGGAGCGCCACCGCCCGCGGATCGCCAGCGGAATAGAGCGGATGACCGAAGCCGGGAAACGGATCGCCCCGCGTCAAACGATCGGCCAAGGCGCCGGCCAACGCCGGGCGATCGGCCACGTCGCGGAAGAACGCTTCAACCTGCCGGTGCTGCATGCCGTGGCGGGGCCCCTGGAGTGCGGCGAGTCCCGCAAGCACGGCGGCATAGGGGGTTGCCGCGGTGGACGCCGCGCACCGTGCGGTGAAGGTCGACGCGTTCAACTCGTGATCGGCGAGCAGGACCAGCGCGATACGGACGGCATCGACCGCGGTCGGCGCGCCAAACCCATAGGCCAGCACCTCATGGATCGGACGGCGCGATGGCGATTGACCGGCGAACGCGGCGGCCATTTGACGGACGATCGCGGCCCCGGTCTGCGCCACGGCGGTGGCCTTGCGATTGTGGGCGCGCGCGTCGTGCTGCTGTGCCCAGGCGAGCGCCGCGATGCAACGGCAAATCGGGTCGGCACCCTCCAGTCGTGGTGCGGGCGGCGCCTCCACGTTGGCGGCGAAGACGTCCGTCTGGCTGCGCCACAGGAGCCCCGCGACGGTCTCGAGCGAGGCGGCCGCCGCAAGGGCAATGGCATCGCGACCCCGGTAGTAAAGGCGACCCCCCTCGATCAGCGTGACCGCGGAGGTCAGTACTGGCAGGCCAAAATCGAGGGCATGGCCAGGGTTGGCCTCCGCGTCGTCGGGGTTCTTGCGTCGACGCAAGGCCCGAACGTCCTCCGCCGCGTATAGGCGTTGCCGGCCTTGGGCGGCTGGCGCCGAACGGATCAACCCCCGACTGACGTAGGCGTAGAGCGACGCACGACTGATGTTGAGTTCGGTCGCCGCTTCCCGGGCGGAGAGGTAGGAGATTCCCTGGATTTCAGACATGTATTGATTGATTGAATCAATATTGATCAATGTTTATCAACATCATATCTGATCCGGAGCACGGCACAAGGAGGACGCCATGGGCGGATCGGGTCTGGAAGGAATCGTGGTCGCCGAGACCACGCTGAGCCACGTCGACGGGATCAAGGGCGAGTTGATCGTTCGTGGACACCGCATCGATGCCCTCGCCCCCACCGCGACCTACGAAGGTATGGCCGCAATCCTCGGCGCGGCCGGTGCCATCGGCGAACACGAGTTACGCAAGCGCCTTGCCGAGGCGCGGCGGGTTACCTTCGAGCGTCTTCCAGCAATATTGGTTGCCGCGGAGGGTCTTTCGGTGACCGAGGGCCTCCGCGTGGGCCTGGCGAGCATTCCCGACGCGGACGGGCCTGACGCGGCCATCGCCCTCATCGCCGCCATGCCGGTCCTGATCGCCGGGCTCGCACGCCACGCCTCGGGGTTAACGCCGATCGCTCCGACCTCGGGCAGGGCCAGCGTCGCCGATTTTCTCTCCATGCTGCTGGGCGGTGAACCAGATCCGGCGGCGGTGCGCGCGCTCGAAACCTACCTCGTGACCGTGGCCGACCACGGCATGAACGCCTCGACCTTCACCGCCCGCGTTGTTGCCTCGACCGGGTCGGGCCTCGCGTCGAGTGTCGTCGCGGCCCTGGGGGCGCTCAAAGGCCCGCTCCATGGTGGGGCTCCGGGACCCGTGCTCGACATGCTCGATGCCGTCGGCAGCGCGGAGTCTGCGCCGCGCTGGATCGCGGCGGAACTCGATCGCGGGAATCGCCTGATGGGCTTCGGCCATCGCATCTATCGCACCCGTGATCCACGCGCCGATGTGTTGAAGGCGGCGCTGGCGCACTTGGCACCGGGAACCGGCCGGTTGGCGCTCGCAACGGCCATTGAGCGCGCCGCCTTGGCGGCACTCGAACGTCGTCAGCCGGAGCGGCGCTTGGATACGAATGTCGAGTTCTACACCGCGCTGCTACTCGAGGCCGTGGGGCTCGATCGGGCGCTGTTCACGCCCGCCTTCGCGTTCGGTCGGGTGCTGGGCTGGTGTGCCCACGTCGCCGAGCAGAAGGCGACGGGACGCCTGATCCGGCCGGACTCGCGCTACGTCGGGCCGTGGCCTGCGACAGGCGCCGCCAAGGTGGCGTGAGCATTGACGCCAGCGTGACGATCCCTTAAAACGCGCCGCCATGAAACACGTCGGCCGGACTCCGCTGACCACGACGACGACCCGCTTCGGCGGGCCGATCGGGTGGCTTGTGCGCTGAGAACCGTCCACAACCCAAGACCGAAGGCCCCGCCGGAAACGGACGGGGCCTTTTGCTTTTGGGCCGCGTCCATCGGCGCCACCGACCACAGGAGCATCCCATGGACGACCACGATCATCGCAGTATCGGCAATCGCCTCGACCTATTTCATCAGCAGGACGATGGTCCAGGCGTCGTGTTCTGGCACCCACGCGGCATGGCGCTCTACCGCGTGCTCGAGGACTACATTCGCAAACGCATGCGAGGGCTCGGCTATCGCGAAGTCCGTTCCCCGCAACTGTTGTCCCGTTCGTTGTGGGACCAGAGCGGACATTGGCCGATGTTCGGACCCAACATGTTCGCCTTCGCGGACGGCGCCCAGACCCTGGCCCTAAAACCGATGAGTTGCCCGGGCCACATCCAGATTTTCAACAAACGGGTTCGCTCCCATCGCGATCTGCCGTTTCGGATCTGCGAATTCGGCGCCTGTCACCGCCACGAACCATCAGGCGCGCTTCAGGGACTCATGCGGACTCGGGCGTTCACCCAGGACGATGCCCACGTGTTCTGCGAACGCCGTCAGGTCATCGACGAAATCGTGAGGTTCAGCGCCTTGCTCAAGTCGGTCTACGCCGACTTCGGGTTCGACCGGTTCGAGGTCAGGCTCTCCACCCGGCCCGCATCGCGGGCGGGACGCGACGATGACTGGGATTGGGCCGAAGGAACCCTCGCGGACGCGGCCCGCATCGCCGGGCTCCGTCCCGAGCTGCAACCGGGTGAAGGGGCGTTCTACGGCCCGAAGCTCGAGTTCAGCTTAGGAGATTCGCGCGGCCGACGCTGGCAATGCGGGACCGTCCAAGTCGACACCGTTCTGCCCGAACGTCTGGACGCGCACTACGTCGATGCGCGCAACGAGCACGTCCTCCCCGTGTTGATCCATCACGCGGTGTTCGGAAGCCTGGAACGTTTCATCGCCATCTTGCTCGAGCACACCGGGGGACAACTGCCGTTCTGGCTGGCCCCCGACCAAATCACCGTGGCTCCGGTCGGAGCCGAGCACCGGGGTTACGCCCAACGCATCGCCGATGCGTTGGGCGCGGCCGACCTGCGCGTTGTCGTGGACGATCGCCCCGAAACGCTGTCCCGTCGCGTCGTCGAATCGCACGAGTTGGGAATTCCGTGCTTCGTCACCGTGGGCGAGCGGGAAATGGCCGCCGAAAGTCTCGCCGTTCGCGTTCGCGGCGGGCGCACCGAGGTCGTGACCATGGTCGAGGCGGTGCGCCGGTTCCGCAGCGAAGCGCGTCTCTAGCGGGCGGTGATCCGCTCGAGCGCGGTGCGCAGCCCCGCCGGCAACGGCGTCGGTCGCAGTTCGGGGCGGCGAACATAGACGTGGACGAAGTGGCCCGTCGCCGCGGGCTCGTCGTCGCCTTGGCGAAACAACGCGATCTCGTAGCGGACGCTCGAATTGCCGAGGTGCGCGACGCGCAGCATGGCATCGACGACATCGGGGAACCGCAGCGGGCGGTGGTACTGGCACGTCGTCTCGACGACGAAGCCGATAACCTCGCCCTCGTCGTAGTCGAGCACGCCGGCCTTCATCAGGTATTCGTTCACCACCGTGTCGAAATACGAGTAGTAGACCACGTTGTTGACGTGGCGATAGACATCGTTGTCCATCCAACGCGTGGGGATGGCCAGCCGATGCCGGTAGTTCTCGCGTCGCTCGTCACGGCCCTGGGTCATGTCAGCGTTTGAAGACCGAGTCGGCGCTCGACTTGGCCGACTGCTTGCGCGCAATGACGCCGCGGATGCGAACGATGGTGGCCTCGAGATCGGCAATGAACTCGTGCAGTTCGCCGACCGAGAGGCGTTCGAAATCGGGCCAATCGAGTTTCTTCTTCTTTGGGGGATCGAGGTCGTCGGCATCGAGCGGCATGGCAGGTCCCGGGAAGGCTTGCGTCTCGCGCGCGGATCATACTAGACGTGCGGGCCGCCTCAACCGCAGGAGCCGTCATGGCCCTTTCCGAAACGATGACCGCCGTCGAGATCACCAAGCCCGGGGGACCCGAGGTGTTGATCGCTGCACGGCGTCCGGTTCCGACGATCAAGGACGGAGAGATTCTCGTGCGCGTGCTGGCCGCGGGAGTCAATCGCCCCGATGCCATGCAACGCGCCGGATCCTACCCGCCGCCAGCGGGCGTCACCGATATCCCGGGCCTCGACGTGGCGGGCGAGGTCGTAGCGGTCCGTGGTGCAGGCCCGTGGCAGGTCGGCGATCGGGTCTGTGCGCTCGTCGCCGGCGGTGGCTACGCCGAGTATTGCGCGGTCCCGGCGCCGCAGGCGCTACCCGTTCCCAAGGGGCTGTCGGCGATCGAGGCGGCCTCGTTGCCGGAAACCGTCTTCACGGTGTGGACCAACGTGTACGACCGCGCCCATCTCAAGGCTGGCGAGTCGCTCCTGGTCCACGGCGGCGCGAGCGGCATCGGGGTGGCCGCGATCCAGATGGCCAAAGCGACCGGTGCCACCGTGTATGCGACGGCGGGATCGGCCGACAAGTGCCGGGCGTGTGAATCGCTCGGCGCTGCGAAGGCGATCAACTATCGCGATGCCGATTTCGTCACCGTGATCAAGGAATTGACCCAGGGGCGCGGCGTCGACGTCGTGCTCGACATGGTCGCCGGCGACTACATCGCGAAGAACCTGGAGGTTCTCGCCATGGATGGGCGGTTGTCGATCATCGCGTTCCTCCGCGGTCACAAGGCCGAGGTGAGCTTTGCCCGCGTGCTGATGAAGCGCCTGTCGATCACCGGTTCGGCCCTGCGCCCCCAGTCGGTGGCCGCCAAAGGCGCGATCGCGGCCTCGCTGCGCCGGACCATCTGGCCGCTCATCGAGTCCGGCCGAATTCGCGCGGTGATCGACACGGTGTATCCGCTCGCCGAAGCCGCCAAGGCCCACGCCCGACTGGAAAGCAATGCCCACGTCGGTAAGGTGATGCTCGAAGTGGCAAAGGAGTAGGTGATGGCGGTCCCCACCACGATGCGTGCGATCGAGCTGGCTGGGATCGGAGGGCCCGAGGCTTTGCGTCTCACGAACCGCCTGGTGCCAGCCCCGAAATCGGGGGAAGTGCTGATTCGGGTCGAGGCCACCGGGGTCAACCGCGTCGACATCATTCAGCGCACCGGCGCGTACACGCCACCCTACGGCGTAACCGACATCCCGGGAGTCGAAATTGCCGGCACGATCGCGGCATTGGGTCCCGACGTTGCCGACCACCGCGTGGGCGACCGCGTGTGCGCCCTCGTGATCGGCGGCGGTTATGCCGAATACTGCGCCGTCCCTGCACCCCAGGTATTGCCGCTCCCCGGCGGCTACGACATGGTGCGCGCCGCGGCCATCCCTGAGACCCTGTTTACCGTCTGGACCAACATGTTCGATCACGGTCGTTTCGCGACCGGCGAAACCATCTTGATCCACGGCGGCGCCAGCGGCATCGGCACGACCGCCATCGCCATGGCGCACGAGTTCGGCGCCAGGGCGGTGTTCGTCACGGCCGGGTCGGCCGAGAAATGCGCGGCCTGTGATCGCCTCGGCGTAACGCGTTCGATCAACTATCGACTCGAGGACTTCGTGCGAATCGTGCGCGAGCAGACCAAGGGACGCGGCGTCGACGTCATTCTCGATATGGTGGCCGGCAACTACGTGCCACGAAATCTATCGTGCCTCGCTCCCGATGGCCGGCTCGTGCTGCTCGGGCTCATGAGCGGGACGCGCGAGATCGAAATCAACGCCAGCCAGATCATGATGAACCGGCTATCGGTCACCGGCTCGTCGCTGCGTGGCCAGTCGATCGCTCAGAAGACCAGGATTGCCCAGGCGCTCGAGAACCAGGTGTGGCCCAAGCTCGCGGCCGGGCGCATGGCCCCGGTGATCGACACGGTCCTGCCCTTGGAGCGCGCGAGCGACGCCCATCGGCGGCTCGAGGGCGGCCACCACGTCGGCAAAGTGGTCCTGACCCTCGTCTGAGGGCCCCGCCGGTTCCGGTTGCCACCACCGCGACCCGCCCTATATAAGGGGACGGCTCCGCATCCTGAAAACTTGGGTTGACGTGGTCGCCGGCGCCGTGGGGCGCCGCAGCAGGAGGAAGATCAATGGCTAAGCCCTTGATGCCAAAGGCAACCGCCATGTGGCTGGTCGAGGAGACGGCACTCACCTTCGACCAGATCGCGGAATTCTGCGGGTTGCACCCGCTGGAGATTCAAGGCATCGCCGACGGCGAAGTGGCGCCGGGAATCATCGGCCGCGACCCGATCACGGCCGGCGAATTGACCCGTGACGAACTCGAACGCTGCGAGAAGGACCCGGCTGCCCGGTTGTCGATGGTCGAGCCCGAGATTGAACTCAAGACCCGTCCTCCGGGCCCACGCTACACCCCTGTCGCCAAACGCCAGAATCGCCCGGATGCCATCGCCTGGTTGATCAAGTATCACCCGGAACTGACCGACGCCCAGATCTGTCACCTCGTCGGCACGACCAAGCCGACGGTGGTCTCCGTGCGCGAACGGTCGCACTGGAACATTCAGAACTTGAAGCCGCAGGATCCGGTGAGCCTCGGCATCTGCTCGCAGGTCGACCTCGACGAGGCGATCCAGACCGCCGATCGCCGCTTGCGCCGCAAGGAGGACCGCGAACGCCGCGCCGCCGCGCGTGCCCAGCGCGAGAAGACCAAAGGCGAACAGCCGGCGAGCGACGCCGTCACTCCGGCCGCAGCGGAGCCAGAGCCGACCCCCGCCAAGCCCGCAACAGCCACGATCCTCGCACCGGCCCCGGCACCAGCGCCCACGACCGCGCCGCTGTCCGAGATCGAACGCGTGTTCGGAACGCCGGCACCCAAGCCGACCGAATAGCGTTCAGCGCGCGTAGCCGGCTGACTTGAGCGCTGCCGTGATCCCTTCGAGAACGCTCGCGTCCTCGATCGTGGCCGGCATCTGCCAGGGTTCGGAGTCGGCGATGCGGCGCATCGTCCCGCGGAGGATTTTCCCCGATCGGGTCTTCGGCAGCTGGCGGACGACCATCGCGGACTTGAACGAGGCCACCGGCCCGATCTGATCGCGGACGCGCTGCACCAGTTCGGGGACAAGGTCCTGCTCCTCGCGTCGGGCCCTGGCGTTGAGCACCACGAAGCCCACCGGCACTTGGCCCTTGAGCGCATCCTTGACGCCGACCACCGCGCACTCCGCCACGTCGGGGTGACCGGCCAGGACCTCCTCGATGGCGCCCGTCGACAGGCGATGGCCTGCGACATTGATCACATCGTCGGTCCGCGCCAGCACGTAGAGATAGCCGTCTGCGTCGATGAAGCCCGCGTCCCCGGTCTTGTAGAACCCGGGAAAGTCCTTGAGGTAGGCCGCGACGAACCCATCGTCGTTGTTCCACAGCGTGGGCAGCGAGGACGGCGGCAGCGGCAGCTTCACACAGATCGCGCCCTCGCGCCCGGGCGGGAGTTCCTGGCCGCGGTCATCCAGGATTCGAATGTCGTAGCCTGGCACCGGCTTGGTCGGGGACCCGTGCTTGACCGGCAGAAGCCCGAGGCCCGCGCAGTTGGCCGCCATGGCCCAGCCGGTTTCCGTCTGCCACCAGTGATCAATGACCGGGCGCCGCAGCTTCTGCTCGGCCCAACGCACGGTTTCCGGATCGGCGCGTTCACCGGCCAGGAACAGCGTCCGGAAGCGGCGCAGATCGTATTTCGCGAGGAGTGCGCCGGTCGGATCTTCGCGGCGAATGGCGCGAAACGACGTGGGCGCGGTGAACAACGCGGCAACCCCGTGATCGGCGATGACGCGCCAGAAGGCCCCGGCGTCCGGTGTGCCGACGGGTTTTCCCTCGTAGAGGATCGCGGTGCAGCCGTGAAACAGCGGTCCGTACACGATGTAGGAATGACCGACCACCCAACCGATATCGGAGGCCGCCCAGAACACCTCGCCGGGCTCGACTCCGTAGACGCCATGCATGCTCCAGGTGAGCGCGACCAAGTGCCCCCCGTTGTCGCGCACGACGCCCTTGGGTTTCCCGGTCGAGCCCGACGTGTAGAGGATGTAGAGCGGATCGGTGCTGGCGACGGGCACGCAGTCGGCGGGCTGAGCCGATGCCATCGCCTCGTCCCAATCGACGTCGCGGCTCGCGTTGAGCGTGGCTCGCAGGCGTTCGCGTTGCAGGACGATCACCCGCTCCGGCTTGGTGCGGGCAAGCGCGATCGCCTCGTCGACCAGCGGCATGTACGGGATCACCCGGGTCGGTTCGACACCGCAGGAGGCGGTGATCAGCAGCCGCGGCGCGCAATCGTCGATCCGCGTCGCCAGCTCGCGGGCGGCAAAGCCGCCGAACACCACGGAATGAATGACACCGAGGCGGGCGCAGGCCAGCATTGCGACGATGGCCTGTGGCACCGCCGGCATGTAGATGATGGCGCGATCCCCCTTCGCCAGGCCGTAACGCCGCAACACGCCGGCAAACCGCGCCGTGAGGTCGCGAAGTTCACGATAGGTGAAACGCTCGACCTTGCCCGTCAGGGGCGAGTCGTAGATCAGCGCCAACTGTTCCGCTCGACCGCCTTCGACATGACGGTCGAGGGCGTTGTAACAGCTGTTGACGCTGCCGCCCGGAAACCAACGGTGGAACGGCGGTCGCGACGAATCGAAGACGCGATCCCAACGCTTGTACCAGTGGACGGCTTCAGCCGCGCGCGCCCAGTAGTTCTCGGGGGCCCTTTGCCAATCGGCGTAGGTCTCCGCGTAGCGGCTCATGGCTCTGCTCCTCCGGTCGGACCGCGCAATCGGTCTCCGGCGCAAACAACCACGGACCGCGTCGAACGCGCAACCGGTCGCGCGACGGCGCGCGGACCGGCGGTGCGATGTCCGTCCGCTAGCCTCGGTCTAGGCGGGCTAGCTCGTCTTTGATCTTCAGTTTTTGCTTCTTGAGGGCGTGGACCTGCACCTCGTCGGGGTGTGGTCGGGTCTGTTCGGTCGTCAGGGCCGCGTCGAGAGCGTTGTGACGGGCCCTAAGGCGTTCGACCTCGTTCGTCAGGCTGTCACCGGATGCCATCCAGAACCTCCATCGTGAGTTCGACGCCGTCATGTTAGCCCGATCGACGAGACACGGGGACGAAGATTCATCGCCGCACGAGCGCGCCCTGCGAACGATAATGGCCCCAAGGGGTTGGCCGGTGTTCCGGAGAGATTCTAGGTCGCGCGCCCGATTGCCCCGATAAGATCCGCGAGGCGGGCCGCCACCGCCGGGGTTCGGTCGCTGCAGCGATCCAAATAGCGCTCAACATTGGCCGCGCCGTGGTGGGCGCCGGAACCAGGCCGGTCGAAGAGGAATGCGGCGAGGGCGCCTAGAACGCATGCCTCGGCGTCGAGTTCCAGGCGCTTGACGCCCTCTCGCAACCGCTGGGCCTCGGCGGTCGGCATCGATTTCAGCGCGCGGCGGGCCTGACGCAACGGCCCGATCACGTGCGCCTGCCATGGCGTGCTGAGCGCCAAGATGCGATCGAGGTCTTCATCCGTCCATCGCTCGGCCCCGCGGGCGCCGCTCCACAACGCCGCCAACAGCACGTTGACGTCCGCGCCGTCGTGATCTTGCAGAGCGATCAGGGCCTCTGCGACTCCTGGTCGCGCATAGACGACCTGCGACCAATGCCAGAGGTCCTCGATCGGCATGCGGGATTCGTTGCGTCGCTCACTCACCGGAAGGCTGCTATTCTGCTCGGAACGGAACGCCAGGGGACCGATGGATCAAACGGAGTTGCGCCAGAAGCTCGTCGAACTGAAGACCGAGCACCGTGATCTGGACGCGGCCGTCGCCGCCCTCCTGGAGCGCAGTCCGAGCAACCACGTCGAGGTCCAGCGGCTGAAGAAACGAAAGTTGGCGCTGCGCGACCGGATTCGGCAGATCGAGAGCCTGCTCTATCCCGACATCATCGCCTGAACTCAGGCGACCTTGCCGTTCTTGAGCAGTTTCTTGTTCGCGTACATATCGCGGTCGGCCGCTGCGAGCGCATGGCCGATATCCTCGGCACCCGAGAACGTATGAACCCCGACCGCCACCCTGAGGACGACCGAACGCCCTTGGTGAAGGAGCGGTGTGTTGAAAATGTGGTCGGCAAGCGTATCGGCCTTCTGGCGAGCGACGGTGTTGTCGGTCTGATCCAGGATGATCCCGAACTCGTCGCCGCCGAGGCGCCCGACGATGTCCGATTCCCGCACGTTCTGGATGAGGATCGAGGCGATGTAACGTAACGCCTCGTCGCCGGCGGAATGTCCAAAGGAATCGTTGATTTCCTTGAAATCGTTGACGTCGATGTAGACGACGCTGGCGAAGGAGCCATAGCGCTCGACATGCGACATCTGGCGTGACAGTTCTCGAACGAAGGCCCGCCGGTTGGCGATCGGCACGAGGGGGTCGCGGTCCGCAAGACGTTCGAGGCTTGCCAGACGTTCCCGTGCCGCCTGCAGTTCGCGCCGCATCTGTTCGACTTCCCGCATCAGCCCCATGAGGGCGTCGCGAACCTTGGGCGTCACCTCGGCTTCGGGTATCCCCAGGATGGTGACGCCGTCATCGATCGCTCTCGGCGGCGAGGCCGTGTCGTAGGCCTCAGCCGCGCGAACGGCACCTGTCTTGGTGGCGGATTGGGTACGACGAACGGCCGTGACCGAACGAGCGGCAACCGGCCCGGTTGGCGTGATTTTCATCTGGCCCCGCTGAGAATCGCCCAGCTCCCCATATGGTTAATACTACCATAGACGGGCGGTTCTTGCAGGGCTTCCCCTCCAATCCCGCCCGTCAGGCCACAATGACCGACAAAGGTAAAGGAGTCCTTAGCGGCCGGAGCCGATTGATTCGGCGGGGGCCCCTCCTATAATCCGACCCTTTTTCGGGGACCGGCTCCTCGCATGGCCAAGCTCACACCGCTCGTCGGCATCATCATGGGAAGCCAGTCGGACTGGTCGACCCTCAAGTATGCGGCCGACGTCCTGGAGGAGTTCGGGGTCACCCACGAAACCCGCATCGTTTCGGCCCATCGCACGCCCGAACGTCTGGCCGAATACGCCAAGTCGGCGCGCCAGCGCGGCCTGCGGGTGATCATCGCCGGGGCCGGCGGTGCCGCACACCTGCCAGGCATGACTGCCTCCATGACGCCGTTGCCGGTCTTCGGCGTTCCCGTCGAGAGCCAGGCGCTCAAAGGGCTGGATAGCCTTCTTTCGATCGTCCAGATGCCGGGCGGCGTCCCGGTCGGGACGCTCGCAATCGGAGCGGCGGGGGCGAAAAACGCTGCTTTGCTCGCGATTGCCGTGCTGGCGCTACAGGACCAAACGCTGGCCGCCCGCCTCGATGCCTATCGCGAACGCCAGACGGCGGCCGTGGCCATCGACCCGACACACACCTGATCGCTCCGTGCCCATCGCGCCCGGATCAACCATCGGTATTCTCGGCGGCGGGCAGTTGGGCCGGATGCTCGCTCTGGCGGCAAGCGCGCTCGGCTACCGCACGCATATTTTTTGCCCCGACCCGGACTCCCCGGCGTTCCAGGTCACGGCCAATCGCACGATCGCGCCATACGGCGACGAGATCGCCCTCAAGACATTCGCGCAATCGGTCTCGGTCGTGACCTATGAGTTCGAGAATGTCCCGGCTGAGACCGCCGCACTGTTGGAACGCCTGGTACCGACGCGCCCGGGCGCCAAGGCCTTGGCCGTTGCCCAGGATCGCTTCACCGAAAAGGAGTTCGTGCGCGTGGCGGGAGCGACGACGGTTCGGTATGCCACGGTCTCCTCCGCGACGGACATTGCAGCGGCCGTCGCGGCGACCGGACTCCCGGCGATCCTCAAGTCCCGACGCCTCGGATATGACGGCAAAGGGCAACGCCAGATCGAACGCGCCGAAGAGGTCGAGCCCGCGTGGCTCGAGCTCGGCGCCGGCGACTGCATCCTCGAAGGTTGGGCGCCGTTCGTCGCCGAGGTCTCCGTGATTCTCGCGCGGGCCAGCGATGGGGCGGTGGCAACCTATGACGTCCCTCAGAACACGCACGAGGGCGGCATTCTTCGCCGCAGCGTCGTGCCGGCCACGGTTGGCGGTGCCACCGCGGCGACCGCCGTCGACATCGCGCTCCGCATCGCCGCGGCACTCGACTATGTCGGTGTCCTCGCCGTCGAGATGTTCGTGCTGGGCGACGGCACCGTGTTGGTCAACGAGATCGCCCCACGCGTGCACAATTCAGGCCACTGGACCATCGATGCCTGCGTCACGAGCCAATTCGAACAACACATTCGCGCCGTCTGCGACCTGCCGCTCGGGTCGACTGAACGACACAGCGATGCCGAGATGATCAATCTGATCGGCCACGAAATCGACCGCTGGCCAAACCTGATGGGCGATCCAACGGCCAAGCTCCACCTCTACGGCAAGACCGAGGCGCGCGAAGGCCGCAAAATGGGGCACGTTACGCGCGTTCGCCGTCGGCAGACCTAGCGCGACCGTCCAAACGGCGAGTGGCGGAAAAAGCGCACCGGATGCGGCAGACGATCGGCCAGGCGCGAAAGCTTGCCGCGGGCCCGGTGAAACGTCATGACGTCCTTGAGGCGTCGATCGAGGAATGCCCACGTATCGGCCGCGCCTTCGGAGGTGTCCTCGAGCCAGTAGAGCAGAGTCGCCGAATAGACGGCGGCCAGCGTCGCCCGTTTGGTATAGAAGGAAAAATCGGTCGCGGTGTCGCCAACCATCCGCCAGATCGTATCCACCGTCCCATAGAGGCCGTGAAGCAGTGGGCCGGTGGCGCCGCGGACCTGAGTCCCGACGGCGCGGCGAATGGCTTCGCGATGGGGCTGACAGAGCTCGAGGCGTTTTCGGATGATGACGCCGACGCGCTCGTGAACGCGGTGGGCCGCGAGCGCCTCCGGCGGCAGCGCGGCCACCATCGCGCGGTCTGTTGCTTCGACAAAGTGTGTGATGACGTCCGCTATGCCCCCCGGAAACAAACGTGCGCCGTCTGAATCCGTAAGGCCGGCCGCAGGGAGCGCGCGCCGCAAACTGGTCGAGGTCCAGCCATCGAACGGAACCTCTCGCAGCATTGCCTCGAGCACCTTGTCGCGATCGAGATCGCTCGGGTCAGTCGATGAGGTCATCGCTTTCCTCCTCGGGTGCGACCCAGTATTTCCATTCCGTCTCGAAGACCAGCTTCGACAGGTCGGTCATTCGCGCGGGGTAGAGCGCACCCACGAGATGGTCGCATTCGTGCTGGACGACGCGCGCGTGCATGCCCTCGGCGATCCGGTCGATCCGTTCCCCGGAAAGGCCCCAGCCGCTATAGCGGATCTTGGTGTAGCGCGGCACCAGTCCCCGTAGACCGGGAACCGATAGGCAACCTTCCCATCCCATGGCGAGGTCCTCGGCCAACGGTTCGATCGTCGGGTTGATCAAGACCGTGAGTGGCGTGCCCACGGCCTCGGCATCGCGTTCCTCCGGCACCTCGAAAATGACCACACGCTTGGGCACGTAGACCTGCGTCGCGGCGAGACCGATGCCGTTGGCATCGTTCATCGTTTCGACCATGTGCTCGACCAGGTTGCGGATTTCCGGCGCCGTCGGGTCTTCGACGACATCCGCCACCCCCTGGAGAACGGGATGGCCCATGCGGGCGATCTTGAGGATGGCCATGCCCTAATATGTTGACGCGGCGGCGCCCGGTAAAGGGCGATCGGGCAATCGCTCCCGTGGCGATCGTCACACACCGCGATCGATCGCGGTCCGGGTCGGCTTCGCCCGACGCGCCCACGACAGACTCCCGGCGCTATCCATCGAGGTGATCGGTCGTGTGGCACCGACCGAGGCCTCATCGACCGATCCTCGATGCGGATGAGCGAGTCTCTACGGGGCTGCGAAACGCCTTCGCGCGGGCCTCCCCCACCGATCGTCTGACGGGGCCGACCCGCTAGGTGGCCAATCATGGTTGCCCACAAGCCATTGTGCCCGGCACACCAACCTCCCCAAGTGCCTTCACAATCCAACTGCCCTGTGTTAGAGACCCCGCCTCGGCGGCCATAGGCCCACACCTAGGAGGAGATGCGTTTGCAAGTCCACGTGAGAGACAACAATGTCGACCAGGCCCTACGCGCCCTGAAGAAGAAGATGCAGCGCGAGGGGATCTTCCGTGAGATGAAGCTGCGCAATCACTACGAGAAGCCGTCCGAACGCAAGGCGCGCGAGCGCGCCGAAGCGATCCGCCGAGCCCGCAAGTTGGCGCGCAAGCGCGCCCAGCGCGAACTCTGAGCGGATCCCGCCGCGCAAAGAAAAAGGCCGCGCTTGCGGCCTTTATTGTTGCCGAGTCGGACGCCCTAGCTAGAGCGCCTTGACGATGTCCTCGACCATCTTCTTGGCATCGGCAAACAACATCATCGTGTTGTCGCGGTAGAACACGGCGTTGTCGATGCCGGCATAACCCGGTGCGAGCGAGCGCTTCACGAACAGCACCGTTTTGGCCTTTTCGACATCGAGGATCGGCATTCCATAAATCGGGCTCTGCGGATCGGTCTTGGCCGCCGGGTTGGTGACGTCGTTGGCCCCGATGACGAACGCCACGTCGGTGTTGGGAAAATCCGAATTGATTTCTTCGAGTTCGAGGACGTCCTCGTAGGGGATGTTGGCCTCGGCCAGCAGGACGTTCATGTGGCCAGGCATGCGTCCGGCCACGGGGTGAATGGCGTGGCGGACCTTGACGCCCTCGGCCTTCAGCGTGTCGGCCATTTCGCGCAGCGCATGCTGAGCCTGGGCGACGGCGAGGCCGTACCCCGGAACGATGATCACCGAACCCGCGTTCTTCATGATGAACGCCGCGTCGTCGGCGCTCCCCGACTTGGCCATCCGGTCGCCACGCTTGGTCGCCGCGGCCGAAGCGTCGCCGCCGAAACCGCCGAGGATCACGCTGAAGAACGAGCGGTTCATCGCGTGACACATGATGTAGCTGAGGATTGCGCCCGAAGAGCCGACCAGGGCCCCGGTAATGATGAGCGCGGTGTTCTCGAGGGTGAAACCGATGCCGGCGGCGGCCCATCCCGAGTACGAGTTGAGCATCGAGATTACGACCGGCATGTCCGCCCCGCCGATCGGAATGATCAGCAGGAAGCCGATCAAGAATGCGAGTGCTGCCAGAACCCAGAACGCCGGCAGCGACTGCGTCATCACGAAGTAGATGCCGACGCCGATGGTGACGAGGCCGAGAAACAGGTTGAGCAGGTGCTGCCCGGGAAACACCACCGGGTTGCCGCTGACGAGTTCCTGAAGCTTGGCAAAGGCGACGAGCGAACCAGAGAACGTCACGGCGCCAATGGCCAGCCCCAAGGTCATCTCGATGAGGCTCGCCGTCTTGATTTGGCCGGCGCTGCCGATGCCGTAGGCCTCTGGCGCGTAGAGCGCCGCTGCGGCGACCAGGACCGCGGCCAGGCCCACGAGGCTGTGGAAGGCCGCAACCAACTGCGGCATTGCCGCCATCTTGATGCGCAACGCAATGATCGTTCCGATCGCGCCGCCGACCGCTAGGCCGAGCAGGATCAGGTCATAGCCGAGGACGCCGGGATTGAGCAGCGTCGTCACGACGGCAATGACCATCCCGGCAATGCCGAGCAGATTGCCGCGCCGCGACGATGTCGGCGAAGACAACCCCCGAAGCGACAGGATGAAGCAGATTCCGGAGACGAGATAGGCGATGGCCGAGAGGTTTGCCGACACGGCGTTTACCGCTTTTTCCGGAACATCTGCAGCATTCGCTGCGTGACGACGAAACCACCAAAGATATTGACGGCGGCCAGGACGATCGCGAAGAAGCCGAAAATCTTCGAGAGGTTCATGTCCTCGGGGCCCGCCGCGATCAGCGCACCAACGATGATCACGCTCGAGATGGCGTTGGTCACCGACATCAGCGGCGTGTGCAGGGCCGGGGTCACGCTCCACACGACGTAATAGCCGACGAAAATCGCCAGCACGAAGATCGCCAGCCGGAAGACGAAAGGATCGATGGCCGCCACGTCCACCATGGTTCCTAGCTCTTTCCTTGGAATTGGGGATGAACGACGGCGCCGTCGCGGGTCAGGACCGTGGCCTTCAAGATTTCGTCGTTCCAATCGACCTTGAGGACGCGACTGTCCTTGTCGACCAACGGCGTGAGGAAGTTGAGCACGTTGCGCGCGTAGAGCATGGAGGCGTCGGTCGGCACGCGGCTCGGCACGTTCAGGTGCCCGATGATCCGCACCCCATCGACTTCGGCCACGTCGCCAGGCCGGGTCAGTTCGCAGTTGCCGCCCTGCTCGGCCGCGAGGTCGACGATGACCGAGCCTGGCCGCATCGACTTCACCATGTCCGCGGTAATCAGGATCGGGGCACGGCGACCGGGAATCAGGGCCGTCGTGATCGCGATATCCTGTTTGGCCAGCGTCTCGCGGACGAGCGCCTCCTGGCGCCGGCGGTAATCCTCGCTCATTTCCCGGGCGTAGCCACCCGCCGTTTCGGCGGTCTTCGTCTCCTCGCTTTCGACCATGACGAACTTGGCGCCGAGGGATTCGACCTGCTCCTTGGCGGCCGGCCGGACGTCCGTGGCGAGGACGACGGCCCCGAGGCGGCGCGCCGTCGCAATCGCTTGCAGGCCGGCAACGCCGGCGCCGAGAACCATCACTTTGGCCGGGGCGATCGTGCCGGCGGCCGTCATCATCATCGGGAGCGCGCGCTGCAACTCCGCGGCGGCATCGATCACCGCGCGATAGCCGGCGAGATTCGACTGCGAGGAAAGCGCATCCATGTTCTGCGCGCGTGTGATCCTCGGCAACAGCTCGAGCGCGATCGCCGTAACGCCCTTTGCCGCGTAGTCGGAAAGCGATTGCGGCGCGTTGCCCGGGGCCAAGAGCCCAACCACCATTGCGCCGCGTTTCACGCCTAGAAGTTCGTCGTTGCCCTCGGCGGCTGTCATCGGCCGCTGCACTTTGACGAGGACGTCGGCCTCCCCGAGGTTGCCGGGCAGGCGATCCAGCAGCGTCGCTCCCGCTTGCTGGTATTGCGCGTCCGGCAAGGCCGCACTTTCGCCGGCACCGCGCTCGACCGCGACGGACCAGCCCATGCCGACCATCCGCTTGACGGTGTCCGGAGTCGCCGCAACCCGCCGCTCGTGGGCCCGACGTTCTCTAGGGACGACAACTTTCATGAGGGAACGCCAAAGGGAACGCCAAGGATTTCACCACGCCAGCGCTTGTGCCGCGCTGGCGCCAAGGGCCGAATATCGTCAGGCGCGGAGAAACTAGAGCAAGACGATCGCGAGCAAGACCAGGGTCACCACACACAGGCCGATGCCCCACTTCGTCAACTGGATGAAGCCATCATAGGTCTGTTGCTTGTGTGGCAGATCGATCTGCTGGTCTTGCGCCATAACGTCCCTCCGAGCGGCGCCGGGACTATATCAGACCGGTTTTTCGGTTCAAATCGAAGCGCCGTCCGCGATTCCGCGGCGACGGCCGGTTTGCGGCTCGCGATCGACCTCCTGTGACAGCTTGGCGCAGAGGTCTTCGCCCTCCGCCGTCGGCACCCAGACCCCACCCGGACCGTCGTGCCAGCCGCGCTGGCGAATGAGACCGGCCTGCGCCAGCTCCTGGACGCTACGCGGCGATGCGAACGCCCGATTCAACATGGCATCCGAGATGCCGCGCACCGGCTTGGGCATGTCGCAAAGCTTGCGCAGGATTTTGTGGTAGCGGGAGTTCGGCCTTACGCGCAGGGTTACCACGATTCAGCGCGCCCCTTCGGCGCCCTCCAGTTGATCGATCAGCCCGGAGATTACCGACAATCCGCGGGTCCAGAAACCAGGATCGCTGGCGTCCAATCCGAATGGGGCCAACAGCTCCCGGTGTCGCCGGGTGCCCCCGGCGCGCAACATGTCGAGGTAGCGCTCCTCGAACCCCGACGACCCGTCGAGGTAGACCGCGTAGAGCGCATTCACCAGGCAATCGCCGAAGGCATAGGCATAGACGTAAAACGGCGAATGCACGAAGTGTGGGATGTAGCACCAGAAGGTGGCGTACTCGGGCGCGAAGCGGAATGCCTCGCCCAGACTCTCGCGTTGGACGACAAGCCAAATCTCACCGATCTGGTCCGGGGTCAGTTCGCCGTCTCGCCGCCGATCGTGCAAACGGCGCTCGAACTCGAAGAACGCAACCTGACGCACGACCGTGTTGATCATGTCCTCGACCTTGCCGGCGATGAGGCGCCGGCGGCGCGCGGGATCGCGCTCGGCGGCAACCAAGGCTCGGAAGGTCAATTGTTCGCCGAACACCGAGGCTGTCTCGGCGAGCGTGAGTGGCGTGTCTGCCATCAGGGTTCCCTGCCCGGCGGCCAGGAGCTGATGAATGCCGTGCCCCAACTCGTGGGCCAACGTCATGACGTCGCGCGTCTTGCCCTGATAGTTGAGCAGCAGATAGGGATGAGCGCTCGGCACGGTCGGGTGCGCGAACGCCCCCGAGGCCTTGCCGGGACGTACCCCCGCGTCGATCCACGGGCGATCGAAGAATCGGCGCCCGAGCTCGGCCAACGCCGGAGAAAAGCGGCTGTAAGCGTCGAGTACCGTGGCCACGGCTTCGGGCCAGGGGCGATCGCGGTCGGCGTCTTCGGGCAGTGGCGCATTGCGGTCCCAATGTTCGAGTTTGGCCAAGCCCAACCATTTCGCTTTCAGGGCGTAGTAACGATGGGAGAGCCGGGGATACGCAGCCTTGACCGCCGTGATCAGGGCATCGACCACGGCGGGCTCGACGTAGTTGGCGAGGTGGCGCGAAGCGGCCGAAGTCGGAAATCGCCGCCAGCGATCCTCGATTTCCTTGTCCTTCGCGAGCGTATTCGTGACGAGGGCAAAGAGCCGGACATTCCTGGCGAACACCTGGCCCAAAGTCTCGGCCGCGCGACGGCGCGTCTCGCGGTCACGATCACTCAGGGCATGCAGCGCGACTTCGAGCGGCACCTCGCCCTTGCCGAGATCGAACCGTAGGCCCGCCAACGTCTCGTCGAACAGACGGTTCCACGCCCCGGCCCCGGTCAGGCGTTTCTCGTGCAGCAGCCGTTCGAGATCATCGCCCAATTGATGGGGACGAAAGGTCCGAACGTCGCGGAGCCACGGCGCATAGCGGGCGACTCTGTCGTCCTCTTGCCATCCGGCAATCGTGCGATCTTCGACGCGATTGATTTCGAGGGTGAAGAACAACAGGTCCGTCGTGATCGCATTCACCCGCTCGCTCACGTTCTGCACGAACCGCGCATTGTCCGGACTGTCGAGATCGTCGGCATGGCGCAGTTGGGCGTAGCTGAGAAGGCGACCGAGGACATCCTGCAGCCGTTCGTACTCATCGAGGGCCGCGGCAAACGCCGACGGCGACAGCGCGGCGATCTTGCCCCGGTGGCGCTCGGCGAACGCCGCCGCCCCATTGGCCGCGGCCTCGATATCCCGGGCGAGTTCCGGACTGTCGGGTCCGGCATAGAGATCTCCGAGGTCCCAACGCGGCAATTGCTGTTCGCTATCCATCCTGACCCTCGCGCTTGAGGAGAAAATG
>VGES01000047.1 GCA_016869765.1 Alphaproteobacteria bacterium
CGGCGGTGGCCGGGGAGCCGTGTATATTCGAGCGGCGATGCTGTTTAGCGCGCCCAATCTCCTGACGCTGTCGCGGATCGCGATCATCCCGCTGCTCGTCGCGGCGTTTTATCTGCCTGGCGAGATCGCCCATTGGGCCACCGCCGGATTGTTTGCCGCCGCGGGGATCACCGACTATTTCGATGGCCGAATCGCCCGGGGCCGGAGCCTGCAAAGTTCCCTCGGCGCCTTCCTCGACCCGATCGCCGACAAGTTGCTCGTGGCCAGCGCCCTCGTGATGATGGTCGCGGAACGCTGGATCGATGGCGCCGCGGTGATCGCCGCGCTGATCATCGTGCTGCGCGAGATCCTGGTATCGGGGTTACGCGAGTTTCTCGGCCAAAGCCGCATCGAACTGCCGGTGAGCCGGCTCGGCAAATGGAAAACAGCGGCCCAAATGGTCGCGATCGGCGCCCTGCTGCTGGGCGAGGCGATTGCTCCGCTGCCGGCCGCCCTGGTCGGCCAAGTCGCGATTTGGCTTGCCGCCGCCCTCACGCTCGCGACCGGCTATGACTATCTGCGCGTCGGCCTGCGCCACCTTCGTGGCGGACAGATCGCCGCCCAATAGGCCGCCCGGTGAAGGTCTTCGGTTTGGCAGGCTATTCGGGCACCGGCAAGACGACATTGCTGGTGCGCCTGCTCCCGGAGTTGACGCGGCGGGGTTATCGCGTTTCGACGATCAAACACGCCCACCACACGTTCGACGTCGATACGCCGGGAAAAGACTCCTACGAACACCGCGCGGCCGGTGCGCACGAGGTCATGGTGGCGTCGAGCAACCGGTGGGCGCTGATGCATGAGAACCGCGGTGCGGCCGAGCCAAAACTCGAGGATCTCCTGGCGCGCCTCGCCGCGGTCGATCTTGTCCTGATCGAGGGCTTCAAACGCGACGGTCACGACAAGATCGAAATCGTCCGCGGCCCGGACGCGCCCCCTGTTCTGTGGCGCGACGATCCCCATATCGTTGCCATCGCGAGTGATCACCCAGTCGCGGTGCCCTTGCCGCAGTTCCGCGTGGACGACATTGCTGCAATTGCCGATTTCATCGTGACCCACAGCCGGCTCGCCGACAGGAACTCGCGATGACCCAGTTGCGGGACGACTGTTTTGCCAACGATTCGCCCCTGCTGACAGCCGCCGCGGCGCTCGACCTGCTGCGTCAACGAGTCCAACCCGTCGTGCGGACAGAGACCATTGCGTTGTCGGGAGCGGCGGGACGAGTCCTAGCCTCCGAGATTCGGTCGGAACGCGATGTGCCGGCCCATGACAATTCCGCCGTCGACGGTTATGCGTTTCGTGCCGACGATCTTGCGTCGGGCGAGCCCAACCGGCTTCGCGTGGCCGGTCGGTCTGCCGCCGGCCATCCGCTCGATCATGCGCCTCGCCCCGGAACCGCGGTGCGGATTTTTACGGGCGCGCTGATGCCCGAGGGCTGCGACACGGTCGCCATGCAGGAGGACTGCACGGTCAAGGGGGACATCTTGGTCGTTCCCGACGGCCTGCGCCAGGGCGCCAACCGGCGGAGGCGCGGCGAGGACGTGCGCACCGGACAGATCGTGTTGAACCCCGGCCGACGTCTTCGTCCACAGGACCTGGGCATGATTGCTTCGGTCGGACGCGCGGAAGTCACGGTCTATCAGCGGCTGCGCGTCGCCGTCTGTTCGACCGGCGACGAAGTCAGCGAACCGGGCGATGCCATCGCGCCTGGGCGCATTTACGATGCCAACCGCTTCATGTTGATCGCGCTCCTCGAAGGACTGGGTGCGACGGTCACCGACTTGGGAATCGTCGGCGACGATCGTGCGACGATTCGACGGACTCTCGATCACGCGCGGGCCGAGCATGATCTGGTCGTCAGCTCGGGCGGCGTCTCGGTCGGGGAGGAAGATCACGTTCGCCAGGCTATCGAGGATTTCGGATCGCTCCACTTCTGGCGACTCGCCATCAAGCCGGGGCGCCCACTCACCCTGGGCCAGATCGGCCAAGTCCCGTTCGTCGGGGTACCGGGGAATCCGGTCGCGGCCATGGTCACGTTCCTGCGCTTCGTTCGCCCGGTGGTGTTGCGCTTGGCCGGGGTCGAGGACGTCGAGCCGCAGGTCTTCACGGTGATTGCCGATTTCAACCACCAAAAAAAGAGTGGTCGGCGCGAGTTCCTGCGTGGGCGCCTGACAACGGGCCGCGATGGTCGCCGCCACGTGACACCTTTCCCGCACCAGGGCGCGGGAATCCTTCGTTCGCTGGTCGAGGCAGACGGCCTCGTTGAACTCCCCGAAGAAATGACCAAACTGACGCCGGGAAGTGATGTTGCCTTCCTCCCCTTCAGCGAGGTCTTGGCGTGAAGGTCCTCTATTTCGCTTGGTTGCGCCAGCGTGTGGGCTGCGACCAGGAAGAGGTGACGCCACCCGCCTCGGTGACGACCGTGGCCGCGTTGATCGACTGGCTCAAGACTCGGAGTGCACGGCACGCCGAGGCGCTCAAAGATTCGAGCGTCGTGCGCGTCGCGGTGAATCAAGAATACGCGCGGCCCGGCGATTCGGTCGGACCGAACGACGAGATCGCGTTGTTTCCGCCCGTGACCGGGGGATCCGCATGATCCGCGTGCAGCGCGAGGACTTCGACGTCGGTGCAGAAATCGAAGCGCTGACTCGCGACAACCCGGCCATCGGCGGCGTGGCGTCGTTCATCGGCCTGGTTCGCGACGTGGCCGGCAGCGATCGCGTACGCGCCATGACGCTGGAACACTACCCGGGCATGACCGAACGTCAGCTCGCGGCCATCGACGAGGAGGCGCGCCGCCGCTGGCCGCTCGATGCGACTCTGATTATTCATCGCTTCGGCCGCCTCGAACCCGGGGACCGCATCGTCCTCGTCGTCACCGCGTCGGCCCATCGCCAGGCCGCCCTCGAGGCCTGTGCCTTCCTGATCGATTGGTTGAAGACCAAGGCGCCGTTTTGGAAGAACGAGGAGACGCCCCACGGTGCCCGATGGGTCGCCGCTCGCCACGAGGACGACGCCGCGGCCGCGCGCTGGCAAAAGCCGTGAATTAGCGGACCGGGTTTTCGGGACCACGGCCGCGGAAACGGTCGACGAACGCGGCGGCCATCGCCGGATCGAACGTCTCCTGGCGCAACAGGTTGCGCCACGCCGAAAGTACGATCGTCCGCCCGAGACCGTTTTTCTTGGCGACGACCACGCCACTCCAGGGCCCGGGATAGAGCTTGGCCCAACCGCGGAGGATGCGCAGCGTTTCGTCGCCCGGATCGTCGTAATAGATGACGATCATCCCGTGTTCGAGGGAGTGCACGAGTTTCGCGGGCGATTGTTCCCGCGAATAGACCCCCGGATTGATCCAAGTCGGGTCATGGGGCCCGGTGGTGGGAAACTCGGTGCCATAGACGGCGTTGGCGACATGGGCGTTGCCGCCATCAGGTACGGTTTGAATTCCGGCTAGCCGCGCCCCTCCCTGCCGAAGGTAGCCATCGAACGATGCCTGATGGTCGCCGGCGCTATCGGTCTCCCACACCGCCCACAACACGCCCAGGCCGATCACGACGAGGACGATGATCTCCCAGCGCCGAAGCTTGAAGCGTCCTCGCGCGGGCTTGGTCTTATTGGCCATTGCGATCCTACGAACGTTGGGGGGCGGCATCCTGGCAGACCCCCCGGTGGCCCGGAAGCGCGACCCGGCGCAGCACGGACTCTTGACGAGGAGTCACCATGTTTGGCATATCTTTTGTAGGTATGTTGCGCTGCGTCACTACAAGTTGTGTGGTGGAGGGCCGTAGCGGAGCAGACCCAAGGCGCTGAAACGGCCGTTGGCAGGCGGCCAGCTTGGGGAGTTTGAATGGCCGTCGTCGCCGAGGGTACCGATTCGGTATCGGGGAACCCCATCGACCTGCTTGAACAAATCGTTGCCACCAATGAATGGGCCTTCGACCGTTACGCCGACGACGAGATGAACGTCGGCATCGAGGGCACCTGGACGCGCTACCACCTTTGGTTCGCCTGGCGCCAGCAACAACACTCGTTGCAAATCAGCTGCGCCTTCGATCTCAAGGTGCCGCGCGAGAAGACAGGGGCCATGCACTCGTTGCTCGCGCTGATGAACGAACGGCTGTGGCTCGGCCACTTCGATCTGTGGGTGCAGGAAGGCCTGCTCATGTTCCGCCACGCCCAGCTCTACACCGGCGGCGTGGCCGCGACGACCGAACAGATGGAAGAGTTGGTGAGCGTCGCTCTCCGTGAGAGCGAACGTTTCTTCCCGGCAATCCAGTTCGTGCTGTGGGGCGGTAAATCGCCGACCGAAGCGATCGCGGCGGCCATGCTCGAAACCGAGGGCGAAGCCTGACCGCGGCTCCCATGAGAGGGCCGCTGCTGTTGGTCGGCTGCGGCAAGATGGGCGGCGCCCTGGTCCAGGGATGGCTGGCCAACGGGATCGCCGCGCGCGACATCGTGGTGGTCGAACCGGGTCGTGACGCGCGCAACAGCATCAGCCCGCTCGGCGTCGCCGTTCACACCGAAGCCGCACTCATCGATCCCGCGTTCCGACCCCGCGTGGTCATCCTTGCGGTCAAGCCTTGGGTCATGGAGACGGCCCTACCCGCTTACCGGCGCTATGCCGTGGCCGGCACGGTGTTTCTCTCGATTGCTGCGGGGCGCAGCATCGCGTCGTTCGAGAAGATTCTCGGCCCCGACACCGCGCTCGTTCGGGCGATGCCCAACACGCCGGCCGCGGTCGGACGAGGCATGACGGTTCTCTGTGCCAATCGTCGCGCCGCCAAGGACGACCGCGCCGTGTCGGGCGAACTGATGGCCGCCGTCGGCGAGGTGGCCTGGGTCGAGGACGAGGCCCTGATGGATGCCGTCACGGCCGTCTCGGGATCGGGCCCGGCCTATGTCTTCTATCTCATAGAATGCCTGGCAGAAGCCGCTGTCGTCGCCGGACTCCCGAGCGGCTTGGCGGCCCGCCTGGCGCGCCAAACGGTGATCGGCGCCGCGGAACTCACGCGCCTCAGCGAGCAATCCCCGACCCAGCTACGCGAGAACGTGACGACCCCCGGTGGCACGACGGAGGCGGCGCTCAAGGTTCTGATGGATGTCGACGCCATGCAGGCCCTGTTCACCAAGGCGATCGCCGCGGCCGCCCACCGCTCGCGTGAACTCGCGGGCTGATGGCGATCATTGCCTTCGAAGACTTTCTCCGCGTCGATATCCGCGTCGGAACCATCGTCGCCGCCGAGGCCTTTCCCGAGGCGCGAAAACCCGCGTTCAAGCTGACCATCGATTTCGGACCGGAGATCGGTCGCAAGCGCTCGTCCGCCCAGATCACGAAGCACTACCGTCTGGACCAATTGCCCGGACGACAGGTGGCTGCCGTGGTCAATTTCCCGTCGCGCCAGATCGGCCCGTTCATGTCCGAGGTGTTGGTGCTCGGCTTCCCTGATCAGGATGGCGCCGTCTGCCTCGTTGGCGTCGACCCGACGGTCCCGAATGGTGGCCGGTTGTTCTAGACCGGCAGCCGAACCAGGGCGCGCAAGCCTCCCTGAGGAGCATCCCCGAGTACAAGATCGCCGCCGTGGACGCGGGCGATGTCGCGGGCGATCGTCAAACCAAGACCGACGCCGGGGATGTCGGGGTTGCGCGCCGCGTCGAGCCGGCTGAATGGCCGCATGGCTTCGTCCCGGCGCGCCGCCGGAATCCCGGGACCACGGTCGTCGACGGCGATCTCGACCGTTGGCCCGACGCGGCTGGCCGAAATGTCGACCGGGGGAACCCCTTGGCCTGATGCCGGCGTCGAATAGCGCACGGCGTTGTCGACGAGGTTTTGGATGCAGCGACGAATGGCGTTCGGCCGGATCGGGAGGACCAGGTCCCCCTCGGTTCGCAGCGCGACCACCCGCCCCTGACGTTCGGCGTTGTCGACCACGCTTTGCAACACCGGCCGCAGGTCGGTGGTTTCGACACGTTCGGTATCCTGGCCCCGCGCAAACGCGAGATAGCCTTCGATCATCGTCTCCATCTCGCGCACATCGCGCTCGAGCTGCCGAACCTCGGGCGATTCGCCCAACATCGCGAGTTCGAGCTTCATGCGCGTGAGGGGCGTGCGCAGGTCATGCGAGACGCCGGCGAGCATTTCGGTGCGCTGCGCGATCTGGCGCCGGAGACGCTCGCGCATGGCCAGGAAAGCCTGGGTTGCCTGACGAATCTCGGATGCGCCGCGAGGCTTGATATCGGCCACGTCGCGACCCTTGCCGAGCTCGTCGGCGATACGGGCGAGTCGTCTGATCGGACGCATCTGGTTGCGGAGAAAGACGATCGCGATCGCCAGCAACACGAGCGACGATCCCACCATCCACAACACGAAGACGGTCGTCGTCGTCGAGTCGAGTCGTTTGCGCGGCGTAAGCACGCGGAGCACGCCGTTGGAGAGCTGGACGCGGATTTCGACCTTGTCGCCGAAATCAGCGGTGTTGACGGCGAACGGACGGAACAGCCGCTCGGCCAGCGCCCGATGCAGCATCCGCGCGGGTATGTTGAAGCGCGCCGGGCGCTCGTTGGTCGGCGCCAACACCGCACCGGACGCGAAACTGGCATCGAGTTCGAGATAGGCCGACGCGAGGGTGAGAGCCTGGCGCTCATCCTCGGGCAAAAGCCGGATGAGCATGGCGATGTCGCCCGCGATCCCCAGCGACAGGCGTCGCGTGACCGTGTCCCAGTGGGTCTCGAAAAACACGTAGCCGAGAATGAACTGGAGCAGCACCATCGGCGCGGCGACGATCAGGAGGCCGCGCCCGAACAGGGTCTTGGGCTTCAGCGACCGCAGCACGTGCCGGCCCTAGTCCGGAATGAGCACATAACCCTCGCCCCAGACGGTCTGCAGATAGCGGGGAACCTTGGGATTGGGCTCGAGCTTCCGTCGCAGTCGCGTCACCTGAACGTCGATCGAGCGTTCATTGACTGCGCCGGCATCGCACAGCTCCTGGCGCGACACCGTGCGACCGACACGCCGCGCCAGCACGCGCAGGAGGGCGCTCTCGGCCGAGGTCAGCCGGATGGTTTCGCCGTCGCGACTCAGCTCCCCGCGGTTGGCATCGAACCGACATGAACCGAGTTTGAGGTCACCTATCGCGCCGTCGCTCGCCGGGGCACGTCGCAGGATATTGCCGATCCGCAACAACAATTCTTTGGGCTCGAACGGTTTGGCAAGATAGTCGTCGGCCCCGGTTTCGAGGCCGTCGATGCGGTCCTGCGGTTCGCCACGGGCCGTGAGCAGGAGTACCGGCGTTTCCGTCGTGCGCCGAATCGCTCGCGTCAGGCTGAGCCCGTCCTCGCCCGGCATCATCACGTCGACCACCAGCAGGTCGAAGGCGAACGCGGCCATACGCTGACGCGCCTCACCGGCATCGGCCGCGGTCGTTACGTGGTACCCGCGCTCGACCAAGTAGCGCTGCAGCAGTTCTCGAATTCGCGCATCGTCGTCGACCACCAGGATGTGCCGGAGGGGCTCGCCGGTGTCTTTGATCTTGAGCCCGCTGCCTGCCATCGTTCAGCGTCGGCGAATCGACCGCACGATCGCCGCGCGGTCGGCATCGTTGACCAACCCGAGCAGGACTTTGCGGTATCCTTCGACCGCCTCGGCGCCGGCCTCGCGGTAGGCGCGCGCGACACGCTCGCGTTGCGGCGCCGAGACCAGTCGCTCCAGTTCGACTCCACGTTCGGTCAAGTGCAGGTGGCGCTGGCGACGGTCCCGCGTGCCGCGTTGCTGGATCACATACCCTTCGCGAACCAGTTGGCCCAGGACCCGGCTTAGGCTCTGCTTGGTGATGCGCAGGATGGCCAAGAGTTCTTGGACGGTGATGCCGGGGTTGCGGTTGATGAAATGAATGGCGCGATGATGGGCGCGGCCGAACCCGTGGTCATCGAGGATCTTGTCGGGATCAGAGGTGAAGTCCCGGTAGGCATAGAACAAGAGTTCGATGCCCTGGCGCAGTTCTTCGTCGCGCAGGAACAGCGGATTGACCGTGGATTTTACGTCAACCATGTTGACATATATCGCTCACATTGTTACAAGATGCAAGCGTATTGGGTCATTTCGTAATCACGGGGACCGGCTGACGCCGGTACGAGGGACACATGGCAGCTCAAACGTACGACGATCGCGACGGCCAAATCTGGTTCGACGGCAAATTGGTGCCGTGGCGCGAAGCCAAGATCCACGTCCTGACCCATGCCCTGCACTACGGTAGCGCGGTCTTCGAGGGCGAGCGTGCCTACGACGGCGTCATCTTCCGGATGACCGACCACAACCAACGACTGATCGATTCGGGCCGGATCCTAGGGTTCGAGATCCCCTATTCGCTCGCCCAGATCGATCAGGCCTGCATCGACACGATCAAGGCCAACAATATCGTCGACGGTTACGTGCGCCCGATCGCCTGGCGCGGCAGCGAAATGATGGGCGTGTCGGCGCAGCAGACCAAGATCCACGTGGCCGTGGCGACCTGGACGTGGCCCTCCTACTTTTCGCCCGAGGCGCGCAACAAGGGGCTGCGTCTGAAGACCGCGCAATGGCGGCGGCCGGCCCCGGATACGGCGCCGACCCAGAGCAAGGCGATCGGCCTTTACATGATCTGCACGATGTCCAAGCACCAGGCGGAGAACGAGGGGTACGACGACGCGCTGATGCTCGATTACCGCGGCCAGATCGCCGAGTCGACGGGCGCCAACATCTTCCTGGTGCAGAGCGGCGTCATCCACACGCCGAAGCCGGATTGTTTCCTCGACGGCATCACCCGACGCACGGTGATCGATCTCGCACGGCGGCGTGGCTATCAGATCGTCGAGCGCGCGATCATGCCGGGCGAGTTGGCCAACACCCAGGAGGTGTTCCTCACCGGAACCGCGGCGGAAGTGACACCGGTGGGCTCGATCGACAGCCACCGCTTCACCGTCGGCACGATCACCAAGACTCTGATGCAGGACTACGAGAATCTGGTGCGGCGGCGTTCGATTTCGGTCGCCGCCGAGTAGGACCTCAGCGCTTCTGGGCAGCCTCGAGCGCGGCGACCCGGGCGGCCAGGCGTTCGTTCTCCTCCCGGGCCTGCGTCGCCATCGCCTTGACCACCTCGAACTCCTCGCGGCGGACGAGGTTCATTTCGGCGAGCCAGCGCTCGAAACGCTCCTTGAAGCGGCCCTCGATGTCTTCCCGCAGGCCGTGCAACGTTCCCAGCGCACCGCTGGTCAACCGCGCCAGATCGTCTACAAAACGGTTGTCGCTCGCCATGACCGCCTCAATGATAAGAAGTCTCGCTGCTGACAATATGGTCAGCGGCGTCTCGCGGAGCAACCCCGGATCATGACCCTGGCGATTCCGTTTCCTGCGATCGACCCGACGCTGATCGCGATCGGCCCGTTCGCGATCCGTTGGTACGCACTCGCCTATGTCGCCGCGATCCTCGCCGGCTGGTACTTCGTATCGCGTCGCGCCCGCCAACCTGTCGCGCCGTTGACCCCCAAGGATGCCGACGATTTCTTCGTGTGGGCGACGCTCGGCGTTGTTCTGGGCGGCCGCCTAGGCTACGTCGTCTTCTACAAGGCGGGGTATTACCTCGGTCACCCGCTCGAAATCCTCGCCGTTTGGCACGGCGGCATGTCCTTCCACGGCGGACTGCTCGGCATGATCCTCGCCATCGTCGTGTTCGCCCGCCGGCGCCGGATCGACGTCCTCGCCTTCGCCGACCTGGTCGCCGTGATCACGCCGTTCGGCCTGTTGCTCGGACGTATCGCCAACTTCATCAACGGCGAACTCTACGGTCGCGTCAGCGATGTGCCCTGGGCCATGGTGTTCCCCGGCGGCGGGCCGCTCCCCCGCCATCCCAGCCAGCTTTACGAGGCCGCCCTCGAGGGCGCCGTGCTGTTTGCCGTGATGCTCGTACTGTTCTATCGCACGCGCCTGCGCGAGCGACCGGGTCACCTCACGGCCGTCTTCGTCGGCGGCTATAGCCTCGCCCGCTTTGCTGCCGAGTTCTTCCGCGAGCCCGACGCGCATCTTGGATTCCTCTTGGCCGGGGCGACCATGGGACAACTGCTGTCGCTCGCCGCCGCCCTGGGCGGCTTCCTGATCTGGTTCTACGCGCGCCGACGGCGGCCCGCCGCCCCGTGAACGATCTGGCGCGACACCTCGCGGATCTCATTCGCGCCCGGGGCCCGATCTCGGTCGCGCACTACATGGCCGAAGCGCTCGGCCATCCGCGCTGGGGTTACTACATGAACCGCGACCCGTTCGGACAGCGCGGCGATTTCGTGACGGCCCCCGAGGTGAGTCAGATGTTCGGAGAACTGATCGGCCTGTGGTGCGCCGCCGTCTGGGAGGCCATGGGCGCCCCCGATCCGGTGCACCTGGTCGAGATTGGCCCGGGGCGCGGCACGTTGATGGCCGATGCCCTGCGCGCCGGCGCGACGGTGCCTGCCTTCCGCGCCGCACTCCGCGTGCACCTGATCGAGACGAGTCCGTTCCTCCGCGAGCGTCAGCGGCGCACCCTCACCGGCGTGGGGCCTATATGGCACGACTCCTTCGAACAGGTGCCGCGGGGCCCGATCCTGGTGATCGCCAACGAGTTGTTCGACGCCCTTCCGGTGCGGCAGTTTCAGCGCGCGGCCGACGGCTGGCATGAACGCCTCGTTGATCTCGATAGCGCTGACGATCGCTTCCGTCTCGTCCTCGCGCCCACGCGATGTGACGGCCTGGTGCCGCCATCCCTTCGCAACGCCCCACCGGGAAGCGTGGCCGAAGTGTGCCCGGCTGGTCTCGCCCTCATCGAGGCGCTCGCCGCCCGCTTCGATCAGGACCGCGGTGCCGCCCTGGTCATCGACTACGGGGTCACCGAGACGGGACCGGGCGAGACGCTGCAGGCGGTTCGCGCGCACGCCCGCCACGATGTGTTCCGTGAACCCGGCGCTGCCGACATTTGCGCCCACGTCGACTTCGCCCAGCTGGTGGCGGTGCTCGAATCCAAAGGTGTTGGCATCTACGGACCGATCGAACAGGGTCGGTTCCTCGACAATCTGGGACTCCGGGTCCGGGCCGCAATGCTCAAGCGCAGGGCCGCTTCCGAAGATGCGCTCGACGTCGATCGTGCCGTCGAGCGCCTGACCGGCACCGATCAGATGGGACGGCTCTTCAAGGTGCTGGCCTTCGCCGACCGGGCCACCACCGAAATCCCGGCCTTCGCATGATCCGCGCCGCACGCCTGCAGGCCTTGAGTGTCACCCGGCACGCCTTCTTCACCCGCGAGGGCGGGCTGTCCGCCGGGCTCTACGCCGGCCTCAACTGCGGCCTGGGGTCGAACGATGACCGTGCCATCGTCGAGCGCAATCGCGCGCTCGCGCTCGAACGCCTCGGACTTGCCGCGGGCCGGCTGTGCACCGTGCATCAGGTCCACGGCACCGCCGTCGCCCACGCCGATGGCCCCTGGACTTCGACAGCGCCGGTGGCGGATGCCGTGATTACGACGGTCCCCGGCCTGGCCGTCGCCGTGCTCACCGCCGACTGCGTGCCCGTACTCTTGGCCGAGCCCGACGCCGGCATCGTCGGCGCGGTGCATTGTGGGTGGAAAGGAACGTTGTCGGGCGTCCTCGAAGCCGCACTGGAAGCGATCGAGGCGCGAGGAGGACAACGGACGCGGCTCATTGCGGCCGTTGGACCGGCGATCGCTCAGCCGTCCTACGAGGTGGGAGTCGAACTCGAACAGCAGTTCACTGCTGCCGATCCTGCGAGCGATCGCTTTTTCCGAGCCGGGCGCAGCCCCCGCCACCGCCAGTTCGACCTGCCCGGTTACGTCGTCGAGCGACTGCGGCGCAACGCCGCGGCGGTGATCGAGCGCATCGATCACGACACCTACAGCGACCCGCAACGGTTCTACTCGTTCCGTCGCACCACGCACCGGGGTGAGCCCGACTACGGCCGGCAGCTTTCGGCGATCGCGTTGGCGTGAAGCGCCCAATTCCGCGGCTCGCGCGGCGTTGCCACCCCGGGGCACGCTTGGTATGGTCCGCGCGCCAGCAGGGCCCGCGCGCGATGGTTTCCAAGTTGATGTTGACCGGCGACCGGCGATGAAACTCATCGCCGGCAACAGCAATCGACCGCTCGCCGAGGCGATTGCCCGGGAACTCGAATTGCCGCTGACCAAGGCGAGTATCCGCCGCTTCGCCGACATGGAAGTGTTCGTCGAGATCCACGAAAACGTCCGCGGCGAAGACGTGTTCGCGATCCAACCTACCTCCTATCCGGCCAACGACACGGTGATGGAGATCTTGGTGCTGATCGATGCGCTGAAGCGCGCCTCGGCCCGCCGGATCACCGCCGTGATCCCTTACTTCGGGTATGGTCGCCAGGATCGCAAACCCGGTCCGCGAACGCCGATCTCCGCCAAGCTGGTGGCCAATCTCATCACGACCGCTGGCGCCGACCGCGTGTTGACGCTCGATCTGCACGCCGGCCAGATCCAGGGCTTCTTCGACATCCCGACCGACAACCTCTTTGCCGGACCGATTTTTGCGCGCGACATCCGCGAGCGCTTCCCCAAGGACAACCTGATGTTCGTCTCGCCGGATGTGGGCGGCGTCGTGCGGGCGCGCGGGACGGCACGGCGGCTCAACGCCGACCTTGCGATCGTCGACAAGCGCCGCGAACGGGCCGGTCAGTCCGAAGTCATGCACATCATCGGCGACGTGCGCGGCCGACGCTGCATCCTGGTCGACGACATCGTCGATTCGGCAGGCACGCTGTGCAACGCCGCCCAGGCGCTACGCGACCACGGAGCGGAGGCCGTCGTCGCCTATGTCACCCACGGCGTCCTTTCGGGCGGCGCGGTCGAGCGCGTCACCGCCTCGGCGCTCGAGGAACTCGTGGTCACCGATTCGATCCTGGCCAGCGAGGAAGTGCGGGCCTGCTCCAAGATCCGGCGCCTCACCATCGCCCCGCTGCTGGCGGAAGCAATCCGCCGAACCAGCGAAGAAAGCTCGGTTTCCAGCCTGTTCGACTAGGTCGTGGGGCCGGTTTGACGACCTCGGCGGCAGGCTTTACAACCTCGCCCGCGCGGGTTGGGCGGACAGGGCACCCTGGAGGCCGCCGCCCGGGAGCACGCTCCCACCCGCTTCATTGAAGGAGAGCACGATGAGCAAGCAAACCGCCCTCGTCGTGGAACCCCGCGAGCGGGCCGGCAGAGGGGCCGCCCGAGCGGTCCGCCGCCAAGGCAAGGTTCCCGGCGTTATTTATGGTGGCAAAGAGCCGCCGACCAACATCGCATTGGACATCCGCGAACTCGCGGGCGCCTACGAACGCGGCGGCTTCATGAGCCGCCTAGTCGAGATTTCCGTGGCCGGCAAGGCCCAGAAGGTCCTGCCGCGCGATGTCCAGCTCGATCCGGTCAGTGACCGGCCGATCCACGTCGATTTCCTGCGCGTCAGCCCGGACACACGCATCCAGGTCGCGGTGCCCATGCAATTCACGGGGCAAGAGCTGTCGCCCGGCATCAAGCGCGGCGGCGTGCTCAACGTCGTGCGCCACGAAGTCGAGGTCTATTGCCGTGCCGACTCGATCCCCGAGCGCCTGACGGCGACGCTCGAGAACCTCGACATCGGTCACTCGGTGCACATCAGCAACGTGACGCTGCCCGAGGGCGTTCGCCCGACGATCACGGGTCGTGACTTCACCATCGCGACCATCGCGCCGCCGACGGTCTACGTCGAAGAGGTGCCGGTGGCTGCCGCCGCAGCGACCGCCGAAGGCGAGGCTGCGCCGGCCGAAGGCGACGCTGCCGCCGAGGGTGGTGCCGCGCCGGCCGAGGGAGCCGCTGCTCCTGCGGCTGGCAAAGAACCTGCCGCCAAAGGTGCGGCGCCCAAGGCGGACGCCGCTCCGGCCAAGGTCGCCCCAGCCAAGGGTGGCGGCGGGAAGAAGTAACCGCCCGCGCGGGAGCCTCATATGTTCCTGGTGGTGGGCCTGGGCAATCCAGGCCCGGCCTACGCCGGGCATCGCCACAACATCGGCTATCGCGCCGTCGAGGCGATCGCAGAACAATTTCGTTTCTCGCCGTGGCGCAGGCGTTTTCAGGGGCTCACGGCCGACGGAGAGATCGCCACCCACCGGGTACTGTTGCTCAAGCCGGAAACGATGATGAATTTGTCGGGTCAGTCGGTGGCCGCCGCGACGCGCTTCTACCACCTGCCGCTCGAGCAGGTGATCGTACTCTACGACGAGCTCGATCTCGCCCCGGGCAAGGTACGGGTCAAGCGCGGCGGCGGTAGCGCCGGCCATAACGGCATTCGCAGCATGGACTCCCATATCGGTCGGGACTATCTGCGGGTCCGCATCGGCATCGGCCATCCGGGCGACCCCGAACGCGTGTCGGGTTACGTGCTGCACGACTTCGCCGCCGCTGAGCGCCCGCTGTTCGACAAGGTTCTCGCCGCCCTGGCCGAAGCGGCGCCGCTGCTGATCCAAGGCGATCTGTCGGGCTTCATGACCAAGGTCGCGTTCCTGGCGCCCCCGCCGCGGCCCGCCACCCCCGAGGAGACTTGAATGGGCTTCACCTGCGGCATCGTTGGGCTGCCCAACGTCGGGAAATCGACGTTGTTCAACGCGTTGACCTCGACCATGCAGGCCGAGGCCGCGAACTATCCGTTCTGCACGATCGAACCCAACGTCGGTCGCGTCGCGGTGCCCGATGAACGCTTGGATCGCATCGCGCAGTTGGCGCAGTCGGCCAAGGTCGTGCCGACGCAACTCGATTTCGCCGACATCGCCGGACTGGTGCGCGGCGCCAGCAAGGGCGAGGGCCTCGGCAACCAGTTCCTTTCCCACATCCGCGAGGTCGACGCCATCATCCACGTCGTGCGCTGCTTCGAGGATACCAACGTCACCCACGTCGAGAACCGCATCGACCCGATCGCCGATGCCGAGACGGTGGAAACCGAACTGCTGCTCGCCGACCTGGACAGCCTCGAAAAACGCCTCGACGGCGTGGTCAAGAAGGCGCGCGGCAACGACGCCGAGGCCAAGGCCCGCCTCGTCCTGATCGAACGAATCGTGGCACTCCTCAAAGAGGGCGAGCCGGCACGCGCCGCGACGATCGGCCCGAACGAGCACAAGCTGTTTCGCGAACTGCAACTGTTGACGGCCAAGCCGGTGCTGTTCGTGTGCAACGTCGACGAAGCGAGCGCCGCAACGGGCAACGCCCACACCCAGCGCTTTCTGCCTTGGGCGGCGACCCGCGGCGCGCGCACGGTGATCATCTGCGCGGCGATCGAAGCCGAGGTCGCGCAGATCACCGACCCGGCCGAGCGCCAGGAGTTCCTCGCCGCGATCGGCCTCGTGGAGACCGGCCTGTCGCAGATCATCCGCGAGGGGTATGGGCTGCTCGATCTCGTGACGTTCTTCACCGCCGGCCCGAAGGAATCGCGGGCCTGGACCGTGCACAAGGGCGCGCTCGCACCGGAGGCGGCCGGCGCCGTCCACACGGATTTCGAGCGCGGCTTCATTCGCGCCGAGACCATTTCCTACCGGGACTTCATCGAATGTGCCGGAGAGAACGGCGCCCGCAACGCCGGCAAGATGCGCTCCGAAGGCAAGACCTACGTCGTCACCGACGGCGACGTGCTACTGTTCCGGTTCAACGTCTAGGCACGCCATGGGACGCTATTTCGACGACATCGCGGTGGGCGAGGTCCACGAGTTCGGTCGCTACGAGATGACCGAAGCCGAGATCATCGATTTCGCCAGGAAATTCGACCCGCAGTCGTTCCACATCGATCCCGTGGCGGCCCGAAAGGGCCCGTTCGGCGGCGTGATCGCCAGCGGCTGGCACACCTGCGCCGCCTCGATGAGCATGCTGGTGGGCAACGTGCTCGATGAACACAGCCTGGGCTCGCCGGGCGTCGACGAGTTGCGCTGGCTCCAGCCTGTGCGGCCGGGCGATGTGTTGCGCAGTCGCGCCAAGGTGATCGAAGCGCGCGCGTCGAAAAGCCGCCCCGATCGCGGTATCGTCAAGAGCGCGTTCGAGGTGCTCAATCAGAAGAACGAGGTGGTCATGACGATGACAGCCATGACCATCATCCGCCGGCGGCCCTGATGAGGGGCCGTCACCAACCAGGGAGGACGACGTGGGTCAGGATCTGACGATTACGGCGAGTGACGGGTTTACCTTCGATGCCTACAAGGCGACGCCGAGCGGCAAGCCGCGCGGCGCCGTGGTGGTGGTGCAGGAGATCTTCGGCGTCAACGCCCACATCCGCGAGACCGCCGATTTGTTCGCGGCCCTCGGCTACACCGCGATCGCGCCCGCGCTGTTCGACCGCGCCCAGAAGAAGGTCAACCTCGGCTACACGCCCGAGGACATCGCCAAGGGCCGCGAATTCGTGCCGAAATCCGATTGGGCCAAGGTCATCCTCGACGTCGACGCGACGATCAAGAACGTGGCCTCGGCCGGCAAGGTCGGAATCGTCGGCTACTGCTGGGGCGGCACAGTCGCCTGGCTCGCGGCCTGCCGCGCCCAGGGCCTCTCGGCCTCCTCCAGCTATTACGGTGGTGGCGTCGCCAACTTCGCGAGCGAAACCGCCAAGTGCGCGACGATCCTGCACTTCGGCGACAAGGACAAAGGCATCCCCATCGAGGCGGTAGAAAAGGTCCGGGCGGCGCAACCCAAGTGCCCGGTCTACCGCTATCCCCTCGGCGACCACGGCTTCAACTGCGATCACCGATCGACGTTCCACGGCCCGAGCGCGCTCTTGGCCCTGGGCCGCACCGTGCAGTTGTTCGGCCAACAGCTCGGCTAAGCTCACGCGACAGCCTCATTGCGGAATGGCAGAAGGTACGAAAATTCCTACCTTCCACCATTCCGATGTCGCTCAACATCGAGGATGCTGAGGCCCATCGGCTGGCCCGCGAATTGGCCAAGCGCAAGGGCGATGCCCCACTCACGTCGTCACCGAGGCGTCGCGGCACGCTGGCCGCGCGCATCGCTCGCGTTGAGCGTCGCGTTGCTCGTGCCGAACCTCGTCCCGATGATTACCGGCATGTGTGCGTGATCGATCTGATCTACTTCTTCGCAGGTGTGCGTGCGTCCCGACAATCTCGAATGGCGCACGCCAAACGATCCACGATCTCTGACCGCGATTAACCAGAGGTCGAATCGTCGTTTGGCGCGGGGAATCTTCGTCCAACACCGCCCCTTTTTGTGCGCGCTTGACTCCTTGATCGGGAAGGCAACACTGTCACGCACGAGAAGGTCAACCCGGCAATCCCGCCTACGGCACGGCAACCCGAGCAATCTCCGATCCGAACCGAGGACGGCAATGGCCATTACGTTGTACGAACTTGGCGGCGACCAGGACTATCGCTACTGCCCGTTTTGCTGGCGCAGCCTGATGGCTCTCCGGCACAAAGGCCTGCATGACTTCAAGCGCGTCCCGGTCTACTACCGGGACCGCTCGCCGATCGCTTTTAGCGGTCAGGATCGCGTGCCCGTGCTGGTTGACGGAGATCGATGGGTCAACGATTCATGGGACATCGCCTGCTACCTTGAAGACACGTACCCGGATCGCGCGCCGTTGTTCGGCACGGACTCGGGACGCTCCCAGGCACGATTCATCAGCGCATGGACCCTCGAGCTGCAGCGGCCGGCGCTCACTGCGATACTGATGTGGGACGCGTTCGAGCACGTCGACCCGGCCGACCGCGCCTGGTGGCGAGCCGATCGGGAGAAGCGTTTCGGCAAGCTCGAGAGTTACCGTGGCGACAGGCAGGATAAGGTGGTGGCTTGGCGCAAGCTGCTGGAACCGCTACGCGTGACGCTTGGCGAGCAAGCATTTCTCGGCGGCGAATCACCGGCCTACGCGGACTACATCGTGTTCGGTTCGTTTCAATGGGCACGCTGCATCAGCCGGCTGGAATTGCTCGAGACCAGCGATCCCGTCTACGCATGGCGCGAGCGCCTGCTCGACCTGTTCGACGGATTCGCACGCAGCGCCCCCCACGTCGCCACGTAGTGGCCGATTGCCTTTCCAGGAGTACGGGTGGTGATTCAGCTCTATGAACTCGCCGGCAAGGGCGACGTCAAGCTCAGCCCGCATTGCTGGAAATCCGTCTATGCGTTGTCTCACAAGCAACTCGCCTTTGAGCGTGTCGGAGTCAAGTTCCTCGAAAAGGAAAGGATCGCGTTTTCGGGCCAGAAGCTCATGCCGATCCTGCGCGACGGCGAAAGCGTGGTCTGCGATTCCTGGGCAATAGCACGGTACCTCGAGCAAACCTATCCCGAGCGGCCTTCGCTGTTCGGGGGCGCGATCGGCATGGGCGAGACACGGTTCATCAACGACTGGACCAACAAGGTCCAGATCTTCGCGTTTCGTCGCCTGTTCATTCGCGACGCCTACGACCATGTCGATCCTGAAGAGCAGGCTCATTATCGTGCGACCCGTGAAGCGCGATTCAGCCAAAGCCAGGAACAGGTCAGATCCGGACGGCCGGTCAACAAAAACGACGTAGCCCCACCGGAAGATGGCTATGGCGGCGCCTACGGCAACACGCTGGAGGAAATGCAGGCCGACCGGGATACCCGCATCCATGAAGTGCGCAGACTCCTCGAACCAGTGAGGGTCGTCGCTGCGAGTCAGCCTTATCTTGCGGGCGGGCAGCCGGGCTACGCCGACTATAGCGTGCTCGGACCGTTCATCTGGGCCAAGAGCGTGAGCCGTTTTCGCTTGCTCGAGGCGGATGATCCGATCCATGCGTGGCGCGACCGGATGTTCCGCTTGTTCGACGGCCTCGGGCACGCGACAGGACATCCGGTCTGAATTGCCGATGAGAGAGTTCCACTCGGAGTGAATTCGTACGGCGATATCGGCTCGCCGACGGACCACTCGACCGGCCCGAACGCGCGAATGCGATCTCAGTGCCGATGCACGACGACGGATCGATCGCAAAGTGCGGGGGCGGGTTCGCCGCCCCCGTCTCCCGCCGTCGGCTACTCCACCTTGATCTTGGCGTCCTGGATCACCTTGGGCCAGCGGGCCTGCCCGTCCTTGATCAGCGCCACCATCTCGCCGACCTCGCCCTTCATCGGAATGAAGCCGTTGTCGGCCAGCCTTTTTCGCACGTCCGCGTCGGCCAGCACCTTGGCCAGAGCGTCATTCCAGCCCTTGATGGTCTCCGCCGGCGTGCCGGCCGGCGTCATGAGCCCAAACCAGTTCTGCGCCACGAAGCCCGGCACGCTGTCTTTGAGGAAGGGCAGGCCAGGGTAGAGCGCGACGGGCTCCGCGCTAGCGAGCGCCAGCGGCTTCAGCTTCTTCTCCGCGATGGCACCGACGAAATCCGGCATCGGGCCGATCTGCAGATCGACGCGGCCGGCCATCAGGTCCACCATCGCCGGTGCGCCACCCCGATAGGGCACATGCAGGATGTCGGTGCCGACGGCGAGGTTGATGTACTCGCCCGCCACATGCCCGATGGAGCCGACGCCGCCAGAGGCGAAGCTCATCTTGCCCCGGTTGGCCTTGGCCCGCGCGATCAGCTCCGGCACCGTGTTGAACGGCGCGTTCTGGTAGGTAACCATGATCATCGGGATGTCGGCCAGCACGCCGACCGGCATGAGCGCCTTGTGGATGTCGATCGGCAGCGTGTTGCCAGGCAGGTAGGGCGCCACTGTCAGCATGCTCATGGTGGCGAAGACGGCGGTATGGCCGTCGGGCCTCGCCTTCGATACCGCTTCGGCGGCGATGAACCCGTTGGCCCCGGCGTTGTTCTCGACAATCACCCTCTTGCCCAGGTGCGGCTCGAGCGCGCTGGCGACAATGCGGGTCAGGGTGTCGCCGCCGCCGCCCGGTGCGAAGCCAATCATGATCTTCACGTCCTGCGTGGGCTTCCACTGCGCCTGGGCCTCGCCGCCGGCGAGGGCCAGTGCGGTCAGTGCCAGCAAGGTCTTCACGGTCGTTCGAAACATGTACCACTCCCTCTGTGTGTGAGTGTCGGACGATGCGGACTATAAACTACTCTTGCAGCGCGGTGTCGCGCCGGCGCCGCAGCGACGGGCTCGCCACGACGACGATGGCGACGGCGGTCAGCCCCAGCAGAGCGGCGCTGATCGGTTGCTGGACAAAGATCATTGGATCGCCACGCGACAGCAGCAGCGAGCGACGGAAATATTCCTCCATCAACGGGCCGAGGATCATGCCAAGCAGCAGCGGCGCCGGCTCGCAGTCGAGCTTGGCGAAGACATAACCGAGCACGCCGAACAGCGCCATCAGGTAGATGTCGAAGGTATTGCCGTTGATGGTGAAGACGCCGATGGCGCAGAACACCATGATTGCCGGATAGAGGAAGCGGTAGGGCACCTGCACCAGGCGCACCCAGAGGCCGACCAGCGGCAGGTTGAGCACCAGCAGCATCAGGTTGCCGATCCACATCGACACGATCAGGCCGAAGAAAAGAGACGGATTGCTTTTCATGACGCCGGGGCCGGGCTGGATGCCCTGGATAAGCATGGCGCCCGCCATCAGAGCCATGATGACGTTGGAAGGAATGCCAAGGGTGAGCAGGGGGATGAACGAGGTCTGCGCGCCGGCGTTGTTGGCGGCCTCCGGGGCGGCAACGCCCTGGATGGCGCCCTTGCCGAAGGCCGAGGGATCACGGGCGATCTTCTTTTCGAAGCTGTAGGCAGCGAAGGCAGAAAGGAGCGCGCCGCCGCCGGGCAGGATGCCGAGCACGCTGCCCAGTGCGGTCCCGCGCAGGATCGGCGCCGTCATGGCGCGCAGGTCGGCGCGCGAGGGCATCAGGCTGGTGATGCGGGCGAACACGGCCGAGATGCCGCGCGCCTGGTTCTGCAGATTGAGGATGATCTCGCCAAGTCCGAACAGGCCCATGGCGACGGCGACAAGGCTAACGCCGCCGGCGAGTTCGGAGAAGTCGAAGGCGAAGCGGCGGACGCCCGAGTTGACGTCGGTGCCGACAAGGCCGATGAGGAGGCCGACAAGGATCATGGCCAGGGCCTTGATCAGCGAGCCGCGCGCCAGTACCACCGAGCCGATGAGCCCGAGCACCATGAGCGCGAAGTACTCCGGCGCGCCGAAGGAGAGCGACACGCTGGCGAGCAGGGGCGCGGCCAGCGCCAGCACCAGCGTCGCGACGGTGCCGGCGAAGAAGGAGCCGATCGCGGCGGTGGCGAGCGCAACGCCGCCACGTCCCTGGCGCGCCATTTGATAGCCATCGATCGTGGTGACGACGGATGCGGCCTCGCCCGGCAGATTGACGAGGATCGCTGTGGTCGAGCCGCCATACTGCGCGCCGTAGTAAATGCCGGCCATCATGATCAGCGCCGGCGCCGGACCCAGCGTGAAGGTGGCCGGCAGCAGCATGGCAATAGTGGCGGCCGGCCCGATGCCGGGCAGCACGCCGACCAGTGTGCCGAGCAGACAGCCGATGAAGCAGTAGAGCAGGTTCTCGGGCGTGACCGCGGCCGAGAGCCCGAGCGCGAGATTGGCGAACAGGTCCACTGCGGTTCAGCCCGCGAACCAGAATCCGATGACGGGAAACGGCTGTCCAAGGCCCACGACGAAGACCAGCACGCTGCCGGCGGCGAGGCCAAGCGCCAGCAGCAGGCTTGGCAGCGGCCGTGATTCGGAGCTGCCGGCGGCGCCAATCAGCACAAGGGTGACAAGGGCAACCACAAGCCCGGCCGGTCGCAACAGCAGGGCAAAGGCTACGGCTCCGGCCGTCACCAACAACAGCGGCTTGAGCGCAAAGCGGTCGATGCCGTCGCGCAGGCCGAACAGGCTACGCACGATAAGGATGAGCGCCATCCCCGCGAGCATCCAGGCGAGCAGGGTCGGGAAATAGCCAGGCCCCATGCGCCGCGCCGTTCCCATCGCATAGTCCTGCGCCACATGGACGGTACCGAGGGCCAGGCCAAGGAACAGCAACCCGGCGAAAAAATCCTTCGGCTTGCGGATCAATCCCGCCATCACGAACCCTCCCCCGACTCGGCATGCCTCGCGCTTCTGCGGCGCACGGCGCAACAATGCCCGCCCCGGCGTCAAAGGCCAATCCGTTTGTCGGCTGGTCAGCCTCGATGTGCCCTTGCTGGCCGGGCGACACGATTGCGAGCCGCAACGGCGCCAGCCCCCGGCAATCCCGACAGGACGGCATGACATATCTGCAAGCGATGGTCCGCGGGACCGATTTGAACCGCTCGCCGGGCTTCTATTGCGACCTGCTCGGGCTGCGCGAGGGGCGGCGGCAGGTGCACGACAAGGATCGCTTCACGCCGGTCTTCCTCGCAACGCCGGCCGAATCGCACGTCGCGGCCCGCTGACCGCGCGCACCGTTCGCGTCGTGCATCGCGTTGCTCGTGCCAAACGTTGTCCCGATCATCACCGATATGTGTTCGTGATCGATCTGATGTGCATTTTCGCAAGTGAGCGTGCGTCCGGACAACCGCTAGTGGCGCACGCCAAACAACCCACGACCTCTGACCGCGATTAACCACACGACGAACGCGCACACGATTCCGATGTTGCGGTGCGGAATCGGAATTTGCTTTACCGCGATCATCGTTTCGAACAATCATGATGGTCGCGACGGCGAAGGGATCCGCCGCCGCAGACGCCAGAACAGCGAAATAGGGGAATCGGCGGGGTAGGCACCACGGAGGGGTGGTTTGCGTGGTCGTTCGTCATCAACTCCTAACCGCACGAGGTACCCTATGAAGTGCGTACGACGCCGGCGCCGCAAAGGGCGGCGCCTCTACCCAGAGACCAAGACCGTCAAACCCACGGCCCAGACGCTGGCCCGCATGACCAGCGATCCGCTTTGGCTGATGTTGCAGCGCGGCTTCCTCACCCAGGAACAGGTCGATGCCGCGCACGACATCCGCGACGCTTTCGAGCTCGTCACGGCCCCGGCGCGGCTGCGCACGATGCCGACGATCGCGACCGTCGAAGGGCGGGTTTTCGACCTCAGTACCGGCCGGACTCCGGCGGGCGGCTTCGGCTACGACCACGAAACCGTGCGCGGCATCCTGCTTCAGGAACGCTTCAGCGCCTGGAGCAAGGCTATGCACGGGCAACACTGGTCGGTGGGACCGGTCCTCGACGTGGTGGTGCTGAGCCAGCCGTGCCGTCGCGTCGATGGCTTGCGCAACCGACGAAACGGCTCGACCGCCGTGCTGTTGCGCCAGGCCCTCGATCTCTACGTCACGCTCAAGCGCGACGAACGACGGCCGATCGTACCACCGCCGGCCGCGGCCGCTCGCCCGATCGCCGTCGACGGCGGGGAGGCGTCCTAGCCCTGGCGTCCGGCGGTGCGGTCGCCGGACACGCCCAACGAAAACCGTTCCGAGCCTGACGTGGGACCCGCGCCGAACGCGCGGGTTTCTTTTTTTCGGCCCCGCGCGGAACACGGCGCGAGCGATTTTCCGCCGCGTAGGCGTCGCGGGGACGAGAAGCGTGATCATTGGGACAAGAAACGTGATTGGACTCGCGGGACGGCGAGTCCTATGGTTTTGCCAATGCTCAGACGTGTGCCCGAGGCACCGGCGAGCAGACCCAAGACAGCAACGACCGACCCGCGGCGCCCCCGCGGGTTTTTTCGTGGCGGCCCGCCGCCACGGCAAAGGAGCCGCCATGACCGACTTCGTCACCATGAAAAGCCGCATCGCCGATGAGCTCGCCCGCAGCGACCTCGCGACGTTCGTCGGCCGCGAGATCAACAGCGCCATCAAGCACTATGAATCCACTCGCTTCTGGTGGAACGAGGAAAAGGAGTTCGCGCTCGGCAACACCGCCAACGGCACGCGGTATTACGCGACGCCGGCCAACTTCATCCGCGCCGACTCGCTCAAGATCAACTACAACGGCGCGTTCTACGACCTGACCCCGCGCATCTGGGAATACATCGAGCACCGCGACAACCAGTCGACCCCGACCAAGGGCGCCCCGCGCGAGTACGCGGTCTACAACGACAACTTCCGCCTGTTCCCGGTGCCGGACGGCACCTACGCAATGCTGCTCTCCTACCTGAAGCGCCAGACCGACCTGTCGGGGGACACCGACTCGAACGGCTGGACCACCTTCGGCGAAGAACTGATCCGCACGCGGGCCGCGCGTTCGATCGAGATCCGCTATCTGCGCAAGCCGGTCGCCATTGCCGAAGCCGCCCAGATGGCCGCCCTCGGCAAGCACTTCCTGTCGAACGCCGAGTGCATCGCCTTCGAGTCTCTCAAAGACGAGATGCAGGAGCGACTGTCGACGAGCCGCCTGCGCTCGAAGGAACTGGACGGTTAAGCTCTACGCGTTCACCCCCTCACGGCTCTTTTCACCCGCTCACTGCGTTCGCACCCTCTCCCCGCCTAAAGCGGGGAGAGGGTGGCACGCGCAGCGTGCCGGGTGAGGGCCCAACCAACCAACGGAGCCCATCATGGGTATCGAAGCCTGGTCCACCACGCCGGCCAACAACAATTCAGCGCCGCCCAACGGCGCGCCCGAGGGCATGGCGCCCTCCACCGTCAACGACACCATGCGCCAGCAGATGGCCGATCACCGCAGCCAGTGGAACGACGCCCAGTGGTTCCGCTACGGCGACGGCGACGGCGCGGCCACGACAACCTATGTCGCGGCAACCCAGTTCAAAGTGGCCGGGGCCGACGTCACCGCGCACTACCACGTCGGCCGACGCGTGAAGGCGCAGGGCTCGAGCACGGGCACGATCTACGGCACGATCACGGCCGTTTCGTTCTCGACCGACACGACGGTGACGGTCGCCTGGGACAACGTCACCCAGCTCCAGCGCCTGCACAACGGCGCCATCTGGCAGGAGTATCGCCGCCTCCTGGTCGTCGTCGATGAAATCGAGAAGCGCCTGCCCGGATTCCTGGACGGCGTCCAGGACCGCCTCAAGGCCGAGGCGTTGCCGGCGCTGCCGCTCGAACCGCGTCCCAAACGCGGGCTCGTGGAGCGGTTGTTCGGGGGTGGGGAGGAGTAGCCCCCTCACCCGAGCCGTCGTCGCTCTGCTCCGCCCGCTCGACCTCTCCCGGAGGGAGAGGTCATCTACGCGCCACCTCCCTCACCCGAGCCCCTCACCCGCCCCTCACCCGGCGCTTCGCGCCACCCTCTCCCCGCTTTAGGCGGGGAGAGGCAAGCGCCGCAGGCGCGCGGGTGAAGGGGCGCGGGCGCGAATCTCTTCCGGACGTGGGTGTTCCCCTCCCCGCGTCCGGTGACTTGCCACAGGGGCGGTTCGCCCCAGGTGGGGCTCACCTCCACCCCTCCGAGGCCCTCACCGGCCCCAGCGAGCCTGCCCCTGTGGACTTTTCAGAAATCCGAGAACAGCGTTCAGAGAACAGCTGGCACCGGATCTCTGATCTCTGATCTCTGAATCCCCTCCCCTACGTCCATCCCCCCAAGTCGTTGTCTATCGTTCTCCCTCCCCCCGACCTCCCTCCCCAATTCCTTCCCCTGATCTCTGGTATCTGATCTCTGGTATCTGGTCTCTGGTATCTGATCTCTGGTATCTGATCTCTGGCATCTGACGCTCACCAACCCAACAACTTCTGTCCCAACAACCGCCCGAACGTCATCGCTGGGGTGACGTTCATCCCGCCGACGAAAGCCTTGCCCATGGTCTGGCCGCAGCCCAGCACCTCACCCGCCGCATAGAGATTGCGGATCGGCCGTCCGCCCTTGTCCGTCACGCGAAGAGCGCCATCGACCGTGAGCCCCACGGGCCCACCCGTCGCACCACCGTGAAACAAGATCGCGTAGTAGGCCGGCGAGGCGATCGCCCGTGGCCGATGCGCCCGGCCCCAGGCATCGCGCGCGCCCGAAGCCAGCGCTTCGTTGTAGCGCCGGACGCTGGCCGCGAGCCCCGCCGCGTCGATCCCCGCCTTGGCCGCGAGCGCGGCAAGCGTTTCCCCGCGATAGAACATGGGATGCGTGGCGAACAGCGCCCGCACCTTGGCGCGGGACACGTTCTTCAGGATCGGCGGCGCCGCGCGCAGGATCTCCTCGTCGAACACCGCCCAGAAACGCACCCCGGGCTGCTCGATCAGGCGCGATTCGCGCGCGTGAATCGAAAGCTCGTCCTCGCGCACGAAGCGCTCGCCCCGGGCGTTCACGAACAGCTCCCACGGCAACCGCGAGTGGGCGTGCAAGTCGGGGGCGTAGGTGATCGGCGCGGGGAACTCGTGGCTATCGACCAAGAGCCCGAACAGCGCCATGTAATTCTCGCGTCCGCGCAGGGTGCCGCCGACGGCGACCCCCATCTTGTGGCCGGCGCCGCGGGCAAACGGATAGGCCATCGCCACGTACTGCGTGCGCCCGGTGACCTCGCGATAGAACGCCGGGTCGCGCGAATAGCCGCCCGTCGTCAGCACGACGTTCTTCCCCGAAAACCTCTGCTCGCGGCCGTCGGGCCCGCGGGCGCGCACGCCGGTGACGACATTGTCCGCGGCAATCAGCGCCAGCGCCTCGGTTTCGGTCGCGAGCGTGATGCGACCCGCCCGCACCTCGCGCTCGAACGGCGGCAGCAACGCCTGCAACACCGAGAGCCCGCCCTCCTCGCCCCAGTAGTAGCGCCGCTCGGAATAGGGCTCGTGGCCGTGACCGAGCACGGGATGTTCGGGCAGCGCCGTGAAACCGTGGTCCATCAGCCAGTCGAACGTTTCGGCGGCATTCTCGACCGCGAGCGCGATCAACACCTTGTCACCGGTACCGCCGTTGATGCGCTCGATGTCGGCCAGATGCGCGGCCGGCGTGTCCGTGATGCCGAGCGTCTTCTGGAGCCGCGTTCCGGCGGCGCTCATCTGCCCGGTCGAAAAGTGCAGCGTGCCGCCCACCTGCACCGCGTGCTCCAGCACCAGCACCTTGGCGCCGCGTTGCGCGGCGAAAGTCGCGCACGGCAGGCCGGCGGCCCCTCCCCCCACGACGATGACGTCGAACACCCCTGGCACCATCGTCGTCTCCCCGCGTGTGTCGTGGTCGCACGAGGCCTATAATGACGCGAATGCGGGCGGGGCGCTCGCGTCAACAAGGGGCCGAGAGCTCCCGGGGAGGACACATGAAGCGGACCATCGGCGCCATCCTGGCGCTGGCGATCGCCGTCGCGACAACACCCGTGATGGCGCAACAGTCAGTCAAATGGCGTTTCCAGACCAACGTTCCGGTCAACACGTTCTTCTTCTCGGTGATGCCGAAGTCGGTCGCCGACAATGCCCGCCAGATGTCGGGCGGTCGGATCGACATCACGCCGTTCGGGGTCAACGAGAT
>VGES01000048.1 GCA_016869765.1 Alphaproteobacteria bacterium
CCAGCGAATAGGGACGCGCCATCGCTGCTGGCCTCCAATCCAGCCAGCATCTTGAATCACGAATCCCCGACCAAGGGAATCCCCGCCGATTCAACCTTTCAGAAACGCGCTCTAGACGGCCCCTCTCTTCAGAACGAACGAGAACCGGCGACGCATCGCCGGCGGATTCCGTGTCGCGGAGGAGAAACCACGCGTGGTCGGAGGCCTATCGACCGTCACCAACTCGAGTGCGCTGATCGCGCTCCAGGCGCTGTCGTTCCAGAACAAGCGGCTCATCGACACGCAACTGACGATCACGACCGGACTGCGGGTCTCGGGTCCGCAGCAGGACGGCGCCGCCTTCGCCATCGCCACCCGGCTGCGCGGCGACGTCGGCGGCTTGAACGCGGTGAAGACTGCGCTCGCCACCGGTGAAGCCCAGGTCAACGTCGCGGTATCGGCCGCCAAGTCCGTGGCCGACACGCTCACCGAGATCAAGGCCAAGGTCGTCCAAGCCAACCAGTCGGGCCTCGACACGGCCTCGCGCAGCGCGCTGGACGCCGATTTCACGGAGTTGCGCAGTCAACTTCAGACGATCGTCGACTCGGCCGACTTCAACACCGTCAACCTGATCAAACGCAGCGCCTCGACCCTCAATGTGCTGAGTTCGGTCGACGGCAGCGTCATCGCGGTCAGCGCTCAGCGGCTCGACGTGACCACGATCGGTATCGCGACCTTGAGCCTTTCGACCAGCGCCGGCGCGGCGACCGCGCTGACCGCGGTCAATTCGGCGATCGAACTCGCGGCGGACAAGTTGGCGGCGCTCGGAACCTCGGCAAAACGCCTCGAAATCCAGTCGGACTTCACGACCAACCTCTTGACGTCGTTTGCCGAGGGCATCGGGGTCCAGGTCAATGCCGATCTCGCCGAGGCGAGCGCTCTGCTCCAGTCGCAGCAGATCCAGCAGCAATTGAGCGTGCAGGCGTTGGCGATCGCCAACGCCGCGCCGTCCCTCGTCCTGTCGCTGTTCCCGGCGCCGAAGGGCCGTTGAGGCTAGGCGCTCGGCCGCTGTTCGAAGCCCGTGAGGTCGCCGGGCACTGGCACGTCCGTGACGTCGATCCGGAGAACCCTGGCCGCCGGCGGCCCGCGGTGACAGGCCTCGATCATCTCGGCCACGGTGTCGCCCGCGCCATGGAACAGCGCTTCGACGCTGCCATCGCCGCGGTTGCGCACCCACCCCAACAGGCCCAGGCGCCGCGCGGTCTCGACCGTCCAGCCGCGATACCACACGCCCTGGACCTTGCCCTTGATGACGGCCCGAACCGTCCGGGCGGTCATTCGAACTCCAGGATCACCTGATCGACGGCGAGGCTGTCGCCTGCCTTGGCCTTGACGGCTTTGATGGTCGCCCGACGTTCGGCCGTGAGCACGTTTTCCATCTTCATGGCATCGATCACGGCCAGTGCCTCACCTGCTTCGACCGTCTGGCCGTCCTTGACCGCAATCGAGACCACCAGGCCCGGCATCGGCGACAGCAGGAACTTGCTCAGGTCCGGCGGGACCTTCACCGGCATATAACCGGCGAGATCGGCGATCCGGGCTCGGCGGAGCACGATCGACGAGACTGCACCGTCCAGAGTCAGGCGCACGCCTTCGGCCAAGACATCGACCTGGGCGGCGACCGGAGCGCCGTTGGCGCTGCCCTCGAACAGCACCTCGCCCGGGCGCCAGGCGCTTTCGAGCCGCCACTCCTGGCGGTCGACCCGCACGTCGACTCCGCCCGGGGAAACCCGCCCGGCCACGGCCAGGCGATGCTCGCCAAGGGTGGCGACCGCATCGATCACCGCCCCGGATGCGAGGCGGTCGGTTCGGGCGGCGATCGCGGCGGCGATGGCCGCGCCCAGGCGCAGCCGCTCGGGTGGAAGCACGACGCCGCCGAAGCCCTCGGGGTAGACGTCGTCGATGAATCCGGTGTCGATTTCGCCCCGCTCGAAACGCGGCACGTCCATCACTGCGCGCAGAAACGCGATGTTGTGATTGATGCCCCGCACGTAGAAACGATCGAGCGCGTCAGCCATGCGCCGCACCGCCTGGCGACGATCCGGACCATAGGTCACTAGCTTGGCGATCATCGGGTCGTAGAAACGGCTGATTTCGCTGCCCTCGGTGACGCCGGTGTCGATGCGGACGCTGCCCGATTCGGCCGGCGGGCGGAACTTCACCAGCCGCCCGATCGAAGGCAGGAATCCGCGCAACGGGTCTTCGGCGTAGAGGCGGGTTTCGATCGCCCACCCCAGGAGGCGCACGTCGGCCTGCGCCAGACCGAGCCGTTCGCCGGCGGCGACGCGGATCATCTGTTCGACGAGGTCGAAGCCGGTCACCATTTCGGTCACGGGGTGCTCGACCTGGAGACGGGTGTTCATCTCCAGGAAGTAGAAATTGCGCTTCGGATCGACGATGAATTCGACGGTGCCCGCGGAGCGATAGCCGACGGCGCGCGCCAAAGCCACCGCCTGCTCGCCCATCGCCCGACGGGTCGCGCTGTCCAGGAACGGACTCGGCGCCTCCTCCACCACCTTCTGGTGACGGCGCTGGATCGAACACTCGCGTTCGCCGAGATAGAGCGCGGTGCCGTGGGCGTCGGCCAGCACCTGAATCTCGATGTGGCGCGGCTGTTCGATGAATTTCTCGATGAACACCCGGTCATCGCCGAACGACGACCTGGCTTCGGAGGTGGCGCGGGCAAACCCCTCCTTGGTCTCGGCGTCGTTGTGGGCGATGCGCATGCCCTTGCCACCGCCGCCGGCCGAGGCCTTGATCATGACGGGGTAGCCGATATCGCGGGCAATCTTCACCGCCTCGGCGGCATCGGCGATGACCCCGAGGTACCCGGGGACGGTGCTGACCCCGGCGGCCTTGGCGAGCTTCTTCGACTCGATCTTGTCGCCCATCGCGGCGATCGCCTTGGCCGTCGGCCCGATGAAGGCGACTCCGGCCCGCTCGAGCGCCTCGACGAAGGCCTCACGCTCGGAAAGGAAGCCGTAGCCCGGATGCACGGCGTCGGCGCCGGTCTGTCTGATCGCGGCGAGGATCGCTTCGATCGAAAGATAACTCTGCGCCGCGGGCGGCGGCCCGATGCGGACGGCTTCATCGGCCATCTCGACATGGAGCGCGCCGGCGTCGGCGTCGGAATAGACCGCGACGGTGGCGATCCCGAGGCGCTTGGCCGTGCGGATGACGCGACAGACGATTTCGCCGCGATTGGCGATGAGGATTTTCTCGAACAACGGCATGGGGAGACGACTCGAACTAAAGAACCAGGGCTGGCGACTTCGCCTCATTTATTAGCAGGCGATCGACCGCACCGCGATGGCGTCCCCACAACGGAACCCAACGGATTTTCATCAGCCGCGCCGCTTTCGTGCCACGCCGCGTTTGGGGGCTTTCGGTCGGCGCTCGACCTTTCGGGTGGCAGCTGTGGTCACGGCGAACATCGAAAGGGCACTTCCGGTAACGGTTTCGTCTTCGTCGTCGAAGTCTGGGGCCATCCATACTTGCCCCTCGAACATCCCCATCGACGCCGAGCCGGCGGCGCCGGCACCGGGACAAGCCTGACAGCGGCCCGCCCATACCGAGTGATCACGACCTCTTCACGCCGCTCGGCACGGGTCACGAGTTCCAATAGTCGCGTCTTGGCCTCACGGGCGTTTGTTCTCATGGCCAACTCTCCGTTCACCGTATCGGAGGCGGCGGACGCCACCAACTGGTGATTTTTGTCGGCATTTCCGTAGCTTAGCGAAGGCACCTCAGCCATAGCCCGGCGGGTTGACGGTGCGCTGGATGATGTAGGACCGGCCGCTCTTCTGGAGTCCGCACTTCTCGTAGAACCCTTCGGCGCCCGGCGCCGCCTCCAGGATGAGCGAGACCCGCTCGGTCCCGCCCGCCGCCTCGTGCACTTCCTTCAGGAGGGCGCGTCCCAGCCCGAGCTTCTGATACGGCGCGGCCACCATGAGGTCGGCGACGTAACAGAACCAGGCGTTGTCGGTCGTGCAGCGCGCCACACCGACGCAGTTCTCGCCGTCCCAAGCCGTGACGATCAGGTTGACGCTGCCGTACATCATGGCGAGGCGGTTTTCGTCGTCGATCGGTCGTCGTGCGCCGAGGCCCGAGGACTGATAGAGCGCGATGATCTGTGGCAGTGTCGGCATGCGGCCGATCTCGATGTGGACATTGCTCATGAGCGTTCCTTCGTCCCGGTCCGGGCACTGCGGTCGGCCCAAGCCAGCGTCACCGGATAACGCGCCAGCGCCCGATCGACCGATAGTAGCGTCAGTTCTTCGTCGATGGCCTGGGCAATCAGCAAGCGATCGAACGGGTCGCGATGATGGAACGGCAGCGCCAGGGTGCCCCACACATGGCGTTCGGCGATCGCGAGCGTCGCATACCCATCGCTTGCCCGCGCCTCGGCGTCGCTCAACCACGCGGACACCGGATCGGGCAGCGTCAGCCGCCCGAGTCGCAGTTTGACCGCGAGTTCCCACAGGCTCACGACGCTCACCCAGATTTCGTTGTGCCGGTCCTTGATCGCCCGAACCCACGGGGCCGCAATCCGCCTGTCATCGCCCAGAGCCACGCACAACAGGACGTGGGTGTCGAGCAGGAGCCTCATCGGTACTTCCGCGATCGCTGGCGCGAACGTGGGCGCTTCACGGCCGGCACGAGCGAACTCTCGTGAAACAGGCGTTCGACCTCGGGATCGCGATCGAAGTTCTCCGGCACCGCAAATTGACCGCGGAAACGTCCGAACATGCGCTCGCGTGGCTCGCCGACCGGCACCAACCTGACGAGCGGCTTGCCGTGGCGCGCGATGACGATCTCCTCGCCCACCAGCGCTCGGTTGAGCAGCTGCGAGAGCTTGGTTTTGGCTTCGTAGACGTTGACCTTCATCCCACCAGTTAACTAGACCAGATCAAGTTGGTCAACTTGGCCGGCGGGCGCTGGCGACGGGGACGCCTGGCCCTCACAGCGGGATGTTGTCGTGCTTTTTCCACGGGTTCTCGAGCTGCTTGTTGGCGAGCATCTCGAGCGCCCGGGCGATGCGCAGCCGGGTGTTGCGCGGCAGGATCACGTCGTCCAGGAAGCCGCGGTGTCCGGCGATGAACGGATTGGCGAAGCGCGTGCGGTATTCTTCGGTGCGGGCGGCGATCCGCGCCGGGTCGCCCAACTCGTTGCGGAAGATGATCTCGACCGCCCCCTTGGGGCCCATGACGGCGATTTCGGCCGTGGGCCACGCGTAGTTGATGTCGCCGCGCAGGTGCTTGGAGGACATGACGTCGTAGGCCCCGCCATAGGCCTTGCGGGTGATGACGGTGACCTTGGGCACGGTGCATTCACCGAAGGCGAACAGCAGCTTGGCGCCGTGCTTGATGATGCCGCCGTATTCCTGAGCGGTGCCGGGCAGGAACCCCGGCACGTCGACGAAGGTCACGATCGGTATCCCGAAGCAGTCGCAAAAGCGCACGAAACGCGCGCCCTTGCGCGAGGAATCGATATCGAGGCAGCCGGCCAACACCATCGGCTGGTTGGCGACGATGCCGACCGGCCGGCCGCCGATGCGCGCGAAGCCGACGACGATATTCTTGGCGAAATCGGGCTGAATTTCGAAGAAGTCGCCCTCGTCCGCGACCTTATGGATCAGCTCCTTGATGTCGTAGGGCTTGGTCGGGTCGGAGGGAACCAGCGTGTCGAGCGAGGGCTCGATGCGCTCGATCGCGTCCTCGGTCGGCCGCTGGGGCGGCTTTTCCCGGTTGGACAGCGGCAAGAACCCGAGCAGCCGGCGCACCTGCATCAGCGTGTCGATGTCGTTCTCGAAGGCGAGATCGGCCACCGAGGACATGGTGGTGTGGGTGATCGCCCCGCCCAGCTGTTCGTGGGTCACCACCTCGTGGGTGACGGTTTTGACGACATCGGGCCCGGTCACGAACATGTAGGACGTGTCCTTGACCATGAAGATGAAGTCGGTCATCGCCGGCGCGTAGACCGCGCCGCCGGCGCACGGCCCCATGATCACCGAGATCTGCGGCACCACGCCCGAGGCGAGGATGGTCTTCTGGAAGACATCGGCGTAGCCGCCGAGCGAGGCGACGCCCTCCTGGATACGGGCACCACCCGAATCGTTGAGTCCGATGACCGGGGCGCCGACCTTCATCGCCTGATCCATGATCTTGCAGATCTTCTCGGCGTGGGTTTCCGAGAGCGAGCCGCCGAACACCGTGAAATCCTGGCTGAACACGAACACGAGGCGGCCGTCGACCTTGCCGTAGCCGGTGACGACGCCGTCGCCGGGGACTTTCTGGTCGGCCATGCCGAACTCGGTCTCGCGGTGCTCGACGAACATGTCGAATTCCTCGAAGGAATCCGCATCGAGCAGTACCTCGACGCGCTCGCGCGCCGTGAGCTTGCCCTTGGCGTGCTGGGCGTCGATCCGTTTCTGCCCGCCGCCCAACCGCGCGGCGGCGCGCTTTTCTTCGAGTTGGCGAATGATGTCGCGCATGGAACCTCCGGAACCGGAAGCAATCTAGGGCCTCGCCGAGCTTAACGGGAGGGCGAAAACCCGTGGTCTAGCCGAGGAGTCGCAGCCAGGCCTCGGCCGCGTCGAGGTCGGCTCGGGCGTGTTGCGCGGATTCGGCCGAGAGTTCGTCGCGGCCCCAGCGTTCCTCCTGGAAGTCGCTGTCGATGCGCGCGACCCGCCAGGCGCCCGCCGCATCCAGACGCCCATGAACGAGCGCCAACCCGACGACCAGCGAGCCCGTCCCGCTCGTCGCGGCGAGGAGCGCCGAGAGGCGCCAGTCATCCACCGCCTCGACCGCGCGACGCAACGCCTGGATCGCCTCCCGCGGTTGTACGAGCGGCATGACCCCGCTCGTGGTGCGCAGCACCGCATCGAAACGCTCTGCCGCCCAATCGAGCAACGGCTGCCAGGCCTGCGCCTGCCGGGTCACGAGTTCGGCCGGGTCGGTGGCGCGATAGCAGAGCAAGTCCGTCTCCGCGAAAGCCAGCACCTGGTCGATCGCGGCCCCGCGCCGCTCCGGGATTCGGTCGAGCACCGTGCACGCCATGCCCATGAGCCGCATCTTGCGGGGCTCGATCGTGTCCCCCTGGGCCGCCCACTCCGCGGCAATCGCCCCGGCCAAGGCCTCCGTCGGCAGACACAGCGCGTTCCTGGCCGGGGTCTTTACCGGTTTGCCGTCGAGGAACACGGTGTGGCCCCCGGCGATCGGTCCCGCCGCGGCCGCCGTGTAGAAACGCTTCATCGCACGAGGAGATCGCGCAGGGCCGCGACCGAGTCGACGACGGCCTCGGCCCCCGCCCTCTCGAGCTCGGCCGCCGTGTGATGGCCCCAGGTGACGCCGATCCGCCGCACCCCGGCATGGACCGCCATTTCGATGTCGAAGGTGGTGTCCCCCACCAGCGTCGTCGCACAGGCCTGTGCGCCGACGGCCGCCATCGCCGCTTCGACCATCGCGGGGTGCGGCTTGCTCGGATGCCGATCGCCGGTCTGCAAAGTGACGAACAGCCGACGGAGCGCAAACCGATCCAGCACGATGTCCAGTCCCTGACGGCTCTTGGAGGTCGCCATGCCGAGCAGACAGCCGGCGTCGTCGAGGTCGCCCAGCAGCTCCGCCATGCCGGGAAAGAGCTTTTCGTCCGCATGTTCGGTGCCGAAGCGGTGACGGCGGTAGCCCTGCTCCAATGTTGACCGCAAATCCTCCGGGGCGCCGGGCAACAGGAGTTCGAGTTGCCGCGGCATCGGGAGGCCGATCAACGGCCGCCATAGATCATCGGGCAGGCGCGGCAGCCCCGCGTCGTCGAACGAGCGGTGACAGGCATCGAGGATCGCCACCATCGAGTCGACGATCGTGCCGTCGCAGTCGAACAGGACCAGTCGCAGTGGCTCATCGGTCATTCGAACACCACGAGGCTCGCCTTGGGCTGGCGGAAATCGAACCCGAGCAGGGAAAAGCTCGTCGCCATATGTTCGGGGAGCGGCGCCTCCGCCTCGATCCAGCCACCCTCGGGATGGGGCATGACGATCGCCCGGGCATGCAGATGGAGACCGCGCCCGAGGCCGGCCAACCGCGGAAACGCCTCGCGCCCAGCGTACTTGGCATCACCCACAATCGGCGTGCCCAAATGCGCGCAGTGCACGCGCAGTTGGTGCGTGCGCCCGGTGACCGGAAACAGCGCCAGCCAGGCGAGGCGATTGCCGCTGCGCTCGACGACCTGAAAATGCGTGATCGCGCGCTTGCCGGTCGCACTCACCACCATGCTCTCGCCGCGCGGGCCGGGCTGCTTGTCCAAGGGGGCCTCGATCGTGCCATGGTCCGGCGGCGCGCCGGCGACCAACGCCCAATAGAGCTTGCGCGCCGTCTTCTTCTGGAAGGCTTCGGCGAGCGCTGCCGCGCTCTTGCGATGACGCGCGAGCAACAGAATGCCGCTGGTGTCCCGATCGAGGCGATGGACGAGGGATGGCCGCTCGGCGGCCCCGAAACGCAACACATCGAGCATGGCATCCAAGTGCTTGGGCGTCCGCGTGCCACCCTGCACCGCGAGGCCCGGCGGCTTGTTGAGTACGATGACAGTGTCGTCGCGGAGCAGGACGCGCTGCAGCAGGTCGTCGGTCTCGGCTGCGGTGGCTTGGCGCCCATGGCGCTCCGAGGCCGACTGGGCCGCCTCGCCCAGGGGCGGGACACGCACCATCTGACCCTGTTCAAGGCGGTTCTTGGCCTTGGCCCGCTTGCCGTCGACCCGCACCTGGCCGGTGCGCAGCAGCTTTTCGAGGCGGCCATGGGTCAACGCGGGAAAGCGGCGCTTGAACCAGCGATCGAGCCGGATTCCCGTTTCGACCTCGCTCACTTCGAGGGTCTGGACGACCTTCTCCGTCATGCGACGAGGCGCACCAGCCAAAGGCCCGCGAACAGCCCGAGGATCGAAGCGACGACGCTCGCCAGCACGTAGGCTGCCGCCGCGCCCCAGGCGCCGCGTTCGAGCAGCACGGCGGTATCCAGCGAGAACGCGCTGAACGTCGTAAAGCCACCGAGGATGCCGATCGTGAGGAACGCGCGCCATTCCGGGGCGAGGTCCACGCCGCGCGCGACCGCCTCGACGATCAGCCCCATGACGAGCGATCCGACCACGTTGACGGCAAGTGTCCCGAAGGGAAACTCGAGTCCCAGCCAGCGGCCGACCTGCCCCGCCATCAGATAGCGCGCGACGGAGCCGAGCGCCCCACCGGCGGCGATCGCCAGGATCATGTTCATGGCGGGCAATCTAGCCCCGGAGATCGCCCGTGGCACGCGTTCCCTCAGCGCACGCCCAGCACCCAACCCTCGGTGCGTGCGAGACGCCGGGTCAGGCCCGCGGGCCGCCACAAGGCCGCCTCGCCCGCGATCGCGCGCAAGCCCACCGTCGTGATCAACGCGTCGGCTTCATCGTCGGTCACGGTTCGGGCCCGGATCGGATCGCTCCCGAGGGCTTTCAGGCATCGGTTGAGCGCGGCCACGCTTCGCACTTTGCCGTTGCCGTGCCCGGCCATCTTCAGGAACAGTCGCGGAAAGACTTCGGCCGCCACGGGGCCACGCTGCGGCAGCGGGTCCATCGGCCAGACCGTGAGACGCGGCACGGCGGTGCGGATCGCCAAGAGGAACCGCATGCCGGCGAGCGACCCCATCCCAACCTGCTTGGCGCCGATAAGGTGAAAGACCGATTCCGGGGCGCCTAGGCCCTGCGCCTGGCAACGCGCCTCGACCAGCTTGTGGCGGCGGACGAACCGGCGCCCGAGATAGCCATTTGTCCGGAAGTGGTCGCGCCACGGAGCCGACCGCGTGAAGGTGCCGGCGTAGAACTCCGCGTCGTCACGGCAAACGCGTTCGACCAGCCGCCACAGCGCCAACGCCTCGCTCGGCGTTCCCGGCGCCCCGGGAAAATAGGCGCCGCGATCGACATAGGGGAACGTGAACGAGAAATCGAAGCCGAGGAGCGTGCCCTCGTCGAGCCCACCCCCCGCCAGCCATTCGAACAGCGCCGAGCGTCGCCAGGCCCCGCCCCCGGGCGATCGCACCAGGCGGGGTGCCGCGTCACCGGCTCGGCACTCGGCGACCTGGACGCCGGGAAGGTGCGGTCCACGCGCGCCCGACCAGTCGACGGCGACGAAGCGCGTGAATCTCATGCCGCGGGATCGTCCTCGTGGCGGCGCTCGCGCAGCTTCTGCCAATAACTCAGTCGTTTGGCGATCTCGCGCTCGAAACCGCGCTCCACCGGCTCGTAGAACCTCTGGCGCGCCATGTCGTCGGGGAAGTAGTTCTGGCCCGAGAAACCATCGGCGGCATCGTGGTCGTAGGCGTAATCCTTGCCGTAGCCCAGGTCCTTCATCAGCCGGGTCGGCGCATTCAGGATGTGCTTGGGCGGCATGAGCGAGCCCGATTCGCGCGCCGCGCCCATGGCGCCCGAAAACGCCCGGTAGGCGGCGTTCGACTTGGGGGCGGTCGCGAGATAGATCACGGCCTGGGCGATCGCCAACTCGCCCTCGGGTGATCCCAAAAAGTCGTAGACGTCCTTGGCCGACAGCGCCTGCACCACCGCCTGGGGATCCGCGAGACCGATGTCCTCGACGGCAAAGCGAACGAGCCTCCGCACGATGTAGAGCGGCGCCTCCCCGCCCACCAGCATGCGTGCGAGCCAATAGAGTGCGGCGTCGACGTCCGAGCCGCGCAGGCTCTTGTGCAGGGCACTGATGAGATTGTAGTGGCTCTCCTGCGCCTTGTCGTAGAGCGGCGCGCGGCGTTGCACGGCCGCGGCCAGGCCGGCGACGTCGAGCTTCTGGGTCGCGTCGTGGATGAACAGTTCCTCGGCCAGATTCAGGATGTAGCGGCCGTCGCCATCGGCCATGGCGATCAACGCCGCGCGCGCCTCGGGTGCCAGAGGCAGCGCTCGCTTCTCGGTCGCCTCGGCGCGTTCCAGCAACGTCGCGAGCGCGGCATCGTCGAGGCGCCGCAAGACCAGCACCTGGCAGCGCGACAGGAGCGCCGGATTGAGCTCGAAAGACGGGTTCTCGGTGGTCGCCCCGACGAGCACGATGGTGCCGTCCTCGACCACCGGCAGAAAGCCATCCTGCTGGCCGCGGTTGAAGCGGTGGATCTCATCGACGAACAGGAGCGTGCCGCGGCCGTCGCGGCGGCGGACCCGCGCCCCCTCGATCGCCTTGCGCACATCCGCCACGCCCGAGAACACCGCCGAGAGCTGCACGAACTCCAGATCGACGCGCTCGGCCAGGAGCCGGGCGATCGTGGTCTTGCCCGAGCCGGGCGGGCCCCACAGGATCAGGGAGGCGAGGCGCTTGGCCCGCAACATCCGGCCCAGGGGCGCCTCGGTCCCGAGCAAGTGATCCTGGCCCAGGACCTCCTCGATCGTGCGCGGGCGCAGCCGGTCGGCCAAGGGATGCGGCGCACCGGCGGTGAGGTCGGCGGCGTCGAACAGCGAGGTCACCCGCGCGCCACCAGGTTGAGTTCCTGTCCGCCGCGGCGGAAGCGGATGCGCCATTCGCTCGCCGCGCCGAGAGCGCGTTGCAGGTCCTCGACCGTGTCGATGCCGCTGCGGTTGACCTGCAGGATGATGTCGCCTGGGCGCAGACGAACACGCTGCGCCGGACTGCCGCGGGCGATGCCCAAGATGATGACGCCCTGCGCGCTCGCCACCGGGTCGAGACCGAGTTCGTCGGCCAGCGCCGGCGACAGGTTGGCAACACGCGCCCCGGTCAACGGGTTCTGCCCGCCGATGTCGGTGACGTTGCGCGGCGGCACCTCGGGCGGACTGGCGAGATCGACGGCCACCTCCGTGACCCGACCGCCGCGTCGGACACCGAGGGTCGCGCGCTGGCCGATCGGTTTGAGGGCCACGTAGTAATTCAGCGCCTCGGGGTCATCGACCGGACGGCCGTCGAGGGCCACGACCACGTCCCCCACCTTGAGGCCGGCGCGATCGGCCGGGCTGCCCGGGACGACGGTGCGGAGCAGAGCGCCGGCGGGCCGCGCCAACCCGAGCGAACTCGCGATCTCGGCGGTCACAGGCTGCGCCGCGGCGCCGAGCCAGGGCCGGGCGATGCGCCCGCCGTGGAGCGCAGCGTTGATCACACTCGCCACCATGTTGGCCGGGATCGCGAAACCGATGCCGACCGAGCCGCCCGACTGGGTGAAGATCGCCGTGTTCACCCCCGCGAGGCGGCCATCCATGGTCACCAACGCGCCGCCCGAATTGCCCGGGTTGATCGAGGCGTCGGTCTGGATGAAGAACTGATAGTCGGTGATGCCGAGGCGCGTGCGCGCCAGCGCCGAGACGATGCCGCTCGTCACCGTCTGACCGACGCCGAACGGATTGCCGATGGCGAGCACGAGATCGCCGACCTCGAGTTCGTCCGAGTTCATGAGTTCGATCACCGGCAAGCGCTCGTTGCCGGGATCGATGCGCAGCACGGCCAAGTCGGTGCGTTCGTCGGCGATCACCACCTTGGCCGGAAACTCGCGGCGGTCGGCCAGGACGACGATGATCTCCTCGGCGTTGGCGATGACGTGGTTGTTGCTGACGATGAGGCCGTCGGGTTGGACGATCACACCCGAGCCAACCGAGGCGGGCTGGCTCTGGTCTTCGAGCTGGTCGCCGAAGAAGCGGCGGAAGAACGGATCGTCGAGCAAAGGCGAGCGGAACGGGGTCGCCACCTGGCGCCGGCGATTGACGATGTTGACCACCGCCGGCGCCGCTTTCTTGACCACGGGCGCGAAGGAAAGCTGCACCTCCGGGCGCGAGCGCGGCGCGGCGCGCTCCTGGGTGACGCCAGGACCGACGGCCGACAGCCAAACGAGTCCGGCGATTGCTGCGATCCGGAGGCCAGCCCTCATAGGGCTATCCTAATCGCTATGGGGCGAAACCCAATGACGCCGCTCAAATCGACGGATCGCGCCACCCTCGCGGCGCGAGGCCGTCCGATCAGCCGGCGGCCGCGGCCTTCTGTTCCTCGGCGGGGGCGGTGGCGGCCTCTTGCACCTGGCCGGAATCCTGGCCCTTGGCCTCGGGATCCCGGTCGACGAGCTCGATGACCGCCATCGGCGCGGCATCGCCGTAGCGGAACCCGGCCTTGAGCACCCGGGTGTAGCCGCCGCGGCGGGCGGCGTAGCGTTCGGCCAGCGGACCGAACAGCTTGGCGACCTGGTCGTGATCGCCCAAACGTGCGAGCGCCAGACGTCGGGCGTGCAGGCCGCCCTTCTTGCCCAGCGTGATGAACTTCTCGGCCACCGGCCGCAGTTCCTTGGCCTTGGGCAGCGTGGTCGTGATCTGCTCGTGCTTGATCAACGACACGACCATGTTGGCCAGCATCGACTGGCGATGCTCGCTCGAACGGCTGAAGCGACGGCCGCGTTTCCGATGACGCATGGCGAAATCCTGACCGTTAGTAGTTCTCGTTGAGCCGCTTGGCCAATTCTTCGATGTTCTCGGGCGGCCAGTTGGGCACTTCCATGCCAAGGTGAAGTCCCATCTGGGCCAGCACTTCCTTGATCTCGTTGAGCGACTTCCGCCCAAAGTTGGGCGTGCGCAACATCTCGGCTTCGCTCTTCTGGATGAGGTCGCCGATGTAGACGATGTTGTCGTTCTTGAGGCAGTTGGCCGAGCGCACGGAGAGTTCCAGTTCGTCGACCTTGCGCAGCAGGTTCGGGTTGAACTCGGGCTCGCGGCTGATCTCTTTGGCGACGACCGCGCGCGGCTCTTCGAAGTTGATGAAGAGCTGGAACTGGTCCTGCAGGATGCGGGCCGCGTAGGCCAACGCGTCCTCCGGCTTGATCGTGCCGTTGGTCTCGAGGTTCATCGTCAGCTTGTCGTAGTCGAGGACCTGTCCCGAGCGGGTGTTCTCGACCTTGTAGGAGACGCGGCGCACCGGGCTGTAGGTGGCGTCGACCGCGATCAGGCCGATCGGCTTGTCTTCGCGCTTCTCGATGTCGGCGGCGACGTAGCCCTTGCCCGATTCGACGGTGAGTTCCATCTGCAGATCGGCCTTCTGGTCGAGCGTGCAGATGACGAGGTCGGGATTGAGGATTTCGATGTCCGAGCCTGCTTCGATGTCGCGGGCCCGCACTTCGCCCGGCCCCTTCGACTTGATGCGCATACGCTTCGGACCGTCGCCGTGCATGCGCAGCGCCAACATTTTGACGTTGAGCACGATGTCGGTGACGTCCTCGCGCACGCCCGGCACCGAGGAGAACTCGTGCAGCACGCCCTGAATCTGGACGGACGTCACGGCCGCGCCCTGCAACGAGGACAGGAGTACGCGCCGGAGCGCGTTGCCGAGGGTGAGACCGAAGCCGCGTTCGAGCGGCTCGGCGACGACCGTCGCCTGGCGCATCGGATCGGCGCCCGGTTCGACCGCCAACTTGTTCGGTTTGATGAGATCGGTCCAGTTTTTCTGAATCATCGAATCGCAACCCTATGCATCAATGGCGGACGACGCTGTCCGTGGCGCCCCTGGCAATGGCGGGGCCGAAAAAACGCGTGATCAGACCCGGCGGCGTTTGGGCGGCCGGCAACCGTTGTGCGGGATGGGCGTCACGTCCTTGATCGCCGTGATCATGAACCCGACGGCTTGTAGCGCCCGCAGCGCCGACTCGCGACCCGCCCCCGGACCGCGCACCTCGATCTCGAGGGTGCGCATGCCGTGTTCCTGGGCCTTGCGACCGGCTTCGGCGGCTGCCACCTGCGCGGCGTAGGGCGTCGACTTGCGCGAACCCTTGAAGCCCTGCTGCCCGGACGAGGACCAGGCGATCGTGTTGCCCTGGGCATCGGTGATGGTGATCACGGTGTTGTTGAACGAGGCGTTCACGTGGGCGACGCCCGAGGTGATGTTCTTGCGCTCGCGACGACGGATGCGGCCGGCGGCACCGGCCGCGGCGGCCTGTTGAGGTTCTTTCGCCATGGCGGATCCTTAGACGACCTTCTTCTTGCCCGCGATCGCCTTCGCCGGGCCCTTGCGCGTACGCGCGTTGGTGTGGGTGCGCTGACCGCGAACGGGCAGACGCTTGCGATGGCGCAGACCGCGATAGCACCCGAGGTCCATCAGCCGCTTGATGTTCATCGACACTTCGCGCCGCAGATCGCCTTCGACCACGTACTCCTGGTCGATGATCTCGCGGATCTGGATGATCTCCGGTTCGGTCAACTCGTTCACCCGCTTGGCGGATTCGATGTTGACCTTGCGGCAGATGTCCACGGCCCGCTGCGGACCGATGCCGTAAATGTAGCGCAGCGCAATGACGACGCGCTTGTTGCTGGGAATGTTGACGCCGGCTATGCGAGCCACGGAATTACCTCCGGCAAACGAATACGGGCCGAGCAGCCCCGCGCTGGGCTAGCCCACCCTGTCCGAACACTGGTTGTCGAGCGGCGAAAAAGCGCGCGATTATCATTAGATTGCATCGATGAGTCAACTAGTTAGGGTCCAACAAGGGCGTCGATCTGGCGCGCGACATCGGCTGGCTCGGCCATGCCGTCGACCGACTTCAGAATGCCCTGCTTGCGGTAGTAGTCGAGCAACGGCGCCGTCTGCGCGTGGTAGGCCGCCAAGCGCGTCCGCATCGCCGCGGCGTTGTCGTCCGAGCGGCGTTTGAATTCGGTGCCGCCGCACGAATCGCACACGCCGTCCTTGGCCGGCCGCTTGAACGTGTCGTGGTAACCGGCGCCACAGCGGGCGCAGGTGAAGCGCCCCGTCACACGTTCTACGAGAATATCGTCTGTGACTTGCAACTCGATGACCAGGTCGAGCCGGCGGCGCTTGGCCCTGAGCATGGTGTCGATGGCATCGGCCTGGGCGGCGGTGCGCGGCACACCATCGAGAATGAAACTCTTGTCGCCGATCTGGTCGAGCTTCTCGCCGATCAACGCGACGATGACGTCATCGGAGACCAACTTGCCGGCATCTATGATCGCCTTGGCGCGCTTGCCGACCTCGGTGCCGGCGGCGACCGCGGCGCGCAACATGTCGCCGGTCGAAAGCTGGATATAGCCCCGCGCACGTTCGAGGTGCTGCGCCTGGGTCCCCTTGCCGGCCCCGGGCGGTCCGAGCAGAATCAGGTTCACTTCGTCACGCCCCGCAGCTTCGACTTCTTGATCAGACCCTCGTACTGGTGGGCGAACAGGTGCGACTGAATCTGCGCCACCGTGTCCATCGACACGGTAACAACGATGAGCAGCGAGGTGCCGCCGAAGTAGAACGGCACGCCGAAGCGCGAAATGAGGATTTCCGGCAGGATCGACACGCCGACGAGATAGGCCGAGCCCACCACCGTCAGCCGGGTGAGCACGAAGTCGAGATAGTCCGCGGTGTTCTTGCCCGGGCGAATTCCGGGGACGAAGCCGCCCGCTTTCTTGAGGTTGTCGGCGGTCTCGGTCGGGTTGAACACGATCGCGGTATAGAAGAACGCGAAGAACACGATGCCGGCGGCGTACAGCAGCAGGTAGAGCGGCTGGCCGTGGCCGAGCAGGGCCGAGATCGCGATCAGCCACTCGGGCCCGCCACCCGCCGTCAGATTGGCGAGCGTGATCGGCAACAACAACAACGACGAGGCGAAGATCACCGGAATGACGCCCGAGACGTTGAGCTTGAGCGGCATGTGCTGAGCGGCGCCGCCAAACATCTTGTTGCCAACCTGACGCTTGGGATACTGGACGATGATCCGGCGCTGCGAAGTCTCGATGAACACGACGAAGACCACGACGGCGAGCGCCATCACCATGAAGAAGATGATGAACGGGGCCGACATCGATCCGGTGCGTCCGAGTTCGAGCGTCGATACCAGGGCGGCCGGCAGGTTGGCGACGATACCAGCGAAGATGATGAGCGAGATGCCGTTGCCCACCCCCCGCGCCGTCACCTGCTCGCCGAGCCACATGAGAAACACCGTGCCCGACGTCAGCGTGACCACGGTGGTCAGGCGGAAGAACAGCCCCGGCTCGCCCACGGCGGCCCCGGCGGAACTCGTCATGCTTTCGAGCCCGACGGCGATGCCATAGGACTGCAGGGCAGCCAGGATCACCGTGCCGTACCGCGTGTACTGGTTTATCTTCTTGCGGCCGACCTCGCCCTCTTTTTTCATCGCCTCGAACTTGGGCGACACGGCCGTCATCAGCTGCATGATGATCGAGGCCGAAATGTAGGGCAGGATGTTGAGCGCAAAGATCGTCATGCGGCCGAGCGCGCCGCCCGCGAACATGTCGAACATGCCGAGAATGCCGCCCGCATTCTGGCGGAAGATGTCGGCCATGATCGTGGGATCGATGCCCGGGATCGGAATGAACGTCCCGAGGCGGTAGACGATCAGGGCGCCGAGCGTGAACCACAGACGTTTCTTGAGTTCGGTCGCCTTGGCGAAGGCGCCGAAGTTCAAGTTCGCCGTGAGTTGGTCTGAAGCGCTCGCCATGAAGGAACCGACCGCCTATTCCTCGGCCGCCGGCTTCTTCGCCTTCTTCTCTTTCTTCTTCTTCTCGGGCGCTTCTTTCTTGGGCGGCAACGTGATGGACCCGCCGGCCTTCTCGACCGCGGCCATGGCGCTCTTCGAGGCCCCGGCGCCATGCAGCGCCACCTTGGCCTTGATCTCGCCATTGGCGAGGTAGCGCACGCCGTCCTTCATCCGACGAATGACGCCGGCCTTGACGAGCGCGGCCGCGTCGATCGGCTGGGCGGCATCGAGCCGGCCCTCGTCGATCGCCAATTGCACGCGATCGAGCCCGACCTCGACGTAGTGCGCACGAAAGATGTAGTTGAAGCCGCGCTTCGGCAGGCGCCGATGCAACGGCATCTGGCCGCCTTCGAAGCCCTTGATCCACACGCCGGAACGCGCCTTGGCGCCCTTGTGGCCGCGTCCCGAGGTCTTGCCCAGGCCGGAGCCGACGCCCCGCCCCAACCGCTTCTTGCCCTTACGCGAACCAGTCCGGTCGCGCAGTTGGTTCAGCCTCATGTCTAGACCCCTTGCCTACTCTGCCGGCTCGGATCGGACCAGGTGCTTGACCTTGTCGATCATGCCGCGGACTGCGGGCGTATCTTCGAGCACCCGGCTCTTGTACATGCGATTGAGGCCGAGCCCGATCAAGGTCTGACGTTGATCGGGCTTGCGCCCCGAAGCGCTGTGAATCTGGGTAACTTTGACTTTCTTCTTGTTTGCCATGGTGATCGCCTAGGCGCTGGCGGCCCCTTCCTCGCCGCGACGGCGACCGATGATGTCGCCCACCTTCTTGCCGCGCCGGTTCGCGACGGCCCGCGGCGACGTCGCCGACTTGAGCGCGGCGAAGGTCGCTTTGATCATGTTGTGCGGGTTGGTCGAGCCGATCGACTTCGCCACCACGTCCTGGATTCCGAGCGTCTCGAAAATGGCGCGCATCGGGCCACCGGCGATGATCCCGGTGCCCGGGGCTGCCGCCCGCAGGATGACCCGACCGGCGCCATAGTGGCCGGTGATGTCGTGGTGCAACGTGCGGCCTTCGCGCAGCGGCACGCGAATCAACGTACGTTTGGCATCCTCCGTCGCCTTGCGGATCGCCTCGGGCACTTCTCGGGCCTTGCCCTTGCCCCAGCCGACCCGGCCCTTCTGGTCGCCGACGACCACGAGGGCGGCAAAACCGAACCGCCGACCGCCCTTCACGACCTTGGCCACGCGGTTGATCCCGACCAACTTGTCGATCAGTTCGCCTTCCTGGCGCTCTTGAGCGGATTGACGTGCCATGTTGTTCCTATCCTAAAACGACAGTCCTGCTTCGCGAGCCGCCTCGGCGAGCGCTTTGATGCGACCGTGGAAAGCATAGGCACCACGGTCGAAGACGACGGCGGTGACGCCCGCGGCCTTGGCGCGTTCGGCAATCGCCTTGCCGACCACGGCCGCCGCTGCCTTGTTGCCCCCCGACTTGAGGCCGGCGCGCACGTCCTTTTCGATCGAGGATGCCGCGGCCACCGTGACACCCCGCGAGTCGTCGATGATCTGGGCATAGATGTGTTCGTGCGAACGGAAGACCGACAACCGCGGCCGATCGGACCGCTTGCGGAGCCGCCGACGCGTCCGCTCCTGGCGGCGCTCGAAAGTGGATTTTGCCATCGCCGTGCCTACTTCTTCTTGCCTTCTTTGCGCCGGACGCGTTCATCCGAATATCGGATGCCCTTGCCCTTGTAGGGCTCGGGCTTGCGGAAGGCGCGAATCTTGGCCGCCGTCTGCCCGACCAGCTGACGGTCGAGCCCGCTGATCTTGAGTTGGGTCTGGTTGTCGACCTTGATGTCGATGCCGGGCGGGATCGGGAAATGGACCTCGTGGCTGAACCCGACGGTCAGCACCAGCGTCTTGCCCTGCAACGCCGCACGGAAGCCGACACCCTCGATGATCAGGCTTTCGCTGTAGCCTTGAGTCACCCCGCCGATCAGGTTGTTGATCAACGTGCGCTGCATGCCCCACACCATGCGCGTGCGGCGCGACTCATCGCGCGGCAGCACGACGATCTTCGACTGCTCGCGCTTGGCCTCGATCTCGGGCGACACCTTGAGCTTGAGCGTTCCCTTCGGACCTTTGACCGAAAGGTCCTGGCCGCTGATTTGAACGTCGACCCCGGTGGGGATCGCGATCGCCTTGTTTCCGATGCGCGACATGGTCGATCCTTACAGCACGCTGCAGAGCACTTCGCCGCCGACGTTCGACTCGCGAGCCTGGGTGTCGGACATCACGCCCTGCGGCGTCGACAGGATGGCAACGCCGAGGCCGTTGCAGACCTTCGGCAGGTCCCGGATCGAGGAATAAACGCGCCGACCCGGGGTCGAGATGCGTTTGATCTCGCGAATCGCCGGCTCGCCGTCGGCATACTTCAGCTCGATGCGAATCTCGGGTTTTCCAACTTCGATTTCCTCACGTTCGTATTCGCGGATGAACCCTTCTTGCTTCAACACTTGAAGCACGTTCATCCGAAACTTCGACGCAGGTGCGGTGATCGTCTTCAGGCGGGCCCGCTGTCCATTGCGGATCCGCGTGATCATGTCACCCAAAGGATCGTTCAACGGCATCCCTAAGGCTCCCGTTACCAGCTTGCCTTGACCATGCCCGGGATCTGCCCGGACGACGCGAGTTCACGCAGTTTCATGCGACACAGCCGCAGCTTGCGGAAGTTGCCGCGCGGGCGGCCCGTCAGCTGACAGCGGTTGCGAATGCGGACCTTCGAGGAGTTGCGCGGCAGCTCGGCCAGCTTGAGGCGGGCGGCGAACCGCTCCTCGGCCGGCAGCGTCATATTTTCGGCGATCTCCTTGAGCTTGGCTCGCTTCTTGGCGAAGCGCGCCGCCATCCGCATGCGCCGCTTGTTCTTCTCGACCGAACTCTTCTTGGCCATGTCTGCCCCTTCCGGCCGTGCCTCAGGCCGCGAACGGCATGCCGAAGCCGCGCAGCAGTTCGCGTGCCTCGTCATCCGTCCTGGCCGTCGTCACGACAATGATGTCCATGCCCCGGACAGTCTCGATCTTGTCGAAATCGATCTCCGGGAAAACGATGTGTTCTTTGATACCGAGCGCGAAGTTGCCGCGTCCGTCGAAGCTCTTGGGCGACAAGCCGCGGAAGTCGCGCACGCGCGGCAGCGCGATATTGATCAGGCGATCGAGGAATTCGTACATCCGGTCACGACGCAGCGTCACCTTGGCGCCGATCGCCAGATTCTCGCGGATCTTGAAGTTGGCGATCGCCTTCTTGGCGCGCGTCGCTACCGCCTTCTGACCGGCGATCATCGAGAGTTCGCGGACCGCGACGTCGACCTTCTTGGTGTCGCCGCCGGTTTGGCCCAACCCCATATTGATGACGATCTTGTCGATCCGCGGCACCGCCATGGAATTGGGGTAGCCGAACCGCTTCGTCAGGTTGGGGCGAATTTCCTTCGCGTAGACTTCTTTGAGACGTGCCATCGCGAGCGTTCCTACCGTGCGTCGATCACTTCGCCCGAGCGCTTGGCGACTCGGACCTTTTGCCCGTTTTCGAGCACCTTGAAGCCGACGCGGGTCGGCTTGCCGTCTTTGGGATCCTCGATCGCGAGGTTGGACAACGCGATCGACCCTTCGATCTCGCGAATGCCCCCTTGCGGCTCGTTCCGCTGCGGTTTGGTGTGGCGCTTCATCATGTTGACGCCCTGCACCGTCGCGCGGCCGGCCTTGACGTCGACCGTCACGACCTTGCCCTTCTTGCCCTTCTCACGGCCGGCGAGCACGATGACGTTGTCGCCCTTGCGAATCTTGGCGGACATCACAGCACCTCCGGCGCGAGCGAAATGATCTTCATGTGCTGACGCGCCCGGAGCTCACGGGTCACCGGCCCGAAGATTCGGGTGCCGATCGGCTCGTTGTCCTTGGAGATCAGCACCGCCGCGTTACGGTCGAAGCGGATCACGCTGCCGTCGGGGCGGCGCAGGTCCTTGGCGATGCGCACGATGACCGCACGATGCACCTCGCCCTTCTTCACGCGACCCCGCGGAATGGCGTCCTTGACGGCGACGACGATGACATCCCCGATCGTGGCGTAGCGCCGCTGGCTGCCGCCCAGCACTTTGATGCACTGGACGCGGCGAGCGCCGGAATTGTCGGCGACATCGAGATTCGATTCGGCCTGGATCATGACACGTAGCCCTGTTTCCGCGTCCGGCTAACCCTTGCCGGCGGTTTCCAGGACCTCCCAACTCTTGAGTTTCGAATAGGGCCGGCTTTCCCGGATACGCACGGTGTCGCCTTCCTTGAACGCATTCTTCTCGTCGTGCGCGTGATACTTTTTCGAGCGCACGATGGTCTTCTTGTAGATCGGGTGAAGGAAGCGGCGGTCGACGCGAACGACGACGCTCTTGTTGCCCGACTTGCTGACGACCGTTCCGGTGAGTTCTCGTTTCGGCATCGTTCCCGTCCGACTACTTCGCCGCGCCGGCGGCCTTGCGCTGGCGCATGATGGTCTTGATTCGCGCGATCGTGCGACGCACGTCGCGCACGCGCGCCGTGTTCTCGAGCTGTCCGTTGGCGCGCTGGAACCGGAGATTGAAGGCCTCCTTGCGCAACGACATCAATTCGTCCTTCAACTCGTCGGCGGTTTTCGCGCGGAGCTGTTCGGCGTTCATGGCTGAACTCCCAGGCCGATGCGCGCCACGACCTTGGTGCGGATCGCGAGCTTGGCCGCGCCGAGGGCGAAGGCCTCGTCGGCGGTCTCGCGCGTGACGCCGTCGACCTCGAACATGATGCGGCCCGGCTTGATCCGGCACATCCAGAACTCGGGCGCGCCCTTGCCTTTGCCCATGCGCACCTCGGTCGGCTTTTTGCTGACCGGCACGTCCGGGAAAATGCGTATCCAGACGCGACCCGTGCGTTTCATCGCGCGCGTGATGGCACGACGCGCGGCTTCGATCTGACGGGCGTTGATACGGCCCGGTTCCAACGCCTTGAGGCCGTAGGAGCCGAAGGTCAACGCGTTCCCCGACGTCGCCTTGCCGTGGACGCGGCCCTTGAAGGCCTTGCGGTACTTGGTGAACTTGGGACTGAGCATGACTAGGCGCGCTCCCGCTCCGAACGTTCCAGGCGCCCGGTGGACTGGGTGTGCTGGTCGGCGAGGCGCTTGTCCTTGGCCATCGGATCATGGGCCAGCACTTCGCCGGTGAAGATCCACACTTTGACGCCACAGGTGCCGTAGGCCGTCTTGGCCGTGGCTTCCCCGAAGTCGATGTCGGCACGAAGCGTATGCAACGGCACGCGCCCCTCGCGGTACCACTCCATGCGCGCGATTTCCGCGCCCCCCAGGCGGCCCGAACAATTGATGCGGATGCCCTTGGCGCCGAGGCGCATGGCCGATTGAACGGCGCGCTTCATCGCCCGACGGAACGCGACGCGGCGCTCGAGCTGCTGCGCGATGTTCTCGGCCACGAGCTTGGCATCGATCTCGGGCTTGCGGATCTCGACGATGTTGAGGTGCAGCTCCGAAGCCGTCAGCTTGGCCACGTCGGCGCGCAGTTTCTCGATGTCGGCGCCCTTCTTGCCGATCACGACGCCGGGCCGCGCGGTGTGGATCGTGATTCGCGCCTTCTTGGCCGGGCGTTCGATAACGACGCGGCTCACCCCCGCCTGCACCAGGCGTTCGCTCACGTACTTGCGAATCTTGAGATCCTCGTGCAGCAGATCGCCGTACTCACGATCGTTGGCGTACCAGCGCGAATCCCAGGTCCGGTTGATGCCCAGGCGTAGGCCGATCGGATTGACCTTTTGACCCATTACTTCTTCTCCTGCTCCTCACGCTCGCGCACGACGATCGTGAGGTGGCTGAACGGCTTCAGGATGCGCGCCCCGCGACCGCGCGCACGGGCGTGAAAACGCTTGAGCATGAAGGCCTTGCCGACCGACGCTTCGGAAACCACCAGGCGATCGACATCGAGCTGATGGTTGTTCTCGGCATTGGCGATCGCCGACTGCAGCAGCTTCTTCACGTCGCCGGCGATGCGCCGGCGGTTGAACGACAGCTCGGCCAGCGCCGCGTCCGCGGTTTTGCCGCGAATGGCCTGCGCGACCAAGTTCAACTTGCGCGGACTGATCCGTAACGCACGCGCCACGGCGCGCGCCTCGTTGTCCTTCAGTCGTCGCAGCGTGGCTGCTTTCGCCATGATCAGCCCCCCGACGCCGGCGCCGCCCCGGGCGCCCGCGTCGTCTTCTTCTCCGCCGCGCTGTGGCCGACGAAGATGCGGGTCGGGGAGAACTCACCCAACTTGTGGCCGACCATGGCCTCCGCCACCATCACCGGAATGAACTTGCGGCCGTTGTAGACGCCGAACGTGAGTCCGACGAACTGCGGCAGGATCGTCGATCGCCGCGACCACGTCTTGATGACTTCCTTGCGTCCCGATTGCCGCGAGGCCTCTGCCTTCTTCAGCAGATAGCCGTCGACGAACGGGCCCTTCCAAACCGAGCGCGGCACCGAACCCTCCTAGCCCTGCTTGTTGCGCCGCCGGATGATGAACCGGTCGGTGCGTTTCTTGTTGCGCGTCTTGTAACCCTTTGTCGGCTGACCCCACGGCGTCACCGGATGGCGACCGCCCGAGGTCTTGCCTTCACCACCGCCATGGGGGTGATCGACCGGGTTCATGGCGACGCCGCGCACGTGCGGGCGCCAGCCCTTCCAGCGGTTGCGGCCGGCGTGGCCGATGCTGACGTTCTGTTCGTCGGGGTTGGACACCGCCCCGATCGAGGCCATGCCATCGGCCGACACCATACGCTGTTCGCCGGACGCCAGGCGCAGCAGTGCCCAACCCGCGTCCTTGCCCACCAGCTGCACGAAGGTCCCAGCAGAGCGCGCGATCTGTCCGCCCTTCCCTGGCTTCATTTCGATGTTGTGGATGATCGTCCCGACCGGAATGTTGCGCATCGGCAGCGCGTTGCCCGGTTTGATGTCGGCGCGTTCGCCCGACACCACCGTGTCCCCCACCCGCAGCCGCTGCGGCGCCAGAATGTAGGACTGTTCGCCGTCCTGATAGCGGATCAGCGCGATGAATGCGGTGCGATTCGGGTCGTATTCCAGCCGCTCCACCGTCGCCGGCACGTCAAACTTCCGACGTTTGAAATCGACGACACGATAGCGATGCTTGTGTCCGCCGCCGCGATGGCGCCCGGTCGTCCGACCATGATTGTTGCGACCGCCGGTCTGCGGCTGGCCTTCGGTCAGCTCTTTGATCGGCCCGCCTTTCCACAGCGACGAACGGTCCACCAGGACCGTGCCGCGGCGGGAGGGTGTCGTCGGTTTGAAGGTCTTGAGCGCCATGGACTAGATCCCCGTCGCCACGTCGATCGACTGGCCCTCGGTTAACGTGATGATCGCTTTCTTCACTTCGTTGCGCTGCCCGACGAGGTTGCGGAACCGTTTGACCTTGCCTTTGACGCGCAAGGTGTTGACGGCCTCGACCTTGACCTTGAACAGACCTTCGACGGCAGCCTTGATCTCGTGCTTGGTCGCGTCGATCGCGACCCGGAACACGACCTGGTTGTGCTCCGAGGCGAGCGTCGCCTTTTCCGTGATCACCGGGCCGCGCACGATCTCGTACATGCGCTCCTTGCTGATGGTTGCGCTCTTCATTTGAGCCTCGCCTGCAGGTGTTCGATCGCCGCCCGGGTCAGCACGAGCGTGTCGCGGCGCATGATGTCGTAGACGTTGGCGCCCTGCTGCGGCAGGACGTCGACGCCCCGCACGTTACGCGCCGCGCGCGCGAAACCGCCGTCGACCTCCGGGCCGTCGACGATCAGGGCCGAGTTGCAACCCAGGGCCTTGAGTTTGGCCGCGAGCGTCTTGGTCTTGCCGTCGGCCAGCTTGGCCGCGTCGAGCACGATCAGCTTGCCTTCCGCCTGCTTGACAGAGAGCGCGGTCTTGAGCGCGAGCCGCCGAACCTTTTTCGGCAGGTCGTGGGCATGGCTGCGCGGATGAGGACCGTGAATCACGGCGCCGCCGCGGAACTGCGGCGAGCGCAGCGAACCCTGACGGGCGCCGCCCGTGCCCTTCTGAGGACGCGGCTTCTTCGTCGTACCCGTGACGTCGCTGATCACCCTGGTCTCGTGGGTTCCGGCACGTCGCTTGGCCAGCTGCCAACGCACCATGCGGTGGATGATGTCGGGCCGGGCCGGCAGGCCGAAGATCGCCTCATCGAGATCGATGTCGCCGGCCGCCGTGTTGTCGAGCGTGAGAACCTTGGTCTTCATGACTTAAGCCTTGGCCGGCGCTTCGGCCGCCTTCTTGAGACCAGCCGGATACGGGGCGTCCTTGGGCCGCGACGACTTGACCGCGTCGCGCACCGAGACCCAGCCGCCCTTCACCCCTGGAACGGCCCCGCGCACCATGAGCAGGCCGCGGTCGGCGTCCGTCGCCATGACCTCGAGATTCTGGATCGTGACCTGCTCGACGCCGAGATGCCCCGGCATTTTCTTGCCCTTGAACACACGGCCCGGGTCCTGGCGCTGCCCGGTCGAACCGAGCGAACGGTGCGAGATCGAAACGCCGTGCGACGCCGGGAGACCACCGAAATTGTGGCGCTTCATGGCGCCTTCGAATCCTTTGCCGGTGGTCAGGCCGGCGACGTCGACCAGCTGGCCCACGAGGAAATGCCCGGCCGAGAGTTCCGCCCCGACATCGAGCAGCGCGTCGTCGGCGACACGAAATTCGGCCACTTTGCGCTTGGGCTCGACCTTGGCCTTGGCGAAATGCCCACGCACGGCCTTGGACAGATTCTTGGGTTTACGCGTGCCGGCGCCGAGCTGGACCGCACTGTAGCCGTCCTTGTCCTTGGTCCGCCGAGCCACGACTTGGCATTGGTCGACCTTGAGGACGGTGACCGGCACGTGGGTGCCGTCGTCCTGGAACAGCCGGGTCATGCCGACTTTTTGTGCGAGTAGACCGGTACGCATGATGTCGTCCTAGAGCTTGATCTCCACATCGACGCCGGCCGCGAGGTCGAGTTTCATCAACGCATCGACGGTTTGCGGCGTGGGGTCGACGATGTCGAGCAACCGACGATGGGTTCTGATCTCGAATTGCTCGCGCGACTTCTTGTCGACGTGCGGCGAACGGTTCACGGTGTAGCGCTCGATCTGCGTCGGCAACGGAATTGGTCCACGGACCTGCGCTCCCGTTCGCTTGGCGGTCGAGACGATCTCGCCTGTCGACTGATCGAGCACGCGATGATCGAAGGCCTTGAGGCGGATGCGGATGTTTTGACTGTCGATCGCCATTCTTCTCGTTCTCCGTTCGTGCTTCGCGCCCCGAGGCCTTTGCTTACTGGATGATGGAAGCGACGACGCCGGACCCGACGGTCTTGCCGCCCTCGCGGATGGCGAAGCGCAGGCCCTCGTCCATCGCGATCGGGGCAATCAGCTCGACCTCGATCGAGATGTT
>VGES01000049.1 GCA_016869765.1 Alphaproteobacteria bacterium
TACGCTTGCATCGGATTATGGCGAAGTTACGGCATTCTGGAAGCGGGGTGCGGCCTTGCGGCCCGATCCCTGGACCAGGGCAGTCCCCCCGCACCCCATGACAGCGGCGAACGCGACCACCAAGTCGGCCTGCCGGTCGATCGTGCTCGTCGGCCTCATGGGCGTCGGGAAAAGCACGGTCGGTCAGCGATTGGCGCGACGCCTGGGTCTGCCGTTCTTCGACGGCGACGCGGAGATCGAGCGCGCCGCCGGCTGTTCGATCCCCGATATCTTCGAGTTTCACGGCGAGGCCGCGTTTCGCGATGGCGAACGTCGCGTGATGACCCGTCTCCTTGACGGCCCCCCTGCCGTGATCGCGACCGGCGGAGGAGCCTATATCAACCCCGAGATTCGCCAGTGTATCCGGGACAAAGCGGCGATTGCGGTTTGGCTGAGGGCCGATGTCGAGACCTTGGTCCGACGGGTCCGACGTGCCGAGAATCGGCCTTTGCTCCGCGGACACGACCCGCGCGAAGTCCTCCAGAGGCTCAAGACCGAACGTGACCCCGTTTACGCCGAAGCCGACATTACGGTCGAAAGCGATGAAAATTCGGCGGAGGCCGTCGTCGATCGCATCGTCGCGGCCTTGCCGCCAGCCAACCCGTGCCCTGCGTCATGACCGAAACGCGGGTGACGGTGGATTTGGGCCTGCGCTCTTACGACGTTGTCGTCGGCGAAGGACTGATCGACCGTACGGCCGACGTGGTCGGGCCGTCGCTCACCCGGCCCTTCGTCGCCATCGTAACCGATGCAGCGGTCGCGAAGTTCCAGCTACCGCGCCTGCAGGCGGCGCTCGCGCGCGGCGGCATTCGCCACGAGACGATCATCGTTCCCGCGGGAGAGGATTCGAAGAGTTTCGCGCATCTCGAGAACCTTCTCGAACGGCTGCTCGCGGCCAAGATCGAACGTCGCGATACGGTCCTGGCCCTGGGTGGCGGCGTGGTCGGCGATCTCGCGGGTTTCGCGGCCAGCATTCTGCGGCGCGGCGTCGCCGTGATTCAGATTCCCACGACATTGCTCGCGCAGGTCGACAGTGCGATCGGTGGAAAGACGGCGATCAACAGCCGCCAAGGCAAGAACCTGATCGGCACGTTCCACCAGCCGCGTTTGGTCGTATCCGATGTATCGACCCTCGAGACCTTGCCTCGCCGCGAACTCCTCGCTGGTTACGCCGAGGTCGTAAAATACGGCTTGATCGACGACGCCCCGTTCTTCCGTTGGCTCGAGACCACGGGCCCCGCCGTTCTGGCAGGCGAGGCTGGCGCCCGCCGCGAGGCGGTTGTGGCCTGCAGCCGCGCCAAGGCACGGTTCGTGGCGCTCGATGAACGCGAAACCAGTGGCGCGCGAGCGTTACTCAATCTCGGACACACCTTCGGCCATGCCATCGAAGCCGAGATGAACTACGACGGGCGAGTTCTTCACGGCGAAGCGGTGGCGATCGGCATGGCCATGGCCTTTGACGCCTCGGTTACCTTGGGGTTGTGTCCCGCGGCCGATGCCAAGCGGGTGAAACATCATCTTGCGACGAGTGGCCTGCCGACGACGCTATCGTCATTCGGGACGACGGGGAGCGCTGCCAAATTCATCCGTCATATCGCCCAGGACAAGAAGACGTCGGGCGGCCGCACGACGTTCGTCCTTGTGCGCGGCATCGGCCAAGCATTCCTCAGCGGCGATGTCGAGGAACACCACCTGACCCCGTTGTTCGAACGCGCCCTCGCGGCGTGAACCCGTCATGAGCCTCGGCACACTCCTATCCCTGATTGCGATCGGCTTCCTTCTTGTCCTGTCGGCGATCTTGTCCGCCACCGAGACAGCAATGACCGCGGCATCGCGGCCTCGGCTGCGCCATCTCGCTCAGGAAGGTGATCGTCGCGCCAAGATCGCCGAAGCCGTTCTTGATGCCCGCGAGCGCTTCCTCGGGTCGATCCTGTTCAGCAACAACATGGTCAACATCCTGGCAACCGCCTTGGCATCCGGCATCCTCATTGCCTTCTTCGGCGATGCTGGTGTTGCCTACGCCACGGTGATCATGACGGTGGTCGTCGTCCTGTTTGGCGAGATCCTGCCCAAGACCTATGCGCTGCGGCATCCGACGCAAACCGCGGTCGTCATGGCGCGGTTCTCGCGTGTCCTGATGGTCGTGGTGTCGCCCGTCGTCGTTCTGGGCACGTTGCTCATCGGCCTGATCCTGCGGCTACTCCCAGAGCGCCGTCGTACGCTGGTCACGCCTCAGGAGGAACTGCGCAGCGCGATTCAGATTCATGCCGACCAGGGTGCGCTCGTGAAGCGCGAGCGCGACATGCTGCATGGTGTGATTGATCTCGCCGAGACGACGGTCGAGGATGTCATGGTCCACCGTCGCAACATGGTGTTGCTCGACGCCGACCTGCCGCGACGGGAATTGGTGACCAAGATTCTCGAATGCCCGCACACCCGCGTGCCGTTGTGGCGGCGTGAACCGGAGAACATCGTCGGAGTCCTACACGTCCGCGATCTGCTGCGCGCCATGGCCGAGCGCCGCGGGGACATCGACACGCTGGATCTCGAAGCGATCATCGGCAAACCGTGGTTCGTTCCCATGACCACCCGTTTGATCGAACAACTAGCGGCGTTCCGCTCGCAGAAGTCCCATTTCGCCCTGGTGGTGGACGAGTATGGGGCGCTGATGGGCTTGGTGACGCTACAGGACATTCTCGATGAAGTCGTAGGCCCGATCGCCGACGACTTCGGAGTCGCCCAAGGCGGCATGCGCCAACAGCCGGACGGCAGCGTCATCGTCGATGGCACGGTCACGATCCGTGACCTGAACCGCGATCTCGGCTGGAACTTGCCCGACGAGGAAGCCGTCACCGTGGCTGGCCTGGTCCTGCACGAGTCGCGCTCGATTCCCGACGTAGGCCAGGTATTCCTGTTCTACGACACCCGTTTCGAAGTGCTGCGCCGGCAGCGAAACCAGATTACGCTTCTGCGCCTTTCTCGCGTTACGGCCACCCAGGCTGCGGCGTCCTGACGACGCGACCGCCAAGAAACGAGGGGTTCCCGTGCAGGGCGATCTGTTCGCCGTCATCGCCCCGGTCCTGATTACCGCTGCCATCGGGTATGCCTGGTCCAAGAGCGGACGTGCGTTCGACACCGAATTCATCACGACCATCGTGTTGACCATCGCGACTCCGTGTCTCGTCTTCTCGTCCCTGACGCGGCTACCGGTCGCCGTCGAAACGATGGCGCAGGTTGCCGTCGCCTATCTCGTCGTCCTGGTCCTCCTCGGGGTGGGCGGTGCCGTGTTCCTGCGCCTCGTCGGTTGGCCGGCTCACTCGTACCTGCCGGCGATCATGTTCGGCAACCTCGGCAACATGGGCATCCCGCTCGCGATGTTCGCCTACGGCGAGGCCGGGCTCGCGCTTGCCGTCGCAGGGTTCGCGATCCACTCGGTGGGGCAGTTTACCGTCGGCGTCTCCGTCGCCTCGGGCTCCATGAGCGTGCGCCAACTGAGCCGCACGCCCGTGGTCTACGGGGTCATTGCCGCCTTGCCGCTGGTGGTGTTCGAGGTGCGTCCGCCGTTGTGGATCAGCAATGCCGCCCAACTCCTGGGCAGCATGGTCGTGCCGCTCATGCTTCTCACGCTCGGCGTCGCGCTCGCGCGACTGAAGGTGCAGCGTCTCGGACGGAGCGTGGTGATCGCGTTCGTACGCCTCGGCGGCGGGTTGGCGGCGGGTTTCGCCGCGGCGAGTCTGCTCGGCCTCGAGGGCACGGCCCGAGGCGTGCTGATCATTCAGGCGGCGATGCCGCTCGCCGTGTTCAACTACGTCTTCGCACAGCGTTACAAGCGTGAACCGGAAGACGTGGCGGCCGCCATCATCATATCGACCATCGTGTCGTTCTCGACCCTGCCCTTCCTGTTGCTCTTGATCCGCTAGCCGGCATCCTCTTCGGGGGTGAGGGTCGTCAGCGCCAGGGCGTGAACGTCGCGACGCATCTCCTCGGAGACCGCCGCATAGACAAGACGCTGCCGCGCCAATCGCGTCAGCCCACGGAACTTTTCTGACACGATGGTCAACCGAAAGTGCGACTCGCCTTCGGGGCGCGCTCCGGCGTGCCCGGCGTGCATGCGGGACTCGTCCACGATGTCCAGGCGGCTCGGCGCCAGCGCGCCCATAAGCTTGTCGCGTAGTGCCTGCTGAACCCTCATCGTTCCTCCTTGGTTCCTGCGAAAGCCGAGCTCCGGCCTCGGTTGCGACCCGACAGGGGCCACCCCATACTTATCGGATGTCGCGGCAGCGCAGGAATATCGCCGATCCGAGCCCCCCCGCCCGGCAATGTGAGATGCCGGGCTGCCAGGAGGCGGCTCACTATCGCGCGCCGCGGTCGCCCCGTACCCTCCACAGTTACTACTGGTTCTGCCTCGAGCATGTCCGCGACTACAACCGGTCCTGGGACTATTTCCGTGAGATGCGGCCGGACCAGATCGAGGCCTATCGCCATAGCGTCAATACCTGGCATCGGCCGACCTGGCGCATGGGGGTGAATGGCCATGCCAGGGCCTCCAGCGTGCGTTGGGGCTCCGACAGCGACCCGTTCGGGCTATTCGACGAGGACGGGAACCCCTTCGACCAGATCACCGAACCGCAGCCCCGTGTCGACAAAGTCGTAGCCAAGGCCCTGGCCACCCTCGAATTGGCGCCATTGGCCACTGCACAGGATGTCAGGACGCGCTATAAGGCCCTGGCAAAAAAATACCATCCGGACCTCAATGGCGGCAGCAAAGCGGCAGAAGAACGCCTCAAGGAAATCAACCAAGCGTACTCGAGCCTCGTCGCCGCCGGCTACGCCTGAACTTGGGCCTCGAACGGCCACAACCCGATACGTGGAAGCACCGATGCAGAACCAGCATGAAGCAGCCCTCCTGCGCGCCAAGGATCCTGGCCACCTTCCCGACATCACCGTATCGATCCGTCAGGTGTTCGGGATCGACAGCGACATGCAGGTTCCCGCCTTCTCGCAGTCCAACGAGTACGTGCCCGAGACCGACGACGCCTATCGCTTCGACCGCGATACGACGATGGCGATTCTGGCGGGCTTCAAGTTCAACCGCAAAGTCCTGATCCAGGGCTATCACGGCACCGGCAAGTCGACGCACATCGAACAGGTCGCCGCCCGGCTGAACTGGCCCTGCGTGCGCGTCAACCTCGACTCCCATATCAGCCGCATCGATCTGATCGGCAAGGATGCGATCGTCATTCGCGACGGCAAGCAGGTGACTGAATTCCGCGAGGGCATCCTGCCGTGGGCCCTGCAGACGGCAACGGCGCTCGTGTTCGACGAATACGATGCCGGCCGGCCCGACGTCATGTTCGTCATTCAGCGTGTGCTCGAGTCCTCGGGCAAGATGACGCTGCTCGATCAGAATCGGGTCATCCGGCCGCATCCGGCGTTTCGCCTTTTCGCCACGGCGAACACCGTCGGCCTGGGTGATACGTCGGGCCTCTACCACGGAACCCAGCAGATCAATCAGGGTCAGATGGATCGCTGGAACGTCGTGGCGACGCTCAACTACCTGCCGCACGACGCCGAGGTCGCGATCGTGTTGGCCAAGGTTCCAGACTACGACACGCCCGAAGGGCGAAAGACCGTGTCGCAGATGGTGCGCTTGGCCGATTTGTCGCGTTCGGGCTTCATCGCGGGCGACATCTCGACCGTGATGTCCCCACGAACGGTGATCACCTGGGCGGAAAACGCCAAGATTTTCGGTGACCTGGGGCTGGGTTTCCGCCTCACGTTCCTCAACAAGTGTGACGAAACCGAACGACCGGTGATCGCCGAGTACTTCCAGCGCTGCTTCGGGGAAGATCTGCCCGAGTCGACGGCGCGCAAGAGCAAGCAGGCGTCGGCCCGTTGAGCGACCAGAAGAACCCGCTGGAGAACTTCAAGCGCGCGGTCGGTGCCGCGGTGCGCGCGGTCGCGGGCGGCGAAACGGTCGACGTCAGCTACAGCGCCGAAGCGCCGACGATGAAACCGGGCTCGGCGCGGTTGCCCCTGCCTTCGCGCGAGTTGGCCGCCGAAGAGGTCGCGAACATCCGCGGAGTTGCCGACTCCTTTGCGCTCCGGATGCGCCACCACGATACCAAGCTGCATGCGCGGCGAAGGCCGCAAGGAGCCGTCGCGCAGCAGGTTTATGACGCGGTCGAATTGGCCCGGGTGGAAGCGTTGGGCGCTCTGCAAATGGCGGGCGTCGCCCAGAACCTCGACGCCGCCTTGGATCAATTCTGTGCCCGGGCCGGTTACGCCCAGATCAAGGACCGTCGGGATGCTCCGATCTCCGAGGCCGTGCGCCTTTTGTTGCGCGAGCGTCTGACCGGGGCCCCGCCGCCGCGTGGCGCTGCCAAAGTGATCGAGGCATGGCGTGGGGCGATCGAAGAAAAGGCCGGCCACGATCTCACCGCGTTGTGCGACGCCCTGCTCGATCAGGCAGCCTTTGCACAGCGCGCACGCAAGCTGATCGCCCACCTCGAGTTGGCCGACGAGGATGCCCTCGAACCGGATCAGGAAGACCCGCAGCAGGCTGAAGACGCCGACGACGAGCAGCAGGGCGAGTCGCAGGATGGGGAGAAGGGCGGCGAATCGAGTTCGGCCAGCGAGATGGCGGGCGAGGATGTAGCCGAGGGTGACCAGGATGAGCAATCCGGTTCGCCAGCGGCGAGTGCTTCGATGCAAGAACGGCGCGAGATGACCGACGGGGAACCTGGTGGGCGGCCGCAGGAGTGGCCCAACGATCTCGACCGCTTGCGCAACGAACCAAGCTATCGGCCATTCACGGCCCAATTCGACGAGATCGCCCATGCCGGGGACCTGTGCGACAACGAGGAACTCGCGCGGCTTCGCCGGCACCTGGATCAGCAGCTGAACTATCTGCAGAGCACAGTGGCACGCCTGGCAAACCGCCTCCAGCGACGCCTCTTGGCCAAGCAGCAGCGCTCCTGGGAGTTCGATCTCGAGGAAGGTCTGCTCGATGCCGCCCGCCTGTCGCGCGTCGTCGTCAACCCGATGTTCTCGCTGTCCTACAAGCAAGAGCGCGAAACCGACTTCCGCGACACCGTGGTCACGTTGCTGATCGACAATTCGGGTTCGATGCGCGGGCGTCCGGTCACCGTCGCCGCCATGTGCGCCGATATCCTGGCACGGACGCTCGAGCGCTGCGGCGTCAACGTCGAGATCCTCGGTTTTACGACCGTCGCCTGGAAGGGCGGCCAATCGCGCGAGCGCTGGCTTGCGGAAGGAAAGCCGATGAACCCGGGCCGGCTCAACGACCTGCGGCACATCATCTACAAGTCTGCTGACGAGCCATGGCGCCGAGCGCGCAAGAGCCTCGGCCTCATGCTGCGCGAAGGACTCCTGAAGGAGAATATCGACGGCGAGGCGTTGATCTGGGCGCACCAGCGACTCATGGCCCGCCCCGAACAGCGGCGCATCCTGATGGTCATTTCTGACGGGGCGCCGGTCGATGATTCGACGCTGTCCGTCAACCCCGGCAATTACCTGGATCGCCACTTGCGCGAGGTCATCCAGTGGATCGAAGGCCGATCGCCGGTGGAGTTGATCGCCATCGGCATCGGCCACGACGTCAATCGTTACTATCGGCGAGCGGTGACTATCGTCGACGCCGAACAACTCGGCGGCGCGATGATGGAGCAGCTAGCGGACCTGTTCGACGAGGATCGGGGCGCCAGCCTGAGCTCGCGCGGCCGGCGGCGCCTGCACTAGCCTTCACCCCTTGGGTCGCGCCGCGACCTGAATGTTCACATAGGGCGTCCCGTACACTTTCCACAGGGCGTGGAACAGGATCGTGAACGCCTCGGTGCCGCGGCAGCTCGCAATGTCTCCGAGATCGATGACGCGTCGCCATCCGAACCACTCCGAGACGATGCGCGTCACCACCGCCTTCGCCTCGCCGTCGTTGCCGCTCACAAACATGTCGTGCTCCCCAGGGATGTAACTGGCATCCACCATGGCCTTGCAACCAACGATATTCAGGGCTTTCACCACGCGGGTTTCGGGCAAGGCTCGCTGAATCTGCTCGCCGAGCGAGTCGTGATCGCAGACGGTGAGCCCCGGCGGACTGCGCGAATAGTCGATCGGGTTGGACACATCGACCAGGATCTTGCCGCGCAGCGGTCCGGCGATGGCACGAAGCGCCTCGAGCGCGTACACGCCATGGATGCAATTGAACACCACGTCGCCAAAGGCCGCTGCATCGCCGAACGTGCCGTGGCTCGCCGATCCACCGGCGGCAATGGCCCACGACGAGGCCTTGGCATTGTTGGCCTGCCGCGCCCCCATCCGCACGTCTTGGCCGACCGTGGCGAGCTTGCCGGCAATCTCCATCCCGACCATGCCGGTTCCCAAGACCCCAAATCGCATGCGACACCTCCCAGGCGACAAAGCTAACACGCGAAGCGTCTTTCCGGGCTGGTCGAGCGCGGCGACGAACTCGATAATGCGCCCGTGATTCGCCTCGTCGTTGTTTTCACGGTTCTCGCGCTGCTCGGCGCCGCGAGGGCGGCACCGCTCAGCGTCACGACCGAGTCGGTCGATCTCGACAGCGAAAACCCGCAGATCGACCGGGTCGGCGCGCTGCGTTATGTGGGCGGCATCGTCGTGCGATCAGCCGACGAGCGCTTCGGCGGCCTGTCTGGAGCGGTCGTAGACGACGATGGCCGGATGATCGCCGTATCCGATCGCGGCTATTGGTTCGAGGCCCGGTTGGTCTACGACGGCGGCGGACGACTGACCGGACTGGCCCAAACCACCTACAGCGCGATGCGCAATGAAACGGGCGGGACAGTTCAGGCCAATTGGTTGACGGGCGATGCCGAAGCCGTGCAGCGCGACGGCACCGACCTCCTGGTTGCCTTCGAGCGTCGCCACCGCATCTGGCGTTACGACGGGCGCGGCGACCTCGCGACCGCTCGCCCTAAACCCGTACCGCTGCCGCCCGCGGTCGCCAAGCTGCCGCGCAACGGCGGCATCGAGGCGATGGCCCGGCTGGGCCCGAACCGGATCCTCGCCGTGGGCGAAGAGCCGTTGGGTGGCAGCGACGATTCGCCCACCAACACCGGATGGATCGTCGGCCCCGAGGGCACCACGGAGGTGCACTACCCCAACACACCGTGGCGACCGACCGATTTTGCGCTCCTCCCCAATGGCGATCTCCTGGCCCTGGAGCGACGCTTCTATGCGCTCGCCGGTTTTGCCGCGCGCATCAAACGTATTCCGGCCAACCGCCTCGCAGGCGGGGCCACGCTCGACGGCGAAGTGATCGCTCGCCTCGAACCCCCGATGCTGAGCGACAACTTCGAAGGCTTGGCGGTGCGTCGCGACCGCGACGGTCGCACGCGGGTCATTCTCGTCTCGGACGACAATTTCCGATTTCTGCAGCGGACGCTGATCCTCGAATTCGTGCTCGAGGACTAGGTGGTGCCGAACAGCCGGTCGCCGGCATCACCGAGACCCGGCACGATATAGCCTTTTTCGTTGAGGCCCTGGTCGATCGCCGCAATGTAGATCGCGAGCCTGGGGTGGGCCGTCGCGAGCGCCCGAACACCCTCCGGCGCGGTGACCAGGGACATCAATCGCAAGCGCTCGTCGGGAACGCCATGATCGTTGAGAACCTTGAGCGCATGCAGCGTCGAATTGGCGGTGGCCAACATCGGGTCGACAATGATGAACGTCTGCCGTCCGATCGGAGGCAGACGCACCAAGTATTCGTGGATGGCGAGCGTGTCGTGGTCGCGATAAACACCGATGTGCCCGATGCGAGCGCCCGGGATGAGGGTCACCATGCCCTCGGCCATCGTGAGACCCGCCCGCAGAATCGGCACGATGACGACCTGGTCTTCGTCGACGAACAGACCCTCGGTGCGCGCGAGCGGTGTTTCGATCGAGCGCCGTTCCGTCGGCAGGTTGCGTGTCGCCTCGAAGGCCATCAACAGGGCCAATTCGCGCACCAGCGCACGAAAATCCCGGACCGACGTGGCACGATCGCGGAGCTGATTGAGCTTGTGTGCAATCAGCGGATGCGACAGGAGGTGGACGTTGCTGAAGCCTTCGAACCCGGGCACACGAACCTCCCAGACCAAGGCCGGCGCGGAAACCAGCGCAGGGAAAGCCTGCGCCGCGCGAGACTAGGCCGACGCCTTGGCCTCGATGCGGCGAACGATGTCGCGCTTCAACCGCTGCGCACGATCCGAAAGCTGCGTGTCCTTGGCCTTGACGATGAAGTTGTCGAGGCCACCGACCTTGTCGACCGTACGCTGGGCATTTCGCGAAATCCGCAGGTGAACGCGACGGCCGAGGGCGTCCGAGAGCAACGTCACTTCCTGCAGGTTGGGCAGGAACCGCCGCTTGCTCTTGTTGTTGGCGTGGCTCACGTTGTGGCCCACCTGGACCCCTTTTCCGGTCAGTTCGCAGCGTCGCGACATGGCTCGATCCTTTTGGCCGGCCGTCCCGGCCGGAAGGCGGCCTTATTAAAGCCGGAGTCCCCCCTCGTCAAGGACGGGCGCCTCAAGCCTTGGTTTCGACGAACTCCGTGAGGGCCCCGCTCGCCGGGTTACGGACGATCGCAGCGGTAACGGCGCCGAGGCCAGGGATATCGACATCGTGGCGCGGCGTATAGACCTGGCCGCCCTGCTCTTGGGTTGCCGCGATCGTGGCGGCAACGTCGGGAACCAGGAACGTCTGGCTCAAATACCCGACGTTGGGGGCAATCGCCCGCGGCACGAGGTCGACCGGCGTGTAGTTGACCGGCCAGGACATCGCCACTTTGCCGAACATGTGGTTGCCTTCGACGAAGGTGACGTGGGTGCGCGATGACGCCGGAATATTGAGGAAGTGGTTCGCGGCCGGCGAGTTCATCTCCTCGTCGATGACCACGTGCATGCCAAGGACATCGCGATAGAACGCGATCCCCTTTTCGCGCGAGCGCACACAATGTGAGCTGGTGACCACGGGGGTGAATCCGGTTTTGGTCGTGCCGTGCTGTTGTAGGAACGTACGCATCCCGCCGATCTGCGAGCCCGGCCCTCCACCGCGCAATTCGACGAGATTGATCGGCACTTCATCCGGGCCATCGAACATCACCTCGACCGGTGAGCCCACTTCCGGGGAAAAGTTGTGCGCCGTGGGTTCACTCCAGAATCGGTAGCCGAGGCCCGCGAGCTCCTTCGACGCCCCGACGATGTCGTGGGTGTAGAAATTGAGGTTCCATAGGCCATAACCCCGCCGGACGGCATCCTGACGAATTGGTGCTCGGCCCGTTGCGTCGAATTGCAACAGCAGCACGCGGCCGACCGCGTGCGTGGCCGCTGCCAGGAACACGGCTCTGGCGCTCGCGTTGCCCGCCAGATGCCAGTGGCGAGCAAACGCAGGCCCCGACCAGGTCGCATCGCTCCGAACGGTCATTCCGATTCGTCGGCAATAGAAGTCCAGTGACCGATTCATGTCGGAAACGCTGATCGTTGCGACGCTGAGCGGGCTACCGCCCGGCAATCCATGAGCCATCGAATATTCCTCCTCTATTGGCGGAAGGCCTCGACCACCAGCCGCGCTGCTTGTCCAGGGGCCATGTCTCCCGCCATGACGCGCTGCTCCAGCTCCTCAGCGCGACTGGCAAGCCCCCGATCGACGCGAATCGCCGAGAGCAAGGCTTCGCTTACTTCGCGCCACATTGCGCGACGGGTTTGGTCCTGGCGCCGTCGATCGAGTTCGCCGCTCGTTTGCATCGCCTCGTGATGGCGTTCGACGACCCGCCAGATCTCGCCGATCCCGCGCGCCTCAAGGGCCGAACATAGGTGCACCTCGGGCATCCAGTGCGCGCTCAGCGGCCGCAATAGGCCGAGCGCGGCCTTGTATTCCCCGGCGATCCGGTTGGCGGCCGGCATCAGATCGCCATCGTGCTTGTTGACGACGATCAGTTCCGCCAGTTCGACGATGCCGCGCTTGATGCCCTGGAGTTCGTCGCCAGCGCCGGGGGCCAGCAGCAGGATGAACAGATCGACCATTTCGGCCACCGCGGCTTCGGATTGGCCGACCCCGACCGTTTCGACCATGACGACGTCGTAGCCCGCCGCCTCACACAACAGAATCGCATCGCGCGTGTGCCGAGCGACCCCGCCGAGGCTCTCCCCGGCCGGCGACGGACGAACGAACGCCATTTCGTCGCGCGACAGACGTTCCATACGCGTCTTGTCCCCGAGGATCGAACCGCCGGAAAGTTGGCTCGACGGATCGACGGCCAGCACCGCCGGGCGGGTGCGCTGTCCGATCAGGTACATGCCGAGCGCTTCGATGAACGTCGATTTCCCCACACCGGGGGCGCCGGAGATTCCGATGCGGATCGACCGGCCGGTGTGGGGAAGCAGCATCGCGAGGACGGACTCGGCGGCGGCTCGGTGGTCGACCCGCTCGGACTCGATCAGCGTGATCGCGCGTGCCAGCGCCCGCCGATCGCCACGGAGCACGCCCTGGGGCAGGTCTTCAAACGTCGTTGCGCGGCCGGATTCGCTGCTCAAGGCGCCGTGCTCATCGGTTACTCGCGTGGCAGGTCCTTGCCCGTGGTCAACCGGTAGAGTTTTCGCAGCGTGTCTTCGCCCAATTTTTCCCGGACCTCCGCTCGGATGCGCATGGCTTCGGCCACAAGATCGGCATGAGAGCCCGCCGGGGGCAACACCTCGATCACCGCTTCGGCCGGCGCGACGCGAGTGGACTTTCGACGAAACCACGTCAGCGGGTTTTTCACGCATCCCCCGGGCCCAGCGGCCACTGCCCTCGATTGGCCCCCTTGTAGCGCGAAACGGTTTTCCCGGGCACGCGTTTTCGGTCGCCTTGGCCGAAAACGCGTTTCGTGGCACCTTCGCGGGCATGACCGACGACCTCTCCCGTAACCTGACCCAGGCCAGCACCTGGCTGCGGCTATTGTTCATGATCCTCTACGGGATCGTGCTCTACGTCGCCCTATACGTGCTGGCGATCGTCACGATCGTCCAGTTCCTGTGCAAGTTGTTCACCGGCCAGGTTTTTGCGCGATTGATGGCGCTCGGTCAGAGTATCGGCCTGTTTCTCTACCAGATCGCCGCGTATCTGACGTTCCGGACCGATCGCCGCCCCTTCCCCTTTGCTCCGTGGCCGGCAGGGACGGTTGAGGCGCGCAACCGGCGAAGCGATCGTCCGGGGGCACCGCCGGCGCCCGCCGCGGCGCCACGCGAGGAGCGCCGGGGCGGCATGCGTGTGGTACGCCCGCCGGGCCGCCGGACGCAGGATCCGAACGACGGACCGGGGACCAAGGCCTAGCTATTCGGCCGCAGCCGCCCTTGCCGAGCGCAACAGGTCCAAGATGCGACGCGCGGCCTCGGTGATCGGTGTGCCGGGCCCGAACACGGCCGCGACACCCGCACGCTCGAGCATGTCGTAGTCCGCCGGCGGAACGATCCCGCCACAGACGACGAGAATGTCGCCAGCCCCCTGTCGGCGCAGCTCCTCGACCAGGGCCGGGACCAAGGTCTTGTGTCCGGCGGCTTGACTCGAAACACCGACGACGTGGACGTCGTTTTCGATCGCCTGCCGCGCGGCCTCGTCCGGCGTCTGGAACAGCGGCCCAATGTCGACATCGAAACCGAGATCGGCGAACGCGGTGGCGATCACCTTGGCGCCTCGGTCATGGCCGTCCTGGCCCAACTTGACCACCAGCATCCGCGGTCGACGCCCCTCGGCGCGCGCGAACGCCGAGATGTCGCTCTTGAGCGCCGTGAAGGCCTCGTCGTTGGCGAACGCTCCACCGTAGACACCCGACACCGCCCGCTGTCGCGCCACGTGGCGAGAGAAGACGGCTTCGAGAGCGTCGGAAATCTCTCCGACGGTGCAACGCGCCCGCACCGCGTCGATCGCCAATTCGAGCAGGTTTTCGCGGCCGCCAGCGCCCCGCTTCAGGGCCGCCAAGGCGCGTTCGACCGCGCCGGTGTTACGTTCGCTTCTGACCTTGGCGAGCCTCGCCTTCTGATTGTCGAGCACCATACGGTTGTCGACCTCGAGAAGATCGACGGCGTCTTCCCCATCGTGCTGATACTTGTTGACGCCGACGATGACCTCTTCGCCACGCTCGATCCGCGCCTGCCGCCGGGCAGCGGCCTCTTCGATCCGCAACTTGGGGAGCCCGTCGTTGACGGCCTTGATCATGCCGCCGTGGGCAGCGATCTCCGACATCAGTTCGCGCGCACGCGCGGCGATCGAATGGGTCAGGTGTTCTACGTAATAGGAACCGCCGAGTGGATCGGCGACATGCGTGACCCCGGTCTCCTCGGCGAGGATGAGCTGCGTGTTGCGCGCGATCCGCGAGGACAGCGTTGATGGCAACGCCAGGGCCTCGTCGAAGGCGTTAGTGTGGAGACTCTGGGTTCCACCCAACACGGCGGCGAGAGCCTCGTAGGCGGTTCGGACCACGTTGTTGTAGGGGTCCTGGCGCGTGAGCGAGACGCCCGAAGTCTGGCAATGCGTGCGCAACGCGAGTGATCGCGAGTCCTTGGGCTTGAACTCGGCCATCATTTCAGACCACAGCAGGCGGGCGGCGCGCAACTTGGCCACTTCCATGAAGAAGTTCATGCCGACGCAAAAGAAGAACGAAAGCCGGGGCGCAAAGGCGTCGACATCGAGGCCGGCGCGCAACGCCGCGCGCACATATTCGCGCCCGTCCGCGAGGGTGTAGGCCAATTCCTGGACGCACGTCGCGCCGGCTTCCTGCATGTGATAGCCCGAGATCGAAATCGAGTTGAACTTGGGCATGTGCTGCGCGGTGTAGCCGATGATGTCGGCGACGATGCGCATCGAGGGTTCGGGCGGGTAGATGTAGGTGTTGCGGACCATGAACTCTTTCAGAATGTCGTTCTGAATGGTCCCCGAGAGTTCCTTCTGCGCTACGCCCTGCTCTTCGGCGGCGACGATGTAGCCGGCTAAGACGGGCAGCACGGCCCCGTTCATCGTCATCGACACACTCACCTTGTCCAGTGGGATGCCGTCGAACAGCACCTTCATGTCCTCGACCGAGTCGATCGCCACACCAGCTTTTCCGACGTCCCCGACCACCCGGGGATGGTCGGAGTCGTAGCCACGGTGAGTCGCGAGATCGAAGGCCACCGACAGGCCCATCTGCCCTTTGGCCAAGGCCCGGCGGTAGAAGGCATTGGATTCTTCGGCGGTCGAAAACCCCGCATACTGACGAATCGTCCACGGCCGGTTGGTGTACATCGTGGCATAGGGGCCGCGCGCAAAGGGTGCGAGGCCCGGCAGTCCTGGGCGGTATCCCTCGGCCTCGATGGCCTCGAGATCTTCAGCCGAATAGAGCGGCTTGATCGTGATCCCTTCCGGCGTCTCGCGGACGAGACTCTCAGCCGGCCGGCCCCTCAACTCCTTGGAAGCCAGCGTCTGCCACGCCGACGGCGATGCGTGTTGGTCTTCTGCCATGTTGAATTCTCTGAGTCGCCCCGAGTATCGAAGTGGCTCCCGGGCGAGTCAAACCGGCTTCGCGCTGCCTCGCGACCAAGGCCGACGAGTCAAGACGATCCCAAGCGACCAAACCAATGTCGTGATCAGCCCGAGCGTGAGACCCCAGGCGCTGCCGTACGCGGCCGTACCCAGATGAACGACAAGCAAGCCAAAGGTGAAGCCACCGAGTGGCGGGAGCGCCATGACCATCATGGTCGCGGTGGCTGCGGCACCGATCCTCGGCAACAGGATGATGCCCATGCTCGTGAACACCACGGGGAACACGGCCAAGATTCCGGTTGCGGCCGGGCCGAGGGCCTCGCTGCCACCGACAACACCGGCCGAAAGCGCTCCCACCAAGGCCGCGCGGAGGGCAAGGTCCGACCAACGCGGTTTTCCAGCGGCCACGGCATTCGATGATTTCAGCCATCGCCGCGCGATTGCGTAGCTCAGGGCGAACGTCGCGAGATTGACGATCATCGCGAGTGCAACGGTCCATTCCACGGCATGAATGGCGAAGGCGCCAGCGGCCCATACGGCGGTGGCGGCAAAAAGGGCGAACCAGCCCCGGATGCGGGACGCCAACACGGCCATCACCGCAATGAAGAGCGCCATCGCGGCATTGGTCGCGAAACTCAGCAGCGCACTCTGCGAAATGAAGTCGGCGGGTTGCTCCATCGCCAACATGACGTAAGCCGGACCGGCCGATATCGGCAGACAGGCGATGATTGCGCCCCAGAACGGGCCCGCGCGCTCGGCAATGTAGGTTGCCGTCACGACGACAGCGGCGGCGCTGACCGCTTTGATCAGCAAAGAAAGGATGAGCGCGGACGTCATTGCGCTGGCGCTATAGGCGGGGTGTTGCCAAGACACAAGAAAAAAGGCGGCCTCGGTCCCCTTGCCAAGGCGCGGCGAACTTGTGAAGGTCAGGCCAATGAGGGCGGAACCCTTCCGCAACTCCCGGGTCCTCGCCGTGCTCGGCCCAACGAACACGGGCAAGACCCATTTCGCCGTCGAACGAATGCTCGGTCACGACAGCGGCATCATCGGATTGCCACTGCGGCTCCTCGCGCGAGAGGTCTACGACCGAATCGTCGCCCTCAAGGGCAAGACGCGCGTCGCCCTGATCACCGGCGAGGAGAAGATCGTCCCGGAGCGACCGGCCTATTTCGTTTGCACCGTCGAAGCCATGCCCCTCGACCGCCCGGTGGCATTCGTCGCGGTCGACGAGATTCAACTCGCCGCCGATCCCGACCGTGGTCACGTTTTCACGGCCCGCTTGTTGCACGCGCGCGGATCACAGGAGACCGTCTTTCTCGGATCCGACACGATGCGACCCCTGCTCCGCCACCTCTTGCCGGACGCCGAAGTCATCAGTCGACCGCGCTTTTCGACGCTGCGGCACACGGGCCATCGCAAGCTATCGCGTCTGCCCGCCCGCACCGCCGTGATCGCCTACACCGCGGAGAACGTGTACGCGATCGCCGAGTTGTTACGTCGACAATGCGGCGGCGCCGCCGTCGTCATGGGGGCTTTATCGCCACGAACACGAAACGCCCAGGTGGCACTGTTCGAAGCCGGGGAGGTCGACTACTTGGTCGCGACCGATGCCATCGGCATGGGGCTCAACCTGAACATCGGGCATGTCGCCTTGGCCAGTTTGCGCAAGTTCGATGGCGCACGATTTCGCCCCCTCGCGGCACAGGAGTTGGCGCAGGTGGCCGGCCGTGCTGGGCGCTACCTGAACGACGGCACGTTTGGCACGACTGGCGACGTCGAGGAGATCAACCCGGAGATCGTCGAACAGATCGAACAACACCGGTTCGAGACGCTGCGACGACTCCAGTACCGCAATACGGCCCTCGATTTCGGTTCAGCCGCGGCCCTCATTCGCAGCCTCGAACAGCCATCCTTCGACGAGGTCCTGGTTCGTGGACGCGAAGCCGACGATCTATTCGCGCTGAAGTCATTGACGGGCGACGAGCGGCTGCGCGCGGCCATCGCATCGCCTGAGATGGTCCGATTGGCATGGGACGTCTGCCGGATTCCGGATTTTCGCAAGACGCTGATCGATGTTCACGTGCGCCTGCTCAAGCGCATCTGCCAGCACCTGATCGAGGGGCGGCGCCGCATTCCGGCGGCTTGGCTGGCCCAGCAGGTCGATCCACTCGATCGCATCGAGGGCAATATCGATACGCTTGCCCGTCGCCTGGGCGACATTCGCACCTGGACCTACGTGTCGCATCAGCCGAGCTGGACCGACGATCCCGCTCGCTGGCAACAACGGACGCGCGAGATCGAAGATCGTTTGTCGGATGCGTTGCACCAACGGCTGACCCAACGCTTTGTCGACAAGCGCACCTCGACCCTGTCGCGTCGGCTGCGCGACACAGGAGAATTGGCGGCAGCGGTCGAGGACGACGGTGGGGTCTACGTCGAAGGCCATCGGCTCGGTCAGATGAGGGGATTTCAATTCGTACCGGAGTCGGGTCCAACCGCCCTGGCGCAGCGGGTGGTGCGTGGCGCCTCGCAACGGGCGCTGGGTCGAGAGATCGCAATGCGCGCCGCGGCATTTGCCGCGGTGGCAGACGACCGAATTGTGCTCGACGATCAGCACCACGTGCGCTGGAACGACGCGGTCGTAGGCCGACTTGTCCCTGGCCGGACCGCCCTCGAACCGAATCTGTGGATCGCGGAGAGCCCGCTGCTCCATGGACAGGCGCTCGAGATGGTTCGCGATCGGTTGCGGCGATGGTTGCGCGCGCACAATCGTGAGCACGCCGGCCCACTGCTGCTGTTGCGCGATGCGGGATTCTCAGGGGCCCCTGGGGGCATCGCCTACCGGTTGGTCGAGTCGCTCGGTCACGTGCGACGAAGTGAGGTCACCGATCTGTTCCCCGGACTCAACATCGCCGCCCGGCGGGCTCTACGCGCCACGGGCATTCGATTCGGCCGATACGTGCTCTATATGCCGCGCATGCTGAAGCCCCATCGGGCGGTCTGGACATGTCGTTTGGCTGCCATCGCCGGCAACGCTCCGATGCCCGCGACCGACATGATCGGGCGGGCGTCGTTCGAACTGATTGAGCCGTCAGGCTGGAACCCATACGAAGCCGCCGGCTACCGACGGATCGGCCAGCGCGCGATTCGGATCGACATGATTGAACGCCTGGCGGACGCGATGGGCGGGCTGGCGGAACGTGGGCCATTCCCATGCAACCCGGAACTCTTGTCCCTCGTAGGCTGTCGGCGCGAAGAATTCGGCGTGATCGCACGCGAACTCGGATATCGGGCCTCGAAGGACGCTGCGGGAGACGCTCTGTTCCATCCGAGGCGAAAGAAACGGAATCGGCAGCCTGGCCTTTCCAGGGACAACCGCGACAACCCGCACTCACCATTTGCAGCCCTCGGCACCTTGCGACCGGGATCGAAGGGGTCGTGACACCGGAACAGGTCACAAGCAACGAGGCGCCCGAGACCCAGTCGCAACGCATCGACAAGTGGCTCTGCTTCAGTCGGTTCTGTCGCAGTCGCGCGATCGCGGCCGAGTTGTGCGTCCATGGTCGCATCCGCATGAACGGCCGACTCGTGGCGCGACCGAGTCAGCTCGTGCGTCCAGGTGATGTCTTGACGCTGGCCTTCTCCCACCACATTCGGGTCGTGCGTGTCCTGGGGTTCGCCCGACATCGGCGGTCGGCCACCGAAGCGGCCGCGCTGTACGAAGCCCTCGCGCTATGACGCTCGGATCGCGACAGGGCGCCGCAGCAGAGGGAGAAGGCTGGCAGCCCTATGGCAACTGGGCTAGGCTTCCCGCCACCTGAGGAAGGAGCGTCAATGACCTACGTCGTCAACGAAGCGTGCATAAAGTGCAAGCTCCAAGACTGTGTCGAGGTTTGCCCGGTCGATTGCTTTTACGAGGGCGAGAATATGTTGGTGATCAACCCCGACGAGTGCATCGATTGTGGGGTTTGTGAGCCGGAGTGCCCCGTCGAAGCGATCCTGCCCGACTCCGATGACGCCTCCCAAGCCTTTGTCGCCATGAACGCCGAGTTCTCGAAAAAGTGGCCGAACATCAACCACAAGGGCGAGGTCCCCGCGGACGAGGCCGCGTTCCGTGGGGTCAAGGACAAGTACAAGAAGTACTTCAGCCCCAAGCCTGGCCAGGGCTCGTAGCAACCGCCTGCCTTAGTCGTTTACCCGACACGCCCCAGGGCCCGATGGCGGCAAATGGCGTTTGGCGTCCCACTGTGCTATGGTTGCGCCGGTTCGGTTAGGCGACGCGGATTAGACCGCAATGTCTCGTTTTGAGACAATCGTAGCAACCGCCTGCCCCATTTAGTGACGATGTCCGCCGCGGTCCGTTGTTTCGCGGTTGGGCCGCGCATTTGAGCGATTCGGGAGAGTGCCTATGAGTAAGACAAAGAAGGCCCCTCGGGCGGCGAGCGCCAAGAAGGCCACGAAGAAAACCGTGAGCAAGCCCAAACCGGCGCCGAAGACGACAGCCAAGGCCGTGGCGAAAGCCGCCAAACCCGAACGACCTGCCCCGGAAAAGAAAGTAACCGCGGTTCGGCGCAAGTTGTCCTTCGCCGTGGGCGATCATGTCGTCTACCCGACGCACGGGGTCGGCCAGGTCACGGCCATTGAGAACCGCGAGATCGCCGGCCAGAAGCTGGACCTCTTCGTCGTCACGTTCGACAAAGACAAGATGACGCTGCGCGTCCCGGTCGGGAAGGCCGACAACACGGGTATGCGGAAGCTGGCAAGCCCACAGATTCTCGACTCGGCGATCACGACGCTCAAAGGCCGCGCCCGCATCAAGCGCACCATGTGGAGCCGCCGCGCCCAGGAGTATGAGGCGAAGATCAACTCGGGCGATCCGATTTCGATTGCCGAAGTCGTTCGTGATCTGCACCGCAGCGCCAGCCAGCCAGAGCAATCCTACAGCGAGCGCCAGATCTACGAAGCCGCTCTCGACCGGCTGGTGCGTGAGATTGCCGCCGTGGAGCGGATCGACGAGGCCGCGGCGGTCGAACGCGTGCAGAAGGTCCTGCGCGCCGCGTAATGTCGTTTCACCAGAAACAAGAAAGCCGGCCTTTGGCCGGCTTTTTTGTTTTTCTTTGCCGTTGGGCTGGCGATAATCCGGAAAATCTTCGCCGTGCGTGACTTACCCCCGAGCGTTTTCGCTGAACTGACTGCCGTCCGTCGCCTTTGGGTGGTTGGCGCCATTCATGGGGAGGGTGACCGCCTCCAGCGTTTGCACCGTTCGATCGCGGAGCGTTTCGCGCTGGGGGATCGCTTCGTCTATCTCGGGAATTATCTCGGGCACGGGACCGCGATCGTCGAGACGCTCGACGAACTCGTCCGGTTCCGCCGGGCGATGTTCCTGCCCGGCATGGAAGCCGGCGACTTTGTCTACCTGCGCGGGGCTCAAGAGGAGATGTGGCGCAAACTGTTGCAGCTGCAGTTCGCTACCGGCCCGAGCGAGGTGTTTGAGTGGATGATCAACCACGGAGTCGAAGCCACGTTGCGCGCCTACGGCAGTTCGGTCGATGAGGCGCGGAAGTTGTTGCGCGAAGGGGCGCTGACGATCACACGCTGGACGACGCGGCTGCGGGAGGCGATGCAGAGTCACCCCGGCCACGACGACCTACTGAACAGCTTGCATCGCGCGGCCTATGTCGAGGGCCATCGGATCGTCTTCGTTCACGCCGGGCTCGACCCCGACCGTCCGTTGACCGAGCAAGGCGATACCTTCTGGTGGGGCAGCGGCTATTTCGAAGCGATCGCCGCGCCATATTTCGGGGCTGCGAGGGTGGTGCGTGGGTACGACCGCAATCATCGCGGCGTTGTCGCGACGCCCTACACGCTCACCGTCGACGGTGGCGCGGGGTTTGGCGGGACCCTGGCGGCGGTCTGCCTGACCCCCGATGGAAAAGTCCTCGATCAGCTCGAAGCCTGACGCCTACTCCGCGATGACCTTGACCCGTCCTCCGGGCGGCGGCAACTCGCCCGGCCGAAGCCCGTTGAGAATGCGAAACCGCTCGACGCGAAAATCGGCAAACGGCAACCCCGCGGCCAGGCTCTCCTGGGTGTCGCCCCCCTTGACCGGCTGAAGCTCGACCGTCAGGGGTTGCAGGTTCTTGACTTCGGCGTCCCGAAGCATCCGGAACGAATACGTCGTGCGCTGAAATTCCGTCGCGAGACCTGCCGTCGCTTCGGGCCGCGAGACGAACAGGAAGCGATAGAGCGTGTTCCCCGGCGCCTGGAGGACCACCAACCGAAGGTCGAGAGTGCCCCGATAGTCATCGAGGGTGCCTACACGCCGGGTCGCAGCCGTCGCCCCGCGCAGGCCGTTCACCTCGATACGCTCGGCCCGACCGAGGTTGAGTTGCCGCCCCCAAATCTGGGTGAGGTAGGTGAGCGGATCGGGATGGCTCTCGTTGCGCGGTGCCGAGTCGAAACGCACGAGCCCGGTATTCGCTCGCCGTGCGATGACCGCCCGCTGGGTGTTGATCATCGGAAAACCGGCCGGCACGCGGAACGTAAACTTGAGTTTCGGGTGCAAAAACACCTCGTCCCGGACGAAGCCCTGCTCGGGATCGTCGCCGTAGAGCATGCCGCTGATCTCGTCCAGGAACGGATCGCGATTGACCACCCCTGTAGCGTTGCCCGCCAGTTGCGTCGCCACCTGCACGCGTTCGGGTGTCGGCGGATGGGTCGCGAACAAATCGCGTTCATTGGCATCGCGTTTGAAAATGCGCGCCATCAGATTCTTTTCGGCATCGAGCGAGCGCAGGAATTGCGCCACGGCCTTGGGGTCATAGCCGGCGTTCCGGAGATAGCGAACGCCGAGTTCATCGGCCTCGAGTTCCTGCGATCGCGAAAAGCCGGCGAGCGCCAATTGCCCTCCCAATTGCCCGAGGTCGACGAGATCCTGATTGCCGGTGGCGGCGCCGAGGATGGTGAGCCCGAGTTGGGCGGCGACGGCCGCGCTGTAGCGCTCGGCCGTATGCCGCGCGGTCACGTGGCCGATTTCGTGCGCGATCACACCGGCGAGTTCCGCTTCACTGTTGGCCAAGGAAACCAGCCCCCGTGTGACGTAGACGTAACCGCCGGGCAGGGCGAAGGCGTTGATCACGGGCGAGTTCAGCACCGTGAACGTGAACGGATAGCGCGGCATTTCGGAATTGGCGACGAGCCGGCCGCCGATCTGCGCAACGTAACCCGCGACCTTGGGTTCGTCGTACACGCCGCCGAACTGGGCGATGATCTTGGGATGTTCCTGCGCTCCGACCCGGGCCTCGTCCTCGGGCCCCATCAGCGCAGTGAAGCTGGCCCGTCCGGTCGCCGGGTTGACCTCGCAACCGGTCAGCGTCGGCAATGCCAGGATCAAGAACGCCGCAGCGACGATGCGTCCGACGAAACGCTTCATTGGCTCACCACTTCGATCTGCTCGGGATGCGTCACATCGATCATCGGCCCGTTCATCGCCCTGATCCAACCGCGGACGCGGAGCGTCTTTCCTACCCAGGATTTCGGATCGATGGCGCCGGCGCGAAAGCTAGCGAGATCGCGTGGCGAGATTGTGGCGGTGAAGTCCTGTCGCCAATCTTGCCCGAAGTTGACGTACGTGCGCCGATTGGCGATCGATACGTCGACCACTCGCCCCTCGATCAATTCGTAGCGTCCGACATAGCGATGCGCCTCCGCGTGATCGCGGATTCGATAGAACTCGTTTCGCCAAATCCCACGACGGTCCTGGCGCGCCTCGTGTTCGCGAGCAAGCATCTCCGAGGCTCGCGCACGGTTGTCGCTGAACGTGTACACACGGGCGAACCCCTGCCGTAGCATTTCGCCTTGCACCCACAAACCGTCGTCGCGAGACAGATGGGCGAGATAGCGCCCGTAGCGATCCACCCGCTCACCACCGAACCAGAGTTCGACGCCTCGCCCAAGCACGAGGTTTTCGAGCGCCACCTTCGCCTCCGGCGACAGCGGCTGATCGGGAACGCGCGCACGCCCAAGCGAGAGTTTCGGAGCCTGCAATCCGACGAGACGAACGACCCGCCCGCCGTCGAGCACCACAGTGTCGCCATCCGTAACCTCGACGACGAGGCCCTGTCGCTGGAGCTCTTCCGCAGGCGCCGCAATCGACCACGGAAGGACACACGCCAGGATCGCGGCCAGGAACGATCGTCGGAACACCGGCCGATGCTAGGCCGCCCCCCGGCACCCGCCAAGCGGTCCCCGAGTTCCCCCTGGCATTCTCGGCGCGAATCAGGCACATAGGGGTAGGGGTTAAACTAAGTCCGTCGTAGGGGGAATCGAGACGTGTCCATTGGGCCTAGGGCGGCTCTTGCCGCCGTATTGCTGTTGACGGCCGCGGCCGCCGAAGCGCAGGAGCGCAAAAGCGCGCGGATTGTCGCCAACCTCGGCGTAATCGGGGTTGGCAGCGGGAGCGACAGCGCTCTCACCGGATCTCTGGAATGGCGCGGGAGCCAGCCGCTCTTTTGGCAGATCGCGCCGCTCGCGGGCGCTCTCGCGACGAGCGACGGCGCAGCCTACGGCTATGTCGGCGCCTACATCGACGTTCCAATCAAGGAAAAATGGTACTTCACCCCGAGCATCGCTGTCGGCGTGTACGGAGAGGGCAGCGGCAAGGACCTCGGGCATCGCGTCGAGTTCAAACCACAAGCCGAAATCTCGTACCGGCTGACGGCCTCGCAGCACGTGGGCCTCTCGTTCTACCACCTGTCCAACGCCGGGCTGGCCGATCGCAACCCGGGAACGAACGGATTGGCAGCGACCTACTCGGTTTCGCTGAGCGCGTTGAGCGGCCTTCTGCCCTGATCCGGCGCAACAACACGGGGCATGCTTCGGGAAGCCCGCCGCCTCGTTTGACGTCGCCAACGGCGCCCCGATTGACGCCCCTATGGGGCGCCCCTAGAAGGGTCGAGGGCGCCCGTAGCTCAGCTGGATAGAGCACAGGATTCCTAATCCTGGGGTCGTGGGTTCAAATCCCGCCGGGCGCACCACTGCCCGACTGTCCGGCCCGGAGACACAGGCAACAGCTTGTGTGGCGCGACAGATAGTTTGGCGCCGGACGACACAGGTTTTTCATTACTCGTCGCCGCCCAAAAGTAGGCCGAGATCGACTGAGAACGATCGGACCTTCCAGTCCTGCCCACAAGCGTGCCAGGGGTCGCGATCAAACTGCCTACAAAGCTCAATGAACTCACCGGGATCGCCGAGTGACTCCGTCCCGAATTCGCTGAGCGTTCCCAACCTAGTTTATCCGGATCACCGAGTAGACCAGCACGCAGCTTCGTGCTGGTCTCATAGGGATTCACATATCCTTCAGAATCGCCGCTCTGCGATTGGCGGCTTCTTCTTCCGTTATCAGCCCACGCTGCACGAGGTCTTTCAGCGTCTGGAGCCTTTGTTCGACCGCTTGTGTTGCGGGGCCGCCGGCAGGGGCCTGCTGAGCACTCGGCCTAGTGGCGGGACCAGTGGAAACCGGGAGCCGTCGCATGACCCCAAATTTCACAAGGGCGAACAGCTGTTCCCCGTCCTTCTTGGCCTGGTCGAGGTAGTCGATTTTCCGTCGGTCGCCGCGAAGAAAATCCTTGTGCCAGGGATTCGACGCGAAAGGCACCTCCGTGCCTTCGAACCCCTTGAGTTCAGGATTTTCGTAATAGGACACATTCAAGAACGTCGATCCTCGCACCACGAAGAATCGATTCCCAACCATTGTGCCTGGCCTGCCCTTGTCGTCGCTCCATTGGAATAGCTGGGCATCCGCTTCGATGGCGTTGTTCGGTAAGGTCATCACGACATGGGTGACTGTCCAGCAATCGACCTCCAACGAGTTGTAGTTCTTGTCGCTTTGGGCGTGGTACAGGTCAGATCGATCACAAATAGTTCGGTCGCGCGCCCATCCGGCGGCGCTAGCGTTCCCCCTGTTTGTGATCGCCTTGATAAGACGAGCGACGCGCCCATTTTCAAGTTGAGCGAGGTTTACGGTGACTATCTGAATTCCAAGTGTGTTACCGGGCCCTGTTCTTGCGTCTCCCAAGCTTCGACTCACGACGATCCAGTCTCCCGGCGGAAGTGGCACCTGCGTATCCAAAAACCGCACGTTCCCGGAAATCGAGGATCCCGTTGGTACGGAGTCGAGGCTCTGTCCCGTGGCATCGCCGACAAACAGCCAAGCGGCTCCAAGCACAGCGGCGATTACGTTCCCGACGAAACGCCGTATGGCGTGGCGCGAAGCTCTCGCCAGAATCCACGTTCTTTTCGGCTGCATGTCCCACTCCAAGAGTTGATCGAGGAAACGACTACAACCAGAAAACGCATCAGGTGCTCATCAGTACTACTAGAGCGCGTTTTTGAAAGGTTGAATCGGCGGGGATTCCCTT
>VGES01000050.1 GCA_016869765.1 Alphaproteobacteria bacterium
CTGGACCGGGAAGGTATTGATGCCTGCGTCCCAATGGACCTTCGGATTGCCACGTTCGACAAAGAACCGCCGTGCCAAGTGCCGAGACACCGCTTGATTGGGTCGCGCCATGACCTGATCAAACCCGAGCTTTAGGAGCTCCTCTCGGTTATGCGCCCCGACCTCGTTCGGAATAAGCGGTGAAAACGTCACCAGCAGCGGGTTGAGGCCGAACTCGAATTTGAGTCGATGCGCGATAGCACTGGAGTCCTTGCCGCCGCTCCATGGTACGAGGCAGTCATAGGGACCGTGAGTGCCGCGGAATTGCTTGATGATCTGCAGGAACTCCTGGCGCCGCGCATCCCAGTCGATCACCTTCTTGTTTTCGGCGTAGACGCACGCACTGCAGATGCCGTTTTCGCTGAACTGCATCCGGGGGCGAGTGCTGGGCATCAGGCAACGACGGCAATAGCGAACCCGGGTCGCTCGATCGCGATCTCCCTTATCGAGGCTTGCCATTTGTTCCACGACTGGTTGCCCGTGTCGCCGATCCTACGCCCGCACTTCAATCCCGGCCTTGGCAAGATACGCCTTGGCACTGCGAATGCTCGCTTCGGTGAAGTGATAGATATTCTGCGTGCATGCGGCGGAGGCGCCGCCAATTCGGAACGCATCGACCATGTGCTGCCAATTGCCGGCGCCCCCGAGCACCAAGACGGGCACTCTGACAGCCTCGCTCACCAGCCGACACAGTTCGAGGTCGAAGCCTTGCAGAAAACCGTCGCGCTCAATCGCCGTCAACAGAATCTCGCCAGCGCCGAGCGATTCCGCTTCCTGCGCCCATGCGCCGACTTCCTTACCGGTCGCGCGAGTCGCGAACGTGGAGAACACCTCGTACCGTTTCCCCACTTTGCGGGCATCGATCGATAGCACCACGCATTGCGAACCGTACAGCCGGGCGATCTCGGTGATGAATTGGGGACGTTCGATCGCGCCAGTGTTAACCACGACTTTGTCGGCACCCACGGCCATGAACCGTCGGACGTCGTCCAAGGTGCGGATGCCACCGCCTGCTGCGAGCGGAACAAAGCATCGGCGAGCAAAGCCGCTGATAACAGACAGAAAGTTTTCCCTGTCGCCCTCGCCCGGCCGGGTGACGTCGAGGACGACGATCTCGTCGATCGACCACGCATCCACGAAGTTGAGCGTGTAACGGTAATCGGGCTGGAACAGCTTGGTGCGAAACAGGACGCCGTTATTGAACGTCAACACGGTGACCAGGCGTTTGCGTAGCACGCGGGAGCGGACCTAGCTTATGCCCTGACGGGGAATGGTCTGGCCGCGTTTGAGGGCGACTTGCAGGGTGCGGCCCACCACCGCCGAAGTCTCGTGGGCCGCGAACTCGGTCGCCGGGCGGGCAAACATGAGATCGTCGCGCCCGAGAACCGCCCCGACCGGCAGATCGCGGGCAGCAACGATGCCCTTGCGGGTCGCCGCGCGCAGTGGGCTTTCGCAGTCCTGGGGCCGCTTATCGTGGGTGCCGAGGCTGGCGGCGACCCGGCGCACTGCCCGAACGAGCTCGGTAAAATCCGCGGGCTCGAACGACAGGGCGTGATCGCGAAACGTGCGATCGACCTTGCTGTCGGTGAAATGCACCTCGACCACGCGGGCGCCGACGGCAACGGCCGCAAAACATGCCTCGGCGCCGATGACGTGGTTCGAAAAGCCGATCGTCAGGCCGTACCGCTGCGCCATGAACGGCACGCTCAGGACGTTGGCCTGCTCGATGGGGGTGGGGTAGGCCGAGACGCAGTGCATGAGCACGAGGCGGCTCGCCAACGCGGATTCGCCGACTTCGTCGCGCACCCACGAAACTGCTCGATCTACCTCATCGATGGAGCCGATTCCGGTGGAAATGATGAGTGGCTTGCCGGTTGCAGCGGCGGCCCGGATGACGGGTTCGAACGTAAGGTCTCCGCTTGCGATCTTGATCGCAGGGCAAAACTCGGCGAGGAACGGAACCGTGTCCTCGGTCACTGCGGTCGAGAAGAGCACGACGCCGGCTTGCTCGGCCTCGCGCGCGAGCTGGCGTAGCGCCGCTGAATCGAGCGCAAAACGCGTGACCCGTGCGAGACGCTCGGCGTCGTTGGCGGCGACGAAGCGTTCGGGCGTGTAGGTCTGGAACTTGACCGCATCGGCGCCTGATGCCGCAGCAAGCTCTATCAGCCGACTAGCCGCCACCTTGTCGCCCTCGTGATTGACGCCGATCTCGGCGATGATCGCGACGTCACGCGATAAATCCCTGCCAAAAAGCTGCATCGATCAGGCGCGCTCCAGAAAGTTACGCAGGAGAGTCAGGCCGTGAATTTGGCTTTTCTCCGGGTGAAACTGGGTCGCGAAAATATTGTCTTTCTCGAGTGCTGCCACGAAACGCCGGCCGTAGTCGCAATAGGCGGACACGGTATTGTCGTCGGGACATTGCATGTAGTAGCTGTGGACGAAGTAGAAGAGAGCGTCTTGCGGGATGCCGGCAAACAGCACGCCGGCGCGCGTCCAGTGGCACTGGTTCCATCCCACGTGAGGAATGCGCAACGTCGGGTCATCGAGTTGAAACCGGTGCACGGAGCCGTCGACCCAACACAGCCCGGCGTGGTGGCCAAACTCCTCGCTTTGCCGACAGAGTAGCTGAAACCCGAGGCAGATGCCAAGGATCGGCTTTCCTTGGTCGCGGACCATGCGAGTGAGCGGTTCGATCAAGCCCCGGCGATCCAGGTTGTGCATGCCATCGCCGAACGCGCCCACGCCTGGCAGGATCAGCTTGTCGGTCTCGGCCAGGGCGTCGGGTAATGAAGTCACCGTCGCTCGATGTCCGAGATGTTCGACGGCGCCGGATACCGAGGCGAGATTGCCGAGCCCATAGTCGATAATGCCGACGTGGGTCACGCCGCTTGCCGCGTGGTTCCGAGAGCGAGTTCGGACTCAAGGAACAGCCGCGCCGAAACGAAGCTGAACAGGAACTTGCTGAAGCTGTTGGTACTCATGTCCCGCTGCAGGAACGCCGTGAAAGCGCGCCGATCCACTAGATCGAAAATCGGACCGGGCGCCAGCAGCCGCTCCAAGGTCGCCGGGTCGTTGCGGTCGAGTACCGATTCGATCGAAGCATTGAAGCCGCGCTTGCGCTTGTCGGCCAACACGATGGGCGGCGCGAAATCGGCCGCTGCTTTCCGGAGCGGCCACTTGGTAAAGCCGTCTTTCACGAGGTGCTCCGTCGGAATCGAATAGGCGAACTCGACCAACGAGCGGTCGAGATAAGGGGAGCGATTCTCGATCGAGTACCGCATCGAGTTCAAGTCGTCCTCATGCAACAGGACGGGCACGACCTCGCGCGACAGCTCATTCATCATGCGGTTGCGCAGCAGGCAGTCGGCGAAACGCTCCTCTTCGAAGTCCTCGTTGAACGGTTCGGTAAGAATCTCGTTGAAGATGCCACGGTCGAGATAGATATGGCCTCGAGCCGTCGGATTCCTCGCAAAAGTCAACGGATCGCGAAGCAAGGGATTGGTGACATACGCGCCGTAGCTTGCCCGCCATTCGGCGACATAGCGTTCGAATTCGGGCCGGTCCTTCATTTCCGCCAGCCAAAACCCATAGTGGTCGTAGTAACCGGTGAATAATTCGTCGGCAGCGGTCCCGGAAACCACGACCTTGTAGCCGTTGGCTGCGATCGCTTCCGAAAGTGCGGAATGAACGTAGTAGGAGATGGTGGCGACCGGCATGTCATGGTAGCCGACCAAGTCGGCCATACGTTCGAAGAAGCCGCTCGTATGTGTCGGGGCGATGAAATGCCGGCAGTTGATATGGGCAACGGTCGCCGTCACGTTGGCCGTCTCGTTGTAGCGCTCGTCGCGATCTACCACTGTGAAGGCGCTCACCTCGCGGCCCAGCCCTTTGGCAGCGAAGCAGGCGAGCGCCGTGGAGTCCACCCCGCCGCTGAGGCAGAAGGCCACCGGCACGTCGGCACGTAGCCGGGTTTTCATCGCTTGGCACAAACGCTCTTGCGTGCCTTCCGCGGCTTGCGCGGCGGTCATCGACTCCGGTCGGTAGGCGAGCTGCCAGTAGCGATGCGGATTCGGCAGTCCTGGCGAGCGTAGCCGACACCAGCCTGCCGCCGGGAACTCTTGCACGTCGGAAAAGAACGTGCGCTTGTTTTTGTAAAGGGCGCGATAGCCGTTAACGAGGTAACGGCGGACCTGGTCCTCGTCGACTTCCGGGAAGCGTCCACTTAGGGCGGTCAGCGCCTTAGGCTCCGAAGCGAAGAAGAGTTCGCCCTCCCATAGCGCGTAATACAGCGGCTTTTCCCCGAAGCGATCGCGGCTCAACAGCAGCTCCTGCCGTCGCTTGTCGAACAGGGCGAATGCCCACATCCCGTCGAGCCGGTCGAGAAACTCATCGCCGTACTCGCGATACGCCTTGATAATCGTCTCGGTGTCCGAGGCAGTGCGGAAACGGTGGCCGCTGGCGATCAGCTCATCGCGAAGCTCGACGTAGTTATAGATCTCGCCGTTGAAGACCAGCACGCAGTCGTCAGCGGCAAAAGGCTGGGCGGAACGCGGGTCGAGGTCGATGATGGCCAGCCGCGTATGCAAAAGCGCCACGTGCGCATCACCGATTTGCCCAAAATAGTGGCCGTTGCCATCGGGGCCGCGCCGTCCGAGGACACGTAACGTTTCACTCACGCGAGCCGTCGAAGGCGCGCGCCAACCGACCACGCCGGCTATACCGCACATCTGTTTTGAGATCGGCTTGAAGTGAAGAACCTAAGGCACGCTGCCGCACTCCGGGTGGGCGCCAGAGGTTCTATTGCACGTAGATATAAGAGCGCCGTCCGCGAGTCAAGCGCGCCGCTGTGCTTCAACCAGCGATCGACGCGCCGTCACGGGAGGCGTGCGGTCCGGCGGTGTGGATGGGGTGGAAGCCCTATGCTATTACGGCCAAGCTTCACTGGGCGGGACGGCAGAAATATAGTGGGCGTGCACTCCGTGGAAAGTGAAAAAGAGCAGCCGCGTCGAGGCGACGATTTGCTTTGCTACTGCGACGAGGGCGTCACGTACGAAGCGTTCGCCCGCGCCGTTGCCGGCGCGCCGAACCTCGATTTCGATGCCATCTGCGCCAGCCTCAAGGTCGGGCGGCGGTGCACCGCTTGTTTGCTCAATGCCGAGGCGCAGTTTTACGAAGCCAGCAAGGGTCGCGGTTCGATTCAGAGCATGGAGGAGAAGGGCTCGCGCTACCTCGTTGAGCGAAGAGCGGGCACGACGTGGCAACGTTACAAACGCGCCGCGTACGCGTTCGTTGATTCGGTCCTGCCGCCGCTTTCCATGCCGCGGGTCGAGATCGCCCCCATTGTCGTGGGTCCTGGCGTGACCACCGTCGTGTCGTTGTCCAACAACTACCCGGACGCCATCGGTAATCGGAGCGCGACACAGAGGGTTCGTGTGCGGTGCCGCGACGCCGACGGGCAAGTATTCAGTGAAAGTTCATACTCGGTGGCTCCCGGGGCACGCCTCGACCTCGACGTTTCGGCCGGAATGCCAGTGAAAGCGAATGGTGGATCGCGCGGTCTTGCCGTCGGCAGTTGCTGGATTTTCATGGACTCTGTAGGCGCCGGCTGTATGGGAAGTTCGCGGCCGCACTTCAAGATCGTCACTCCCTCGGCGGTGACAGCGCTGCATACCCAGCGCGCGAACGGACCGGAAAGCCACTTCGTCACCGCCCGCTGGAACTCGGAACCGCCCGAGCGGCAATTCTTGGTTCACCTGAACGTCAAGAACCGCGCCGTAGGAACGACGATAGAGATAGAACCGCTTGGCGTGAACAGCGATCGAGCCTGCACCTACACGCGAAGCTTGCCGCCGCTGGGAGCGGACATATTTGAATTGCCGCTCACGCGGCCAGAACCTGGGGCCGCCGGCTACTTCGCTTTGCACTCGCGCGCCGACGCCCTGGTTCGGCGGTTGCTGTTGGTCGCCGCTGACGGCCTCACGCGGATTTCGGCGGATCACATTTAGGACAAGGACACCGGAAACCCCAGTGGCGAGTTATCACTATCTCGTACCGAACATCACGCTCGCGGCGCCCCCGGGGTATCGTTTGGCGCAGTTCCTGCCCGCGGCCACCCTGCGGCAATTGATCGAGGCTTCTGATGCCGAGTTGGCGGTAAGGTTCGAGATTTGTGGCGGCGGGCGTGTCAAGTCCACATCTGAGGCCGTCATTCGTCTCCACAACGGAGAGTGGACAGATCCCAGGGCTCTACGCTTCGACTCGATCGGTGCGGAAGGCAACGCTTGGATATCGGGAGCCGATATCGAGTACCTCGAGACGCGCATTACGCCGATAGATCAGACCACGTTCCGCAGCAATCAGCAGCCCTCGTATTACACCGTCTTCTCGGCACCCGGGCGCAAGACCTGCTTTCTCGACAACACGTTGAAGTTCTCGGATCCGGTGACCATCAACCAGATCGCCGCCTACGGGATTTGGGTGGAGGGCTACCCTGCTTGCGAAGTCGACGCCGCGGCCGATATCGATTGCTCGTTCATGTTGATCAATCCGTTCGAGCGTCCGGCAGTCGCAACCTTCGAATTCGAAGGCCGCGACGAGCGCCCTCGTTTACGGGTGGCACCAATGTCGGGCCGACGAGTGAGCTTCGCCGAACAGCTTGGTGGGCGGTCGGCGCGCTGGAAAGGACAGGTTTACGTCCATGGCCGCAATCGACTGGTCGCGTACTTCGCATCGCACTCCTACCGAGACCCATGTTGTTTGAACACGCTCGAGCACACCGACGCCTATCGGGGACGTGACCGTAACTACCCGTTTACCCAAGCGTTATACCTGCGGCGCGAACAGGGGCGGATGCTAGAGGGGTGAGCGATTCGTGCGGGCTTTTTCGATGACGCGGGCGTTTCTTGCCATCGCGGGGTCTGCTTGCTTGGCAGTTGCGGGATATTCGCTTTCGCGTCTCGGCGACAGCGCACCAGGCCCCGAGCCGCTGATCTTCTTCGTCGGCCTGCCATTTGTGATCGGGGTGGCGCTGTGGGGGGCCGTACGCCTTCCGGCTGAGGTGCGGAGTGGTCTCACCGCCGCGCTCGTCAGTTTGGGTTGCGCGCTGGTCCTGGCCGAAATTTATTTGATCTCGCGGGAAAATACCCGCGAGGAGTTGGCTGTCGAAGCGGCGAAAGCGCGCGGATTGCCGCCCGACGGCCGCTCGCAGATCGAGGTGATCCTCGATCTCGAGCGTCAAGGGGTGGAAGCCTATCCGCATTTTTATCCGTGGCTGGGGATGCGGCGAAACGCCGCGGGCCTATGGGAATCGACGTTGCGCGTCGGCGAGCAGACCGTTTTTCCTCTGGCCGGCATCTCCAACGTTACTACTGTCGTCTGCAACGAGTATGGTCCATGGCTCATCTACAAGTCGGACCAGCACGGTTTCAACAACCCGCCTGGGTTATGGAAGCCGGGCACCGTGGATGTCGTATTGCTCGGCGATTCGTTCACCCTGGGAAACTGCACGCCGCGAGAGCAGCATTTTGCAGGGCGCATCGCTGAACGTTTCCCGACTACCGTCAATCTTGGCTATACCGCCGCCGGCCCCCTCGCGACCTACGCAGCGCTCATCGAGTATGGCAAGTACCTGCGGCCTAAGAGGGTCCTCTGGTTCTTCTTCGAGGGCAACGACATGGCCAACCTCGACAGCGAACGCGATACGCCGATTCTAATGCGCTATCTCGAGGCCGGTTATGAGCAGGGGCTGATCCGACTTCAACCTGGCCTCGATCGCTTGATGAAGCAGGTCGTCACCGAATTGCGCCCGCAGGCGGAAACGGCCGCGATGGCCCGGGCGAAAGAACGCAACTACGCCCGAGCACCCCTGCTCGGCAATGTTCGCAACTTGTTGGGTATCCGCTCGTTCTATGTCGAGTCGCGAAAACGTCCGAAGCCACCCGAACTCTATCCCGATCTTCTGCTGCAGGTTTTCCAGCACGCCAAACGTGAGGTCGCATCGTGGGGCGGCGAACTCTATGTCGTCTATCTGCCGGCGTGGCGGCGTGGTCGTGATATCGATGGTCCGACGCCTGAGTATCGCCAGATCGAAACTTTAGTCAAAGACGTCGTCGCCAAGGCTGATCTGCCGCTGATCGACGTGACTCCGGCCTTCGTCGCCCACCCGGACTGGCGGCAGCTCAACAGCTATGTGCAGCGTGGTGGACACTACTCGCCGCTCGGTTACGGCGTCGTGGCTGATACGGTCCTTCGGAATCTTGAAGGTAACAACCGACGATCCGCACCCTAGCTCGCCTGCGCACTGCCTTGCCGGTTACCTAAGCGTGTCACTGCGAATCCGATCAACTTCGCAACGTAGAAGGCAAAGGTGCCAGCGAGAAAGCAAAATAGGATACCGACTTCGTTTCCCAATACGTCCAGGCCAATCTGCGGGCGAAGAAACCACACCGCTCCGCTAGCAATCGCCGCGGCGGTCCAGGCTATCATACTCACGAGCCCCTCCCTGGCGTTCGGCACAAAAGTCGATTTCGAGATTTTCGCCCGTGCGTGCAGCTTGTTGTCGGTACGCTCGAGCACGGCGGTTTCTGCTTCCCCTTAGTCATTAGCCAAGTCCCTCTGCATAGCAAGCGTGTGTACCTCGGTTAGCGATCGCCTAAGACAAGGTCGCTGATCAGTGCCGACGATTGGTCGACCATACGCTTGAGCGAATAGTGCTCGACAATGCGGCGGCGATTGCGGCTCCCAAGCTCGGCGCGACCCGCTGGCGGCATCGCAAGCACCGAATCCCAGCGCGCTTGAACCGACGCGGCATCGTCTCGCTTCACGAGCCAGGACGCCTCGCCCAGCACCGCGGCTGCATCGCCGACGTCGGTAGCCAGTACGGGAAGCTCGGCCGCCATCGCCTCGCCCAGCACATTGGGGAAGCCCTCACCGTACGTCGAGGTCAAGGTGAATACGTCCAACGCGGTCATGATGGCGTTGACGTCGCGTCGCTCGCCGAGCCAGGTCAACCTGCGTTCCTCGATCAACGGCGCCGCGACCGCTCGCATCCTGCTCCCGTAGGTGTCGCTGTCTTCGCCGGCAATCACGAAATGGCTGTCGGGATGCTTGTCCGCGGTAGCCCGCGCCGCCTCGAGGAAGGTCCCGACGCCCTTCTTGGGGTGGAGCCGGCCAACGAAACCAAATACCAGCTTGTTGCCGACGCCCCAATCGGCCCGCAGCCGCTCACGCATAGCCGGATCGGGCGAGAAGCGCTGCGTGTCGATGCCGTTTGGAATCACGTGGATTCTCCCGCGCGGATAGCCGAGGTCCACATAGTATGCCCGGCCGGCATCGGAATTGCTGATCAGCAGATCTGCCGTCCACGAGAGCGGGCGGCTTGCGGTTAAGATCGTTCGCCAAACGAAATCCTGTGTCGCCGGTTTGTTGTCCGACGCACGCAGGCCCCAAACCGTACGGTAACCGCCGCCCAAAAAACGCAGCACTTCATTCAGGACGTTAGGATAGTCGGTGAACGAATAGACAACATCCGCTTGTGCCTGCCGCAGGAGGCGGCGCAAGCGGCTTACGAAGCCAACGATGTCGCGGCGACCTTCCTTCGCGGCACTGAGCACTCGGATGTCGCTGTCGTCGAACACCGATGCCATCGAGCCGCCGCTATGCAGGCTGACTACCACCGGCTCGAAACGCGCGCGGTCGAGGTGCCGTGCGAGCAACGACATCTGTACCTCGGCACCACCGGTCTGGAGCCGGTAGATCAGGAACGCTATTCGGATGCGCCGGGCCCTCCGACGTTCGATCAATGGACACCCATCGGGCGTGAACGTTGCTTATTATCCAACCACGCCTGGAACATCAAAATGTCCCATAGCTCGTAGTGTCGATCGTGCCGGCTCGAGATGTGATCGTCCCATATCGTGCGGACGATGTGGGTATCGAAAAAGCCCTCGCCTTCGAGACGGTCGCGCTGCAGCAGCGACTCGACCCAATCGCGCAGCGGCGGTTCGCGCAGCCATTCCGCGAGCGGTATGGCAAAACCCGCTTTCGGGCGATCGACGAGAGCCCGAGGCACGTGCCGATAGAGGATCCGCCGCAGCGGCAGCTTACCCTTGCCGCCGGCAATCTTCATTTGAGTCGGAAGCCGCCAGGCGAACTCGACGAGCCGGTGATCGAGAAACGGCATTCGCGCCTCGATTCCGACCGCCATGGTCGCCCGATCGATCTTGGTCAAGATGTCGTCGGGCAGATACGTCATGGCGTCCAGATACATCATCTGGTCGATAAAATTGTCGACGTGCGGCCATAGCGTCGGCTCCGTGACCACGGTCGGCGGTTCATTGCCGTCGAGGACGACCTTACGGTTTTGCGGCCAATGGCTTACGAGATGACCGTAGAGGTGCGGTGGGTCGAGCGGATCGAGTACCGCGGCCAGCTTGTGTAGCCTGCGACCGGGCGTGCGCACCCGCTCGGAGATCGGCAGGTGGGCGATCAACCGATCCCATTCCGCCGCGCTCACGCGCGTCAAGCTGTGGGCAACGAATCGGCGCAACCACATCGGCAGCGCGCGCGCGGACTTGCCGATGATGTTGGTCCACAGGTATCGCGCGTAGCCGCCGAACATCTCGTCGCCGCCGTCACCCGTCAGGGTTACTTTGACAGCGCTGCGTGCGAGTTGTGCCACCATGTAGGTAGGAATTTGCGAAGAATCAGCGAACGGCTCGTCGTAGATCTGCGGCAACTGCGGGATCAAGGCCCGAAAGTCGTTCGCCGTGACATGCACTTCGTGATGTTCAGTCCCAAGGTAACGGGCGATTTTCTTTGCGTCTTCAGCCTCGTCATAGCGTTGATCGAAGAAGCCGACGGTGAACGTTTTGGTCCTTGCCGCGGTTGCTGCCACCAACGAGGCGATGAGACTAGAGTCAATGCCGCCGGACAACAGCACGCCCAACGGAACGTCGGCGACAAGGCGACAGCGAATGGCTTCCTGCAGCAACTCTTCGAGTTCCCGCGATGCGTCTTCGGCGGAACCGCGATACGGCGAGTTGACGCCGCACTCGGCGGCATCCCGCAGCGTCCAATAGGGTTGTGGCTCCGACGGTTCTGACTGGTTGGCGTCAAACGTCAGGATAGTGCCGGGCGGTAGCTTGTAAATACCCCGGTAAATGGTACGCGGCGCCGGCACGCAACCGCGCGTGACGTAGAGCGCGAGGGCATCACGATCAATCGCCGCGACGAAGTCCGGATGCGCTTCGAAGGCCCGAAGCTCGGAAGCGAACACGAACGATCCTCCGACAAAGCCGTAGTGCAGCGGCTTGATACCGAGGCGGTCGCGGCACAACGAAAGCCGCCGACTGGCAGTGTCCCAGACCGCAAAGGCGAACATGCCGACAAAACGCTTGACTGCGCGCTCGATCCCCCAGGCGGCCATCGCTTCAAGAATAACTTCGGTATCGGAGCAGCTGCGAAAACGCCGGCCGGCGCCTTCAAGCTCCGCGCGAAGCTCCGCGAAGTTGTAGACGCAGCCGTTGTAGACCAGCACCAGGCGCCCGTCGGCGGACACCATCGGTTGGCGTCCCACTGTGGACAAGTCGATGATCGAGAGGCGGCGGTGACCAAACGCGAGGACGGCACTTGGATCCAGCCACACACCGTCATCGTCGGGTCCGCGGTGTGCGAGAACGCCGGCCATTGTGGCGACAGTCGCGGCGAGATCGGCCCTTCCTGACTTGCCGCGTACGTCCAACAAACCCGCTAATCCGCACATGATGTCACCGGTGACCCAACCGCCGCCCTTTTCTCGTGGGCGCCAGTCTTGGCCTACAAAAGCAGCGTATGGGCTCCACCTGCCTGGCAGGCGGGCGAAAACGCTCCGTCCTTACACTGCACGAAACCCCTGTCTCAAGTAGCGGACCACGGCGTCGACCGACATCGCGACATTCTGCATTTCAGTATCTACTAGAAGTTCTGGCGTTTCCGGCTCTTCGTACGGTGCCGAGACGCCAGTGAAGTCGGCGATTTCGCCAGCGCGCGCGCGCCGATAGAGCCCTTTGGGGTCGCGGCTCTCGCACACGGCCAAGCTCGCCTTGACGTAGACCTCGTGGAAGTTGCCGCCGGCTGCGCGCCGCGCCCGCTCACGATCCGACCGGTAGGGCGAGATGAATGCGGTGACGACGATGAACCCCGCCCGCGCCATCAGTGCCGCGACCTCGCCGACGCGCCGGATGTTCTCGGCGCGCTCTTCCGGGCTGAAACCCAAGTCGGCGTTGAGGCCGTGGCGCAGGTTGTCGCCATCGAGCACGTAGACTAGATAACTCAGGTCGAACAGGCGCCGCTCGAGTTCGATCGCGATCGTCGTCTTGCCCGAGCCCGAGAGCCCGGTCAGCCACACTACCGTCCCAGCGTGACCGTTCCGTTTGGCACGCTCAGACGCCGTCACGCGGTGCTCGACCCGCTCGACGTTGGTTGCTCGCTTGGTCACGAGCGCGCGCTGGTCCGCATAGGCGTCCATGCTGAGGATGCCGCCGCCGGCGATGTCGTAGCCCTCGACCATCACGAACCGCCCGGTCCGTGGCAAGCGGGTGAAATCGTCGAGCGCGACCAGCCCGGGGAATCGGAGCGTCACTTCGGCGACCTCATTCCGTTCGACCGTCGTCCCTGGCCGCGGCGTCAAGCTGGTCGCATCGATCACCCGCTCGATCGACTGGACCGTCGCCCGCACTTCGCTGGTTGCGAGCTTGATCGTGTACCCGTTCCCCTTGGCGAGCGGATGCCGCCCCAACCAAAAAACCTTGGCACGGCAGACATCGGTCTCGATCGGCGCGTCGGTTGCATGGCTCGCCCACTCGCCGCGTTCGATGAAGAGCGGCTGATCGATCGTGATCCCGATCGAATGGCCGGCGCGCGCTTCCGCCGGCGGCGTCAGCACGCGCCACGCTTCGATCGACTTGACCCGCGCGGTCTTGTTCGACGGTGAGAACAGCAGCGTATCGCCGACCGCAAGTCGCCCGCTTTCGACGCGCCCGGCGAGTATCCGGCGCTCGTCGAACTTGTAGACGTCCTGGATCGGGAATCGGAGCGGGAGGTCCGGCGCCGGTGCCGCCGCCGCGAATCGGTCGAGCGCGGCGGTGAGCGCGGGACCCAGGTGCCACGGCATCGTTACGGCCGCCGCCGTCAGGTTGTCGCCCTCGCGACCGGATACTGGGATCACCGCAGTCGGGTCGACGCCCAACTCCGCGAGGTAGGTGCGGATCTCGCACTCGATCGCCGCGAAACGGATGCGGTCGTAGCCGATCAGGTCCATCTTGTTGACAGCGACTGCGACCTGGCGAACGCCGAGCAAGTGCAGCAGGTAGCCGTGCCGGCGCGACTGCTCCTGCACCCCCTCGGCTGCGTCGATGACGAGGATCGCGGCGTCGGCCGAAGCCGCGCCGGTCACCATGTTCTTCAAGAACTCCTTGTGCCCCGGCGCGTCGATGATGACGTAGCCGCGTTGCGCCGTTTTGATCCAGATCTGCGTGGTGTCGATGGTGATGCCCTGATCGCGCTCAGCCTGGAGCGCGTCCAGGAGGAACGACCATTCGAACGGCATGCCGCGCCGCGCGCACTGGGCGCGGATCTGCTCGACCTTGCCGTCGGCGAGCGAGCCGGTCTCGGCGATCAGCCGCCCGACTAGCGTCGACTTGCCGTGATCGACGTGGCCGACGAACACGACCCGGAGCGGCGCGAGAGCGGCGGCGGGGGCGGTCATTGCCGCGCTCACATATAGCCGTCGGTGCGGAGTCGCTCGAAGGCGTCCTCGGCCTCGTGGTCCATGGCGCGGCCCGCGCGCTCGGGCACCCGCGTGGTCTCGAGCTCGGCGATCACTTGATCGAGCGTCGCCGCGCCGCTCGCGATCGGGTTGGTGATGTCCCGATCGCCCAACGACCGGTAGCGCTTGCCGTTCTTGGCGAAATAAAGATCGATGGTCGGAATGCCCTCGCGCTTGGTGTAGCGCCAGATGTCGAGTTCGGTCCAATGGAGGAGGGGATGCACGCGGACGTGGGTGCTGGGCGCGAACGTCGTATTGAACTGGTCCCAGAACTCGGGCGGCTGGTCGCGGAAGTTCCACGCACCGCTGGTCCCCCGCGGGCTGAACACGCGCTCCTTGGCCCGCGTCGCCTGCTCGTCGCGCCGGATGCCGGCGATGATGCCAGTGAAGCCCTTAGCCGCGATCATCCGCTTCAGGCCTTCGGTTTTGCGCGCCGCCGAGCGCGCGGCGGGCGGGAGCGAGGGGTCGATCGCTTCGACCGGCGGGCAGTCGCCGACGATCAGATCGAGCTGCCACTCCCTGGCGTAGCGCTCGCGGAAGGCGTACATCTCCGGAAATTTCTTTCCGGTATCGATATGCATGACCGGGAACGGCACGTGGCCAAAGAACGCCTTCTTGGCGAGCCACACCATGCAGTTCGAATCTTTGCCGAGCGACCACAGCATGGCGATGCGGTCGAGCCGATTGAAGGCCTCGCGCAGGATGTAGATGCTCTGGCTTTCGAGGGTGTCGAGGTGGTCCATGACTCCCGCTCAATCGAGCTCGAATCCACCCTTGTGGTCGCGCTTGAGCGCCGGGTCCTGTTCGTTCTTCTTGAGGACGCAGTTACCGACCACCAGCAGCTCGATCTCGGTTCCCATGAAGCAGCGGAACGCATCCGTCGGCGAGCACACGATCGGTTCGCCGCGGACGTTGAAACTGGTGTTGACGAGGACCGGACAGCCGGTTCGGGCCTTGAACGCCGCGAGCAGCGCGTGGAAGCGCGGGTTGGTCTCGCGATGCACGGTCTGGACGCGGGCCGAGTAGTCGACGTGGGTGACCGCCGGGACTTCCGAGCGCGGCACGTTCAACTTGGCGATCCCGAACAGCGCCTCTTCCGCGGCTGTCATTTTTCGGCGCCGCCGTTCGACCACATCGGCGACCAGCAGCATGTAGGGGCTGTCGCCGTCGAGTTCGAACCAGTCGGCGACATCCTCGCGCGAGACCGCCGGCGCGAACGGCCGGAACGACTCGCGGTACTTGACCTTCAAATTGAGCACCGACTGCATGGTCGGCGAACGCGGGTCGCCCAGGATCGAGCGGGCGCCCAAAGCGCGCGGCCCGAACTCCATCCGGCCCTGGAACCAGCCGACTGCTTTGCCCGCCGCCAGCGCCGTCGCGGTCATCTCCGTGACGTCGGTTTCCGCGAGCCGCTCGAACTTGGCCCCGGCTGCGGTGAGGTCCCGATCGATCGCGGCATCGTCGTATGCCGGTCCGAGGTAGGATCCGCTCATGGCGTCGATCCCGTTGGATACCGTCCGCGCCTGTCCCAGGTGATGATGATAAGCGCCGAGCGCGGCGCCCAACGCCCCGCCGGCATCGCCCGCGGCCGGCTGGATCCATAGGCCGTCGAACTTGCCGTCGCGGAGGACTTTGCCATTGGCGACGCAGTTGAGCGCGACGCCGCCGGCGAGGCAGAGATTGCGCGCCCCGGTCTCGCGGCTGAGCGAGCGGGTCAGGCGCAGCACGATCTCTTCTGTCACCGCCTGAATCGTCGCCGCCAGGTCCATGTGGCGCTGAGTCAGAAGTTCATCCGGCCGCCGCGCCGGTGCTCCGAACAGGGCGTCGAACTTCCCGTTCGTCATCTTGAGGCCCGTGCAATAGTCGAAGTAGTCGAGGTTCAAGCGGAACGTGCCATCGTCCTTCAAGTCGAGCAGGGTATCGAGCACACGCTGGACGTCGGTGGGCCGCCCGTAGGGAGCCAGGCCCATTACCTTGTATTCGCCCGAGTTGACCTTGAAGCCCAGGTAATAGGTGAACGCCGAATAAAGCAGGCCGAGCGAGTGCGGAAAGTGAATCTCGCGCCGGATTTCGAGATGGTTGCCGCGCCCGTATCCGACCGAGGTCGTGGTCCATTCACCGACGCCGTCCATGGTCAAGATCGCCGCTTCGTCGAACGGCGAAGGGTAGAACGCGCTCGCGGCGTGGCTTTGGTGGTGCTCGGAAAAGAGCAGCTTCCGTTCCCAATCGAAATCGGGGGCGAACGGCCGTAGCTGATCGCGAATCAACTGTTTCTGAAAGAGCTTCTCCTTCAGCCATACCGGCAAGGCTGTCGCGAACGAGCGGTAGCCGCGCGGCGCGAACGCGAGATAGGTCTCGAGCAGCCGCTCGAATTTGAGGAACGGCTTGTCGTAAAACGCGACATAGTCGACCTGATCGAGCTTGAGCCCGCCCTCGGCGAGGCAATAGGCGAGAGCGTGCTCGGGAAAGCGCGCGTCGTGCTTCTTGCGCGTGAAGCGTTCTTCCTGAGCGGCGGCGACGATGCGGCCGTCCTCGACCAGTGCGGCGGCGCTGTCGTGGTAGAGCGCCGAGATGCCGAGGACTCTCACCGGCCTAGAATATCGTGTAGACGAACGGCGCGACCGCGGTGCCCTGGACGAGAACCAGCAGGCCGCCGAACACGATCAGCATGATCATGATGGGCAACAACCAGAATTTCTTGCGAACGCGCAAGAACTGCCAAAACTCGCGAACGAAGCTGCCCATGATGATCCCTAGAACTGCTGGCGCATGGTTTCAGGCGCTGGGCCCGGCGGCGTCCGTTCGATCCAGTAACTTTTGGCGCCACGATCGCGGCGGAGCCTGAGCAAGTCCTTGCCGAACAGACGGGCGCCGAGGCCGAACGGGGTAATGACAAAATAGAAAAGGAGTCCAAGAACAATCGGGTTGACGACCTGCCCCATCACGAGACCGAGTTTGATCCAGAGGTCGTTGGCAAAGCGGAGCCAGGCCGGGCGAATCCAGGCGATCACGGCAAACGCGGCGGCGAGCCCCAACGCCCAGTAGCGAGGCGGGGCGCTATCGAATAGCGGCCACAAGCCGATCACGCCGAACACCGCGGCAAATAATAGGCCGAAGCTCCGGTCGGAACTCCGCTTCACCGGCGGCCCGTGCGCGGGACTTTCGTGGGTGGCGCTCGTGGTCATGGCTCTCTGCGGCCGCAATCTAACAAATATCGCCTCACGTTGCAGGCGAACTCGCCGGCGGCAACTGCGGTCCGCCCGCCACCCAAAACGCGCCGCCGACCAGCCCTTGGGCGAGTTGAACGAAGCCGGTGGCGAGCCCGAGCAGCAGGGCATCGGTTGCCGCCACACCGACCAGCCCGAGCGCGGTGACGAAGGCGCCTTCGCGCACCCCCCAGCCGGCGATCGAAACCGGTAGCGTCGCGACGACGAGGGCGATCGGTACCAGCACGAAGATAGCGCCAAGCGCGACCGGGACCGCGAACAATTGGGCGTTGGCGGCGACGGTCAGGAGCCCGGCGGCGTGGCCGGCGAGGCTTAAGCCCATCAGCCCGGGAGCGACGCGGCGGTCGATCAGCGCGCTGCGGACCGCGCCGTAGAAGCCTTGCGCCCGGGCGCCCAACCTTGTCGCCGCCCTGGGGAGCCGCGGCAGCGTCAGCAGCGCGCCATAAAAGACCACTAGCCCGGCAATGAGCACGGCCAACAACGGGCTCACATAGCGTGCGCGGGCGCTCGCCATCACGGCGGCATCCAGGAACAGGAACGGCGCCGCGATCGCAGTCACCATGACAAGCGTGATGAGGCCGGTCGCGCGGTCGGTGAAGACCGCCGTCACCGCACCGCCGAGCGGAACCTGGCGGCGGACCAGGAGCCAGGCGCGGACCGCATCGCCGCCGATGCCGGAAGGGAGGGTCTGGTTGAAGAAGATGCCGGCCATCAGGTTGCGGGCCGTATCGACCGCGCTCGTCGCATGCCCCTGAAAACGGAGCACCGCGTGCCAGCGAAAGCCCAGAACGACAAGCTGCACCGTCGCCAGCGCTGCGACCGCCACAAGCCAGGGCAGCGACGCATCCCCGACCCGCGCCCAGAGGTCGTCGAGGTCGACGCCCCGCGTCACCCACCAGATGAGCGCCGCTGAGACCGCGAGCTTGAGGAGCAAGGCGCCGGCCGAGCGCAATGTCATGACGCCCGCACTCGCGAACGATCCCGGGCGGCCCAGGCCGCGTCGACCGCTATCATGGGCGGCGTTGATAACGGACCCGGACCGGACCCGCAAGGCGGCTTTCGCACACGCACGCTCCTTCGACTTCGACCCTCCCGAAGGGCTCGAAGTACGGCGGCGGGCGCGATAAACTGCCCGGGTGATAGCGCTCTACATCTTGCTCGCGTTGGTGACGGCGGCGCTGTGCGTCGCGGCCGCCCCGATCGGGCGTTGGCTCAAGGTCGTCGACCGCCCGGACGGCCATCGCAAGATGCACCGCGGCGAGACCCCGCTGGTCGGCGGCATCGCGATCGTGGTGCCGGTCGTGATCATCGCGATTGTCCGCGGCGTCACCACCGACCTCGCGCCCTTCTACGCCGTCATCGCGCTCACCATCGTCGGCTTCTTCGGGCTGGGCTTCATCGACGATCGCAAGCACATCCGGCCGGTGGTGCGCCTCGCCTTCGCGATCGCCGTTTGCATCATTGTGTTCGAAGTGGTGCCGGCGTTCGAGGTGACGTTCCTTCGTTTCGGTTTCCTGCCCAAAGCGATCTACCTGGGCGGCGCCGCCGCCACCGGATTTTCGCTCCTCTGCATCGTCGGGCTCCAGAACGCGATCAACATGGCCGATGGCGAAAACGGTCTGGTGATGGGCCTCGCGCTGGTGTGGTCGGCGCTGCTTTACTGGGTGGCGCCGGCCCACCTCGAGCCGCTCTTGCTGGCGCTCGGGATCGCGCTCGTGGTCGCCCTGCCGTTCAACCTGAGCGGGCGCCTGTTCTTGGGCGATTCGGGCGCCTATGCCTTGAGCGTCCTGCTCGCATTGCTCGCGATCTACAGCTACCGGACCGATTTCACGGCGTTTCCCGCCGACATGGTCGCGCTCTGGTTCCTGATCCCGGTGATCGACTGTCTTCGCCTGATACTGATCCGTGCGCTCGGCGGTCGTTCGCCGATGCGGGCCGACCGCAACCACCTCCACCATCGCCTGCAGCGCCTGGCGCCGTGGCCGGGATCGCTCGTCGTTTATCTGGCGATGGTCGGGGTTCCCGGCGGACTGTCGCTCGCGTCCCCCCCCCACACACCGCTGCTCGCGCTGGCGGCGCTGACGGTCTATGGCTTGGTCTTGGGCTTGACCTATCGCGCGGTCCGCAACGCGTCCGGAACCGAAGTCGCTTCGCGCTCCTAACGCCGGACGTGGCTCAGGTCACGCGCTCGATCGCGGCCGCCGCCATCGTCGCTCGCACCGGTCCGCCCAGCAGGTGGAGCAGCACGATGACGCGGCGTTCGTCGTTCGCGCTCTCGAACATTCCGACCTGATCGGCGAGCGGGCCGTCGATGACCCGGACCGGGTCGCCCTTGTTCAGGCGCGTGATTTCGCCGAGCATCACCATCCCGTCGGGCCCCTCGCGGCTCTTGATCTCGGCGATGACGGGGTCGGGCACCGCAGGCGGATCGCTGCCGAACGCGACCAGGTCGATCACCCCGCGTGCGGTGCGGATCGCACGCCTGGCGCCGCTGGCGAGATCGGCCAGCACGAACAGGTAGCGGGGGAACAGCGGCCGCTCGACTCGGTCGACTCGGCGGGCGTGGCGGCGGAGCCGCCGGTACTCGGGTAGATAAACCTCGAATCCGCGCTCCCACAGATTGGTGCGGGCCCACCGTTCGAGCTGGGGTTGGGTGTAGACGCAGTACCACCGCATCCTCAACTCCCCCCAGCCTTGGTCGACTTGACGCCGTTGGCCGCCGCCACCTTGAGCAGCGCTGGCGCTGCGACCCGCTCGGACGGCAGCGCCAAGCAGAGGTCGCGGTAGACCCGCTGCGGCCGTTTGAGCGCGGTGACGATCGCGAGATCGAAGCGGTCGAGATCGGCGAGCGCGGCGGCGACCTTGAGGCCGCGGAACTCGCGCGCGCCGCCCGGGTCGAGGACGCCGACGATCTCGATCGGGTACTGCAGGGCGCAGAGCTGGGCGATCTCGGCGAGTTCGCCGGCGCCGGCCAAGACGATGCGGCGGTGGCCGCGCTGCGCGGCGCCGTCGAACAAGGCCTCGAACTGGCTGCGCGCCTCGCGATAGAAGGTAAGCGAACGCGCGAGGTAGCCGGTGGTGAGGCGGCTCTTCTCGGCGAAGCCCTTGGGCGTCACGTAGTAGAAATAGCGGTTGGCCGGGGTCTGCCGGACCTTGATCCAGCCCTTATGGATGCAGCGCTTGAGATAGGCGTTGGTGAGGCCGAGCGCGATGCCGAGCTGATTGGCGAGCGTGCGCTGCGAGGCGGTGTGGTCGGCGTCGATCGCGTCGAGCAGTCCGAGCGTGATTTCGCCCTTGGCGTCGATCGCCTCGGTCGGCAGCGGCGCGTCAGCGGCCAAAGGCACGGCGGAACGACCCGTTCATGCTGTGAACGTATCCCGTTCACATCGTGAACGTCAAGGCTGGGCGCCGCCGCGACCCGCGCGGCCCGGCGCCGCATCGCCGCCCGCCCGGCGATCGGATAGACTGCCATCGGAAAGCGACGGGGGTGGCCGTGCGGCGGGCACTGATCGGCATCGGCACCAGGGCGATTGCGCTGGCACTGGCGGCATTCGCGCTGCTCTATTTCATCGATCGCGACAGCCAGCAAGGCGCGCTGCTCCGCGACGCCGAGCAATTGCGAGGCTTGGTCCAGCGCGCGGCGCTCGCGGTCCATCGCGCCGCCGGCACCGAGGCGCGGCGCGCACCGATCGCCGCGTTCGCCGATGAGCTCGACGCGCTCCGGTCCGCCTATGTCGGGAAGGCGCCGCTCGGGGGCGGTGCGGCCGCGGGCGACCTCGAGCGTGTCGATCGGGCGCTCGGCGCCTACGCCGCCTCGCTCCGCGACCTCGCGGCGCCCACCGCCGCCCTCGCGGCCGGCAGCCCTGCGGTCGCGGCGCTGCTCGCCGACGAACTGGGGCTGGTGGTGAGCCGGGCGATCGAGCGCGCGGCGGCGCCGACGTAAGGCCGCGGCCCCGTTGCTGGCTCAGGTTAACCACCATATGTTGTCGCCCGCTGGGGCGTCGCCAAGCGGTAAGGCACCGGACTTTGAATCCGGCATCCGGAGGTTCGAATCCTCCCGCCCCAACTCGGTTCCGCGGCGCGAGGCGCCCAGACTCCGACCGGCGCGACTGCCCGCCGTCGTTCTCGTTGCCGTCGTATGGGTACTCGCCGCAGCGACCGTGGTGGCCGCGATCGCACCGGGCGATCCCATTCACCCGCGCGCCTATCTCTCCGGCCGCCTTCTGGTCGCCGACGACAGCATGGACGACACGCGCTTCGCCAGCACCGTGATCCTGATGGTCGCGCACGACGAGGGCGGCGCGTTCGGTTTGGTCGTCAATCGGCCGCTCGGCCGCCGGCCGTTCCGCGAGTTGTTGCAGGGATTGGGCGACAAGGACGGGCCGAGCGTGGGTGAGGCCGAGATCCACTATGGCGGCCCGGTCGAGCCGCTGCGCGGTTACGTGCTGCATGGGCCCGACTACCGGAGCCTCGCGACCCGCGACGTCAACAGTTTCACCGTGATGACGCCGACGCTCGATGTGATCCGGCTGCTCGCCCGCGGCGACGGTCCGCGCGCCTATCTGATCGCGTTCGGCTACGCCGGGTGGGCGCCGGGGCAACTCGAGGGCGAGATCGCCGCAGGCGCCTGGTTCGTGATCGATGCCGATGCGGCGTTGGTGTTCGGCAAGGACCACGCCGGCAAATGGCAGCGGGCGCGGGCGCGCCGCGGCGTCGACCTCTAGCCCTTGTCGGGTTTCACCAGCTTGAGCGACACCGAATTCATGCAGTAGCGGAGCCCGGTCGGCGCCGGCCCGTCCTCGAATACGTGGCCCAGATGCGCATCGCACCGGCTGCACAGCGCCTCGACCCGGGTCATGAACAAGCTGCGATCGGACTCGGTCGCGACCGCATCGTCGGCGATCGGCCGGAAGAACGAGGGCCAACCGGTGCCCGAGTCGTACTTGGTGTCGGAGGAGAACAACGGCTGTCCGCAGCAGATGCAGACATAGGTGCCCTTCTCCTTGACGTTGGCGTACTGGCCGGTGAAGGCGCGCTCGGTGCCTTTCTGGCGGGTGACGTAGAACTGCTCGGGCGTGAGCTGCTTGCGCCATTCGGCGTCGCTCTTGACGACTTTGTCGGCGCGGTCGCGTTTGGGTTCGGCCATCGTAATCCTCGTCCGGACGATCCTAGCCCGCGACGGCAGCGGCGGCGAGGCGCGCGCGGTCGTGCGGTTTGGCAAAATCGAGCGCCGGGCCCTTGGGCACGATCCCGCTCGGGTTGAGGCGCTTCATGCCGAGATAGTAGTTGCGCTTGATGTGGTCGAGATCGACGGTCCCGGCGACGCCCGGCACCTGGTAGAGGTCGCGAAGATAGCCGCTCAAGGCGGGATAGTCGGCGATCCGGCGTAAATTGCACTTGAAGTGGTAGTGGTAGACGGCGTCGAACCGGATCAGGGTCGTGAACAGGCGCCAGTCGGCTTCGGTCGACGTGTCGCCGACGAGATAGCGCTGCCGCTCGAGCCGGCGCTCGAGGTCGTCGAGGGTCGCGAACAGGGTGGCGAAGGCTTCGTCATAGGCCGCTTGCGTCGTCGCGAAGCCGCATTTGTAGACGCCGTTGTTGACGCCGTCGTAGATCGCCTGATTGAGGGCGTCGATCTCGGCGCAGTGACGGGGCGGATAGTAGTCCGGACTCGGCGGCGCGATCGCGGCAAACGCGTCGTTGAACATCCGGATGATCTCGGCCGATTCGTTGTTGACGATGGTCGCGGTCCGCTTGTCCCACAGCACCGGCACCGTCACGCGCCCGGTGTAGTCGCGTTTGGCCCGGAGATAAATCTCGCCCAAGGTCTTGGCGCCATAGAGCGGATCGGGGCCGCAGCCGCGGTAGTCGCTGAACACCCAACCGTCCTCGCCGATGATCGGGTCGAGCACGCTCACCGACACCAGCGCATCGAGCCGCTTGAGGGCGCGATAAATGACGGTGCGGTGCGCCCATGGGCAGCCGAGCGAAACGTAAAGGTGGTAACGGCCGGCCTCGGCCTTGAACCCGGTGGTGCCGTCGGCCGAAAGCCGATCGCGGAACCGGCTCGGCTGGCGCTCGAAACGCCCCTCGGCCGTGGTCGGCGGCTGGTCGCCGCGATGCCAAACGCCGCCGACGAAGGCGCCCATCGCGGTCCTATTCCGCCGGCTCCGGGACGCGCGGCTTGGTCGCGGCGCGGTCGATCGTGCCGGCGTCGGGAAACGGCATCGTGAAGACGTTGTCGACCACGGTGTAGTCGAGGTAACCCAGGCGCGCCAGCGGCTTCACCTTGAGAATATCGACCATGCCGTCGGTCATGACGTCGTCCCGGATGTGAATACCGACGATCTGACCGAACACGACGAAGTTCGGGTATTTCTCGCTCCACGACGGCAATTCGACGGTCTTGACGTAGCGGCACTCGATATGGATCGGCGCCTCCTTGACCCGCGGCGGTTTGACCAGCGTCGACGGCTCGGGCGTCAAGCCCGCCAGCTCGAACTCGTTGACGCCGCGCGCGACGTGGCGCGAGGTGACGTTCATCGGTTCGCGCAGGTCGGACGTGCACATGCTGGCGACGAACTCCTTGGTCGCCTCGACGTTGACGAGGCTGTCCTTGAAGCCGCCGTCCTGGTGGCGCCCGAGCGGGGCGTACATCACGTGCGGGGGGAAATCGCCGCAGCCGTTGAAGAAGCTGAACGGCGCCAGGTTGGGGACGCCGGCCGCGCTCAAGGTCGAGATCCAGCCGATCGGCCGCGGCACGACGCAGCTCTTCCACGGGTCGTGCGGTAGTCCGTGCTTCTTGCCGATCTCGTAGAACATCGTCGCCTCCGGGCCCCCGCGATCACTGCCATCGGAAGCTAGGGTAATCGCCGACAAGCGTCCAGTCGGCGCGCGGACGCCGCTTGGGCCGCACGCGGGTTTATGTTATGTGTCCGCCATGACATCCCGGGGCCTATCCCTCGTCCCGACGCGCCTCCGACGACGACGCGCGTAGCCGCCGCCGCGTCCGCTGCGGCGATCGCTGCCGCCTGACCGTCAACCGATGCCGGCGCCTGCCGGCCGATGTCGAAATGCCGCGGTTCCGACCGCGCGAGGGATAACCGGATGACCGACGTAACTTTGAGGCTCGAACAGCCTGCGGACGACCCCGCTGTCGAACGCTTGCTCGATCTCGGCTTCGGCGCGAACCGCCGCCAGCGCGGCGTCTATTCGCTGCGGACGCCCGGCGGCCAGGCGTTCGCGGTGTGCCAAGTCGCGATCCACGCCGGCGCCATCGTCGCAACCCTCCGCTTCTGGCCGGTCGCGCTTGCCGGCTTCGCCTCGGTCTATCTGCTGGGGCCGTTGTCGGTCGCCGCGGCATGGCGCCATCGTGGGCTCGGTGCGACCATGGTCGACGCCGGGCTTGCGCTGGTCGATCGCGCCGGTATCGAGGCGGTGGTGGTGTCGGGCGAGCCGGACTTTTACTGGCGGTTCGGCTTCATCGCCGGGGCGCCGCACGGCCTCGTGCTGCCGCCGCCGATCGAGCCCGAGCGCATCATGATCCGAAGCCGCGTGGCGCTGCCGCCGCCGCCGTTGGGTCGGGTTTCCCGGGCCGCGGCGGCGGTACGGCCGCCGGCCGAACTCGGCGCCGGTTAGCGCCCCTCGCGGCGCCAGCCGAGCGCCAGCGCGCCGACGACCAGG
>VGES01000051.1 GCA_016869765.1 Alphaproteobacteria bacterium
CAGGGCCACGACTTCGGCCATGTCGACCGCCGCCGACGCGGCAACCTTCTTCAGGTGGACCTCGAGGATGTCGATGCGTCCTTTGCGATCGGGGCGGTCGAGCAGCACTTGACGATCGAACCGTCCAGCGCGGAGCAGCGCAGGATCGAGGATTTCCGGTCGGTTGGTCGCCGCCAGCAACACGACGCCCGTCGACGGATCGAAGCCGTCGAGTTCGGCGAGCAACTGGTTGAGCGTCTGCTCCTTCTCGTCGTGACCGCCGCCCCAGGACAGGCCACGGGCCCGTCCCAGGGCGTCGAGTTCGTCGATGAAAACGATACAGGGCGCATGTTGGCGGGCCTGGTCGAACAGGTCGCGCACGCGTGCGGCGCCAACGCCGACGAACAACTCGACGAACTCCGAACCATTGATCGAGAAGAACGGGACGCCGGCCTGACCAGCCACGGCGCGCGCCAACAGGGTTTTGCCGGTGCCTGGCGGACCGACCAGGAGGATCCCCTTGGCGATGCGTGCCCCGAGGCGGCCGTAGACGCTGGGCTCGCGCAGGAACGCGACGACCTCCTTCAGTTCTTTCTTGGCCTCATCGACGCCGGCGACGTCATCGAAGGTGACCTTGACCTCGCGCTCCATGAACACCTTGGCCCGGCTCTTGCCGACCGACATCATGCCGCCGAGGCCCTGACGATCGGCAAATCGCCGAAAAACGAAGAACCAGACGCCGACGAAAAAGACGACCGGCACGATCCAGGACAGAAGGTCGCGCCAGAACGTGCTTTCGATCTCGCCGCGGAACACCACGCCGGCCTGGCCGAGGCGTTCGGCGAACTCGGGGTCGACCCGGGTCGTTTGGAACTCGCTGCGTCCCGATGGCATCGCGGTCTTGAGGCTGCCGCGGATGACCCGGTCCGAAACCGCGACTTCGGCGACGTTGCCCGATTCGAGTTGCCGCACGAACTCGCTATAGGGGAGCGGCTCGATCCTCTGAAACTGTCCCCACAGCGCCTGCAGCAACAGAACGCCCGCGAAGGCGAGAACGAAGTACCAGACGTTGAATTGGGTTCGCTTCTCCACCCCTGGTCCGAGCCTCAGCGTATCGAGACGACGCGGAAGGTGCGTTGCGCACCGTCGTGCTCGGTGACCGAGAGATACTCGCCTTCCTTGATGGTATGGCGGTCGAGCTTGAACAACGGCTCGTCGTCGTCACTGCGGTGGCGGTCATAGTCGAAGCGCCAACCGCTGCCGACATGCGCGAGCACGCCGCGCTCGTCCGGTTCGCCCTGCCAGAACCGGCGCACGGTGCACCTGGCCTTCTCGCGTCGCCATTCACCGGCGTCGAGGTGGCCATCGGCATCGAGCGGCGCGACGAATTCATAGCCACGCGCCGGACTGCCGTCAGGAAATTCGCGGCTGCGGGCCAACTCGAGGCGAACAGTACGAAGGGTCATTGGTGCTCCCTGAGTGTCCTCTCTTCATGCCGCGGAAGAACCGCCGCGCCGTTGATGCGAGTCAATGGCGAACGCGAACATGTCCCCTATATTGACAACCAGTTCCAGATTTCTTGGGGAAAGGAAGCATCATGAGTCTGATGGACATCACGCCGTGGCGCAGCCGCGGCCGTAACGATCTCTTTCCGCTGCGCAGCTTGCAGCGCGAGATGGACCGCCTGTTCGAAGGGTTTTTCGCGGGCTCAGGCGTGCCCGAACGAGGCGAGGCCTTTCTGTCGCCGGCGCTCGACGTGACCGAAAGCGACAATGCCGTGCACATCGCCGTCGATCTCCCGGGTATGAGCGAAAAGGAGGTCGAAGTCAGTGTCAGCGACGGCATCCTGACGATCAGCGGCGAGCGCAAGACGGAAAAGGACGAAAAGAAGAAGCACTATCATCTGATCGAACGCAGCTACGGCAAGTTCGTCCGCTCCTTGACGTTGCCCAACGACGTCGATGCCGAGAAGGTCGAGGCGGTGTTCAAGAACGGCGTGCTCGACATCACCGTGCCGAAGCGCCCGGAGGCCAAGAAGGCGAGCAAGAAAATCGAAGTGAAGAAAACCTGAACGGTCCTGCCGGTCCCCACCCCCCTGACAACCACGGCAGGGCGAAACGAGCGAGTCGCGGTTCCGCGCTCGCTCGTTTTCTTTTCACACGAACAGGAATTCGAGCGCCTGGAAGACCAGCATCGCGAAACAGGCGGCCGCTCCGACCATCGGAACCCAGGCGGGGACGCTGAACACGTCGGCCGGCGCGTGATGGCGCCGCATCTTCATCTGCATCAGCGCAAGATCGACCAGGAAGAAGATCAGCAGCACGATGAACGACGTGATCTGGGCGAGCGTGAGGATCGGCGCCGCGAGCGCAAAGGCGATGATCAACACACCGACGGTTATGGTAGCGACGACGGGCGTGTGCGTACGCGGGTGAACGCGTCCGAGGATCGCGGGCAACCGCCCCATGACTCCCAGGCCGTAGAGCATGCGTGAGGCCATGATGATCTGGATCAGCGCGCCGTTGACGATCGAAAGCAGGCTGATCAGCGTGATGATCTCGGGCGGCAGGTCCGGGCGGCGCTCGAACAAGAGCGCCAAGGGAGCATCCGAGGCGCCGAGTTCCGGCAGCGGGATCGACAGGACCATCACGATGGTCACGGTGATATAGAGCACCGTCGTCACGACGAGCGTGAGTGCGATCGCCCAAGGCAGGGTCGTGCGTGGATGGCGGACCTCTTCGGCGACGTTGGCCAGGTCCTCGAACCCGATGAACGCAAAGAACGCAAGGACCGTGCCCATCAAGAGCCCGATCAACGCCGCGCGCTCGCCGGTCGGGATCATCGCGGGCAGCGCTTCGGGCAGGGCCCCGAACGCGTCGCGACCGATCCAGAGGGCGAGCAGCAGCCCGGCAATCTCGAGGACGGTCAATGCCCCGGCGACGATCACCGCCTGCTTGATACCCCAAATCGCGAGCAACACGAGGAGCGTGATCGTGCCTACGATCGTCGCGACCTTGGGAACCGGAAGCAGCTCCGCGAGATAGCCGACGAATCCATGCGTGACCGTGGCCGAGGTGACGACACCGGCCAGGACCACGAGCAGGCCGACGGCCAGCGACAGAAACGGCGAGCGTAATCCTTCGGCGACGTAGAGGGCTTCGCCGGCGCTGCGCGGATAACGCGAGGCCAGTTCGGCGAAGCACAGCGCCGAGAAGGCCGTGATGACCATGGCGACCAGGAAACTGGCGGGTGCCAGCAAGCCGGCGACGCCAGCCACCTTGCCGACCAACACGTAAATCCCCGCGCCGATGGTCGTGCCCAGGCCATAGAGCGTCACCAGCGTGAGCGACAGGTTGCGCCGCAGGTGCGGCGTGTGGACGCCGCCGGGTGGGTGGTCACCGCCGGGTGGCGTCGGGGTCCCGGCGGTGAGGCTCACGGGTCTAGTGAGCGAACAAGGTCGGAACGGTCATGTGATTCAGCAGATGCCGCGTGACGCCGCCGAACACGAACTCGTTGAACCGACTGTGACCATAGGCGCCCATCACCACGAGATCTGCACCGAGATCGGTGATCTGCGACACGAGCGCCGCGCCGACCGAGGTGTCCTCGGCGTGGAACGTCTTGGTCTCGACTTTGACCCCGTGGCGGGCGAGATGGGTCGAGATGTCGAGCGCCGGGACGCTGCTGCGCAGATTGGCGCCGACGACGTAGACCGTCTTGGCGCGCTGGAGGATCGGCAGGGCGTCGGTCACGGCACGAGCGGACTCGCGGCTGCCGTTCCACGCCACCATGACCGTGCGCCCGATCGTCTTGAACGAGCCGCTGTGCGGCACGGTGAGCACGGGTCGCCCGGTGGCGATGGCGAGATCGCCGGGCAATCCCTCGGTCCCGGGAACGTGGGCCGGCCCATCCGTGACCGGTTGGCCGACGACCGTGATGTCGGCGTAGAGCGACTGCAACCGCAGTACTTCGAGCGGCACGCCACGCTCCTCCCGCCACTCGACCAAAGCGCCGCTGCGCCGGGCCCAGTCTTCGAATTGGGCCTTGGCGGCTCTGGCTCTGGCGGTCGCGTTCTGTTCGTATTCGTCGAAGAACTGCGGTGGGATCTCGGCGATACCGTAGGCCGGCCCTGCATCGGGATGATCGTGTAGAGGCCGATCAAATGGGCCTTGTCGTTCAAGGCCATCGCCGCTTCGATTCGCGCATCGTTGCGAACATCGTCGGTGAGGTGAACCAGGATCGATTTGTAGGACATGAGCGACCTTTCGCTTCGAGGAGGGCGTCCCTGGGAATATGGTCCGGGGGTGGCCGAAAACCTTGATCTTGCTCAATTTCCCGGCCGACGTGACAGAATCTCGAGGGCCTGGCGGCGAGCGGAATCGACATCGGCCTGGGCCATGATCTTGGCGAGAGCTTCGAGGTTTTCGGCGGCGCCCGGATAGCGTCGTGCGTCGGCGACAAAGAACCAAATATAGGAGCGGATCAGATCGGGTGGGCCGGAGGCCCCGCGTCCGTAGAGTTCACCCAGTTCGAACTGTGCCGCCTCGACGTCCTGGCGCGCGGCGCGAAGCGCCCAGCTTTCGGCACGCGCGAGATCGACGGGCACGCCGAGCCCGAGGCGATACATGCGGGCGAGATGGTACTGCGCGACCGGTACGCCGCGTTCGGCCGCGGGCGTCAGCAGACGCAGGGCGCCCGCGTAGTCCCCCTGCTGATAGCTCTCGAAACCGAGGCTGAACATCGCATCGGGATTGCCCTTGGCCGCGGCCTGCTCGAGCCAATACTTGGCTTCGACCGGATCGCGCTCGGTGCCGAAGCCATGGGCATACATGATCCCGACGTGATATTGGGCAATCGCGTCACCGCGCTTGGCCAACGGCAACAACTCGTGCCAGGCCGTGACGCGGTTCCCTTCGACGAAGGCATCGATCCCCTTCTTGAGGTCGGCGGCCGTCGCCGACGCAGACAGGAATGCGGCGGCGATCAGCGAACTGGCGAACGTCGATGGGCGCATGGTCGGACCCCTCACGGTCCATCCCTCGAAGCGTGGACCCGCCCCTGCCGGGAATCAACTCCCCGATAGCTCGGGTACGAGCACCGCGGCCCCGGTCACGGCGCCGCGCCGCAACCGGTCGAGGGCAAGGTTGGCATCCGCAAGGGCAAACCGTTCGATGGTCGTGCGAACGGGGATCCGCGGGGCGAGCCCGAGGAATTCCTCGCCGTCACGACGGGTGAGGTTGGCGACCGAGACGATCTCACGCTCGCGCCACAACCACTCGTAGGGAAACGCGGGGATGTCGCTCATGTGGATACCGGCACAAACCACCCGTCCCCCTGGGCGCACGGCACGAAGCGCCTGCGGCACGAGGGCACCGACCGGCGCAAACAGGATCGCGGCGTCGAGGGGTTCCGGAGGGACCTCGCTCGAAGCGCCGGCCCAGGCTGCCCCGAGCGACCGCGCGAAGGATTGCCCCGCATCGTCACCGGGTCGCGTGAACGCGAAGGTGCTGCGGCCCTCGTAGGCCATGACCTGCGTGACGATATGCGCCGCCGCCCCGAAACCGTAGAGCCCGATGGTGCGGGCTTCGCCACACTTGCGCAGCGCCCGGTAGCCGATCAGGCCAGCGCACAGCAGGGGTGCCGCACTCGCGTCGTCCAAGGGGCCGGGCAACGGAAAACAGAAACGTTCATCGGCGATCGCATAGTCGGCGTAGCCACCATCGCGGTCGTAGCCCGTGAAGCGTGCGGCCTCGCAGAGGTTCTCCTGGCCCGCCCGGCAGTAGCGGCAGTCACCGCAGGTCGAACCGAGCCAGGGGATGCCGACCCGCTGGTCCCGTCGAAAGCGGCTGCCAGCGTCACTTTCCACGACGTAGCCGACGATCTCGTGTCCGGGAACCAGCGGCAGGCGTGAGCCGGGCAGTTCGCCATCGACGACATGCAAGTCGGTGCGACAGACTCCACAGGCCGCGACGCGAACGAGGACGTGCCCGGGCGGGCGGGTCGGCACGTCGCGGTGGACTTCGCGCAGAGCTTGTCCGGCTTGGTGCAGCACCATGGCGCGCATGACGCCAGAGAACCCCGGTCCGGCGCCGGGGACTATGACGTCGGTCAACGCCTAGTGGTCGTCCCCCATGCCCGGCGGCGGGACGCGGAACTGGAACGTGAACGCGCCCTGGCAGGGCCCGAACATCCGGATCTGTTCCAGTCGTAGCAGGCCTTCATCGACGGTCGGTTGCGTGTCCACGTCCTGCCACCACAGGCACATGACCGCATCATCCATCGGCACGAACCACTCCGCGCGGCGCTTCATCATCGCGACATGGGCCGCACTCTTGTAGACGAAGCGTTCGAGACTGCCGATCGACTTCCAAACCGACATGTTGATCAGTTGGTCGGGTCCGAGCGGCCGGATGGCGGTGGCGTTGCCGCTGTCGTCCTTGAGCCGCCACACGAAGCCCGGCGCTTTCTCGGCCTCGGCGTTCACCGTATCGAGGTGCGCGACGAAATCGGCCATCGCCGGGTCATCGAGGGGGGCACGAAGTTTGGCGACGTTGATCTGCGCCAGGTTGTAGCGAACGGTCATGCGTGGTCCAACGATTGGTCGTTCAGGCGATCGCCGGTTAGCATATCGCGAATCCCAGCGGAGGAATCATGGAGAACGGCGACGTGAACGCGATCAAGGATGTGGCGATGGCCTGGGGTCGGGCCTACGCCAGTGGCGATCTCGAAGCTCTCCGCCGGTTCTATAGCGAGGAGTCGGTCGTCATCCCGCGGCGCGATCGCAAATACTCGGGTTGGTCCGAGATTCGGCAGTTCTTCGAGCGGCGCTTTCGTGCGGCCAAGGTCCGGGCCCAATCCAAACTCGAGAACATTCAGGTCCATGGCGACTGGGCGTTCATGCAGGGCATGACGACGATCACCGCCGAACCCAAAGACGGCGGGAAACCGGAGGTCGAGAACGCGCGCTATTTCATCCTGTTCAAGCGCTACGTCGATGGGTGGAAGGTATACCAGGACATGGATACGCCGGCCCAAGCCTGAACCTAGCGTCTGCCCATCGTGATCAGGATCTTGCCATGCCGCTCGGCACCGCGGCGGTCGGCGTGTTCGAGGGCATCGGCCAGGCGCTCGAAGGGGTAGGTGGCGGCGACCCGGGCGGTGAGGGCGCCGGTACCGATCAGTTGCGCGATTTCGGTGCGAACCGCGCGTTCGAGTGCCGGTGTGTAGAGCCGCCGGAACGTGCGCGACATGAGGAATCCCTGGAAACGTAGCCCGCGGGTGAGCGTGAGTTCCTTGGGCAACACCGGGTCCTGGCCGCTCATCAGGCCATAGTTGATGATGATCCCCGAATCGGCGAGGCAATGGGCGAGCCAGGCCGTGTTGTGGCCACCGGCGACGTCGAGCGCCAGGCGAATTTCGGCCCCGCCCGTGGCTTTGGCGACCTGGGCGGGCAACGTCTCATCGTCGAACACGACGGCATCGGCCCCGTGGGCCTCGAGTTCCGGGATTACCTCGGCCCGGCGGATGGCACTGATCGTGCGCAGGCCTTGGCGCTTCGCCAATTGGATGGCGAATCGCCCGCAGGCCGAGTTACCACCGTTTTGCAGGATCCAATCTCCCGGCTTCATAGGCTCGTAGGCGTTGATCAACAGCCAACTGGTCACCGGATTGACCGTCGCCATGGCCAGTTGCAGGGCGTCGCCGTCATCGGGCACGCGAATGAACTGGCTGGCGGGCAGGCGGATCAACTCCTGGCAACTCCGCGTGGCGAGCGGCGGAATGGCGCGGTCGCCGACTTTGAAGCCGCGGACGTTGGTCCCGACCGAGACGACGCGGCCGACGCACTCCGATCCCGGACTGTCGGGGAGCGGCGGGGCGTACGGGCGCTGACCGGTGACGCGCAGGACGTCCGCGATATGGAGACAAACGGCCTCGACCGCGATCACGACATCCTCCGGCCCGGCCGGGCCCGGATCGTGATCGACGAACTCGATGACGTCTTTCGGCCGGCCGTAGCGACGATAAAGGGCTTTGCGTGCCAAGGGTCAGCGCTGACGCCAGGCGCCGTGCAGGCCACCCGGGACACGGTGAGGCATTTTCACCGTCGCGATCGGTCCATTGGCCAACCGCTGGGCATCCAAGACGACGAGGTCCGAACGATTTTCGTCGCGGCGGAACACCGTCGTGAGGATGTAGCCGTCGCCCTCGGGCGAATCGGGTGTTCGCGGGGCAAACGCCGGTTCGCCCACGAAACAGCCATCACCCGGCACATAGCTCTCCCGTTGGCCCGATTTCCAATCGTAGTGATGCACGCAGTCGAAGTTGCCGCCGGGTTTCGCCCAACCGGCACTGTAGCCGTGGCGATAGGGGTGAGCGCGATGGCGCAGGTCCATGCTCGGCATCTCCCCCAAGCTGCCGTCGAAACGCTCCTCCTTGACCGAACGCGCCTTGAGATCGACGCGCCAGCGGTAGACGCTCGGCAGCGTCATCGTCTTGAGGTCGGGCCAGGTGCCGTCGGGGTTGGGAAACAGCATGGCGCGCGGGTACCGCGCCGTGTCGCACAAGAGTTCGTCGCCCTGCTGATAAGCGTTCATCGTGTGTGAACCCCAGCAACCCGCGAACTCGATCCACACGATGTCTTCGCCGCGGCCGAAACGCTCGAGGACCCCGAGAAACGACGAGCGATGGTTCTCCCACGCGAGGTACGGCTTGCCCTCCGCGAGTCGGCGGCGGTCATAGACACCCGGCATGACCGACAGGACGACATAGTCCTCGGTCAGGAACATGTCGTGGGTCATCGAATCGTAGGGTGTCTTGATCCTCGTGGAATGAACGACGCGGCCGTCGCGATCGACGACGTGATAGACCGAGTCGCCCGCTTCCGGATGCGGCCGCGTGCGTCCGAACAGATGCAACTCGCCCGTCCGTCCGTCGATCTTGGGGTGGACCATGACGTCGTGCGGGATGCCGCCGGCAAAGTCGTAAGGGCCCTTGGTTTCCAGGCTGATCGGGTCGAGTTCGTGGGGCAGGCCGGTCTCCCAGGTCGAAAACACCCGGCCGTGATGCACGAGGATCGTATCGTTGGCGGCATTGAGGCTCTTGCCCTGCACACTCGGGTCGCCGGATCCGGGGGAATAGAGCGTGGGATAGAGTGCGCGTCCGGCCTTGCGTTCGGCGAGAAATCGTTCGGTCCTGGTCCAGCGATTGACATAGCTCACGCGGCCATCGTCGAAGTGCCAGGCATGCACCATGCCATCGCCGTCATACCAATTTGCGTAGGTGCCGCGCGGCGGATACTGCGGGTTTGGTCCGTTGCGGTAGTACGAACCGCGCAGCGTCGGCGGCACGTCTCCTTCGATGACACAGTCGTTGATATTGCCCTCGATGAGGAGCGGCACGTAGTTGCCGGTCAGGCCGGGGGCGGCGGGAAAAGGTCGCATGGCATCCTCGTTGTCGGGTGGCTGTCACTCTAATGCCGCGGGCGTTAGGGTAGAAGCCGTTGTGACGCCCAAAGCCGATTCGCGAGGTTCCGACCGATGAGCGGCCGCCCCGGGCTAAGGCCGCCCGACGCGACTACCAGCGTGGAAAGCGGCATCCTGGAGAGCTTTCCCGATCCCGTTGTCGTGGTCGGCGGGGATCGCGCCGTCGTCGCGGCCAATCGGGCGGCCCGCGAGATCATCGGTCCCGCCTACCATGGGCGCAACCTTGCGTTGGCGCTGCGTCATCCGGAGGTCCTCGACACCGTGGACCGGGTGTTGCGCTCCGGCGAATCACGTTCGGTCGAGGTCTCGCTGCCCGGCGCGTTCGTGCGGACCTTCAACCTGCAGGCGGTGCTCGTTCCCGCTGGCGAAACCACAGCCGGTCCACAGGTGGCGTTGGTGTTTCACGACGTTACCGTCGCCAGGCAATCCGAGGCCATGCGCCGGGACTTTGTTGCCAACGTCAGCCACGAACTGCGCTCGCCGCTTTCGGCCTTGCTTGGTATGATCGAAACACTTCAGGGACCGGCGTGCGAGGATGTGCAGGCACGAGAGCGGTTCCTCGGGATCATGAACGCCGAGGCGAGGCGAATGACGCGCCTGATCGAGGACCTGTTGTCGCTGTCTCGGGTCGAAATCCACGAACACGTCCCACCCAGGGGCCGGGTCGATTTGGCGGGTGTGCTGCGTGGCGTGGTCGACAGCGCCGGGGCCGCCAGCGAGGAGGCGCGCCGCCGAATTGCCGTTTCGATCGCCGGCGATCTGCCCAAGGTGGTGGGCGACGCCGATGAGTTGCGGCAAGTGCTCCAGAACCTGGTCGACAACGCGCTCAAGTACTCGCGTCCGGGAACCGCTGTTCGCATCGACGTGAGAGGCGTCCCCCGGGTGCCGCAGCACGGCGGACCCGGCGTCGCCGTGTCGGTCAGCGACGAGAGCGAGGGGATTCCGGCCGAAGACGTCCCTCGGCTCACCGAACGCTTCTACCGTGTCGATAAGGGGCGGTCGCGAAGTCTCGGGGGCACCGGCCTCGGCCTCGCCATCGTCAAACACATCATCAACCGCCATCGCGGCCATCTGGCCGTCGAAAGCCGTCTCGGCGTGGGCAGCACGTTCACCGTGACGCTACCGGCTGCGGCCAGCGAAGGCGTCTAGGAGGCCCGGCTCCCTCGCCTTTCATCAAACTGTCACAGAACTGAAACAGGATCGCCTTGCCACGGGCCTATGAGGGCGTCCGTTCGGGCGCGTTGCCCAGGACGACAACAGGAGGAACTCCGTGAACAGGAATTTGTTGGGCGTTGCCGTGGTTGCCGCGGGTCTCATGGCGACCCCGACCTTCGCCCAGGGCGTCGACCCGAAACTGCCCACCTACCGCGCGGTGAGCGGGGTCTCGGGCAACCTCAAGTCGATCGGTTCCGACACCTTGAACAATCTCATGACGTTGTGGACCGAGGGATTCCGGGCGGCCTACCCCAACGTCCAGATCGAAATCGAGGGCAAGGGTTCCTCGACGGCGCCGCCGGCGCTGATTGCCGGGACCTCGAACTTCGGGCCGATGTCGCGCCCGATGCGTGCGGCCGAGAGCGACGAGTTCCAGAAGAAGTTCGGCTACAAACCGGCGGTCGTGCGCGCCGCAGTCGACGCGCTGGCGGTGTACGTTCACAAGGACAACCCGATTCGCTGCCTGTCGTTACAGCAGGTCGACGCCATTTTCTCGAAGGCGCGCAAGGGCGGCGGCACGAAGGACCTGGTGCGCTGGGGCGACGTTGGTCTCACGGGCGAATGGGCCGACAAGCCGATTTCGCTCTACGGCCGCAACTCGGCCTCCGGTACGTACGGCTACTTCAAGGAAGTGGCGTTGTTCAACGGCGACTACAAGGATTCGGTCAAGGAGCAGCCGGGGTCCTCGACGGTCGTCCAGGGTGTTGCATCGGACAAGTTCGCGATGGGCTACTCGGGTGTAGGTTACAAGACCGCCGACGTGCGTTCGGTTCCGATCTCCGCCAGGGAGGGTAGAACGTGTTTCGATGCCACCGCGGAGAACGCCTACGCGGGGGATTACCCGATCTCGCGCTTCCTCTACATCTACGTGAACAAAAACCCGAACCAGGCTTTCGAGCCGGTGAGGGCCGAGTTCATCAGGTTCATCTACTCCAGGCAGGGCCAGGAAGCCGTCGTGAAGGACGGCTACTTTCCGGTGACCGCCGACTTGGCGGCGCAGGATCTCAAGGATCTTGGCATCACGGTCGGGAGCGGTAGCTAACGGCGTGTGTCGCGACGAGGTCGGCCGGAGCCCCGGCCGACCTCCTTCCTTTTCCGAGGGAAGCCGATGACCGAAATCCGTTCCGGGCGGGCGCGGGCAACCGCGTATGTCCGGCCGAAACAGACCAGCCGTGCGGTGCGCTACGCCGACAAAGCGGCGGACATCGTCGTGACGGTCGGCGGTCTGTTCGTGATCCTGGCGGTGGCCGGCATCATGATTTTCCTCGTTCAGGTCGTGGTGCCACTGTTCACCGGCGGCTCCCTGAACGAGAGCCGCGAGTACACGCTGCAACGCCCCGAGGGGGCGAGCCTCGCGATCCTCACCGACGATACCAATGTCTTGGCGGTCGAAGTGCTTGCTTCCGGCAAGACACGGGCGGTTCATCTACCGACGGGTACCGTGCTCGCCTCGCCGACCATCGACCTCGGCGGCCAGAAGATCACGGCTTTCTCGAAATCGATTCGTTCGGATGACTTTGCGGTTGGGTTCGCCGACGGTACGGTGCGTTTCGGTCAGATCGGGACGCGTTCAACCCTGATCAAGGCCAGCGACCTGCCGCCCAACCTGGTGCGGTTGAACGACCTCGATCAGACGGATGGCGAGGCGGTGTTTCACCGGCGTGACGCCGAACAATTTCAGCGCACGACCTTTTCGGTCATCCTCAACGAACCCCAGGCCGTGGCGCCGGCCGGTCGGGCCATTGCCCAACTCGATTACCGCGTGGGTGGCACGGTCGAACGACCGACTCGATCATTCCTGACCAAGGATGGGGACAACGTTCTGCGACTGACGCGGGCAGAAACCCGCGTGAACCTGTTGACCCGTCGCGAGACCACGACGCTCGAGTCGGCAACGCTGCCGGCGATGTCCGGCAGCGGCACGATCATCGGGGCGCTGATGACGGCGCAGGCGGATCAGGTCTATGTCGCCCGCGAGAACGGCGAGGTGCTGCGCTTCGACACGCGGGACCTCGGGGTTCCCAAACTCATAGAGACGCGGAGGCTGACGGCGGACGGCGTGGCACTGACCACCATCGGGTTTCTGATCGGTGAACAGGCGATCGTGGTCGGCGGATCGGACGGCAGCGTCAATGTGTTCTTCCGGGTCGAAGATGCTGCGGCTGGGACGAGCGATGGGCATACGCTCAAGCTCGCGCATGAGCTGGAGAGGCAACGTGCGCCGATCCGCGCGATCGCGGCCAGTGCGCGCAACAAGGCGTTCGCGACGGCCGATGCGACCGGCGTGATCTGGGTGAGGCACTCGACCAGCGCTCGCGTGCTGATGAAGCTCGGCGAGTCGTCGCGGACGGAGGTTGCCTCGATCGGCCTGTCTCCGCGCAACGACGGCGTGGTGGCCAGTGACGCGAGCGGTCGACTGCGTTTCTGGGCGATCGATATTCCCCACCCGGAGACGACGCTACAGACGATCTTCGGCAAGGTCTGGTACGAAGGTTTCCCGGAGCCTGCGTTCACCTGGCAAAGCTCGTCGGGCAACGACGAGTTCGAGCCCAAACTGTCGTTGGTTCCGCTGATCTTCGGCACGATCAAGGCGACGGTGTACGCCCTGCTGTTCGCGGTGCCGATCGCGCTGGCCGCTGCGATCTTCACGTCGCAGTTTGTCCATCACTCCGTGCGAGCGGTGGTCAAGCCGGCGATGGAGATGATGGCGTCGTTGCCTTCGGTCGTACTTGGGTTCATTGCCGCCTTGATCTTGGCGCCGATCGTCGAGTCGTTCATCGCCGCTGTCGTGTTGGTCTTTATCGCCCTGCCGATGTCGCTGTTCGCCGCGGCCTATCTCTGGCAGTTGCTGCCTCCGGCGTCGGCCCTGCGCTGGGACGGCTTGCCCAAGTTCATGTTCATGTTCGTCGTGCTGTTTTCCGGCTGCTGGCTGTCCTATGCCGCCGCGCCGGGGTTCGAGGCCGTATTCTTCGCTGGTGATTTCCGGAGCTGGGTCAACGGCACGGCTGGTAGCGGCCGACCGTTCTTGGTGTTGCTCCTTTTGCCCGCGGGATTCTTGGCCGCTTCGGCGCTCGTCCGGCGCGCATTGAACGGCGCGATGCGGGATCGCGTTCGCCAACTTGGTCGCACACGGGCCGGGTTGGTGGATGGCCTGTGTTGGTTGCTAACCCTCGTTGCCGGCGCCATCGTGGCCTTTGTTCTGGCCTATGTATTCACGGCGGCCGGGTGGGACCCGCGCGGCGGCGTGTTGGACACGTACGTGCAACGCAACACGTTTGTCGTCGGCCTGGCGATGGGCTTCGCCGTGATCCCGATCATCTACACGATCGCCGAGGATGCGATGTCGGCGGTCCCCGAGCACCTGCGTGCGGCGAGCCTGGCCTGCGGCGCGAGCCCTTGGCAGACGGCAACGCGGGTGATCATTCCAACCGCCGTCAGCGGCATTTTTGCTGCAATCATGATCGGCATGGGTCGTGCGGTCGGCGAAACGATGATCGTCGTGATGGCCGCCGGCAACACGCCGATCCTCGACTGGAACGTGTTCAACGGCCTGCGCGCACTTTCGGCCAATATCGCCGTCGAGTTGCCCGAAGCCGTGGTCGGAAGCACGCTCTGTCGCATGCTGTTCCTCGCGGCGTTAGCGCTGTTCGTCATGACGTTCGTTCTCAACACGATCGCCGAGCTGATCCGACAGCGCTTCCGTCGGCGCGCGGTTCAACTCTAGGCCCAGTCGATGACCACGGAGACTCTCACCGCTCCATCGAATGCCGTCGCGGCGCGCCGCCGGAGGACCTTCGGTTCGGACGTCTCGGCATCGGGCGAGCCTGCACAATGGGCCTTGGGCGGAGCGCTGGCGCTCGGCATCGTGTTGATCGCTGGTTTTCTCCTCCTGGTGTTCTGGAACGGCGTGGCAACGTTCTTCCCAAAGCCGATCGTCGCGCTGACTTTGACCGATGGCAGCACGATCGCCGGCCCCATTCGTCGCAGCGAGGAGTTTCGCGTCCCGCCCAACGAACTTGCGTCGCTGCCGCCGCCGGTGCAGGCGCTAATTCGCGACGATGGCGGCATGGCGGAGCGCCAGCTCATCCAGATCGGCAACTTCGATCTCTACAACGAGGATTTCCGTTGGGTCCCGAGCTACCTCGTGGCGGGCGCGAGCCGGCCGCGCGACCTCGTGTTGATGGAGCGTTTGGAGTGGGGACCGTTCGTCGGTCGGGTGAAGCAAGTGGTCGAGGACGGGCGGCCGCTGGCCGACGGAGATCCTTTGCCGACGGGTCTCGATGCCGTGCACCGCAAGGCGCGCGACCGTTGGCAGCAGATACGGCGCATCGAGCGCGGCGACATCGGCGTGGTCAATCACGACATCGACGGGATACGTCTCGAGGTTCGGCGCCTCGAACTGCGCCACGGGCCCGACCACGAACGCGTTGTTGCGGCGCGGCGCGCCGCTGAACCCGAACTGGCGCGACTGCGCACTCAGTATGACACCCTCGCGGCCGAGGCCCGGAGGCTGCGACAGGAGGATGCGCGGACGACGATCACCTTAGCCGACACCGGCGGGCGCGAGAAGTCGATGCGTCTGTCCGAGATCACACGCTTCGTTCCGGCCAACGACCTTTCGCTCCTCGGCGCTCTCGGAGTCTATTTCGATCGCTGGGGGGAGTTCCTCGCCGACGAGCCGCGCGAAGCCAACACCGAAGGCGGCGTCATGCCGGCGATCTTCGGTACGTTCGTGATGACGCTGATGATGGTGCTGGTCGTGGCGCCGTTCGGGGTTCTCACGGCACTCTATTTGCGCGAATACGCAAGGCAGGGGCGCATCGTCGCCATCGTGCGCATTTCCGTCAACAATCTGGCGGGGGTCCCGTCGATCGTCTACGGCGTCTTCGGCGTGGGTTTCTTTGCCTATCTGGTTGGCGGGTCGATCGATCAGTGGTTCTACGCCGAGCGGCTGCCGTCGCCGACCTTCGGGACGGGCGGCATCTTGTGGGCTTCGCTGACGCTGGCGTTGCTGACGGTACCGGTCGTGATCGTCGCGACCGAAGAGGCGCTTTCGGCGGTCCCACGTTCGGTCCGCGAGGGGTCGTTGGCTTGCGGCGCATCGAAGTGGCAGACAATCAAGTACATCGTTCTGCCGCGAGCGCTTCCCGGCATCATGACCGGTCTCATCCTGGCGATGGCGCGCGGGGCCGGCGAAGTCGCGCCGTTGATGTTGGTCGGCGTCGTCAAGCTGGCGCCCGAGCTTCCGATGGACGGGTTCTTTCCGTTCATTCACCTCGAGCGCAGTTTCATGCACCTGGGCTTTCACATCTACGACGTCGGCTTCCAGTCGCGAAACTCCGAGGCCGGCAAACCGATGGTGTTCGTGACGACCATGCTGCTCATCGGCCTGATCTTCGTCATGAACCTGGCCGCCATCGTCATCCGCAATCGCCTCAAGCGCAAATTCGTCGGCGCGCAGTTCTAGGAACGCATCATGAATGCCCCCACGTTTGGTCCCACGTCCTATCACCCCACGAAGGGCGAGCGAACGTCGCTCGAGATCAAGGACTTCAATCTCTGGTACGGCGCTGCTCAGGCTCTGTTCGACGTGGCGATGGACGTTCAGGTCGGCATGGTCACCGCATTGATCGGGCCCTCCGGCTGCGGCAAGTCGACGCTGCTTCGGTCGATGAATCGGATGAACGACCTCATCGACAACCTGCGGATCAACGGCGCCATACGTCTCGAGGGCGATGACATTTATGGTCCCGCGATCGACGTAATCGGTCTACGCAAGCGCATGGGTATGGTGTTCCAGAAGCCCAACCCGTTCCCGATGTCGATCGCCGAGAACGTTGTCTATCCGCTTCGGGTGGACGGCGTTACCGATCGGGCGCTGCTTGAACAGACGGTCGAGCGATCACTCAAGGCGGCTGCCCTCTGGGACGAGGTCAAAGGCCGACTCAAGGAGAACGCGTTGGGCCTGTCGGGCGGTCAGCAGCAGCGTCTCTGCATCGCGCGCGCCGTTGCCGGCGATCCCGAGGTTCTGCTGATGGACGAACCCTGTTCGGCGCTCGATCCGATTGCCACCGCCAAGATCGAGGAGCTGATCGACGAACTGCGCGGGAACTACACGATCATCATCGTCACCCACAATATGCAGCAGGCGGCACGCGTGTCGCAGAATACGGCATTCATGTATCTCGGCCGCCTCATCGAGTACGGTGACACCAAGCGCATGTTCACCAACCCGATCGAGGCCCGGACCCAGGACTACATCACCGGCCGCTTCGGCTGAGACGAGGAGCGCTCATGGCCACCGACCACATCGTCAAGTCGTTCGATACCGAGTTGCAGCACCTCGACAACTGCATCGCGCAAATGGGTGGTCTCGCCGAGACCCAGCTCGCCGAGGCCATGGATGCGCTGGCCAAGCGCGACGCGCTCGCGGCCGAGCGCGTCGTCGCCAGGGATGCACGGATCGATGCCTTGGAACACGAGGTCCACGAGCGCATTGTCGGCCTGCTTGCGCTGCGTCAACCGATGGCCCGGGATCTGCGCGCGGTCGTGGCCGCCCTGCGGATTGCCACCGACCTGGAACGCATCGGAGACTATGCCAAGAACATCGCCAAGCGCACTTTGGCCCTCACCCAGGCGCCACCCAAGTCGGCGGTGGCCACGATTGGTCGGCTTGGCAAGCTGGTCCAGGGCATGATCAAGACGGTGCTCGACGCCTATATCGATCGGGATGTCGACAAAGCCGCAGACGTGCGGCTGGCCGACCAGGAAGTCGACCAGTTGCACACCAGTCTGTTCCGGGAACTTCTGACGTACATGATGGAGGACCCGCGCAACATCACCTCGTGTACACACCTGTTGTTCGTCGCCAAGAATGTCGAGCGCGTCGGAGACCACGCGACCAACATCGCCGAGGCCGTGCATTTTGTCGTACGGGGCCAGGAACCCGAGAGTCGCACAAAGGGCGATCAATCGAGCGTCACCGTGATCGACGAGCGGGGACGAACGACACGATGATGTCGCGAGCCCCCCATATCCTCGTGGTCGAGGACGAGTCGCCCCTCGTCGAGGTGCTGCGCTACAACCTCGAACTCGAGGGCTATCGCGTTTCCGTGGCGACCGACGGGCGTGAGGCGATCGAGCGGGTCCACGGGGACCCGCCCGACCTGGTGATTCTCGATTGGATGTTGCCCGAGCAATCCGGGCTCGACGTCTGCCGCGAGATTCGGCGCGACCCGCTGGTCAAGACGTTGCCGATCATCATGCTCACCGCGCGCGGAGAAGAAGCGGATCGTGTACGGGGCCTCGGAGCCGGGGCCGACGACTACGTCGTCAAACCGTTCTCGCCGAGCGAGCTGTTGGCGCGCGTCCGTGCCGTCCTGCGCCGTTCGACCACGGCCTCGCCGGATGAGACCCTGGTCCATTCGGGTCTTGCGATGGACGTGGCGGCCCACCGCGTTACGCGCGATGGCCAAACGATACACTTGGGGCCGACCGAGTTTCGTTTGCTTCGCGTGTTGCTCAAGCGCCCGGGACGAGTGTTCAGCCGCGAGCAATTGCTCGATCTGGCTTGGGGTCGCGACGCCGAGGTCGACCTGCGCACGGTCGACGTTCACATCCGACGGCTGCGCAAGGCGATCAACCTTCCGGGGACCTCCGACATCATCCGGACGGTCCGCGGCAGCGGCTACGCGCTGGCCGACTAGGCATTCGGGTTGAGCCGCGCCAAACTTGCCATATAGTGCCGCCCAACGTGGGGGGGGGAGCCATGAAACGCGGTTACATCGATACCGAGTTCGGACAGACCACTACAAGATGGCGGGCGACCGGGGACCCTACGTGTTCCTGTTTCACGAATCGCCGGTTTCGTCGTGGGAGTTCGATCCCGCCATTCCCTACCTCGCGACGCGCTGCCGGGCGGTGGCCTTCGACAACCCGGGCTATGGTCAGTCGGATGCGCCCGCGGACCCGATCGACATGGCGGGCTTTGCGGCCCGCTTCTGGGTGGCGATCGACCAGTTCGGCGTCGATCGTTTCGCCATCGGCGCGGTCCACACCGGGTCTTCGATCGCGCTCGAACTCATCACCAAGCACCTCGGCGATCGCGTGACCCATGCGGTGCTGTCGGGGATTCCCATGATCCGGCCCGACCAAGTGGATGCGTTCAAGGCGCGAATCGGGCTGCCCGAGATGGATGCCGACGGCGAGTTTCTGAAACGTCTGTGGCAGGCCCGTCGCAAAAGTTGGGGCGAGGCGACGAACCTCGACATGATTCGGGAGGCGGTGGCCCAGCAGCTGATGATCTATCCGCGCTTCCATTGGGCGTTCCACGCGGTGTTCGGTTACGACGCGGCCGCGGCGCTCAAGCAACTGCGCTGCCCGGTTTACGTGATCAACGCCGAGGGGGACAGCCTGGCCGAGGTCGATCGCCAGGCCGCCGCGCTGATCAAAGGCGCCAAGTTCAAATTGATTCCGGGGGTGAAGGGGCAATTGCCCTATCGCGCGCCCGAGGTCTACGCCCGTGAACTGCTCGGCTTCATCGGCGCCTAGGACCGGCCATCGGCGCTCACAATTGCGCGAGGTTCTTCCGAGGGAATACTCGCCCTCTTGACGCCTAGTCCCGGGTAGGAACATATCCGTGTCGAAATGGCACACAGAATTCTGATCGTTGAGGACGACCCGGCCCAGCTTCGCTACCTCGAGACCGTTGTCCGGGGCCTCGGCTACGACACGGTAACGGCGAACGATGGCCAGAAGGCGGTCGAACTGTTGCAGAAAACGGGGGGCGAGGGGCTCGACTTGGCGCTCCTCGACCTGGTGTTGCCCAAGATCGACGGGTTCGGCGTGTTGGCCGAAGTCGCGCGGCTGGAGCGTCCGATTCCCACGATCGTGCTGACCGTCAGCGGCGGGGTCGGCACGGTCGTCAAGGTGATGCGGAGTGGAGCGGCCGACTTCGTGGTCAAGCCGGTCAGCCCCGAGCGCCTGCAGATCTCGATCGAGAACACGCTCAAGATCTCGACCCTCTCGGGTGAGGTCGGCCGCCTGTCGCGCCAGATGGGCGGAGAATTGTCATTTGCCGATCTCATCGCCGCTGCGCCGGCGATGCGCAACGTCGTCGACCTTGCCGCCCGTGCTGCGCGCTCGAACATCGCGGTGTTGCTCGAAGGCGAGAGCGGCGTCGGCAAGGAGATGATCGCGCGCGCCATCCAGGGCGCCAGCGATCGCTCCGGACGGCCGTTCGTCGCCGTCAACTGCAGCGCGATCCCGGCGAACCTCGTCGAGAGCATCCTGTTCGGGCGTGAGAAGGGCTCGTTCACTGGAGCCGATGCGAAGCACATCGGTAAGTTTCAGGAGGCGAGCGGCGGCACGATTTTCCTGGACGAGGTCGGGGAATTGCCGCTCGACATCCAAGCCAAACTGCTGCGCACGCTGCAGGACGGCGAGATCGATCCGGTCGGCAGCAAGCGGCCGGTCCACGTCAACGTCCGCGTGATCTCCGCGACCAATCGTGATCTCGCCCAACTGGTGCGGGAAGAACGATTCCGGGAAGACCTCTACTACCGGCTCAACATTTTTCCGATCTACATCCCACCGCTCCGCGAGCGTCGCGAAGACGTGCCGATGTTGATCGACCTGTTCATCAAGCGTTTCGCCGCTTCCGAGGGCAAGAAGGTCGCCGGGTTGGCGCCCGGCGTGCTGGATCGGCTCACCAGTTTTTCCTGGCCCGGCAACGCACGTCAGCTCGAGAACACGATCTTTCGCGCCGTGGTGCTGGCGGATGGAACCTCCCTGACGCTGGGGGACTTTCCGCAGATCTCCCATCAGCTCGCCCGCGAGTCCGGGGCGGCACCGAGCATGGCGACGGCCGCGGGAGTCGCACCGACGCCCTACGTCATTCCGGCACTCGGCGTGAACGGGTCGCTGCGCCCCCTCCAGGAAATCGAGGACGACATGATCCGTCTGGCGCTGGAGCGCCACAACGGCCAGATGTCGGAGGTGGCCCGGCGCCTCGGGATCGGACGTTCGACGCTCTATCGCAAGGTGCGTGACCTCGGCCTCAAGGTCGCCGAGGGCAGCTAACGCCGCGCCTCGATCTCTTTCGACAGCTCCGCCAGGAGTTCGCCCAGCATCTGCTGGGCCTTGGTGCGATCGTCCGAGGTGACGTTCGCCCGGTCGATCAGGGCATGGAGATGATCGGTCAGCACGCGGGCGTGTCGGCCGAGGTTGGCAAAGTCGAAGGTCGCTGCGGAGCCCGCCAGGCTATGGGCGGCGCGGTACAACTGGTCGGCGCCGACCCCCTTCCATCCCGAATTCTCGAACGCCGACCAACCGGCAATCAGCGCGTCGCGACGCTCGGGGAGCGATGCCGCAAACGATTGGCAGAGTTTGGCGATTTCGCGCTCGATGGCGGAGAGGCGATCATCGGGCACGGTGCTTCTACCAGATCTCTTGCACGAGATCACCGAGGGTGCGCGGATCGAACGGCTTGGGGATGACACTGATCGCGCCGCGTTCGAGATAGCGGCTCACCTCCGCAGCCTGGACTTTGGCAGTCATGAACACGATCGGGATCGCCGCGGTCGTGGGGTTTTTGCGCAACTCGTCCATGGTCGTGAGGCCGTCCATGCCGGGCATCATCACGTCCATCAGGATCAGGTCGGGCTGGAACTGCGGCACGACCTTCAGCGCCTCATCGCCCGAAGCACAGATGCGGACTTGAAACCGGCCGGAGTACTCGAGGGCAAAGCGGGCGACTTCCCGAATGTCGGGTTCGTCCTCGACGTAGAGCACGCGTTGCAACTTGGCGTTGGTCATGACTGTTCCATAGCACTGAACGAATTACAGGTCTTGGCCCGGAGCAACTCGCCCAGGACGGCGATCAGTCGTTGCCGGTCGATCGGTTTGTTGACCCAGGCGATGTTCCCGAGATTCCGATTCTGTTCATCGAGACGGGCAAGGTCGGCCGTGGCGGAGATCACGACGACGGGCAGGTTCCGGGTCCCGGGTTGCGCGCGAAGTTCGCGGATCGCGACGAGGCCGCTGCCGTCGGGCAGCGCAAGATCGACCGTGATGGCGGCGTAGGACCCTGCGGCCAACTTCTCCCGCGCTTCGCCCAGACGGGCGACGACCGTGGTGTCGTATCCCGCCTGTTCGAGGACCAACGTGATCAGCGTGGCGGTGTCGGCGTCGTCCTCGCAGACCAGGACCAGCGGGCGGGTGCGGTCCAGCGGTTCATGCTCGGGCAAAAGAAAGAAAAATTCCGAGCCCTGGGCCGAAGAGGTGAAGTCGATCGTGCCGCCCAGTCGATCGATCAGCGCACGACAGATGCTGAGGCCGAGGCCGGTGCCGGCACGATGGCTTTCCTGACCGACATCGGCTTGGACGAAGCGCTCGAAGATGCGTTGACGAACCTCGGGCGGCACCCCTGGCCCGCGATCGCGGACCCCGAAGCGGATGGCCCGGCCCTGGCGAGTCACGGCGAGCGTGATCACACTGCCGCGCGGCGAGAATTTGATCGCGTTCGACAGCAGGTTGGAGAACACCTGCATGAGCTGGTCATGGCTGCTCAGAACCAAGGCATCGCCCACCAGGACCTCGAGCACGAGGCGGGAATCGAATTCTGCCGCATAGCCGCGCATCGCATCGATCGCCGCCTGGGCCAACCCGGCAGCGCCGAGCGGTTCCAGACGGATCGCGAGATTGCCGCTCTCGATTTTTTCGAGGTCGAGGATGTCGTTGATCAGTCGCACGAGGCGCTCGCTGTTGCGGTGCGCGATCGTCACCAGGCGCCCGGCGTCCGGGGCGACGGTGCCGGCCATGCCGGCCGCAATGAGCCCGAGCGAGCCGCTGATCGAGGTCAATGGCGTGCGCAGCTCGTGACTGACCGTCGAGATGAAGTCGTCCTTCATGCGCTCGATCTGGCGTCGTTCGCTGATGTCGATCACGGTCGCCTGGACCGCGGGTTCGCCGTCCCAATCCGTGGTGCTCAGGCGGGCTTCGATCCAAAAACGCGAGCCATCCTTGCGCAACATCGCATGCTGGTACGAGTTCGGGAGATTGGCCCCTTCCATGCGCCGCCGATGGGTCGTCATCGCGCGATCGCGGTTCTCGAGGACGAACAACGGAAAGATCGATGGCATGGCCAGCACCTCGTCCGGACCCGAGAAGCCGAACATCTGGGCGAAGGCGCGATTGCAGAACAACGGCCGTCCAAAGCGGTGAATCAACACGCCCTGCACCGAGTTCTCGATCAGGTTCCGGAACTTGCGTTCGCTCTCGCTCGCCGCGCGCGCCGCCTCCATCGCGCGGGTGATGTCGAGGCGCGCGACCAGGGTCAAACCGCTGGCGAGTTTGTACTGGTTGATTTCGACCCAGCGGTTGCGGCGCTTCTGGACGATCGGTCCCTGCCAGTTTCGGAAACGGGCGACGCGCTCCTGCAAATACGCTTCTTCGTGGCCGACGGCGTCGGGCACGAGCCCGCTCTCGACCACGACCCGCATGACCTGTTCGAAGGTCATGCCGGCCTTGATCTTGGTCGGATCGCCGAAATCCTCGACGATGTTGTTCCGGGCGACCAGTCGTTCATCGCGATCGTAGAGCGCGAGGCCGATCGGCGCCATCTGGAACGCCGTCGCCAGTTGCTGGCGAATGCGATCGCCCTCGACCGCCCTGGTCTCGTTGCTCACCGTGCCGCGGTAGCCGAGGAATGTCCCATCGGTGGAGAAGTTCGGCGTGCCGCTGATCCGCAAATAGACCCGGATGCCGTCATGATTGACGTAGTCGTAACGAAAATCGCGGAATGACCGTCGCGCGTCGAGATCGGCGACATGGCTGCGCCAGAGATCGTCTCTCGTCGGATCGACGCCGGCGATCTCCCAGCGCGTCCGGCCGACGAACTGGCGGCGGAAGACATCGTCGAGAGGATGTCCATCCGTCCGTGTGCCGGTCATGAAGGTGATGCGGTGTTGGGCGTCACTCTCCCAGAAGAAGTCGGATGCCGACTGGGCGAACGCCCGGAAGCGTTCCTGATCCTTGCGTAGAGCCGGGTCGTCGGTCCGTAACGGGGCAAAGATCAGAAGGGCAACGGGTTCGGAGCCGGGCGTGCGCCAGGCTTGGTAGAGGGCGCCACCGACGGACTGCAGCGTCAGCGGCTCCGGGCCGAGGCGCCCGAGCCAAGGGGGGCGCGCGACCAATTCCTGCGGTCGGCCCGGCGGGTACAGCAACATCCCGATCGCCCGCTCTTCGCCGAAGGCTTCGGCGAAAGGCGCATTTGCGGCCAATACGTCGCCATCGGAAAGTCGGCAATGGCAGGCGGGGATCGGCAGGACCGCGAGGGTATCGCCTGCGGGAGTCCGCGGACTCCCGTCCCTGGCGCGGCGCGCCTTACTCGTTCGAACGGTTCTGGTCATGTCGCCCTGTGCGGCGAGTCATATCGAAGAACGCCGCCCACAACTACGACGCTCTCCGGCTGTCGTACGCGAGGCGAATGGCACGGTTCTTGGGTGGAGACCCTCAATCGACACCCGGGAGGGTGCGAATTGTTTCGATACGGGACAGAATTGACGAAAACCGTACTTTCACTGTCTCACAATAGAACGCCCGTCCCCTTTTGGGCGGCGCGCAGCCCTGACCTAGACACCCTATGACCGCGAGCCCGGCCCAAGCGCAGTCGCGCGGAATATCGCTGACCTCGCAGCAGTTTGTCGAGATTCTCAAGAAGCATGAGCGCTTCGTGCGCGGCATCGCCGATGGCGCCCGGGCCGACCTGCAACGCGTGAACCTGTCGGGCCTGCGCCTGCCGGGACTGACGCTGCGCGGAGCGATGATGTCCGGTGCCAACTTCAGCAGTTGCGTGCTGACGGGCACCGATTTCAGCCACGCCGATCTGATGGGCGCGCGCTTCACCCGGGCCGACGCGTCGAAGTGCAATTTCGAGCGCGCCGACATGCGGGGGGTCGACTTGCGCGGGGCGACTCTCCAGGAAGCCAATTTCAAGGGCGCCGATCTGCGACCGGGCGCCG
>VGES01000052.1 GCA_016869765.1 Alphaproteobacteria bacterium
AGATCAGACGTTTGACACCTTGGCTTCTCATCGCAGCGATCAACACTCGGGTCGCGTCCGAGAACAGATGAACAGGCCGGAACAAGTCTCCTAATCCAACGCCGAGGGTCTGGATCACGACGTCCACTCCGACAAGGGCCGCCTCTACATCCTCGGGCTTCAATGCGTCGCCTCGAATCTTCTCGAGGCTCGGATCTGAGACCGTAATCGCGGTAGCGGATCGAGCCAAGGCGCGCACGACATGTTTAGAATCGAGGGCTTGGCGGGTCGTTTCCAAGCCAATTCCCTTGCTGGCGCCGATAATTAATACACGCACGATGCATTCTCCCAGCGCAAACTTGAGACAGACATGCCGTGCCAAGAAACCACGAGATTGGGCTGAGGACTCTGCTTCAATCCGATTTCTTCAGCGAAGGCGAGATGGCCGCTAACGTCCGCACGGGCCTACTGGTGTATCGCCGATGTAAGCGCTTACTCGTGCTCGCCGCCAGGGCCGCGACCGAAGCTCCGGGTGAACAGCTGGGGTTTCACGGTGGCTGCTGTCCAGGTCGCCACCGTGATGGCGGCGGCCGCAATTAAAATGGTATGGCCGATAATGCTGACGGCTAAGACCGTGTAACTTCCGACCGCCACGGCAAAGGCTACGGCCCACATCAGACCTAGGGCCTGCAAAACGTAATGCCGGATGGCGACATCCGGAATGTGACGAAGCGGGCTTACCTCATGATTGAAAACAAAATCCCAGCAATACACAACAAGCCTTCGAACGGGGTTAAGCATGAATAGCTTCCTTGTTGAACGCATGCGTTTTCATACGCTAGGGCCAGTCTTCTGGATCAATTTCTGGGATTAGGCAAGAGCGGGTTCACGTCATCGTCCCTGGTGCATCGCTCAGATCATGCGACTGTCGTAAGCCCATTGCAGCAAGGCCTGCCGTTGGCGCGGCCTGCAAAAGGGATCGCTAGGCTCGCAGTTCTGTTTGATCTGCGCGATGTGCCGTCGAAACGCCTTGCCGTGCCGTCCACGCAACGCCCGCTGCAAACAGGCAGAGACCGATCCCGAGCACCCGAAGGACCGTTGCAGCCGAGAGGCCGATTTCCCAATCGCCACTCGTGAACAGCACGGGAATCAACGTTTCGGCCGCCGCCACGGCGATCACCCCGGTCAAGCCGGAGAAAGCGGCATTGGCGGCAAGGGCCAGCTTCAGGCGCGGGCGGCACGCGCTGGCGGCGGATTCGGTCAGTGTTGTCATTGGGATTCTCCTGCGGTTGTATGCACGACGAGTCTCCCCATCGGCATCATCGCCGCAACGACCTCTGAGGTAGTAGCAATCGCCCCGCCCGACGCCATAATAGGCACCATGAACGACATCGGTATGTTCTCTACACGGCTCAAGGCGTTTCGCACGAGTCGGCGGTTGAGCCAAATGGCGCTAGCACTGCAAGCGGACATCTCGCAGCGCCATTTGAGCTACCTCGAAATTGGACGGTCGAAGCCGAGCCGAAGCATGGTGTTGCGGCTCGCCACCTGTCTCGGGGCCGGGATGCGGGCGACCAACACGTTGCTGCTCGACGCCGGTTTCGCGCCGGCCTACCCCGAGACGCCGCTGACCGCGCCGCCGCTTAGCCGGGTGGCCGCGGCGATCGAGCGGCTGCTGGCAAGCCACGATCCCAACCCGGCCGTGATGATCGACGGGACCTGGACGGTGCGGTCGGGAAACCGTGCGGCTGCGCGCCTCCTGGCGGCGCTGGCGCCAACCTATCTCGACGAGCCGGTCAATCTGATGCGCCTCGTCTTCGACCCACACGCTTTGCGACCGTTGGTTGCCAATTTCGAGGCGCTCGCCCCCTGTTTGCTGGCGCGCTTGGCCGCGGAGGCAGACGCTGGATCGCCAGCAGAGGCCTTGCTAGGCGAACTGCGCGCGCTGCCCGGCGTGCAGCAGCTCGAGCCGACGGTCGGGACTGGACACGACCCGCTGCTGACGCTTCGCCTGCGCCTGCCTATGGGCGAGTGCGCATTCTTTTCGACGATCACGACCCTCGGGACGCCTTTCGACATAACGCTTCGCGACATCCGAATCGAAACGTTTTTTCCCGCCGACGCAGCGACCGCCGCGGTCATCGACGGCTTGCCGCAGGGCCGGTCGTGGCCGCCGATCATCGCTCGTGCCGGGACCTGACACCCGCCCGTCGCGATTCGCCGATTGTCGCTCGGGCACAAAGCGCTCGGCGCTCCGACGTTTGTCCACCGGTGAACCTGCCGTCTCGGTTCGTGCCGACCGACCCGAGACGGCAGAGCGGGATCTCAGCCGGTCCTACCCCCGCTTCGAGATCTGGTCGTACTTGAAGACGCGATAGATCAGCTTCGCGCCCTCGACATTGGCGGCGCGGCCTCGCCGTGTCGCTGGTCCTGTCGGTCACGCACATCGCCTCGGCGGTCGCCCTCGTACTGCTATCGGTTTCCCTCGTGTCGGCGGCGCTGGGAAGCGTCGGGCGGGCGCCATGGCTCGAAGACCTCAGTCGCGGGTTGCTGGCGGTGATCGGGGCTTGGATGTTGTGGCAGGCGCTCCGGCGGAACACGCATCGGCACGACGCGCGGACCGGCCTTCTCGTGGGCCTCATCGCCGGGCTGGTGCCGTGTCCGCTCACCCTGTTCGTCATGACCTTTGCCGTCGGGCGAGGCGTTCCCGAGGCCGGGCTCGTGTTCGCCGGGACGATGGTGCTGGGCGTGGCGACGACCTTGGCGGCGGTGGCGATCCTAGCGATCGTCGCCCGTCAGCGACTGGCGCAAATCTTGGCGACGCGGCCCGCGTTGCTGGAACGCGTCTCGGGCGCTCTCGGCGCCATTGCCGGGGTGGCGCTGATCGTCCTCGGAGTGAACGAGCTGCTGACCCGGTGAGCAGTGGCGTGTTGCGCGCCGCCGCTCACCGTCTTGCGCTACTTCTGTGCTCCCAGGACGTGACCGAAGCCGCTGTCGGAGCGTTCGAGGCGAACGTGCTGTTTCGGGAAGCCGAGCTTCGACAGGACCTCGGGGAAATCGGTGTCGCCCAAGGCCGAGCAGAACGGCTCGGCGTTGTAGTGCGTGCCCCAGTTGCCGATGAACTGTTCGAACGGCGTCTTGTCGGCCCAATGCATGAACGGCCCTTCGATGTGGACCGTGATCCCACCCGGCTTGAGGAGCCGGTGAATCTCTTTCATGTACTGGCGGAGCGAACTGCCCGAGGTCTCGTGCATCAGGAGGCACGAGAAGATGAGATCGAAGCTCTCGTCTGCGAAATCCGTATGTTCGGCGGCCTGTTGCGAGAAGTGCACCGCGACGCCGAGCGATTCGGCTCGGGCGTGGCCGTAGCGCAGCAGCGGCGCCGCCACATCGATGCCGTGGAACTCGGCGTCGGGGAAGGCCTCGGCCACGGGGATGCCGCTCGCGCCGATCGAACAACCCATATCGAGGATGCGTTTGGGCTCGAGGCGGGGATAGTGCTTGCGGACGAACGCCATTACGTCCTTGCCGAGCGAATCGTGCAAGGGCCCGCGCTTGCCGCGGTTCAACATGTAGGAGCCACGGTCGAACACCGCCGCCTGGTAGACGTCGTCGGGCTCGTATTCGGTGTGATAGTTGCCGGGCATGACGTGAATGTCGACGGCCGTCAGGTAACGTGGGGCTTCGACGCTCGGATCGAGTCGCAGCGATCCCTTCTTGCGATTGCTGTCGCGGACTTGTCGCGCTTTCGCGATCAAGGCACCCGCCTGGCGATCGACGCTCGCCTGCGCCGAGTCCCACATCATCTCCTGAGCGGTGCGGCGCAGAGCGCTCCAGGTCTGATGGAACGGATGGCGCTCCATGGCCTTGCGCACTTCGCCGCGATTGGTCGGCGCGCGATGGTGTTGGCGTTCGAACGCCGGACGCACAACTTGGTCGTAGACGGTGCGGTGGCCGGCCTGCAGGCCCTCGAAGCAATGGCCCTGGAGATTGATGACGAAGCGTTGGCGCGCGAGTTCGTCGTGCGTCGGAACGGGATAAACGGCGTGGTGCTGCTGTTGGTCGGTCATGGCTCCCCCTGGAGCGGTCGGAATGGTGTGGACTCTAGCCCCCGGCCGGCGAGGTGCCAAAAACCCAGGGAAACCAGGCGCCGAGGTCGTGCGGCAAGGGGCTCAATTGCGCGCGGCCATCCTTGCGCTCTACCCCTCGCTCGGGCGCGCGCCATGGTCACTGCGGCAATGTGCGTGGTCGCTCAGCACTTCGATCACGCGGCAGTCGGCGATCTCGCCGCGCCGGCATTGTTCGACCATGCGCTCGAGTTCTCGCTTCAACGCCCGCAGTCGCTTCAGACGCGCCGCGACCTGCACCAGCTGGGTGCGCGCGATGGCGTCCGCCGCGGCGCACGACTGGTCGGGACGATCTGCGAGGCTGAGGAGGTCGCGGATCGCATCGAGCGCGAAGCCCAACGCGCGCGCGTGACGGATGAAGTTGAGCCGATCGATATCCGTGCGCCCATAGAGGCGCTGGTTGCCGGCCGAGCGCGCCGGCCGAGGCAGAAGCCCGATTTGCTCGTAATAGCGGATCGTCTGCACCTTGCAGGCGGCGGCCGCGGCCACCCGGCCGATCGTGAGGGCGGAGGCCATGTTTTTCCTCCTTGAACCTACAGTTCCTGTAGATCGTAGATATGAAGCCCCGAGGCGAAAATCGAGGCCCGTCATGTCCGCCGACCGTTGTCACCACCACGACGTGAAATTCGACGGGGCGACACCATCGTTTCGTCGGGCGCTTTGGATCGTGATCGCGCTCAACGCCACGATGTTCGTCGTCGAGATGACGGCGGGCGCTGTGGCGGGATCGCAGGCGCTGCAGGCCGATGCCCTCGACTTTCTCGCCGATACGGCGACCTACGGCATCAGCCTCTGGGCCATCGGATCCTCGCTCCGGGTGCGCGCCAACGTGGCGATCATCAAGGGCGCAAGCCTCGCGGTCATTGGCGCCTGGGTGTTCGGCGGCACCCTCTATCAGGTGTTGGTCCTGGGGCTGCCCGACGCGACGGTCATGGGTGGTGTGGGCGCGTTGGCGCTGGTGGCCAACCTCGCGAGTGTGCTCGTGTTGATGCGTTTTCGCGAGGGGGACGCCAATGTGCGCTCCGTGTGGTTGTGCTCCCGGACGACGCCATCGGCAACGTCGCGGTCATGGCGGCCGCTGTAGGCGTCGCTCTCACGGGCTCACCCTGGCCCGACCTGATCGTTGCTGCGGCGATGGCCGGTCTCTTCCTGTCGTCGTCCGCCCAAATTCTTCGGCAGGCGTGGCACGAGCGGCACCATTCCGTTGCCTGACCGGCTCAGCCTGATCGGCGCAGGTAGACGAACCAATAGATCGCGCCGACCAGAAGGCTGCCCCCGATCAGGTTGCCGATCGTGGCGACGACGATGTTGTGGACCGTGTTTTCCAGGGTGAGCGCGGCGAAAGCCTCGGGCGAACTCGCGATCGCCGTCCAGAACGTGCCCGGCGCCCAGACTTTGATCGCCAGCGCGTAGGGCAACAAGAAGAGGTTGGCGATCGAGTGTTCGAACCCCGCGGCGACGAACGCGGCGATCGGCGGCACGATCACGACCACCTTGTCGACGAGGCTGCGCGCGCCGAAGGACATCCACACCGCGAGACAGACGAGCACGTTGCACAGCAGGGCGAGGAAGAAGAGCGGCAGAGTCGGAAGGGCGGCCTTGGCCGTCGCCACGCCGAGGGCCGTTCGGCCGAAGGCTCCACCGGCGACGCCGTAGTGCGCGGCGAGGAATACGAGGGCCGCCGTACCCAGCGCGCCGCCGATGTTGCCGATATAGACCAGGAGCCAGGCGCGCAACAACGCGGGCACCGTGATACGGCGGCTGGCGCAGGCGACGATCATGAGCGAGTCGCCGGTAAACAACTCGGCGCCACCGGCGATCACGAGAATCATGCCGAGCGAAAATGCGACTCCCGCGAACAGGCGTGTCAGGCCCCAGGGCATCGTCTCGGCACCGGTGAGCACGACCGTCATGAACACGGCGCCGAGCGCGATAAACGCGCCGGCCAGCACGCCCAACACGAGAAGCGCGATCGCGTCGCGGCCGGCCTTTGTCGTTCCTGCCGCCTCGCAGGCGAGGGCCGTCTCCCGGGGCAACAGGGCCTCGATCGCGGGTCGCTCAGTCGGGTCGGGCATGGCGGTGTGATCCTAGGAACCGCTTCAGGGTTTGCGAGGTGCCTTCGGCGCGCAATCAGAGCCGTTGCGCATCGTGGCTCGGGCTGCTCGGCCGGCTCAAGACGAAGGTGGCGACGCCGATGAGGACAACGGTGTGGACCACCACGATCCACCAGGCGAGGCCGAGGAGGATGCTGCCGCCAAGGGTGGCCGCCATCAAGGCCACGGCCGAGATCTTGGCCACCCGGGGAATGGCGCCGTATCGCCGCCAGTCGTGGATCATCGGTGCGAAGACCCGGTGATGGAGCAACCAGGCTTCGAGGCGGGGCGAGGAGCGCGCGAAGGCGAAGGCGGCGAGAAGCAGGAACGGCGTGGTCGGTACAAGCGGTAGCACCACCCCGGCCGCGCCACAGACGACGGCGAGGAGCCCGAGGACCCGCCAAAGGCCGCGCGACACCTAGGGCCCCTTGGGCGCTGGCCGCGGTAAAACGAGGATCGACTCCATGGCGCGAGACTGGCCTGTCGGCCGACGACCTGCAACCCCAGGAGCGGGGCGGCACCTTGCTGCTCGGTGGCCGCGGCCCGTACCCTTGCGTTTCCGCAACCGCAGGAGAACCTCATGGCCCAGGCGCCATTGCCCCCGTGGATCAAGCCGCTCCAGGAACGTGATCCGACGTTCGTCGCGTCCTACATGGAGCAACGCGAACGCATCATGGCCGATGGTGCGATTCCGGCGAAGTACAAGCACCTGATGACCATGATCGTCGATTGCATCACCTCGCACCCCGACGGGGTGATGAACATCGCCAACCGCGCACGGGCGAGCGGGGCCAGCGAGGCCGAGATCAACGAGGCGGTCGAGGTCGCCTATCTGTTCGGAGGAACGCCGGCGCTGGTGACGGCGATCAACGCTTTCCGCAAAGCGTGAGGCGGCGTTGAGTCCCGGGCACGCGGTCCTCGATCGGGCGCGAGCGTTCGCTGCGCACCACGGGCTGCGCGTACCGATACTGCTGGCGCCGATGGCCGGTTCGTGTCCACCGTCGCTGTCGAGCGCGGTGGCCAATGCCGGTGGGCTAGGGGCGTGCGGCGCGCTGCTGATGGCGCCCGCCGCGATCCAGGCGTGGGCGGCCGAGGTGCGCGCCACGAGCAACGGTGCGTTCCAGATGAACCTGTGGATTCCCGACCCACCGCCGGTGCGCGACGCACTTCACGAAGAGTCGGTTCGTGCGTTCCTCGGTCGTTGGGGTCCGCCCGTTGCACCCGAAGCGGGCGATGCCCGCCCGCCCGACTTTGCGGCGCAATGCGAAGCGATGCTCGCCGCCGCGCCGACCATCATCTCCTCGATCATGGGGCTCTACCCGCCGGCCTTTGTCGCCCGCATGAAAGAGCGTGGCATTCGCTGGTTCGCCAACGTCACAACCGTAGCCGAAGCAAAAGCTGCGGAGGCCGCTGGGGCCGACGCCATCGTTGCCCAGGGAATGGAGGCGGGTGGCCATCGCGGGGCGTTTCAGGCAGCACGTGCCGAAGCCCGCATGGTTGGCCTCTTCGCGCTCTTGCCCGCGGTCGTCGATGCCGTTCGCGTCCCTGTCATCGCGACGGGTGGAATCGCCGACGCTCGCGGCGTGGCCGCCGCGCTGATCCTCGGTGCCGTGGCCGTGCAGATCGGTACCGCGTTTCTGCGCTGTCCGGAGGCGAAGCTCGCACCGGCCTGGGTTAGCGCCCTCGCGCAGGCGGCACCGGAGGACACGATGGTAACAAGGGCCTTCTCCGGGCGGGCCGGGCGGGGCATTGCGACCGCCTACGTCAGGGCCGCGGCTGACGCCTCTGCACCGAGCCCCGCCCCTTATCCGGTTCAGCGCGCCCTCACCCAGGCCATGCGCGATCAGGCGAACAAGACGAACGACCTGGATCGCATGCAAGCATGGGCCGGGCAATCGGCGGCGTTGGGGCGGGTGGCGCCCGCTGCCGACTTGGTGCGCGAGCTTTGGAGCGGGGCCGAGGCGATCCTCGATCGGAGGGGCGGTCGGTGACCTCCAGCTTTTTCTACGCCGCCGCGGCGGTGGCGGAGATCGCCGGCTGCTTTGCGTTCTGGGCCTGGCTTCGCCTGGATCGCTCGGCGTGGTGGCTGCTACCGGGTACCCTTAGCCTGATCGTGTTCGCCGTTTTGCTCACGCGCGTGGACGGTGGTTTCGCGGGGCGCACGTACGCAGCCTATGGCGGCGTCTATATCGTCGCCTCGGTGCTCTGGTTGTGGCTCATCGAATCGCGGACGCCGGATCGATGGGACGTGCTGGGCGGTGCCATTTGTCTGGTGGGCGCTGCGATCATTCTCTGGGGACCGCGGCAGGCCTAGAGCGCGCTACGATGGCCCGCAAAACGGAGCGACCCATGGCCAAAGTCTTCGCCAAAATCGCGCGCCCCTCTCCCGACGTAGTCGCGGAATTCCGCTGCGCCCGACTGGATCAGATCGTCAAGTCGCTGCCACGGGATCGACTCATGGACATGGCGATCAAGCCATTGGGCGGGAGCGCGGTCCGGATCGTCGGGCCGGCGGTCACCGTGGCGGCGGGTACGGCCAATCCGATGCTGGCCGTGGTGGCGACCGGTGTCGTCCGACCCGGGGACGTCATCGTGATTGCCGCTGGCGGCGATAGTTCGGGTTACACGTGGGGCGGTGGGCTCACGCTGTCGGCGCAAAACGTCGGCTGCGAGGGCGTCGTGGTCGACGGCCTGGTGATCGACGCGGACTCGATTCTCGAGCGCAGCGTGCCCGTCTTCTGTCGCGGCGCCACGTTGCATCCGCCCGCTCCGGTGCCGCCGGGCTCAATCAACGTCGAGGTCGTGTGCGGTGGCGCGAAGGTCTGCCCGGGCGATCTCATTGTCGGGGCGCTCGATGGGGTGTGCGTCATCCCGCGTGAAGAGCTGTCCGAGCGCCTGGCTCAGGCGATCACCGAATCGCAACGCATCGAGGCCAACATCGCGAAACTCCAGGCCACCAAGGGCACGATCTTCGACCTGCGGGGTGGGCGACAGATGGCCCGCGACCTCGGTCTCGAATGGGTCGATTGACGCGGCCCGCGACGAGGGGCCCCGGCCTCGGCTATTGATGGGGCGGGGAGGCCCGATCGTGGAACCCGACCGACTTGTCTATTCGCCGATCATCACCAGGCCCCGGATCACGTGGCCGAACGATGCCCGCATCGCGCTCTGGGTGGTGCCGAACATCGAGCACTACGAATACCTGCCCGACCCACAGGTGCGCGACGCCTGGCCGCGCATGCCACATCCCGACGTCCTCGGCTATGGCGGGCGCGACTACGGCAACCGCGTCGGGCTGTGGCGCATGATGGAGGTGATGGACAAGCATGCCATCCGCTGCACCATGTCGCTCAACCTCTCGGTCTACGTGCACTACCCCGAGATCATGGCGGCGTGCGAGGCGCGGCGCTGGGATGTGTTGTGCCATGGCCTCTACAACACGCGCTATCACTGGGACTACTCGGTCGAGCGGGAACGCGCCGCGATCCAGGAATGCGTCGCGCTGTGGAAGCACCTCACTGGGCGGGCGCTGCCGGGGTGGTTCTCGCCGGCGGCGAGCTTCACCGAGAACACGCCCGACCTCGTGGCCGAGGCCGGCATCAAGTACTACGCCGACTGGTACCACGACGATCAGCCGACGCCGATGAAGACCAAACACGGCACACTCCTAACCGTGCCCTACGAAATGGACGTCAACGACGCCATGATGTACCGCACGACGGTCGAGGGCGCGGAGTTCGCGCAGATGATCTGCGATCATTTCGACTGCCTCTATCGCGACGCCGAGCACTCGGGGCGCGTGATGTGTATCGCGCTCCACCCCTACATCATGGGGCTGCCGCACCGCATCAAGCATCTCGATCGGGCGCTGGCGTATGTCACGAGTCATCCCGGGGTGTGGAAGGCGACAGGGGAGGAGATCGCCGACTGGTACATCGCGCATCACCTCGACGAGACGCTGAAGCATCTTGAACGCGAGCACGCGACCGTTGCCGAACGTCGTGCCCGACGGGAGGGCCGCCGATGACGACGCCGAGGCGCGGCATGGACCACGGGCTCTATCCGTACACGCCGATCGGGACGCGGCCGGCGTTGCGTTGGCCGAACGGTGAGCGCGTCGCGGCCAACGTCGTCCTCCACTTCGAATACACCGAGCTCGATCCGCCCAAGGGGGCGGTCCGCGACGCACGCCAAGGGGACCCGATCTCCGATCTGTATCCTGCCTATCGACCGTATACGTGGCGGGAGTACGGCGCACGCGTGGGCGTGTTCCGCATCCTGGCGCTCCTGGATCGCCTCCGGTTGCCGGTTACGGTGGCGACCAACACGGCGGCGTGTGAGCGCTATCCGGCGCTGCTCGAAGAGTTCCTGGAGCGCGGCTACGAGATCGCGGCGCATGGAACGCATGCGACCCGCATGATCAACTCGACCATGAGCGAAGCCGAGGAACGGGCGGTGATCGCCGAATCGCTCGACACGCTCGAAGGTGTCACCGGGTGCCGGCCGGTCGGCTGGGTGGGGCAGGACTTCGGCGAGTCGACGCACACGCCCTACCTGTTGGCCGAGGCTGGGCTCGACTACCTGATGGATTGGCCGAATGACGATCAGCCCTACCTGATGACTCTGGGGCGGCCGCTCGTGTCGATTCCGATCCAGGCCGAGTGGGACGATGTGCACATGTTGTGGAGTCGCCGCGTAGCCTCGGCCCGTTATCCCGATCTCGTCCATGAAGCCCTCAAGACACTGTGCGAAGAGGGGCAGATTGCCGGCCGCTACTTCGGGCTCCACGTCCATCCCTGGCTCTCAGGCAAGGCCCATCGCTTCGTCTACTTCGAGCGCGCGCTTGAACGTCTGGCGGCGACTCCCGGTGTGCGGTGGGCGAGCGCGAGCGAGGTGGCCCGCGCCTACCGCGCGACCGTCACCGGCCGTTGATGCGAGATCTGTGTTTCCTGACGCTCGCCGAGGCGGCGAACCTGATCGCCGCGCGCAAGCTTTCGCCGGTCGAACTCGTGGCGGCCCACCTGCAGCGCCTCGATGCGGTCGAGCCCCAGATTCACAGTTACACAGCGACCGATGCCGAGCGGGCACGTGATGCGGCGCGACGGGCCGAAGCCGAGATCATGGCCGGTCGTTACCGCGGACCGCTCCATGGGATTTGTTATGGCCTCAAGGACACGATCGACGCCGTCGGGTTCGCGACCACGGCCAATTCCCGGCTGCGTCTCGATGTGCGGCCAGCCACCGATGCGACGGTGCAGCGGCGTCTCCGGGAAGCAGGCGCCGTTCTGCTCGGCAAGCTGCACACCTACGAATACGGCACGGGCACCGGCGCCGACCTGGCGGCGCTGCCGTTTCCGCCGGCGCGCAACCCATGGGACACGGCGTGTTTCACCGGCGGTTCGAGCACCGGATCGGGGGCGGCCGTGGCGGGTGGTACGGCGATGTTTGCCATCGGTGCCGACACCGGCGGCTCGATTCGTCTGCCAGCCGCGGCCTGCGGCGTTGTCGGCCTCAAGGCCACCTATGGACGAGTGAGCCGCGCCGGCATGCTGCCAAACTGCTACTCGCTCGACCACGTCGGGCCGCTCGCGCGCTCGGCCGAAGATGCGGCACTGGTGCTCCGGGCGATCGCCGGTTTCGACCCCGCCGATCCTGCGAGCCTCGCGACGACGCTCGACGATCTCCGGATGTTTCGGCCGGTCAAGGGTCTCCGCCTCGGCGTGGTGCGCCGGTTCCATGAGGATGACGTGGGAGCCGATGCCGAGGTGGTCGCGGCGTTCGACCGTACCCTGTCCATGCTGAGCAGCCTCGGCGCGCAACTCATCGATGTGACGCTACCGTTTTCCCAGCAGAACGCGGTCGACTGCATGCGGGTCGTGAACAACAGCGAGTGTTTGGGCATTTACCTCAGAGACTTCCGAGAGCGCCGCCAGCTCATGGGGCCGGCGCTATTCGACAAGTTCATGGCCGGCGCGCTGATTCCGGCCGAGGCCTACGTTCGCGCCCAGCGCTGGCGGCGGCAGATGGCGGCGGCGATCGACGCGGTGTTGGCCGAGTGCGACGCGCTCGTGTGTGCGGGAGCGATGCGGCCCGCTCCGGCCCTGGATGATGCATCCGCCGTTGCCGACTTCACGTCGGAGTCGGCCATGGCCGCGTTCAGTCTGTCGGGGCACCCGGCGCTGGCTTTGCCGACCGGATTCTCTGCCACGGGTCTGCCCGTCGGACTGCAACTCGTCGGCCGCTATGGTGATGAAGCCACGATTCTGTCGATCGCCCGGGCGGCAGAGCACGAGACCGCCGCCACCCCGCGAGTTCCTCCGTGCGAGCCGCGCTCTTTGGATGTGGCGCCCAAGCGACCTGCGAGGGCCTCACCGCGGCTGTCACCGGACGAGGTCGAACGGCTCGCGGTCAGCTTGAACGTGAGGATCGAGACCGACCGCGATCGCGACAGCGCCGCGCGGCAATGGGCCCGCATGGCGGGAATTCTCGCGCGGCTTTCGTCGGACCTTCCAGTCGACCTCGAACCGGCGATGATCTTTCGCGGCGTGGGCCGCAATTCCGCGGACTCGTTCTAACCCACGACCGCCAGGAACGGCTGCCCCAGCAGCGCTTCGGCAAACACGTAGACCACGAAGGCGATGAATGCGGCGCTGAATGCGGCGACGGCCGCTCGCCCGTGTTTGATGCCGAGCATGGCGACCAACAGGCCGAAGGCTGGGATCACGTGCATGGCGTGGCTCGCGAAGAAATGCGCCACCCGCAAGTCGCCGCCGTCGCGCGCCCAACCCATGAACGCCAGGCCTTCGGCATCGGAGCCATTGCCGCCGATGAGGTGGCTCTGGCCGCTCGCCATGAAGCCGGCCACGAGGACGGTCAGCACGAACGTGAGGCCCAATCCGGTCGTCAGGGCGAGCCGGAGGGTCGGGTTCAGTCCGTTGCCGCGATGGCGATGGATGAGGACGCCGTACAGCGGTGCGGCCGATGTGAGGGTGACCGCGAACAGCCCCATGAGGCCGTAGAGCGCCGCCATCAACGGCGAGGCCACGTTGAAGTGCGAGGCGACACCGAAGGCGGCCGCGCCGACGATCCACAGCATCTCGGCCGTGACACAAGAAACGACGATCCCCGAGAACAGACGATACCCACGCGAAGCTCTGGCCTCGGGGGATACCCAGCGCGCAAACCAGGCGAGTGTGCCGAAATAGACGGCGAGTGCGACTTCGAATTTGAGCGGCTTGCTCCACACGCTGACGCCGTTGAGCGTGCGCCCATCGAGCGCCATCGCGAACAGCGTCGGAATTATCGCGAGGACGAGCAGCAGCGTCGCGCTGGCGAACCGGGGCTCGTCGCGAAACGCCTCGAGCAGCAAACGGCGACCAGAAGCGGGGTGGTCGAGCGTGGCTTGGATGGTCATGGAGATCCTCGAAGGGATGCGGGAAAGGCGTGCGCAGTGCGCGTGATGCTGCGCGCCGTTCGCACGGCCAGGAACACGAGATAGCCGATCGGGCCGAACAGGAATGTGAGCGCGAGGCAGGGGAGGACGAGCACGAACGAAAGCCTTTCACCTTGGGCTATGCGGACCTGCCAAGCGCCGATCAGCAGGTCGAAGGCGAGGTAGTGAAGCCAACCTGCGAGCGCGATTTCCGGCTGCTCGAAGAAACGCATCACGGCGCCGAGGCTGTCGAACCCACCCTCGGCCCGTGTCCAGAAGGCAAGGATCAGGCCGAAATAGGCGAGCGCGAGGATCACGGGGATCGCCGTGCCGGCGAGCCGCCACCACGGCGTCTGCCATCAGGAACACCATAACCTCGTCGTCGGCGTCGCCTTTGAGCAGAGCCAGCGCCAGGCGTAGACCGTTGTAGGTACGCTCCGTCCCGTAGGGCGGGTCGTTGAGGATGAAGAGCGACGTCATCGTCGGCCTCCGTGGGTCAAAGCAGGTTCAACGGGATTCTCAGGTAACGCGTGCCGTTCGCGGCCGGTGCCGGCAATTGTCCGGCGCGAATGTTGACCTGCACCGCCGGGATGATGAGCGCCGGCATGGCCAAGGTCTTGTCCCGCGCACGCCGCATGGACACGAAGGCCTCTTCGCTGATGCCGTCCTTGACGTGGATGTTCTCGGAGCGCTCGGCGGCGACCGTCGTCTGCCACGTCGGTTCGCGCGTCGCCGGCGGGTAGTCATGACACAGGAAAAGCCGAGTTTCGCGGGGCAGGTCGAGCACCCGGCGGATCGAGCGGTACAGCAGGCGTGCGTCGCCGCCGGGAAAATCGCAGCGCGCCGTGCCGTAGTCGGGCATGAACAGCGTGTCGCCGACGAAGGCGGCATCACCGACGACGTAGGTCACGCATGCGGGCGTATGCCCCGGTGTGTGCATCACCTGGGCTTCGATGCCGCCGATCGCGAAGCGTTCCCCTTCGGCGAACAGATGATCGAACTGACGTCCATCGGTCGCGAAGGAATCCTCGAGGTCGAAGACGCGTTTGAACGTGACCTGGACCGCGGTGATGTACTCGCCGATCGCGATCTGGCCACCGAGCTTCGCCTTGAGGTAAGGCGCCGCCGACAGGTGGTCGGCGTGGGCGTGGGTTTCGAGATGCCAATCGATGGTGAGGCCGGCCCGATGAACATGGGCGATCAGGGCATCGGCCGAGGCGGTGCTGGTCCGGGCGGCCTTGGGGTCGTAGTCGAGCACCGAGTCGATGATGGCGCCGTGCTTGGTCGCCGGGTCGGCGACGACGTAGCTGACGGTGTTGGTGGCCGGATCGTAGAAGCCGGTGACGTCGGGATTCGGATTCATGCTCGAACGCTGGAACCGGTGCGGGTCGCCGGCCTTGATGTGTATCAAATCCCACGCCAGACTCCTGCAACTCGTCAGAACCGGCCGATGCGGCGTCGGTCTCTCGTGCGCAGCTGGCCGAACCCGCTGCGTCATCTCGTTCATGGGGCCGCATGCCCAATGACCTTCTTCGCCGCTTGGCAAAAATTGATGACGTGTTCGGGCTCGTATGTGGCTCGAGCGCTCTGGGTCTACGAGCGCTCGCCCAATGCCGGGAAGCTGGTCGCCGCGTTGACGCAGCGCTACCCGGATGCGGAAATCGTGGTCGGCCTGCGGAGCCGGATCGAGCAGGATGCCCGCGGACTCCGCCCGGTGCCCGAGTCCCGATGAAACCTTTTCCCGCCGGAGTGCGAACCAGTGGTAAGAGGTCTCTCGATGTGGAAGCTCTGGTCGCTGATCCTGGGACTGACGCTGCTGGCGGGGCCCCTGGCCGCGCAGCCGTCGCACTGGCGCGGCGAGTGGCCGCGCACCGACTTCACGCGGTACGCCGTCGCGTTTGAGGACATTTTGTCCGGTGGGCCGCCCAAGGACGGCATTCCGTCGATCGACTCGCCCCGTTTCGAGGCGGCGGGAAGCCACGGGACGCTGGCGCCGACCGAGCCGGTGCTGAGCATCGCCATCGCCGGCGACGTGCGTGCCTACCCGCTGCGCATCCTGATGTGGCACGAGATCGTCAACGACACGGTTGCAGCGATACCGGTCGCCGTAACGTACTGTCCGCTATGCAACACCGGGCTCGTGTTCAAGCGTGTGGTCGACGGGCGAACTCTCGACTTCGGCACGACGGGGAAACTGCGCAACTCCGATCTCGTCATGTACGACCGCCAGACCGAGAGTTGGTGGCAGCAGTTCGTGGGCGAAGGCATCGTCGGCGAGATGACAGGAAAGCGTCTCGAGATCGTCGCGAGCCGGCTCGAGTCGTGGGCCGCATTCCGCGCGCGGGCGCCCGCTTCGGCCCGCGTCCTGGTGCCGCCCGATCCGCCGCGTCGCCCCTACGGAACCAACCCCTACGAGGCTTATGACGGTCGCGATCGGCCATACCCCCTATTCACCGGGGAACTCCCCAAGGACGTGGCAGCCCTCGCTCGCATCGTCGTCGTGCGCGAGGAGGGGCGGCCGGTGGCCGCCTGGACGCTGGACAAGGTTCGCTAGGCGGGCCGGATCGAAACCTCCGACGGGCTGATCCTTTCCTGGCAGGCGGGGCAGAACTCGGCGCTCGACACCGGGACAATCGCCCGGGGCCGCGACGTGGGAACCGTCGTGGTGCAGCGCCGGCAGGCCACGGGGTTGGTCGATGTGCCCTATAGCGTCGATTTTGGCTTTGCTTTCCGGGCGTTCTTCCCCGAGGCCGTCCTGAACCAATAGACCGGCTCGCCCCGCGGACGACGGCGGAATCGGTCTGGCGCCCCGGTGGCCCGAGTGCTAGTCAGCCGCTCGTGGAACGCATCAGCATCAGCGAAGTGGGCCCGCGCGACGGGCTGCAGTCGGTCAAGGCGACGATGCCGACGGCGCAGAAATGCGCCTGGATCGCGGCATTGCACGCGGCGGGCCTGCGCGAGATCGAGGTTGGCTCGTTCGTGCCCGCCAAGTTGCTGCCGCAACTGGCCGACACCGAGGCGGTGGTCGCCTTCGCGCGAACGCTGTCGGGCCTCTTGGTCGCAGCACTCGCTCCCAATGCGCGGGGCACTGAACGCGCGATCGCCGCGGGCGTTCACAAGGTGACCATGCCGCTCTCCGTCAGTCGTTCGCATAGCCTCGCCAACGTGCGCAAGCCGCCCGAGGCGATGGTCGAGGAGATTCGGCAGTCGTGCGTGCGGCGGGATGCGGCCTCGTCACGCCCCGTGATCGAGGTCGGGTTGTCGACGGCCTTCGGCTGCACCATCGAAGGAGCGGTCGACGAATCGGCCGTCGTGCGACTGGCCGAGGCGGTGCTGGCCGCTGGCGCCGACGAACTCAGTCTCGCCGACACCACCGGCATGGCCAACCCGACGCAGGTCAAGCGCCTGACCCGCAAGGTGCGGGCGGTGGCTGGCGAACGCCTCACCGGCGTGCATCTCCACAACACCTACGGCCTCGGACTCGCCAACGCGCTCGCGGCGTTCGCAGAGGGCATTCGCGCCTTCGATTCGTCGCAGGCGGGTCTCGGCGGCTGCCCCTACGCGCCGGGGGCCACGGGCAACGTCGTCACCGAAGATCTCGTCTACATGTTCGAGAGCATGGGGGTCGCGACCGGCGTCGACCTCGCCAAGCTGGTCGAGGCGCGGCGCCTGCTGAGCGAGGCGTTGCCCCAAGAGCCGCTCTACGGCTACCTGCCGGCCGCCGGCTTTCCCAAGAATTTTCCGATGGCCGCCCGATCATGAATGCGAAACTTCCGCTTCACGGCATTCGCGTGGTCGAGTTCGTCCACATGATCATGGGCCCGACCTGCGGCATGGTGTTGGGTGATCTCGGCGCCGACGTGATCAAAGTCGAGCCTGCGCCCAAGGGCGACAACACACGGCGCCTGACCGGGGCAGGGGCCGGCTTTTTCATGACCTTCAACCGCAACAAGCGCTCGGTCGTGCTCGATCTCAAGTCGCCCGAAGGTCTGGCAGCGGCCCAAAAACTCGTGGCCTCGGCCGATGTCGTGACCGAGAACTTCCGCTCCGGCGCGATGGAGCGACTGGGCCTCGGCTACGAGGCCGTGAGGGCGCTCAACCCGAGGATCATCTACGCCTCACTCAAGGGTTTTCTCGCCGGCCCCTACGAGCGCCGGCCGGCCCTGGACGAGGTCGTTCAGATGATGGGCGGCCTCGCCTACATGACCGGCCCCGAAGGCCGGCCGCTGCGGGCCGGCTCCTCGGTCAACGACATCATGGGCGGCATGTTCGCGGCGATCGCCATCATGGCGGCGCTCTACGAGCGTCGCGAAACCGGACGCGGCCAACTCGTCAAATCGGCATTGTTCGAAAACTGCACCTTGCTCGTCGCTCAGCACATGGCCCAGCAGGCGGTCACCGGGCAGGCGCCGGCGCCGATGCCCAATCGCCTCTCGCCGTGGGCGATTTACGACGTGTTCGACACCAAGGATCAGGACAAGGTGTTCCTGGGCGTCGTCACCGACACGCAGTGGAAGATGTTCTGTGAGGCCTTCGAGCGTCCCGACCTGATGATGGACGCCTCGCTCGCGACCAACAATCAGCGCGTGGCGGCACGTCCGACGCTGGTGCCGATCGTGCAATCCGTCGTGGGCGCTTTCACCAAGGCGGAGTTTCTCGCGCGCTGCGAACGAATCGGATTGCCGTTCGCGCCGATTACGCGGCCCGGCGATCTTTTCACCGACCCGCACCTGTTGGCTTCGGGCGCGCTCATGACCCACACCAACCCGGAGAACGGCGTCAAAACGGCGCTGCCCGGTCTGCCGGTCGAAATGAATGGCGCGCGGCTGCCGCTGCGTCGCGACGTCCCCAAGCTCGGCGAACACACCCGCGAGGTGCTGGTCGAGCTGGGTTACGGCGAGGACGAGATCGTCAAGATGGCGGGCTAGACCGACCGCGCGTCGTTGGGTGCTCGCGCATCCACAGGGCAGTCAGTCCGTGGCAGCGCGGCGAGAAAAAACCCCGGGGCGCATCGCTCAAGTTACGGACTCTGGTTGCGAAGCAGGGCTTGCAAGCGGTTGCTTGAACCTACGCCACCGCTTGGCGCGGGGCGGCAAGGATGGTTGCGGCGGCATTCTCGACCACGGTGCCTTTGAAGAAGTCGCGGTTCATGCCGCCGTGCAGTTGAGCGACGTTGCCGCACACGAAGGCGCGAAAGTCCTCGGCCGACAGGAGTTCGTCTTCGACGAGTCCCCATGCCTCGGCAATCACGTGCGTCATATCGGTCACGTCCCAGTGGCCGATGTCCGACCCCAGCATCGCCCGCAGCTTGATCCCATGGTGGTGCAGCCGGTCGTTGAAGGCGACCGCCGTCATGCGGTCGTCGGCCTCGCAGCCGACGTAGAAGTTCTCGGAAAAAATCTTGGCGAGGTCGCGCGTCCGACGGACGCCGCTTGCCCCGAAATCATCGCTCGGCTCCGGCTCATGGCCATTGGGCGTCTGCAATGCGCTGTCCCATCCCTGTTCGATGGTGGCGGCATGGCGGCGGAAATGCTCCGAGCCGTATTTCTCGACGTACCGACGCACGGCGGCAAAGTCGACGGCGAACGGGTTGAGGTTGGCGCGAAGCGCCGGCACGCTGCGCTTCTCGAAGTGCTCGCACAGATCATTGTAGAGACTGGCCGCCCAGCCGACGCCGCCCTCAAGCAGGCCGAACTTGAGGGTCGGAAAACGCTTGGTCACCCCGCCCAGGACGAGAGCCTTCGCGAACCCCTCCGCGGAGGCCGCAAAATGGCCGACGTGGTTGTAGACGTAGTTCGTGGTCGAGCGTCGCGTGCCCCAACCCGTCCCGTTGTTGTGAGTTGCCGGCACGACGCCGACGTCGAGGAATCGCTGCCACACCGGGTCGTAGTCGTACTCGCCGTCGAGCGCTAGCGGATCGACCCAATAGGCGTGGGCGGCGTACTCGGGCATGGCCTTGGCCACGGCTTTCAGTGGTCGTTGCACGGTGCCCGCGATCATCGCGGCCTTGAGGCCGAGCTTGCCGATGGCGTAGTCGATCTCGGCCAGAGCCTCCTGCGGCGTATGCGTCGGGATCGTCGCGGCCGGCGCGAAACGGTCCCTGTGGTCGCGGAACAACTCGGCGTACATCGTGTTGAGCGCACGGCACATCACCTGGCGCAACTCGGGATCGATCGAGCCGGAAATGAACGGAATGCCGACCGAGGGGTAAAGCACCTGGAAGTCGATCCCGAACTCATCCAACCGCTCGCGTAAGAGACTCGGAAGCATCGCCGTTGCCCGATCCTTGGCGTTCGACGTCACATTCCAGAAGGGATGGCGAATGATGCCGCGGTCCTTGCGCTCGGCCGGTGAAAGCTTCGTCCACTCGCCCCAGGCGCCGTCGCGCATGCGCTGCACCCAACGATCGGCCATGCGTTGGCCGCCGACCTGTTTGAGAAAGTCGATCAGCACCGGTGGACATTCGACGAGATGACCGTCGGCATCGATCACCGGATGATCGAGTCGTCGTCGGACCTCGGCCGAGGTGAGGGAGGCGGCGTTTGTCACGGCGGCACCTTTCTTCTAGAGTCGCGAGTGTCATTGATGGCGACATTCCATCTCGCGTCAAGCGGGGCTCGGGTCGTCGTCGTTTCGAACTTTGGGGGACCAGATGGTTGGTTGGCGGAGGGCGCGTGCCGCGCTCTGATGGCAGGCGCGCTGGCGATCTCGGCATCCACGGCGATCGCACAACCAGCAGACACCTTGCGCATCGGAAACTGGGACTTCCCGCCGGGCCGCGGCAACGCTTATTCGACCGTCTCGGCCGGTGTGCCGCAGGTCTACATCTGGCCCGCTATGTTCGATGCGCTCACGTTCATCAATGCCGAGGGCGCACCCACACCTCTGCTCGCCACGACCTGGCGCAACGTCGACCCGCGCACCTGGCGTGTCACGCTGCGTCCGAACGTCAAGTTCCACAACGGTGAGGTCGTCTCGGCGAAGACCGTCACCGACGCCTTCGCCTGGTTCAAGACCGACACTGGAAAGACCTCGGTCGCAGCCCAGCAGATGAACTTCATCGCCGGGGTCGAGGCCGTCGGGCCGCTCGAACTCGAGTTCAAGACCACGACGCCGCGCCCGATCTTCGCCAATTTGATGGCCGGGCTCTATCTCGTGCCCGAGAAGGCCTGGGCCGAACAGGGCCCCGAAAAATTCGTGACCAACCCGATCGGCACCGGCGCTTTCCGGGTAACGGCATGGACCAACGAGGTCGTGCGCATGGAGGCGGCGCGCGATTCCTGGCGGCCGCCCAAGGTCGCAAAATTGGAGATTCTCCGCTTGGCCGAACAAGCCGCGCGTCTGCAGGCGCTGCTCTCAGGCCAGATCGATGTCATGATCCAAGCCAACGCCGATGAAATCCCGGCAATCGAGCGCGGCGGCCACAGGATCGACAAGGCTGCGGCTCCGGCGCTCATGCAACTCGCCTACGTGCTCGAGAACGTCAAGCAGGGCGTCGACAACACGATGCTCAAGGACAAGCGTGTACGCCATGCGCTCAACTACGCGGTCAACAAGGACGCCATCAACAAGGCGTTGATGGGTGGTGCATGGACGCTCAACACGCAGTTCACGGTCCCCGGGGCGTTCGGCTACGACAAATCCTTGCAACCCTGGCCGTATGATCCGGCGAAGGCCAAACAGCTGCTGACCGAGGCGGGTTATGCCAGCGGGTTCACGATCGCCGGCGAGGTCCGTGACTTCTTCGATATCTGGGGCCAGGTCACGCAGGACCTCGCCAAGGTCGGCGTCAAACTCGAACTCAAGAACGTCGTGCAGGCGGATTGGTTGCGCAAATTCCTGGCCACGACCTGGGAAGGGCCATCGTTCGGCCTGGCACTCGGCTTCGGTCCGGAGATGGACGCGAGCCGTGTGGCGTTCTTCCAATCGTGCCGCAAGAACCCGCCGCACTACTGCAACCGCGAGGTCATGCCGATTCTCGATGCGGTCGACGGCGAGTTCGATGTCGAAAAGCGGCGCAAGCTCTTGCACCAGGTCATGGCGATGATGCGCGAGGATTCGCCCGCCCTGATGCTGTTCGAACAGGTCGACTTCACCGGGGTCGCCAAGCGCGTGCAGGGCTTCAAGAGCGTCAATAGGATTTTCAACTTCCACGAGTTGGCGTTGAGCAATTGATACCGGGCGGGGCCCTCGTTCGAGGGCCCCGCAGACCACGGAGAAAACGATGTACTCGAGCGACCCCCTGAGGCCGCTCGGCAAGGTGTTCGTCACCAACGCCGAGGCCAAGACCGACACCCGACGACCGGCCGCGCCCGTCACCCTCAAGACGATGATGGTTACCGACGGCGTGCTGATGATCGAGATCAAGCAGGGCAAGGGTCACAAGCCGCCGCCGCACAGTCATCCCGACCACGATTCGATCCTCTATCTCGCCAAGGGACGGATGAGCGTGACGATCGGTGATCGTACGTTCATCGCCAACGCCGGCGACGCTTGGCACCACCCACCGGGTGTCATGCACCACTCCGAGGCGTTCGAAGACTGCACCGTGGTCGAGATCAAGAATCCGCCGCGCCAAACCTGGCCCGATTCGCCGGTCAAATGAGGCGTCGGCCGACGCCATGAACGTGCTCCCGATCGGCGAGGCGCGTTTCGGCACGACGGCGCCCGTCGTCATCGCTGGCGGCGGAGGAACCGGCCTGACCGCTGCCCTTGCCGCGCGTGCGGCTGGCGCCGATGTCGTTGTGCTGGAACGCCACCCGGTTCCTCTCGGCAACACCTCGATGTCGAGCGGGTTGATCCCCGGCCCCGGCAGCGCGCTCCAGAAGGCGGCGGGCGTCGAGGACAGCCCGGAGCGCATGTACGAGGACATCATGGCGCTCACGGCGGGCCAGGCCGATCCGGTCGTGACGCGTGTCTGTGCGGAACAAGGGGCCCCGACTCTCGAGTGGCTGGCGAACACGTTTGGTTTGCCGCTCGAATTTGCGCCCAACTGGGAAGCGCTCGGTCATTCGCGCTCGCGCCTACATCGCATTCCGGGTGGCGCTGGTGATGACTTGATGCGCCACCTCGCGACGGTGGCCGAACGGTCCGGGGTGACGATCCTGACCGACGCACACGCCACGCATCTGTTTGCCCACGCCGATGGTCACGTCGCCGGTGCACGCTTCGTGCGTCCGGACGGGACCCGGGAGGACGTGGCCTGCCGGGCCTTGGTTCTCGCCACCTCGGGGTTCGGCGGCAACATCGACATGGTGCGCCGCTACATGCCGGAAATCGCCGAGGCGGTGTACTACGGATGGGAACACAATCGCGGCGACGCGGTCGTTTGGGGACGTGCGCTTGGCGCCGCCGTCCGCCACATGGACGCCTATCAGGGCTTTCCGGCACTTGCCGATCCGCATCGTATTTCGCTGCACTTCGAAGGCATCGTCGCCGGCGGAATCCAGGTGAACGCGCTGGGAGAGCGGTTCTACGACGAGGCCGATAGTCCGTCGCCTGCCGGCTTGCAGGTGCTGCGCCAGCCTGGGCGAGTCGCCTACGTGATTTATGGCCAAGCGCAGTACGACGTCGCGATGACGCGCAAGCGCACCAAAGTTGCCGACGAACTCGGTGCCATCAAGCACGCGGCCAGCATCGACGAACTCGCAGCCAAACTCGGCCTTCCGGCACCACCACTGCGGGCGGCGATCGAGGAGACCGAGCATCTGGGCGCCCGTGGCGAGGCCGATCGGTTCGGTCGTCGTTTTGCGCGCGATCAGCGGATGCGTCCCCCGTTTCATGGCATCCGGGTCGTCGCCGCCTACTATCACACCCAGGGTGGGCTGGTCGTCGACGCCGACGCCCGCGTGCTCGGCGAGAACGGAGTTCCGCTTCCCAACCTGTACGCGGGTGGCGGTGCGGCTTGTGGGATTTCCGGTCCGGGGTGTCGCGGCTATTTGCCGGGCAACGGCCTCCTGACCGCGCTCGTGCTCGGGCGATTGGCCGGGCAATCGGCGGCGCGTCAGGCGACCTGATTCGCGAAACGGACTACGCTGTTCTTGCCCCTGGGGGCATGCATCGCATGACCGACAGCTTCAAGTACCGCGCGTTCATCAGCTACAGCCACAAAGACGAAGCTTGGGCCACGTGGTTGCACCGCGCTATCGAGCGCTATCGCGTGCCACGGCGTTTGGTCGGGCGCACCTCGCGCGACGGTTCGGTGCCTCGGCGGCTGTTTCCGATCTTCCGCGACCGCGAGGAACTGCCGACCTCGGCCGACCTAGGGGCGACGATCCGTGAGGCGTTGCGCGCCTCGCGCTACCTGATTGTCATCTGCTCTCCAGCGGCCGCCCAATCGCGCTGGGTGAACGAAGAGATT
>VGES01000053.1 GCA_016869765.1 Alphaproteobacteria bacterium
GTGCCATGACCCGTTTGGATCGGCCTTTGCCGCTGCCCTCGTGTTCCTTCTCACCTTCGCCCTGTTCCAAAGCGACCCTGGGGGGCCGGCGACACGCATTCGGGTCGACGACGTCGTCGGACTTAACCAACGCGTCATCGAGATCGTCGAGAGCTGCACCATCGAGGGCGGTGGAACGGCATACGCTCACCTGAGTTGTGACATCGCCCGCCGTTTCCTGCTCGGCCAATAGACGGCGCACGCTTTGGCGGACGGCGCACGCTTTGGCCACCGCCTATCGGGGCCTTGCCATTCCTGAGACCCACTCCTAGGGTTGCAGTGCATATTGGCCGGCGCTTTGGGGGCGACTAGCTGATGGTTGAGCGCTATCAGGTGGCGATCGTCGGATCGGGACCGTGTGGCATGAGCGCCGGCGGTCGCGCGGCCGAGCGGGGAATGAACCACATCCTGCTCGAACGCACGGACCATCTCTCCGACACGATCTACAAATATCAGAAGGGCAAGCATGTCATGGCGACGCCGGACATCTTGCCGCTACGTAGTTCCATGCCGTTCGAAGCCGGGCGGCGGGAGGAGATTCTCCAGGCCTGGGGCGATACGACCAAAAACCTGGGAGTTAACGTCCGCTACAACGCGGAAGTGACGGCGATCAAGGGTCAGAAGGGTAATTTCGAGCTGACGTTGCGCGCCGGCGAAAAGATCGTCGCGGAGAACGTCGTCCTCGGCATCGGACTGCAGGGCAACCTGCGAAAACTGGCTGTTCCCGGCGGCGACTGGTCGGGCGTTCAGTACCAGCTCGACGATCCCGACGAATACGAATCCGAGCGCATTGTCGTCATCGGCGCGGGCGATGCGGGTATCGAGAATGCGCTCGCCCTGGCCAAGCAGAACACGGTTTTCATCGTCAACCGCCGCGACGAGTTCGCGCGCGTCAAGGAAGCCAATCAGAAAGCGATCCTCGAGGCCATCGAGGCAGGTCAGATCACGTGTTATTACAGCGCCGACCCCAAGAGCCTGACGCCCGGCCGGCTCGTGTTGACCGTTCCCGACGGCGAGGCGGTCGTCGAATGCGACCGCATCATCGCCCGCCTGGGCGCCATTGCCCCGCGCAAATTCGTCGAGTCCTGCGGCATCGTGTTTCCCAACGACTCGGCGGAAGCCCTACCCGAACTCAGCCCGCGCTACGAGTCGAACGTGCCCGGGCTCTACATCGTCGGGGCGCTCGCTGGATTCCCGTTGATCAAGCAGGCGATGAACCAGGGTTACGAGGTCGTCGAATTCATCCTCGGCAACGACATCAAACCGGCGGATCAGCCGCTGCTCGAAGAGAAATTCCGCGCCTTGCTCGATCGTGGGCGCTCGGTCGACGAGATCATCGAACTGATCCGCACCCGGATGCCGCTGATGTCGGGTCTGACGCCGTTGCAGTTGCGCGAATTCCTTCTCGACGGCGCCGTCCACTTCCCCAAGAAGGGCGAGGTTGTTTTCGAACGCAACGACTACACGAATTCGTTCTTCATGATCATCGATGGCGGTGCCGAGATTCTGATCGATCCGACCAATCCGGCGGTACGGGTCAATCTCGGACCCGGGGAATTCTTCGGTGAGATCGGTCTGATCGCCGGTCGGCGGCGGTCGGCGACCGTGCTCTCCGGGGGGGACTCGTTCATGATCGAGTGCCCACGACGCTCGATGATCAAGCTCATCAACTCGGTCGAGTCCGTCGCGCGGGCGATGAACGAAGTGGCGATGGTGCGCCAGCTCCGGACCTACCTGTCGCCGCACCTCACCAACGAGGCGCTGGCTCCGGTGCTCGCCAACGCCGAGATTCGTTACTACAAGCCGGGCCAGGTGCTGTTCACGGAAGGCGAGCCGGACAACGGGGTCTACCTCATCCGTAAGGGGTCGGTGACGGTGGCGCGGCAAATCGCCGGGCGAGATGTGATCATCGCTTACGTCGCCGCGGGCAACTACGTCGGTGAGATGGCGCTCCTCAATCAGGCGCCGCGCAACGCGACGGTCAAGGCCGCGATCAACACCGAAGTCATCTGGATGGACAGCGCCCGGTTTCGCCAGATGCTGGATGCGGCGCCCGAACTCCGCGGCGAGGTCGAACAACGCCTGCTCACCCGTCTGGTCGAAGGCGAGACCATGAAGGCGCGGCCCGAGGCGGGCAACATCATTCAATTCCTGGTCGAACAGGGCGTGGGCGAGGCGACCGACATTCTGTTGATCGACGAAACGCTGTGCGTCGGTTGCGACAACTGCGAGAAGGCCTGCGCGGAGACCCACGGTGGTGTGTCGCGATTGGATCGCGAGGCCGGGCCGACGTTCTCGGGCATTCACGTGCCGACGTCCTGTCGGCATTGCGAGCATCCGCACTGCATGGCGGATTGTCCGCCCAATGCCATCCACCGTGCGGTGGACGGCGAGGTCTATATCGATTCCTCGTGCATCGGATGCGGCAATTGTTCGCGCAATTGTCCGTACGGCGTCATTCACATGGCCTCGAAAGAACCGCCCAAGGCTGGTCTCTTGGCCTGGATGTTGTTCGGGTTCGGCCATGGGCCGGGTCAGGATCCGTCGCACAAGTGGGGCCAGAAGAAGGGCGGCGACGGCCCGAAGCTCGCGGTGAAATGCGACATGTGCAAGGACCTTCCGGGGGGCGCGGCCTGCGTTCGGGCCTGCCCGACGGGTGCGGCGGTGCGTGTGAGCCCCGAGCGGTTTTTCTCGCTCGCCGAGTTGACGGCGCGGTAGGCGATTCAAACGCTCATGAAGCTCGCCGGCGTGTCGATCCACAAGTCGATCATCGAATATCGCGGTTTTTTTTACCTCAAACTCGCCGCTGGCCTGGTCCTACTGTCGGTTGCCGCCTACTGGGTCCATCAACCCCTCGCCGGACCCAATGGTGGTACGTGGCTTGGTTACACATTGGGGACGATCGGCGCTCTGTTGATCGTGTGGTTGGCCTGGTTCGGAATTCGCAAGCGTCGCTACGGCGTTGGGCGGCTATTGCTCGAAGATTGGTTGTCGGGTCACATCTACCTCGGCGTGGCGCTTCTGATCATCGCGACCTTGCACAGCGGATTTCAATTCGGTTGGAACGTTCACACGCTCGCCTATGTACTGATGGTGGGCGTGATCGTCAGCGGTGCGTTTGGTCTGCTTGTTTATCTTCGCGTGCCGGCGCTGCGCACCGAGAATCGCCAGAACATGTCGCTCGACGACATGATGGCGCTCATCGCAGGCCTCAGCAAAGAGATCTACCAGGCTGCCAGCACCCTCGACGACGAAGTCGGGCAATTGGTGCAGGAGGCCGATCAGAGGACCCGGATCGGTGGCGGATTTTGGCGTCAGCTTTCGGGCACTGACCCGCACTGTGCGACCACGCGCGCCCTGAACAAGGTCCGAGCGCGCGCCGAACAGTTCTCGGGGGCCGATGCCGACGCCGCACGCCAACTCGTAACGCTGCTCGCACGCAAGGTGGAGTTGCTGGCCCGCGCCCGGCGCGACGTGCGTCATCATGCTCTGCTAAAGGTTTGGCTGTATTTTCATGTTCCGATGACGGTCGGGCTGATTGCCGCCCTGCTGATCCACATCTTCGTCGTATTCCTCTACTGGTAGTCTTCCGCCATGGAAGTCCTCGTCAGTTACCTGACTCGCAAGCGTGATGGCGCCGTTGCATCGCGCAACGAGGTACTCACATGCGAGGCGCTTAGCTTGGGTCGCTCGACCGACAGCGAGGTCGAGTTATCCGGGCCCGGCGTGCTGTTGCACGAGGGTGTGATCGACCGGCGGCCGGGCGGGCTTTTCTTCCAGGCCGCAACCCGAACCAGCGCTATTATCGACGGCAAGGTGGCGCGCAACGGGCCGATCGGAATCGGGTCGCACGTCAAGCTCGGCCCCTACGAGATCGTCGTGTTGAATCCACCCGACGGCAAAGATCTCGCGGTTTCGGTCGAGCTCGTTCAGCCGATGGAGGATAGCCTCGAGAGCCTCCGGCGACTGAGCGTCACGGATCTAGATCGTACGGGCATCAGCAAACGTGCGTTTGCCTGGGCGAGCTTGATCGTGATTTTGGCGCTGTTTCTGGCGTGGCCGATCTTTGACCGCTATGGGATGCGCGAGGAAACGGCCGCTCCGGCCTCGGTGAGCAATTTGGCCAAGACTTCGCAGCTGTCTTGGCCGATGTCGGGCGACATCGTCTGGACCTCGGGCGAGATCTCCGGGTCACACAAGTTCATCGCTAACAATTGTGCAGTGTGCCACGAACGACCCTTCGTCAAGGTTCAGGACAATGTCTGCGTCACCTGTCACGAGTCGGTGCGTCACCACGTCAGCCCGGAGCGCTTCGACCTGCCGCAACTGACGATGGCTTTATGCCAAAGCTGCCACAAGGAGCACGCCGGCCCGACGCACATCGTGCTCAGCGAGCAGACGTTCTGCGGCAGTTGCCACGGGAATATCAAGTCGATCGCTGCGGCAAGCGAGATTCTTAACGCCACGGATTTCGGCAAGGACCATCCGCAGTTCCGTCCGATCGTCATTACCGACGCCTCAACGTTCGCGATGGATCGCCTACCGCTCGAACCCGGTAAGTGGCCGGTCGAGAAATCGAACCTGGCGTTTCCGCACAAGAAACATCTGGTGGCGTCAGGCGTTATCGTGCCGGGCGAAAAGGATCGGCGAGTGCTCGAGTGCGTCGACTGTCACCGGCTCGATGCGGGCGGCGTCGGCTTCCGGCCGACCTCGATGATGACCGACTGCTCGTCGTGCCATTGGCTCAATTTCGAATACACGGCGCCGCAACGGGTCGTGCCGCACGGATCGATCGAAAACGCAATGCTCACGATTAAGGAGTTCTATAGCGATCTGGCGTTACGCGGGGGGGCCGAGATCGAGGATGCGCCGGCGTTGGTTCGTCGCCGACCGGGGACTGCGCCCCTAACGCCGGAGCAGCGCCTCGAGGCCTTGGCCTGGGCCGAGCGCAAGACAAAACAGGCGGGAGACCGGCTCTTTTCCAAGCAGGTGTGCGGCGCCTGCCACGAGATTCAGCAACACGGCGACGCGCTGACGATTGCGCCGGTGCTGTTGTCGACGCTTTGGATGCCGAAGGCCAAGTTCAACCACTCAAAGCATGCCACCGCGCCGTGCACCGATTGTCACAACGCGCCGGCGTCTGAAACATCGGCCGACGTGTTGCTGCCGAGCGTGCAGGTCTGCCAGGTCTGCCATGGCGGCGAGGCGGCGAGCACCCGGGTCCCGTCGACTTGCATCATGTGCCACGATTTCCACCTTGAGTTCCAAGAGGTGATGCGCGAGAAGGTCGTGCGTTCGGGGGCCAGCGCACGCGAGCGCAGCCGATGAAGTAAGCGGCGTCACGTATTCTCCCGCCGCAAGTATCATGTCCGAGTGGTGGGCCGAATAGCGGCGGTTCGCCGGTTGTCGACAGGGGCGCCACGAGCACACCGTATGGGAGCAAGGATTTGTTGGGGCACGCTGACAGCTTCGGTCCGTGGGGCACGAGAAACCCTATGACACGGTTCTTCCTGCGTTTGGTCACCGGTGCTCTGTTGCTTGCGGCTGGGCAAAGCACCGCCGCCGACGCGACGTATCGTTTGACGGAGCAGGGGACGCCGCTCGGTTCGATCACGACCAGCGGGGATCTCGGCGATCTGCGGTTTACTGTCGTCATCGACAGTGACGTGGTTTCGAGCACGCACATTTGGGCGGTCGTGGCGGGGACCCAGATGCGGCAGCGCACGAACGAAGGCTACTGGATCCCGTGGAGTGGTCGAACGGAAGACCTGATCGACAATCGTCTCCTCGCCAAGGACGGTCGAATCGAGTTCAAGGTGTTCGACGGCAATCTGGGCATCGAGAACCAGGGAGTTGCGCTGGTGATCGGTTATCGCGTTGGCAACACCCTCAAGTACGGCGTATTCGGGGTCATCCCAGCGGCGACCGGTGGCGGCACATGAGGCGCTCGTCGGTTCTCGCGGCGGCGGCGCTGGTCGGCGCGACGGTGATGGCGGTCGAGGCGGCGGCGCAGCAAGCCCTGACGGCGGCCGAGGTCGGTCAGGTCATCGCGCAAGCCGTGGCCGAGGCGAACGCGCGTTCGCGGCCCGCGACGATCGCCGTCGTCGACCGCGTGGGCAACGTGCTCGGCGTATTTCGGATGAACAATGCCACCACCACGCTTCGCGTCGCGACCGGCAAGGCGCGCACCAATGGCCTTGAAGAAGTCCAGGATACGTTCACGAACCTCGGGGCCAACGGCGTTCCCAACACCTCGTTGTCGGCGATCGCCAAGGCGATCACCGGGGCCTACCTGTCGTCGAGCGGCAATGCCTTCACGACCCGGACCGCGAACCAGATTGTTCAGGAGCACTTCAATCCCGGTGAAGCCAAGGCCCCGGGTGGGCCGTTGTTCGGCGTTCAGTTCAGTCAGCTGCCGTGCTCGGATCTCTCGGCGCGTTTTGCCGCAACCGGGGCGGCCAATCCGGGGCTGGTAAACGCGACCGTTGGCCCCAAACGATCGCCGCTCGGACTGTCGGCCGACCCCGGTGGCCTGCCACTCTATAAGGGTGGGGTGGTCGTCGGCGGTGTCGGCGTCGAGGCGGACGCGCAATACACGATCGACCGGGATATTCTCGACTTCGACGTGCGAGTCGACGAGGCGATTGCGTTGGCCGGACAGAGCGGGTTCCTCCCCGCCGAAGACATCCGCGCCAACCGCATTTTCGTCGATGGCCGAAGCCTGCGTTACACCGACATCGAGATGTCGAACCTGGCCACCAATCCGGCCGCGGCGGCCGCCTTCGGGACGATCAACGGGGTCCAGGGCAATCTGATCAACGTCACCGGCTACTACACCGCAGGCGGCGGCGTGCTTGCCGGCCAGAACTACGGTCAGATTGCCTCGGGTTTCGCGGCCGACAACACGACGCAATACGACTTCGTTGGCAATCAAGTCTTCATCCTGTTCGACGCCGCCGGCACGGCCCGCTTTCCGCCGACGGCGAGCACGACCCCGGCGGTGGGTTCCGGCGGCCTCACGGCGGCCGAAGTGCGCACCATCGTCGGCAATGCCCTGATCGTCGCGTTCAACAGTCGCGCCCAGATTCGTCGGCCGCTTCCGAGCTTCGTTCAGGTGACGGTGTCCGTCGTCGATGCCAATGGCAACGTGCTCGGCATTGCGCGCACGCCCGATGCCCCGATCTTCGGAACGGATGTCTCGTTGCAGAAGGCGCGCAGCGCCGCCTTCTTCTCGAACTCGGGGACGGCCACCTATATCGGGACCTTCAGCAGCACCGTGGGTGGGACGCCGGCGAGCCAGAATCTCAACGGCGTGACGATCACCGATTACATCACGCAGATGCGGCTGTTTCTCGGAGCCAATTCCTTGGCCGATGGCGTTGCCTATGGCGCGCGTTCGATCGGCAATCTGGCCCGGCCGTTCTTTCCCGACGGGTTCGACGAGTCGGCTGCCGGTCCTTTGAGCAAGCCGGCCGGCGTGTTCAGTCCCTTCAACACCGGCTTTCAGCTCGACGTCGTGATCGACAACATCGCCTCGCACCTGTTGTTTACTGGCGGGGTCAACGCGAACGACATCAACGCGACGTGCACCAGTTTCCAGGTCGACGGCGGCACCCAACGCACGCGCCTCTCGAACGGATTGCAGATCTTCGCCGGCGGCGTCCCGATCTATCGCAACGGCACCCTGATCGGCGGCATCGGCATTTCGGGCGACGGTATCGACCAGGACGACATGGTGGCGTTCCTCGGGCTGCACCAGGCGGCGTTGTCGCTCGGCAACGGCATCAGCAATGCTCCGATCGGCCGGCGTGTCGACCAGATTCCGGTGAACGGCTTCCGTCTGCGTTACGCAAGCTGTCCGTTCCGGCCGTTCATCAACTCGCGCCAACGGAACGTCTGCAATGGTCTATGACCGCGACATGCTGGCGCTGATCGGGCGGCGGGGATCGCGCCGCTGTCAGGCCGTGCTGTGGTCGGCCGCCCTCGGCCTGGCCGCGCTGATTGCGGCGCCCTCGGCCTACGCGGGGAAAGAGCGCATCAACGGCACGACACCGGCGCGTCCGACGGTGACGCAAGCCCAAGCCTCGCCGCCTAGCCAACGCATTCCTGGCCATGAACCGCGTGCCGTCCCAGCACCGACTCCTGCCGACTTGAGTCGCGTCGGGCCGCCCAGTCCGAACCTGCCGCGCGAGTTTCTACCGATCCCCGACCGCTGGCGGCTCGCGGACCAATTGGGCGTCACGACGCGCTGGTGGGATCCCTACAACCAGAACACCTTGAAGGCCGATCGGCCGTTGCCCGGCTTTCAGGAATTCTTCTTCAATTTGGCGCTCATCTCGGACACGATCTACGAGCCGCGCCGCGTGCCGACACCGATCAGCGGGTCGGGCAGCCAGAAACCGGGCGCCAACGACCAGTTCGGCGACGGCAAACAACAGGTGTTCGTCGAGAACCTCGTCGTCTCGTTGTCGCTGATCGAAGGCGACACGGCCTACCGACCGCCCGATTTCGAGGTGCGCCTGACGCCGGTGTTCCAATACAACCGCGCCGAGGTCGAAGAGGTCGGCGTCCTGCAACGCGACGTGCGCACCGGCACGGATCGCAACGACGTGCACGTCGGGCTGCAGGAAGCCTTCGTCGACTACCACATCCGGAACGTGTCGCGGCGCTTCGACTTCGATTCGCTGCGCGTCGGGATCCAGCCCCTGTCGACGGACTTCCGCGGCTTTCTGTTTCAGGACAACCAGCTCGGTTTCCGCCTGTTCGGCAACCGCAGCAACAACACGTTCCAGTACAACCTCGGGTATTTCCGCCGCGTCGACAAGGACACGAACTCCGGCCTGAACGACGTCTCCAAGCGCATCCGGGACGACGACTTCTATATCGCCAACCTCTACCTGCAGGATATGCCGAGGTTCGGTTTCACCTCGCAGCTGACGTTCGTCCACAATCGCAACGACGAAGACCGCCGCTTCGAGAACGAGAATGGTTTCCAGGAGCGTCCGGCACCGCTCGGCGATCAGAGGGCGCGCAAATACAACGTCACCTACCTCGGCTACAACGGCGATGGTCGCGCGGGGCGTGCGGCGCTCACAGTGTCGGGCTACTACGCGTTCGGGACCGACGATCACAACCAGCTCAACGGCCGCAACAACGTCAAGTCCGATATTCGCGCCTATTTCCTGGCTGCCGAACCCTCGATCGACTTCGACTGGGTGCGCATTCGGCTTTCCGGCCTCTATGCCAGCGGCGACAGCAACGCCTTCGACAACAAAGAGGAGGGCTTCTCGGCGATCTTCGAGAATCCGCAATTCGCGGGCGGTGACACGAGCTACTGGATTCGCCAGGGCATTCCGCTGATCGGCGGTGGCGGCGTGCTGCTCACCCAGCGCAACGGTGTGCTGGCGGAACTGCGGACGTCGAAGGAACACGGGCAGTCGAACTTCAACAACCCCGGCGTCGTGCTGATCGGCACCGGGGCGGACTTCGACCTGACGCCGGAGTGGCGGCTCTCGACCAACATCAATCACCTGCAGTTCGCCAACACCTCGAACCTCGAAACGTTGCGCAACCAGGGCCCGATCGACGAGGAGATCGGCCTCGACACGTCGGTGGCCCTGATCTGGCGGCCGACCTTCATTCAGAACGTCGTGCTGCGTCTCTCGGGCGCGGTACTCTTCCCAGGCCCGGGTCTCAAGGATCTGTTCGCCTCGAACGCGGGCGGCGACGATGAGCCGCTGTATTCGATTCTCTTAAATGGAACGTTGACGTACTGACCATGTGGCGCCGCGCGACTCTCTTCAGTCTGTTGACCGTGTTGGCGGCGTGGGTGGCTGGGCCCGTGGTCGCCGCCGAGGGCGAGAAGGCACGCGATATCCACTATGTGACGGCGCCGCCGGCGCCGCGCGCCCAGTTGCCCGAGCAGGCGGCTGCCAAGAGTGCGGGGTGCATCACCTGCCATACGCGCACCGACGCCTTCAGCATGCACCGCAATCCGGCCGTCGTGCTGGGATGCACGGACTGCCACGGTGGCGATGCCAGCGTCAAAGCGAGTTCGATCGAGGACGCCGCGGCCCGCGACCGCGCCCACGTTCAGCCGCGTTACCCGAAGACGTGGCACTACCCGAGCTCGGGCAACCCCGAACGCAGCTACACGTTGCTCAATCGCGAGGCGCCCGAATTCATCCGCTTCGTCAATCCGAGCGACCTGCGCGTCGCGCGCGAAGCCTGTGGCGCCTGCCACACCAACCAGATCGCGGCGGTCGAGCGCAGCCTGATGTCGACCGGCGCAATGTTGTGGGGCGGCGCCGCCTACAACAACGGCATCCTGCCGTTCAAGCGCTACATCACGGGCGAGGCGTACACCCGCGAAGGCGTGCCCGCGGCGGTGGTCAACCCGGTGCCGCCGGATCCGCGGATGGAAGCCAGAGGAATCCTGCCGCAACTCGTGCCATTGCCGCGCTGGGAGGTGCTGCCGCCCGGCGACGTGTTCCGGGTCTTCGAACGCGGCGGCCGCAATATCGTCACGCAGTTCCCCGAGATCGCCAATCCCAACTCGGTCGGGCGCCTGCAACAGCTCGAGGAGCCCGGCCGCCCCGATATCCGGCAATCGAACCGCGGTCCGGCGACCGGCCTGCGCATCGCGGTCCCGGTGATCAACATCCACAAGACGCGTCTCAACGATCCGTTTCTGTGGTTTCTCGGCACCAACGATCAGCCGGGCGACTACCGTTCATCGGGCTGCTCGGGTTGCCATGTCGTCTACGCCAACGACCGCGATCCACGGCATTCGGGGCCGTGGGCCAAGTACGGCCACGAAGGCAAGACCGCGACCGTCGATCCGACGATCAAGCCCACCGAAGCGGGCCATCCGATCGAGCACGCGTTCACGCGGGCGATTCCCACCAGCCAGTGCATGGTCTGCCACATGCACCAACCGAACGTGTTCGTGAACAGCTTCCTGGGCTACACGATGTGGGACTACGAGCCGGAAGCGCCGCTGATGTACCCGAAAGAGCAGCGTTACCTGTCGGCCGACGAGGAGGGCAAGATCCTCGACCGCAACCCGGAAGAGGCGGTGCTGCGGGGGCTATGGTCGGACGTCGATTTCCTCAAGCGGGTGTGGACCGACGTCAACCCCAAGGCACAGCACACCCAGTTCGCCGACTACCACGGCCATGGCTGGAACTTCCGCGCGATCTTCAAGCGCGACCGCAAGGGCAACCTGCTCGACGCCGACGGGCGTCGCGTGAGCAACGACGACCCGGACAAATTCAAGAAGACCGTGCACATGTCCTCGATCCACGTCGATCTCGGCATGCACTGCGTCGACTGCCACTTCGCCCAAGATTCGCACGGCAATGGTCACATCTATGGCGAGGTCCAGGCTGCGATCGAGATACGCTGCAAGGATTGCCACGGCACGTCGGACGCCTACCCGTCGCTGCGCACCTCGGGACCCGCGGCCCCACCGACCGGCACCGATCTCGCTCTCCTGCGCACGCAGGACGGACGCCGCCGTTTCGAATGGGTCGGTGGCGCCAATTGCGGCGGACCGGGCCACGAACCGACGTGCAAGTTGCTGCAACGCTCGGCGCTCTATCCCGACAAGGAGTGGGAGATGAGCCTGGTTCGCGACACCGTCAATCCGGATCGCCCCGAGTACAACGCCAAGGCGGCGCGCGCCAAGCTCGTGTCCAAGAACACGGCCGATCAGAAGTGGGGACCCGGGGTGGCGCGAGAGGATCGCGCCCATGACGACGACCGCGTCGAGTGCTACACCTGCCATCTGTCGTGGACGACCTCGTGTGCCGGCTGTCACCTGCCGATCCAGGCCAACCGGTTGTCCGAACGTCATCACTTCGAGGGCGGCATCTCGCGCAACTACGCGACCTACAACCCGCAGGTCGCGCGCGACGACATGTTCCATCTCGGCATCAGCGGTTCGGTCAAAGGCAACACCATCGCGCCGATCCGCTCATCCTCGGCGTTGGTGCTGTCCTCGCAGAACATCAACCGCGAGCGGATCTACGTGAACCAGCCGCCGGTGGCGGCCAGCGGATATTCGAGCCAGGCCTTCGCGCCGCATTACCCGCACACCGAGCGCAAGACCGAGACCAAGACCTGCACCGACTGCCACCTGTCGCAGGTGGGCGACAACAACGCCTGGATGGCGCAGCTCCTGTTGCATGGGACGAATTTCGTCAATCACATGGGGCCCTGGGCCTACGTCGGCGCCAAGGGCGGCGTCGAGGGCGTGCGCATCACCGAGCACGACGAGCCGCAGGCGGTGGTCGGTAGTTACCTCCACAAGTACGCCTACCCCGACTGGTTCCGCGACCACGAAAAGCGCGGTCGCCTGCTGCCGAACGACTACAGCCACAGCCAGCGCGGCAACGAAACCGGATGCGTGCAGCAGCGGGGCGAATACCTGTTCGCCGCCGAGGGGCGCGACGGCATGATCGCCTACGACATCGCGTCCATCGCCAACAAGGGCGTTGCCGACCGCATTCTGTCGGGTCCGTTCGGGCCGTGGGGCCACAACACGCGCGTCAAGTCGCGGAACGCCACCTGCGTCGCGATCCCGACCAACCAGCCGATCAACCCGTTGCGCAACAAGGGGGAGCTCATGCGCACGGTTAATCAAGAACAACCGATGCACGCGATCTACACCTACGCGTTCATCACCGACGCGGAAGAAGGCTTGATCGTCACGGACGTGACGACGCTGCAGGACGGCGAACCGCGCAACAATTTCCTCAAGCGGGCCGTGACCTGGAACGAGAACGGCGTGCTCACCGGTGCGCGCCATATCACCCTCGCCGGGGCATGGGCCTACATTGCGACGCCGCGTGGCGTCGTGGTGCTCGATCTCGACGATCCGCTGGCGCCCAAGCTGGCGGCGACGATCGATGTGCCCGATGCGCGAGGCACGGCGCTCCAGTTTCGCTATCTGTTCGTGACCGGGCGGGAGGGCCTGAGCGTCGTCGACGTAACCCAGCCGTCGCGACCGCGCGTCGTCCCCGGGGCCACCGTTCCACTCAAGGACGCCCGCCGCGTCTACATCGCCCGGGGCTTTGCCTATGTCGCGGCCAAGAGCGAGGGGTTGGCCATCATCGATGTCGAAACCGCCGAGAAGCCCAAGCTCTACATGAACTACACGGCGGATGGGCAGATTGTCGATGCCCACGACGTCGTCGTCGCTTCGACCAACGCTTCGGCCTTCGCCTACGTCGCCGATGGCACGGGCGGCCTGCGCGTCATCCAGCTGACCTCGCCTGACAGCCAGCCCAACTTCTACGGCTTCAACCCCGACCCCAAGCCCGAGTTGATCGCCACGCGCAAGACGCGCTGGCCGGCGCTCTCGCTTTCCAAAGGACTCGATCGCGACCGGGCGGTCGACGAGACCGGGCATCAAATCGCGGTGCTCGGGCGCCTCGGCGCACGGCCGTTCAACCTCAAGGAACAGCAGAAGCTTTATCTCGACGCGCGCGGCAATCCTTGGACCGTGACGGACGAGGTGCGCCAGCAGGACTTCCTGCCCCGTCCCGGCGCCCGTCGCCAGGCCGACGCCGCGCCAAGGCGCTGACCATGGGCCGCGGTTCGCCGCCGCCCATTTCGATCAGATCAAGAGTGCGAGTTTCGCTCGCACGTCGTCGGTCAAGGCTCCAGGTGCCCGCTCGATCAAACGCGCTCTGCGAGCACAAGAAATCAGCCACGGTAGCGCGAGGGGTTGCCATGTTTCGCCGTTTGGCAGACCCGTTGGCGGCTATCCGCCCTCCGTCGTGCGACGTCAGGCGGGCATTCGTTGGCGGCTACGGCGCTTTTTCGCGGTACTCGCGCAGCGCCGCCAGGAAGGTGGCCGGCGTGTAGCGCTCGTCGGACTTAACCGCCTCGAACACCTTGTCGAGCACGCTGTTGGCCTGATTGAAACGACCCTGGTCGATAATACCGGTCTGACGCATGGCATTGAGGATGGTGCCCAAAGCCATGGTGGCCTGTTCGGCGCCGGCGTAGTCGACGTATTCGCCACTAAGGCCGTTGCCGAGAATTCCGGCCATCATGGCGCGGATGTCCTCGCTGCCGAATGCGCGTTGGGCAAACCGTGGGACCAGTTGATCGGCAATGGCCTTCACCTGTCGCGCTTCGTTCACCATGCCTTCGAAGTTCTGGTTCGAAGCGCGATGCAAAGCCAACGTCCGTTCCTTTAGCTGCCGGCCGAGCTCGGGATCGACACGATCGGCGATCACTTGCAGCATCAGGAAGTTGGCGTCGTTCAGCTTGGGCACGCCAGGCCCGAGCCCTGTGGCGCGGCGCGGCGCCCAGTTCAACTCGCTCATCGGGCTATGGCATGAGTGGCAATCGAAGAACACCAGTTCCGGGAACAGGCCGTCGCGGTTTTGCTTGGGATCGGTCAGGCGGTCCATCACCATCGAGATCGCCATGGCTTGGCCGATGGCCCAGATCTGCACCCCGTTCCATGAGCCCTTGCGCTGGCGGTAGTCGTTGTCCACAATGAAATGGGCGGGTTGCAGCGATGTGAACGTGTCGAGTTCGAAGCTCATGCGCGGGTGCCCGGCGCCCATGATCCGGTGGGTCACGAAGCGTCGTTCGTCGCCGAAGTGACAGGAGATGCACAGGCGTGCCCGTTCGACCGGGTTGGCCGAGGGGAACAAGCCGTTCTCGATGTTGCGCTCATGCGTGGCGTTGGCCGCGATGTGGGTCCCGATCCAACGGCCCGCTCCGCCGTGACAGGCCTCGCAACCCACGCCGTCGGTGATCTGAAACGTTCGGTGCCGCTTGTCGGCGGCGACGTTGTCGGCGTGGCAGTCGAGACAGACGGCGGCAGTGTGGGCGGCGTCCAAGCCGAGGTTCTTGGCTATTCGTTTCGAGCGATCGTTGAGCAGGACGCGATAGGCCGTAGCATGTTTGTCTCGTTGCTGCCAGGTCGTGAACTCGTTCTGCAGGATTCCGATTCCGGGCAGCGGAGCGACCGCCCCGTGGCAGGTCGATCCCGCGCAACTCGCAACACCCATGTGTACGTCGCGATCGACGATCGGCAGGGCCGTCCGTTGAGCATTCGCCATGCCGTGCAAGCCCGCGAGGGCCAGCGTCAGCGCCCCACAGGCGATCAGCCGGGTCAATCTCCGCATGACATGTCCTAACCCCCACCGGAACCGGCAGGCCAAGAAGAGCCGCACCGGCGACCGCCCCCACGCGATCGCCTGGGATACCCGAAAAGCGCATCCAAGAAAAAGCTTAGTGCAGGCGCTCGACGGATTGAAGGACGATTCGCGGTCAACGCCCGCTGACGGGATGCCGGCCGCTGCGTTCAGCGATCCCGCGCAGGGTTGCGAGCGCTGCCGGCAGGTCACGGTCGTCGGGGCGCAAGCGGCTGACGACGCTCCAGGCTTCGATTGCCTCCTGGTAATGCTCGTTGGCCAGGGCGGCGGCACCGAACGCCTTCCACGCCGCGACGTCTTCGAGATTGGCGAGCGCGCGCGCCCGCAGTTGGTCGAGTTCCGTGGGCAGCGTTGGCCGTGCCGCAGGCGCGACGGGCGCCGGGGCGGGCGCCGTGAGCCACGCGGCGAACCCGAAGACGGCGACCACCGCGACGGCGGCGGCGGCAAGCCATGGCAGTTCTCTGTTCATACCGGAAGATGCAGTACCATAGACCGATGGCGAGCTCTATCGCGTGGCCGGGGGCGTGGTTGGCGGTGGCCGTGGCGCCGGTCATCGGCAGCTTCATGGCGACGGTGATCGTACGTCTGCCCCGTGGCGAGTCCCTGCGGGGTCGTTCTGCGTGCCGCTCCTGCGGTGCCCGGTTGGGTGCGCGCGACCTGGTGCCGCTCGTGAGTTGGTTCGTTCAGGGCGGCCGCTGCCGTTATTGTCATGAGCCGGTTTCGTGGATCTATCCGGCATCGGAATTCATGGCGGTCGTGATCGCGCTCTGGGCGCTTGTCGCGACCAATGAACCGGCGACAGCCTGGGTCGCATCTCTGGTCGGCTGGCTGCTTTGGGTCGCGGCCCTGATCGACCACCGACACTTTCTGCTGCCCGACGTTTTGACGCTGCCCCTGTTGATCGGTGGCTTGGCGTGGTCGTGGGCCACAGGGGAGGCGGCCTTCATCGATGCCGCGATCGGTGCCACCGCGGGCTACGCCGCGTTCGTCGCGATCGCCTGGGCCTATCGGCGTTGGCGTGGTCGCGATGGATTGGGCCTCGGCGATGCCAAGTTACTCGCCGCCGCGGGCGCCTGGCTCGGATGGGCGGCGCTGCCCACGGTGGTGCTCATCGCCGGCGTCGCGGCCTTGCTGTCGGTGGCGATCCGTCGCGTCCAGGGCGAACGCGTGCAGGCCCGGACCGCGATCGCGTTCGGCAGTTTCCTCGCCTTGGCGTTCTGGGTGGTGCTGATTCACGGCGGAACGGTATGAGCCAGGATCTGGTCCAGATACTGCGCGCGCGCGGGCAACTCGACGATGCCGTGGTCGAGCGCATCCGCGGGCTCGAGGTGGCGAGCGGCGAGCCCTTGCATCACATCCTGAGCCGGCTCGGCTTCGTGGCCGAGGACGCCCTGGCGGAGGCGCTGGCCGAAGCCCTCGGCTTGACCTTGGTGCAAGCCGCCGACTATCCGATCGGGCCGCCGGGCGCCCACCTGAGTGCGTCGTTCCTGCGCGCCTGTCGCGTATTGCCGTTGGCCGACGATGGTCGCACCGTGACGGTCGCTATGGCCGATCCGCTCGACCGGGATACGGTGCGGGCCCTCGAACTCAAGCTCGATCGGCGCGTCCTGCCGCGCGTCGCCGTTGCGAGCGAGCTCGAGCGCCAACTCAATCGGCTGTTCGGACATCTCGCTGGTAAGGAACGCCCGGTCGCCCTTGCCGGCGAGCGTGATCTCGTCCGTCTGCGCGAGGCCGCCACCGACGAGCCGGTCGTGCGCTTCGTCAACGACCTGATTGCCACGGCGGTAGAGGCCAGGGCCTCGGACATCCACCTCGAGCCGGGCGATGGCGGCTGGCGAGTCCGTCTGCGGATCGACGGCGCACTCCGCGACGGCCCCGCGGTTGGCGGCGCGGACCACGCCACCGTGACCAGCCGCATAAAGATCATGGCAGGCCTCGACATCGTCGAGCGTCGCCGTCCGCAGGACGGACGCAGCCGCGCGATCGTCCGTGGTCGGCCGATCGATGTACGTGTGTCGTGCGTTCCGACCGTCCATGGCGAGTCGGTCGTGCTGCGGATTCTCGATCGGGCCGCCGCGCCCCTCGATCTTGCGCGCCTAGGGCTAAGCCCATCGCTTCGCACACGCCTGTCATCTGCCCTCGACGCGGCGCACGGCGTCATTCTGGCGACCGGCCCGACGGGATCGGGCAAAACGACTACCCTCTATGCAGCGCTCGGCCGCCTCGATCGCGCCGAGCGCAAGCTGATCACCGTCGAGGACCCCGTCGAATATGAACTCCCGGGCGTGCACCAGATTCAGGTGCATCCGGCCATTGGGCTCGGGTTCCCACAGCTGCTGCGTTCGATCCTGCGCCACGATCCCGACGTCATCCTGGTGGGCGAGATTCGCGACCGCGAAACGGCGGAGATCGCCGTCCAAGCGGCACTCACCGGACATCTCGTGCTCACGACCCTCCACACCAACGATGCTCCGACCGCGATCACGCGACTGGCCGACATGGGAGTCGAGCCCTTTCTCATGACCTCGACCATCCGCGCGGTCGTCGCGCAGCGTCTCGTCCGCACCCTGTGTCCTCAATGTCGGACCGTCGATGAGGAAGGCGCGCGCACGATGCAGCGGTTGGGTCACCAATGGCATGAGCCGATCTATCGTGCGGCGGGGTGCGAGCGTTGCGGCGGCACGGGTTACGCTGGGAGAACGGTGATCGCCGAGTTCCTGGCCGTGGACGAGGCCATGCGACGCGCCATTCTCGACCGTGTCGACGCGCCCGGCCTCGCCGCCGTGGCAAGGGCCGCGGACTACGTCCCGATGCGCGAGGACGGATTTGTCAAAGTCCTGGCCGGCGAAACATCGCTCGCCGAGGTGCTGCGGGCGACCCAGGCCACGTGATGCCGCGGTTTCGCTACAAGGCGATTGCGCCGGATGGGCGGACCGTCGAGGACGTCATCGAGGCCGACGACCGGGAGGGCGCACTGGCACGGCTGCGGGCCGATCAGCGTTTGCCGGTCGCGCTCGATGAGGACCACGGCCCGACGGCCGGGCGAACGAACACGGCCGCCGCGACGAAGGAACCCACGGTCATCGGCCCGCTCCTGGTGCTGATCGAGGCGGGCCTCGGGGTCGATCAGGCGCTGAACGTCTTGGTGCGCGCCGGCGATGCGCGGACCGTACCGGTGGCCCGAGCGCTGCTCGAACGTGTCCGCTCGGGGCAATCGTTGTCGCAGGCGATGGCGGCGTCGTCGTTCGCCTTCAGCCCGTTCGCGATCGCGATCGTGAGGGCGGGCGAGGCGGGTGGAGCGCTGGGTGTGGCCCTCCGTCAGCTCATGGGCTACCTCGATCGTGCCGAACGACTGCGCCGCGCGATTCGCACGGCGCTGATCTATCCGACGGTTCTCGTGTCTGCTGCGGTGTTGTCGCTGTTGTTGCTGCTGATCTACGTCGTGCCGCAATTCGAAAGCCTGTTCCGCGAGTCGGCCGCGCCGCTGCCTGCGGTCACCCGGGCCGTGATCGCGATTTCGGCCGGGGTTCGCGAGCAGGGGTGGTTGCTCGTGGTCCTGATCTTGCTAGGCGTGATCGCGGCCAAGCAACGCCGCGAGGGGTTGCGACGCTGGTGGCAGGGTCGCTTGGTCGCCTGGCCGGTCTCCGCTGCGATCGTTCGCCGCCTCGAGGCGGAACGATTCGCGCGATCCTTGGCCGCCCTGCTGCGGGCGGGCATCGCGGTCCAGGACGCCCTGGCCATGGCGATCGGGACGATCGGCAACGACGCGGTGGCTGAGGCGCTCCACGGCGCTCCCGCCCGCCTGCGCCGTGGCGAGACGTTGGCGCAGGCGCTTGCTGCCTCGAATGCGCTTCCGGCGCTGGCGATCGAATTCGTTCGGATCGGCGAAGCCGCCGGCAATCTCGCGCCGTCGCTCGAGCGGCTGGCCGATACCTACGCCGTCGAGACCGAGGACGCCCTCCGCCGCCTCGTGCTCCTGGTCGAGCCGGTGCTCATCATCGCGGTCGGTCTCGTGGTCGGCATCGTCGTCCTGTCTCTGCTTTCTGCCCTGGTTGGTTTCAATGCCCTCGCCGTCTAAGGTTCGCCGCCGCCAGCGTGGCTTCACGCTGGTCGAACTCCTGGTCGTCATCGTGATCCTCGGTCTCCTGATCGGGATCGTGGCGCCACGCGCGATCGATTTCCTGAGCAGGGCCAAGGCCGACGTCGCGCGAATCCAGATCGAGAATTTGGCAACGGCGCTCGAATGGTTTCGCGTCGACAACGGTCGGTATCCGACGACCGAGGAGGGGCTCGATGTTCTCATCAAGCGCCCGGTCGGGCTGACGCGCTGGCGTGGCCCCTATCTCAAGGGGGACAAGGTGCCGCTCGATCCGTGGACCAGACCCTACGTCTACGAGGCGCCGGGATCGGGGGGCAAGGCCTATGGCCTGTTGTCGTTGGGCGAAGACGGGCGCAAGGGCGGCGACGGCGACAATGCCGACATCACGAACTGATTCGGGATTCACGCTGTTCGAGGTGTTGATCGCGCTGGCCCTCGTGGCGGCGGTCTACCTGCTGGTCGTGCCGGCGCTGGGTCCATGGTTGATCGGCGTTTCGCCCGGCGAGGAGGCACGCCGGCTGGCGAGCGTGTTGCGCGAGGCGCAGGCGAGCGCCGTCGCGACCTCGGGGGAGACCGCGGTCGTCATCGATCGCGATGGCCGCGCCTGGGCCTCCGGCGATCGTGGCCGGCAACTGGCACGCGGAACATCGTTCTCGGCGGTCGAGTTGCCGGCAGGCGCGCGCCTCGCCGATGGCCGGGCGGCGATCCGTTTTTTCCCCGACGGCAGTTCGACCGGAGGACGCGTCGAGGTGGCCGCGGCCGGGCGCCGGTCCACGGTCGTCGTCGATTGGCTGACGGGTCGTGTGCGCTCCGATGCGCGCTGAGCCGTCCGGGTTCACACTGGTCGAGGTCTTGGTGGCGCTGGTGCTGACGGCGCTGGCCGGTGCCGCCGTCATGCAACTCCTGGGTGCGTCGATCCGTGGCCAGGATCGCGCCGAACGACTGACCCTCGCGACCCTCGTGGCCGAGTCGAAGATGGCCGAGGTTGGCGCGTCGATTTCCTTGCGGCCGGGGACGCTCCAGGGGTCGGACACCGGCATCGACTGGGAGGTCCGGGTTGCGCCTTACGCCGGGCTGCCGCCGGAACGCTTGTCGGCATTGCCCGTCCGCGCGTTTGCCGTCGAGGTCGTGACACGATGGGCGAACGGTCGCGACGATCGCGTCGTGTTGCGGACGATCCGCCTCGGCCCCCGAGGCGACGAATGAGCGGCGTGCGGCGCGAGGCGGGCCTGACGCTGATCGAACTCGTGACGGCGCTCAGCGTACTTGCGCTGCTTGCCGCGGTGTTGACCGGTGTCGTGCGCACGGGCCTGTTCGGCGGTGATCGGGTGGAGCGGACGGCAGAGCGTCTCGATGATCTGCGGCAGGTTCAACGCTTTCTCCGCCAGGCGATCGAATCGGCGCGGCCACTGCGATGGTCGATCGACAATCGCAGCCTCGCTGCGTTCGAGGGCGATGAACTGACGCTAAGTTTCGTGGCCACCTTGCCGCCGTGGCCCGGTCGCGGCGGAAACGCCCTGGTCCGCCTTCGGCTCGACGGCGACCGCCTCGTGATCGACCGGCGGCCGACCGCAGGGGAGAGCGCCGGATTCTCGTTCGCCACGACGGACGAGCGCGATGTGTTGTTGCAAGGCGTCGCCGGTGTTCGCTTCGCCTATTTCGGCCGCGACGCGAACGCGCGCGAGGGGCGCTGGCATCGGACCTGGCGCGACCGCCATGTGCTGCCCGACCTCGTGCGTCTCGATATTGCCTATCGCGATCGCGCCGGACCACCGTGGCCGTCGTTGGTCGTCCGGCCGCAATTGGACCCGGCGCCGCGATGAATCGGCTCACCGCCCAGCCCGCCGGGGTCGCCGTCATCGTCGTGCTGTGGCTCGTCACGCTGGTCGCCGCGTTCGTCACGGCCGCGAGCTTGCGCGCACGGGGCGACCTGGTGTCGGCGGGAGCACTAGTGGCCGAGGCCGAAGCGCGGCATGCGGCGCATGCGGCGATCGCCGTCGCGGCCCTGACCCTGTTCGATTCGCAGGCGGGCGCGCCGGCCCACGCCGGCAGGAGCGTCGCGGTCGCGCTCGATGGGCGTACGGTCGAGGTCGCTATCCGCGAGGAGTGCGGCAAGATCGATCTCAACACGGGATGGGCGGCGCTCATCACCGGGCTGTTTGCCGCGAGCGCCTCGCCGCGTGTCGCCCAGGCCGTGCTCGACTGGCGCGATCCCGACTCGCGACCACGTCCTGGCGGCGCCGAGGACGCCGACTACCGCGCCGCCGGTCTGCCGCACGGCGCCCGTGACGGCCCCTTCGAATCGGTCGAGGAGCTGATGCAGGTGCTGGGCGTCGATCACCCGCTCTACGTCGAGGTCGCGCCGCACCTCACGGTCGACTGTCTCAACGCCGGCGTCGAGCCGCTGGCCGCGAGCGTCCGGGTCCTAGAGGCCATCCCGAATCTGGCAGCCGGCACGCTGCCCGCCTTTCTCGAAGAGCGCGAGGCTTACCTCGCGGGTCGTGCGGTCACCCCGCCGCAGCCGGTGGGCGGCGAGCCCTACCTCGAGTCGTCTTCGGCGGTTGCCTTCGCGATTACCGCCACCGTCGAGTCGCCGATCCGCTTTCGCTGGGAAGCGGTGGTCGTGTTGGCCGGCGATGCGCTGCGCCCCTATCTTGTGCGCGCCTGGCGTCGTCCGGTCGGCCCCTAGGCATGAATGACCCGACCCCGATCGCTGCGGTATCCCGAGGACGATTCGGGCATGTCGGGCTTCGCCCTCTTGCCTTAGCCATGAGATACTAATTGACCATGCGTGCGCGCAGTCGCTTCGCCCTAGGCGCTTGTCTGATCGGCCCCTTGGTCGTGGTGGCGCTGTCGTTGCAGGCGATGGGGCAAGACTTCGGTGCCGGTCGGGCGGCCTACAACCGCGGTAACTACGCCGAAGCGCTCGGCCATTGGCGCCCGCTCGCCGAGCGTAACGACCCTCGTTCTCAGGCGGCGCTCGGATTCATGTATTTTCGCGGGTTGGGCGTGAGCGCGGACGACGACCTTGCGCTCAACTGGTTCCGGCGCGCCGCGGAAAAAGGTCAAGTCGAGGCTCAGTTTTATCTCGGGATGTTCTATTTCCACGGCAGAGGTGTGGCGCGCGATGTGGCCCGAGCGTTCATGTGGTGCGAACTCGCGCTTACCGGCGGCTATGAGCCCGGCCTTCAGTGCCGCCAAACCGTCACCGAGGGCATCACACCCGAGCAATTGAGCGAGGGCGCTCGCCTCGCCGCCGCTTGGCACGCGGCCCGCTCCGGTCGATGAGAAGTTATACACAGACCCCTTCGGAATTTGTGTTGGCGTAAGTGACTGTTGGGCAGAAATCGCCCTTGCAATACTAGCAGCGCAAGATAATCCTGGATGCAGCGGCCGCCCGGCGAGAACGGTCGTGCTCCGCGACAAGGGGGTAGCAATGTCAAACTTCGTAGAAGCGACTCGCAGTGACGGTGGT
>VGES01000054.1 GCA_016869765.1 Alphaproteobacteria bacterium
TCACGACACCGACCTAGGCCAGCATCGTCAGCATGCCGCGGTGCACGACCGCGGCCAAGACTGCGATTGCGACGCTTGCCGCGGCGATCGCCGCAACCTTGCCGAGGGCCTTGGCGGCTTGAGCGGGCAGGAATATGGCCGAGGCCGCGGCGATGGCGAGGGTGGCCGGATCCTCGAACCATTGGGCGTAGGGACCCGGTTCTTCCGTCGAATGCGTGCGACGCCATTCCCTCACGTCGCGTCGACGGAGACCGTTGTAGACGACGGTCTCCTTGGCAACGAGGGTCCGACCGTCGAGCGTCTCACGGACGAGCTTGACCGATTCCCCACAACCGTGGGCCTCGATCATCTTCGCGGTACGAATAGCCTCCGCTCGTCGCGCCGCATCGAAGCGCGCTTCGAGCAACCAACGCCCTTCGGACAATACGTAAAGCTCATAGGTCGTTTCCATCTCTAGCTCCCCTTTGCGTCTCTTTTCTTGCTCCGAGTGGGTTTCGGGCCGGAGGCGAGACGCTCGCTCTCCATACTTCTCTTGGGTTTTCGCCGACCGCGCCGCGCCCTCAGATGATCTGAGAGAGGGACTCGACGCGACGCGGCCGGGCGAAACGCGAGCGCTACTTCTTGGGTTGCGCCAATGCCCCGGTGCGGGCATGGCGCAGTTGCCAGTAGTCGCCGTAGCCGGCGTCTTTCGTGGGCGCCTCTCGTCGCAGCGCCTCGCCATCGCGGCGTAGGCGTGCCGTCAGAAACCGAGTCAGGTTGAACCGGCCTGCCTGCTTGTCTTGACCGATCTTTTCCATGTCACGCTACCTCCCAATACAGAGTTTTTCGACGCTTGCGGGGCTTGAGGGCAGGGGTGCGGCGCCGGCCGATCCGGCCGTTCCCAGAGGAGGTGGGAACGGCCCAGCTTTGAACGCCGCGCCTCGCGAGATAGTTCCACCCGGGTGCGGCACGGGGGAACGACCGGAGACGCCGCACCGAGCGGTGCGCCCCCGGCCCTCAAGGGTGGTCGCGCCTGGCGCGATCAGAGGATTGGCGCAACGCATGCTGCGGCGCCAGAACAGGCGAATATCGCGGTGGAGCGGGATCATCGCGCCGCCTCCGGCGACGCATCGGTGGTTAGCCGTTCCGCGCCACGGAGCATGGACATCGCTCAACTTGAAATCCGCTTCCACATTGATCCCCTCGGATGTGGCTGCAGTACGATTCCGTCTACGAAATACTCTAGGGGCCCACCACAAGAGGCACATCGACGAAGGTCGCCCGACTGATATGCGAAAACGCATATCAGTCGCTCTGCTCAGCGTGTTTGCATGGATCAGGGATAACTGGCACCGAGGGGGTGGCTGTGGGTAGCATCAGCCCCGTTCATTTCGCGCCAAGTCCGCCTCCATTATACCTCACCCAGGCTCGTCGGCCGCGATTCGCGCGCGCCTTGACCATCCGATCATCGACAGTCGGAACAGTTTGGCGACTGCGATGACGCGCTCTTGGTTTCAGGATCCTCGGAAGAGATCATTGTTGCTGTTCCTCGCCGTTTCGGAACCTATGGTGATTGTGAGCCAAGGTTCTTTGGCGAGACCGTGGGCCGCTATGTCTGGCGTCCGCCGGCAACAGTCGAACGCCGATTGGAGGCCAGCGAGGGAGATTTGATACGGCGACGAGCCGAGGAAGAGATCGTACGCTGTGAGGAAGGCCGTTAGGTCGGCACCGCTCTTCGCCACCAGAGGGCGGCCAACGTCAGCAACACGAGTCCCTCGATCGCGACGACGGTGACGGCCGGGCCGGCGCCGAGCCAATCGGCCATCAGGCCGGCATGGATGACGCCGAAGGGACCAAAGCCGAACAACACGCCGATCATCCCCATCATGCGGGCACGCATTTCTGGCTTGGCGTTGACGAAGGGGAGCGTGGCCTGCATCGTGGAAAAGCCGCCTAGCCCGAGGCCGCCCAGGAACAGGGCGGTGAGGGCGACGGCAAACGTGGGCGCGTTCGAGAACGCGAGAATGCCGCAGCCAAACGCCGCGGTGCCGATCAAGTAAATACCTCGGAAGTGGGTGGGCTTGGCCCAGAGCGCGACCGCCAAGGCGCCGAGCAGCGCCCCCAATCCTTCGGCCGAGGTCAGGAGTCCGATCTCGAGCGGATCGAGCGCCAGCGTGGTGCGGCCGATCGCCGGGATCAGGCTGATGTAGCAGAAGAAGAACATCTGGGCGGTGAGGCTCACAGCCAACGTGCCGACCAGCGCGGGCTGAGATCGCGCATAACGAAAGCCCTCGACGATCGTCGTGAACAGGCTTTCTTGCTCGGCCGCCTTGGTCGCGCCGGCGCTCATGCGGACGCGGAGCGCGAGCCAAGTGCAGATGACATAGACCGCGGCCGCGAACAAAAGGGCGCCGTCGAGGCCCGCCTCGCGGAGCAGGATTCCACCCATCGCCGGGCCGGCAATGCGGGTCGCTTGGCGGGTGATGCCGTCGAGCCCCATGCCGGTCGCAATGCGATCGAGCCCGGCCGCCTCGCCGACCATGTTGCGCCGCACCGGGACCTCGGTCGAATAGGCGAGGCCATTGGCGGCCGAAACGATCGCCAGAATCCAGATCGCTACCGGCCCGGTCAGCGCCAGGGCGCCGACCACCGCCGTCGTCGCGAGCGGACCGGCCGCACTGATCGCGAGCAGGAAACGACGGTCGACCCGTCCCGCCAGCGAGCCGATCGCCGGCGACACGAGCAGCAAAGAAAACCCGCGGCAGAAGTTGACGAGCGTGACGATAAGCGCCGATTGCGTCGCCTCGAAGACGTAGATGCTGATCGCCACCACTTCGAGCCAGCGCACTGCCTCGCCGAGCCCGCCGATGAACCACAGGCGCCGAAAATTCGCCTCGCCGATCAGGGCGAGGCGGCTCGCAGGTCGTTGCTGTGCGACATCACTCAAGCGCGGTCGCCCTCCATCGTTCCTTCCCTCGTCGAATAGACGCGTTCAGTAGCTCGACGCCTGGGCGGGCATCTCTATTCTCATCTTCCCGACCGAAGGGCCGATCGTGAATTTGGGCGGTATTGGTCGAAGATGGCCGCATTGGAAAAGCAGCCTGTCGGTCGTCCCTAGCAAAGCGCAGGAACAAATGGAGCAATCAAGAATCTGAGGGCGTCTGACGGGCCCTTTCAGTCTTTCGCGACGACGGCAACGTCGTGCCGCATCGGGCATGATCTGAGGGCCGCGAACCGCAACGACGCCAATCGGTTTGGAGAACCGTGTTTTGGCCTCCGCGACCGACCAGCGGTCACTGCATGGCTCCATGGCGCGCGAGGCTCCGCATGGTCATCAAGACCACTACCGCTAGTGTAGCACCGTCGGCGTTGTCGTACATTCCGGCGACATCATGGACAGTAGCATTCGGTTGGGCAGCAAACTCCCAAGCGCCGGGCAGGAGCCTAGGCGCCTTCAAGCGGTCGGATCCAGGAGCTCTACGCCCAAGTTCGCAAAGTTTTTCAAGTTTCGCGTCACGAGCGTCAGGTGATGCACCTGGGCGGTCGCTGCGATCCAGCCATTCATGTCGCCGAGACATCTCCCGAGCTGGCGCGCACGGCCCTTCATAACACCCCAACAATGGGCTATCGACTGGTCGAGACCCAATATCCTCGAGTCGAACCGTTCCACGAGGTCGTGGGCCAGCCAGGCGGTGAGGGACTGACGACGGCGTCCGCCCGGGAGCGCTTCGATCCCGAAACGGATCTCGGCGATCGTCGCCACGCTCAGATGGAGGCGGTCCTCTTCCGCCTCAGCGAGCCAGTGAATCACCCGATGGTCCGCGGTCGGCTTCATCCACTCCGAGACGACGTTCGTGTCGATGAGATAGTTCATAGCGCAATCGGGTCGGAGCGGGACTGGCGGCGACGGAGCTTGAGGCCAGCGCGGCGTAGTGGCGAAGCCGAAAAAAATTCGACCAGCGAGCCCTTGCGCTTGGAGCGTTGCTTCCAGTCCTTGGCCGCGATGACAACGGCCACGCCCCGGCCGCGCCGGGTTACTGTTTGAGGGCCGTGAGCCACGGCCACGTCAATCAGCTCGGAGAACCTGGCCTTGGCTTGAGCGACGGACCAGCAGCCTTTCCTGGTTTCCATGGTGGATCACTTATGGTCATGATGACCATAAGTGAGCTTAGCACGCGCGCCCGAGAAAACCTCCGAGACAAGCGGGTGACCAAGGCGTTCGAGCCGAAAAAAGGTCGCCGCTGGTCACACTTTGGCCCGGCTTCGCTGGTCAGCACCCCTAAGGCTTGTTTTGCCTTTGACCGGCAGGGGCGAATGGTGTCGCCTTCGATCGTCGACTCAATCCGTTCGGCGCAAGGCTCAACGCCTTTCTCGGCTTGGACATCAACCATTGGGACGTGCCCGATCCGACCAAGGTGGTCGCCGAGGCGTGGGAACAGGTCGAGCACGGGCTGCTCGACGAAGCGGACTTCCGCGCCTTCACGTTCGAGAATGTGGTGAAGTTGCACACCGCGATGAATCTGGATTTCTTTGCCGGAACCACCGTCGATGCGCCGCCCGATCGGTCGCCTCAAGCCTGAAATAGCGTCCAGGCGAATCCGTCCGGCGAGCGGAACGAAAAGGCGGGGCGCCCGAATTCATCGGGCATCACGTCGGTCACCTTCGAGGCCCCGCCGGCAAGCACTTTGGCTCGCATCGCGGCCGCGTCGGCGACACGGTAGGTGTAGAGCGAATAGCCGAGATTGCCTGGCATCGAATCGGCGCGCCGGTCCGGAGTCTGGCGCGGCGAGGTGCGATAGAAGATTCGCAGACGACCCGACCGTTGACGTTCGTGGGGCTTCTCGGAGCGGACGTCGTCGAAGTCGATGACGTCGTAGTGGTCGCCCTCCTTGATGTCGAACATCAGGACCGAGACCTTGGCCGAACGATGATCGACTTCTATCTGGTTGCCGCGTTTGAGACCGAAGATTTTTTCGTAGAAGTCGAACTGCTGCAGACCGCCGCCCTGGACCGTGAGGCCGGCGTGGCAAACCTGACTCGTCTTGAGCAGCGACCCTTCGTGTGGCTGGCCGTAGAGCGGGACATGCAGATTGAAACGTTGCATCACCACGATCTGGTGGTGCGGCATGAAGATCTGAAGCTCGCGCAAACCGGTGATCGGCTTGTGGAACGGCTGGAGCAGACCACCTTCCACGCCGCGCATGCGGGCGTTGAGGAGCGGCCCCATGCGGTTCATCGGTCGGCCCTCCTCCTCCCAGGCCTCGGCGTGGTTGGCCACGGCCATGATGTCGGTCGAACGGTGGACGCTCCACCGACAGCCGTAGGTCGGCAACGGGGCCATGTCGAGGCCTCGCCCCACAGGTTTGTCCCACACCATCAGCCGCAGGAGACCGTGGTCGGCCTCTTGGTGCAGGAGCCTCACCGAGGTCAGCGCCGAATCGACGCCGTAAAGCGCCTTCGCCGCCGAAGCGCTGAGCCGCCCCGTGGGACCGACCCGATAACCAAACGCCTCCCACAACCCGATCGCCTCGACGGCATCGGGAACGCCGGTGCACACCTCGTACAAACCACCCAGGACGACGGGATCGCTCATGGTCAGCCTTTCTTGGCCGGGGTTGGCGGCAGCGCCGGGATCGGCATCAGACGTTCGCCGACGAACGGAACCCGACCCATCGGCGGCCAGATCGGATCGTTGTGCTGCGGCGTCGAGTAGTGACCCGATGGCACGAGGGCATCGAAGAACGCTTCGTCCTCGGCCGAGAATCGAACCTCGAGCGCCGCCACATAGTCGCGCCATTGTTCGAGCGTCCGTGGCCCCGCCACGACGCACGTGACCAGGCGGTTGTTGAGCACCCAGGCCGTCGCGAGCCGCGCCGCGTCGGTGCCGCGTTCGACCGCACGTGCGGCGATCTTGGCCGCGACGGCGAGCGATTCGGGCCGATACTCCATTTCCATCATGCGCTTCTCGCGTCGCCCGACCCGGGAGTCCTTGGGCGCCTCGTGGCCAGGCTGATACTTGCCGCTGAGAATGCCGCGCGCCAGTGGACTATAGACGGCGACTCCGAGGCCATAGAACGCGCACGCCGGCAGGATATCGGCCTCGGCCAGGCGGTCGACCGCGTTGTAGTTGGGCTGATCGACGATCGGCCGCGGAACCCCGAGCTCGTCACACCGCCGTACGATCGCCGCGATCTGCCAACCGAGGTAGTTGCTCAGGCCCCAATAGCGGGCCTTGCCCGACTCGAGGATCGACGACACGGCGAGGATGGACTCATCGATCGGAGTCTCGTCGTCGGGGACATGGAAATAGAAGAGATCGACGTAGTCGGTCTTGAGGCGCTTCAAGCTGTGGTCGATCGACTGGAGCAGCGCCTTGCGCGACAGTCCCCGCTCGTAGGGGCCCGGGCCGATCGCGATCCCCGACTTGGTGGCGAGCACCCAGCGTTCACGCTCGTTAGCAATGATGTTGCCGGTGATCCGTTCGGATTCGCCCAGCGCATAGACGTTCGCGGTGTCGAGAAAATTGACGCCGACCTCGCGTGCGACGTCGAGCACCCGGCGCGCCTCATCCTCGGTCGCCGTGAGGCCGAACTGCAGCATGCCGAGGCAGAGCGGCGAGACCTTGAGGCCGGAGCGGCCGAGCGTTCGGTATTCCATGGGTTCAGGCGTCGAGGTGTTCGCGCAGGTACGAGGCGATCCGGGCCGGAACGGCGTCCATCATGCCATAGCCAAGATCGGGCAATTCGATCATCCGTCCATGCCTGAGCAGCTTCGCCGTGGCGCGCGTGTTCTCGGAGATCTCATCGCGGGGATTGAGCAGTAAGACCGGGTGCGGGATCGCCGCGATCCGCTCGGCAAACGGATAGCCGAACAACGCGCGATAGGCCCACCACGCAAACGGGCCGGCGCGGAAGAACTCGGCGACCGTCGCATCGACCATCGCGATCGTCTGTCCGGGGCCGTGCCACGGCCACTTCTTGCGCCAGCGATCCACCACGTGGTCGCCGTCGGCACGCGGGGTTTCGGGACCCGCGTTCTTCCGCAGGTGGGCCAAATGATCGTCGGCGATCAGGGGGCCCGAGATCAAGGCGATACGCCGGACCAACGCCGGTTCGCGGCGGGCGATCTCGACTGCCGTCAGGGCACCCGTGTGATATCCGAGAAGATCGAGTTCGGTGATTCCGCGCCGGTTGATCAGCGCGATCATCGCCACGGCGTAATCTTCGATTTCGGGCGGCGAGACCGGAATATCGGAGGCGCCGAGGCCCGGCATGTCGGGGGCGAGCGCCACGCGATCCTTCCCGATCTCCGGCAGGAGCCCGTCGAAGTCCTGGCCCGAACGTGGGCTCGCGTGCAGGCATAGCAGAGGGCGGCGAGAGATCGTCGCCGGCGTGGTCTCGCGCAAATGAACCTGACCGTAGGTCGTCGCGACATAGGAGCGTCGCACGATCTTGGCTCGCGGCTGCGATGGCTGCGGCGGCATCTTGGCGACCTGCCCACCGACGGCTGGGTCCGAGGCCGGTCCATCGAGGAACGCTCGCGCGTAGCGCCCGAACGTAGCGACTTGACCGTGGGTCAGGTCGTAGGACTCCGGAACGTCTTGCAGACGCCCGTTGAGAAGCAACGGCGCGCTGCGCCGGGTCGCGGCGACGATCTCGTCCTGGGGATTGAGGACGAGAACCGGCTGCTTCACGTGCGGCAGGTGATCGGCGTGCTGGTAGGCGAAGGCCGCGTGATGGCCCCATTCGTATTCGAGACCGCCGCGCTGGGTCTCGACGAAATAACGATGCGTCAGCCACAAGGGGAGCGCGGTCCCGACCGAGGTCATCATGCCGCGCCAGCGTTCGGCGAGGTGACCACCATCCTCGCGCAGCGCTACCTCGTGGTACTTGGTCTTCATCGCGGCCAATTCGTCGGCGGAATAGACCGGCGCGGAGATCAGCACGAGCCGGCGCACCTGCCCGGGCCTCTGCAAGGCGAGTTCCACCGCCACTTTCGATCCGGTGTGATTGCCGAGCGCATCGCAGCGGCTGATGCCGAGGCGATCCAGGACCTCGCCGACCGCGGCGCCGTAGTCCTCGATCGAGGGCTGCCGCGGTGGCTTGTCCGAATCTCCGTGGCCCGGCGAATCGATCGCGACGACCCAGCGATCGCGCCCCATCTCGATCAGGACCTCCGAATAACTCCGCCACGACAAGGGGCTGGCGTGAAAGCACACGAGCGGCACGGCACCAGAGGGTTCGTCGGGCGCCTTGATCGCGTAGTGCATCTGGCCAAAGCGGCCATCGACATAGCCCCGGTGTACACCCACTGGATAGCGCCACCAGCGCTCGCCCGAGCTAGCGTCCATGGTTCAGCCGTCGAGGAAGGCGCGCAGGTGTCCGGCCAGCGCCTCGGTGTGGACGTCCATCATGCCGTGACGGAACGTCGGCAACTCGAGGATGCGGCCGTGGCGCATCAGGGGCGCCGCCCGGCGCGAATGATTCACGAGATCGTCGTTGGGATTGAGGACCAGGATCTCGCGGTCACACGCCCGCAGGCGCTCGACGAAGGGATAGTTGAACGCCGCGTTGTGGCCCCACCACGACAGGGGGCCACCGCGAAACGCCTCGGCCATGATGATCGAGAACGCCTCGGCCGATTGCCCAGGATCCCGCCACTGCCACATTTTTTGCCAACGCTTGACGGTATGCGATCCCTCGGGCTCGGGAATGACGGCGCCGTAGCCCGAGCGCAGGACCGGCAATTCGTCGGGCAGGAACACCGGCGCCGAATACATGACGATGCGGTGGACCAGACCGCGACTCTGACGCGCGATTTCGACCGCCGTCATCGAACCGGTGTGAAAGCCCATCACGTCGATCGCGGTCAGCCCGAGCGAGTGCACGAGATCGATCATCGCGCCCGCGTAATCTTCGATCGCCGGCGGCGAGGCCGGCCACTCCGAGCCGCCAAACCCCGGCGTGTCGGGGGCCACCGCGAAGCGGTCCGTGCCCATCGCCTCGATCATGCGATCGTAGTTGAGGCTCGACTGCGGACTGGCATGGAGACACAGGAGGGCGCGGCGCGACGGGCGCTCGGGGGCGGCGAAGCGGTAGTGCAATTGGCCAAACCGGCCGGGAGCATAGGCCCGTCGCACGGAGCGGTGTTTGACCGCCGGCGCCGCCGGCGTCGGCTTCACGGCGGGTCGCGCCACATCCTTGCCGTCGCCGTCGAGGAAATCGCGCAGCATGCGGGCGAACTCCGCCGGCTTGAGGTCGATGAGTTCGTGGCTCGACTGCAGGTTGACGAGCTTGCCGTTCTTGAGGTGCGCGCCAGCCCGCTTCGTCGCCTCATGGATAGAATCGTTGGGGTTCAGAATCAGCACCGGCTGCTCGACCCGCGGCAGGTTGTCCTGATGCTGATAAGCGAAGGCGGCGTGGTGTCCCCATTCGTATTCGAGACCACCACGGAAGGTATCGGTGTAGGTACGCTGGATGATGTCGAGCGGCAGGTGCTTGCCCTGAGTTTCGAACATCATTTTCCAACGCACGACGAAGTGCGAAGCGTCGTCGCGGATGGGCACTTCCTTGTAGCGTGCCTTCATCGCGGCGACCTCGGCCGCGGTGTAGTACGGCGCCGAGACCAGAACCAGGCGACGCACCTGATGACTGCGCTGGAGAGCGAGCTCCACGGCCACCTTCGAGCCAGTGTGGTTGCCGATCGCGTCGTAGCGAACGAGGCCCAGCCGATCGAGCCCCTCCCCGACCGCCGCGGCGTACTGCTCGATCGTCGAGACCGCCGGCGGCTTGGCGGAGTCGCCATAGCCCGGCGTGTCGACGGCGATGACGAGGCGATCCCGCCCGATCTCGGGCATCGCCGCCTGCCAACTCCGCCACGAGGTGGGCGTGGCATGGAAGCAAACGAGCGGCGGCGCCTTGGTCTCCCGTGGCCGGACCATGGCGTAGTGCAGTTGCCCGAAGCGGCAGTCGACGTAGCCCCGCTCGATCCCGGGGGGCGTCCGCCAATAGGTCATGGGGTCGACGGTGGCGGATCGGGACGCGGTCATGGGGTCACTCGGCTCGATTGTCGGACAGACGATGGTAAGCTGGCGGCGGCTTACCGCCGGGGGAGGACATGAGGCTTTACTATACGCCGTTCAAAGGGCTCATCCACAAAGTGCAGGTCGTCGCCATCGAGAAGGGCGTCTACGACCGCCTCGAGCCGCGCTGCACCGTACCGTACGATCGTTGGGAGGAACTCGCCGGCGCCAACCCGCTGTCGAAGGTCCCAACGCTCGTACTCGACGACGGCACGCCGATTTATGGCGGTCCGGCGGTATACGAGTTTCTCGACTCGCTCGCACCCGAACCGAAGCTGTTTCCACCGTCGGGCAAAGAGCGCTACGTCGACCTGACGCGGTTATCGCTCGGCGATTGGATATTCGATCTCTCCAACCAACGTACGATCGAACGCAACCGCCCGGTCGACCACTGGCGTTATGCCGTTTTCGATCGGTTCGACTCGGCGATCTGGCGTGCGATCGACCGCATCGATCAGGATTGCGTCGACTACAAGGGCATCACGATCGGACAAATTTCGATCGCTTGCGGCCTCCTCTATCTCGACTTCCAGCGCCGCGGCGGCAGCTTCGCCGAAGATTGGCGGCCGGGCCGACCGCAACTCCAGCGTTGGTTCGAGAAAATCACCGCGCGGCCGTCCTTCGTGCCGCGCGACGACGAGGTCGTCGAGCGCCTTACTTATCCGTACAAGCGCCCCCTGAACTGAGTTTTCGCGAAAAGAAAACCCGGCGGTCACCCGCCGGGTTTTCGAGACGGAAGCGAGACCTACTTCTGCGCGCCCAGCATGAAGTAGTGGCGCGTCATCTGCTCGTTGATCGCGTGTTCGGTGCCTTTGCTCGGCCGGTAGTGGCCGGGAATGAACGTCTCGAACGCCTTGTCCTTGGCGAAGCCCGCTACACGTGCCGCTTTGATCAGGTCGGTGTCGTGCAGCGTGCCGAAGAATGGCTCGTTGTTGTAGTGGGCGTCCCATTCCTGCTGATACTGGTCGAACAGGTTGCCGGTTTTGAAGCGGGCATCCACGTGCATCATCACGCCGCCCTGGCGCAGTAGCCGGTGGCATTCCTTGTAGATGCGGGGCAGCGCCTTGGTCGATGTCTCGTGCATCATGATGTGCGAGACGACGACATCGAAGTGGCCATCGGGGAACGCGGTCCTCTCGGCGTTCATCTGATGGAAGTGGGCCGTCTTGCCCATGGCGTTGGCCCGCGCGTGGGCATAGCGCAGGCACGGCGCGGCGACGTCGATCGCGTGAATCTCGGCGTCAGGGAATTCGTCGCACCAGGCCAGCGTCGAGTGACCGATCGTGCACCCCATGTCGAGCACACGCTTTACTCTGAGATTGGGGTAGGTTTTCTTGACCCAACGCGCGGCCGACACGCCGAAGTCGTCGTTGTTCGGGCCCATCGATCCCATCAGGTACATGTGGACCGTGCGGTCGTATTCGGCCCCGGCGAAGACGTCGTCCTTGGTCAGTTCCGAGTGATAGCCACCCGGCTTGCAATGGATGTTGACCGCGGCGTGGTAGGACGGAATCTCGAGCCCAGGGTCGAGTTCGAGCGATCCGAGCTTGCCGGAAAACTTCTTGGCGCGGCCGAGCAGCTCCGGCAGTTGTCGTTCGATCGATGGGCCGACGATGTCGTAGAGCATCTCCTGGGACGTGCGCAGCAGCGCACTCCACATCTGGTTGTACGGATTGGCCGCCATCGCCTCGCGGATCTCGCGGCGGTTCTTGGGGGCGCGACCGTTGGCCCGCTCGAAGGCTGGCTTTACCGTGCCCTCGTAGAGCCGCCGATTGCCCGAACCGATGTCGCGCTGCACCGATAGCTTGAACAAACGGACGAAGTCCTGACGTGCCTGTTCGTCATGATTGGCGTCGGGAAACATGGCGTGGGTCGCGTGAATGGGCATGGCGGCTCCGTGAATGAACTCCGGCACGGCGGTACCGGGAATGCGGGCGAGTTTAGCCACCGCCCTTTCGCCCGACAACGGAGGGCCGTGCTAGGGTTGCGGCCATGACCGCACTCCCCGTCATCCCGATCACACATTCCATTGTCGCCGCGACCGCCATCGAACGCGAGATTGCGCGGCGTTGGGGACTGGCCGACCCCTATTGCGAGCTCATGTCGCGGGGTGTGAACGACTATTACCTCGTGCGCAGTGGGGACAAATTGTTTGCCGCGCGCCTGATGCGCCACAACCTGCGCCCGGCCGCGCGCAACCGCTATGAAGCGGCTCTGGCGCGATTCTATTTCGACCGTGGTTTTGCCGTGACCGCCCCGATCCCGGCCAGGGACGGGGAGCTCATCCAGGAGGTGCTGGCGCCCGAGGGATCGCGAACGCTGGTGCTGTTTACTTGGGCCGAGGGACAACCCATGTCGCGGGACGAGCGACCGGAGGTCGCCGAGCGCCTGGGCGCCACGGTGGCCCGCATGCATCAGGTCGCGCCCGAGTTCAAGATCGCCGAGCGTTACCGCGTCGATATGGCGGCCTACTTGCGCGAGAAACTGCCGGCGTTGCGCCCGATGATCGCCGATCACGCCGAGGACTCGGCCTACTACCCAGCGCTGATCGAACGCGTCGCGCGAGCCCTCGACTCGATCTCGGCCGGAAAGGTCCCGAGCGGTGCGACCCACAACGATGTCCACGTCGACAACGTCATCGTCACAGCGGACGGGACGCCGACGATCATCGACTGGGACAACGCCGGCGATGACTATTTCGCCAAGGAACTGACGCACTTTACCTGGCGCAACATCTACGCGGGTCGCGGTGAGGAAAAAAGCCGGGCCTTCCTGCGCGGTTACGAAAGCGTCCGGCCGCTCACCAAGGATGAGAAAGAATTGATGCCGCTGTTCCTGCTGACGCGGCACCTCAACATCCTGTGCGGCCAGGCGGGCCAGATCAATTTCATCGGCCATACCGCGGTGGGCTATGTCCACTCGTTGCCGCGCTATCGCACGTTGATTCGTGCCGCTGCCAAAGACGCGGGCTTCGGTTGAAGCGGGCCTAGCTCACGAACACAAGGATTTGCCCGGCCCAGTCGGCCATCGCATCGGGCAGCTCGTAGAACGGTTTGCCGGCAGCGGCGGCGAGCGACCGCGCTCGCTCCAGGTGTGCGCCACCACTGCTGGCGGCGATACGAACCGCGCCCGTAAGCTCCGTCAGCCGACCTTCGAGTGGGTATTGCAGGGCAGCGGCCACAGCCTCGTGCGCCTTCGGTGCCGACTTGAACAGCGCCATCGCCCGTTCGGCCACGATGGCGTCCTCGACATCCGGAACGCCACGCAGCATCGTCGCACCGCTCTGGCGATACCACGGCCAGAAGATTCCCTGATTGCGCGCCGCATGCCAGGCCGACAGCGCGTGCCCGCCGTCCCAACGCGGCGTGAGGTCCGGCACCAGGTTTTCGATCAGGGCCGTACGCTCGACGCCATCGACCGGCCAAGGGTCGATCAGCGTCGTGCTCTGAACGCGGCCCGCGAACTTGGCCGCGAGTTCCGCGGCGACCGCACCGCCCATGCCCACGCCGACGATGTCGGTGTTCGCGAGACCGTGCGCCACCAACACCGCGTCGACCGTGCGCGCCCATGCCGCCACCGAGGTCTCGCCCGCCTCCGAGTCGCCGTGACCGGGTAGGTCGATGGCGAGGACCGGGCGCTTGCCGATGAACGCCTGCGCCAGGCGATCCAACGTGCGCGCCGACTGCAGCACATCGTGCAGCAACACCACCGGGCGACCCGCGACATCGTCGTTGCGCCGGACCGCGACCAGGCGATCACCGGCGTCGATGACGTCGGATACGAGCCGCCCTTTGATCCGGCTCGCCTGTGTCGGCTTCGGCGGAACACCGGCCGCCGCCCCCTTCAGAAGTTCGATCGAGCGGGCCCACATCGGATCGCGATCATGGCCGAAGCGTTCGATCTTCACGGCCTCGGGGAGGTCGCCCATTGTCCCGAGGTAGGGCGTGATCGGATCGAAGGCCATGACGATGACGTGGGTCGGTGCCCTGATGTCGGCTAGCACCTGTTCACCACGAAACCGAAACGCCGCGTCGTAGGGGTTGCGGTAGTGATCCCCGGCGCGCAGCAATTGCAGCATCTCCTCGTGCAACGCCTCCGGGCCCTTCACGTCGCGGAAACGACGCGAGGCGGCGGTGTGACGAAACCACGGGAAGAACATCGTCTGCTCACGCAGACGAAACCACGCCCACACCATATGGCTGCCGTCCCATTTCGCATGCAGGCCGGGCGTGTAGTTGGCAAGAAGGTCGCGACGCTCGTCTTCGGGGAGTACGACGATGCCCTCGACAACGGCAATTCGCACCCGCTCGGGATGGCGCCGCGCGAATTCCGCCACGATGCAGGCGCCGGTGTGGTCGCCGAACAGCGCAACGTTGGCGAGGCCGAGCGCGGTGAGGAATTCGCCCAACGCCTCGGCGTAGTCGACGATTTCGGGGCGATCCTTGGATAGCGGGTCGGATTCCCCGTTCCCCGGCGTATCGGGCGCGATCACCGTGAAATGCGATGCGAACCGCTCGATGTGGGGCATCACCCACAGGGAACTCATTGGCGATTGGTGCAACACGACGACCGGCGGACCGGAACCGGCACGACGATAGTGCACGAGGCGATTGCCGACGGTGACGAAATGGCGTGTGACGCGGAGCGGTGTGGTCATCGGACCGACTCGTGCGCTGGAGGGAAAGTCGAACGATTGCGTTGACCTTAGCACGTGCCCTTCGTAGCGTTGCGCCCATCACCACCGATCGCGAGGGGAGAACATGACTGCGGTCCGTCTGCTCGATACCAACGCCATGCCCTGGGGGGCCTGGCACAAACAGTTCCCCGGGACCTACGCCAAGGCACTGTTCGACGATCCGAGCAACAATACGAACCTGCGCCTCGCGTTCCTGCCGCAAGGCTTCAAACTGCCCAAACACGTCCGCCATCACCACGGCAAGACGCGCGAGGGCGTGTTCGTGCTGTTTGGCAATGTTCCCTACCGCGAGTACCGGACGCCCAAGGACACGGCCGGGCGGTTGTTCGACTTTCAACAGGGCTTTCTGCTCGACCGGCCGCCGCGCTCGATCCACGGAATTTCCGTAGATCCCGCCTCTACCCTCGGCTGCATGGTGCTCGAATGGGGTACGGGTCCCCTCGACTTCAACTATGTGCCGTTCGAGGGCGACCTCGAAGCCCTGGGTACCGACTATCAGGACCCGCACGTCGCCGATTCGAAGGCCATGTCATGGCAGCCTCATCCCGAGGTGCCGGGCTGGAAGCTCAAGGTGCTCTCCTCCGGCGGGAACAGCCCCGTTTCGGGCTACCACCCCGCCTGCCTCGTCCACGTGCCGGGGGGCTGGCAACCCAAAACCGAGGTGCGGGGCAAACCTGCGCCTTTCCGACGCTGGACGTTCGTGGTGCATGGCGACCTCGACCTCACGACCCAGGACGAGGGCGGCAAGCGCGAGAAGCGCCGGCTGAAAGAGGGCGGCTACCTCGAATGGAACAATCCGGCCACGGTCGGCTTCGACCCGACTCCAGCCTCGGAGATCGGCTGCGTGCTGTTCTGCCTCGGCCATCGCCTGATCGGGTGAGGACGGACTGATCGAGCGGGCACAAGCCGATCACCTTGCCGCGACGTGGATTGCGGACTGGAACGCCCACGACCTCGAACGGATTCTCACGCATTACGCCGATCCGCTCGAGTTCACCTCACCGTTGATCGTCGAACGTCTGGGCGTTCCGAACGGCACGATCCGCGACCGGGGGACGCTCAGGCGCTATTTTGCGCCAGCGGTTGCGCCTGGCTCGTCGCTACGTTTCGAACTCGAGCACGTCGTCTGTGGCGTCGACAGCTTCGCCATCGTCTATCGCAATCATCGGGCGCAACAGGTGGTCGAGGTGCATTGGCTCGACCCCGCAGGGCTCATCGTCCGGGCGGCGGTGCACTACCGATCGGTAACTCAGGGCGCCTGAAGCCGATCGAGCGGTGTTCCGACCTGCTCGAGATAGAACGCAAGCGAGGTCTCCGGTCGCTCTTCGAAATGACGATCGAGGAGCGTCAGTTCTTCTATGCGGTCGATGCGGAAGTTGCGGAAGTCCTGCCGCGTCTCACACCAGGAACAGAGCGTCCAACGCTTGCCCCAGAAAAACAGACCGAGCGGCCACACCGATCGATGGGACCGCTCGTCGTCCGCCCGGGTGTAGCCGAAGGTAACGACACGCCGGGCATGGATCGCGGCGCGCAGCTGATCGAGCGCGAGGCCGACGGAGAACTCGCGCGCGAGATCAGGCGCGAAGAACACGCTCTGGTTCGCCTCGCCGCGCCGCTCGGCCGGCATGACCGCATCGATCTTGGTGAGCGCCGCGGCCGCGGCTTGGCCCAAGGCATGGCCGCCCCAGGCCCGCACCATGCGGACACCGGCAACGATCGCTTCGAGTTCGTCCACAGAAAAAGCGAGCGGCGGCAACTCGAAACCACGCGCCAAGCGGTATCCGACGCCCGCCTCCCCATCGATCGCGGTGCCCGCGGCGATCAAATCCGCAATGTCGCGATAAACGGTGCGCTCGGACACCTCGAGTTGTTCGGCAAGCCACTTGGCGGTGGTCAGCCGACGACCGCGCAGCAACGTCACGATCTGGAACAGACGATCCGCGCGGCGCATCGGCGACCTCCGGCAAGGCGCTCAGTTTACGCTATGCAACCCGACGCGATTGCCCTCGCTGTCGAGGAACACGGCCATCGAACCCGCCGGCGGGATTGCGGTCCGCGGCATGACCACCTTGCCGCCGGCCGCCGGAACGCGAGCCAGGATGGCGTCCATCTCGTCTCCGGCATTCAGGTAGAGCAACGGCCCCTCGGCCGAAGGTTTGGCACGGCTACTCAGCGTCAGTGAGCCGCCGACGCCGCTCGTGCGGTCGAACGGGAACATGGCGATCGTCTCGCCGTTGAAGTTCTCCTGGTGCAGCGAACAACCGAACGACTTCTCGTAGAAACGCTTCGCCCGCGGCAAGTCGGCGACGAAGATCTCGAACCAGTTGATGGCGTTTTTCATGGGTACCTCCTGTCTGGATCACGCCGTCGGGTGACGGCCGGGAGGTTTGTAGGGGAGTCGTCCTGACAGCCTTCTGTCAGGAGACTTGGTGCCTGCTGACGACGTGGTGACAGCAGGAGAGCACTATAACGATCGCGCGAGTCGATGGGCGTCGTTGACCGCGGCCCAAAAGCCGCGCGGCGTGACGCAATCGCCAACCGCGTGCGCGCCATCGGGCGTGATATTCGATAACGTGCCGGTCGAAAGCACCATGCTGTCGAAGGGGCCCAGCCGTTGGCCATCGTCCAACACGGCTTGGCCACCCTCGACCCTCGTCACGAGACGCCGCAGCACGATGACCATGCCCGTCGCTTTGAGGCGCGCCTGAACGTCGGTGTTTTCGAGCGTGAAGCCGAGCTCGGGCATGCCGAGGGCTGCTTCGTTGGTGACGACGGTTAGCTTCGTCACGCCCGGCCGCGCGACCAGGGTTTCGGCGAGCGACACGGCCATCCAGCCGCCTTCCTCGTCGATCATCAGCACGTGACCGTGCACCGACGCCCGGCCACCAAGGACCGCGCGCCCATGTGGCAGGCCAGCGGCCCCCGGGATGCCGTGCTCGAGATGGGGTCGTGTGCGCCAGATCGCGGTCGCACCCGGGCTGGTGCCCAAGGCCCAGATCACGTCGTCAGCGTCGATCTCGCGCTGGTTTCGGACGCGCGTGTTCAGTCTCACCCGCACCTGCAGCCGCATGAGTTCAGCCTGAAACCAATCGATCGCCGGCAGCATCTCGGCCGCGCGGTGCGGCGCCTCCGCGGCCAGCCGCATGTCGCCGCCCAACCGGTCGCTCGCCTCATACAGCGTCACCTGATGACCCCGCAGGGCCGCCACGCGGGCCGCTTCCATGCCCGCGGGGCCGCCGCCGATCACCGCGACGCGCTTGACCCGCGGCGCCTGCGCGATGGACGGTAGCTCGTGCTCGCGACCCGCTTGCGCATTGATGACGCAGGTGAGCGGCAGGCGGCGGGAGACAAAACCGAGACACGCCTGACTGCACGACATGCAGGGGCGAATGCGGTCATCCTCCCCCGCCTCGATCTTGGCCACCCATTCGGGCTCGGCGATCCAGGTGCGCGCCATCGCGATGATGTCGGCTTGGCCGACCGCCAGCACGGACTCGGCTTCCTGGGGCGTCCGGATACGGCCGGCGACGACGATGGGCACGGAAAGCGCGCGCTTGAACGCCGCGGCATGCTCGACCACGTGAAGGCGTGGCTTGGTCATCGGCGGCAGCAGTTCGTCGAGTCGCCAATGCGAACCGGCAATCACACTCACCCAATCGACCAGGCCACGCTCGGCCAACATCTGCATCGCCGCGATTGCTTCTTCGCGGCCGAGCGGATTGGGCACCCCGGGCATGATGTGCAGGGCCGCCGTGCGCACGCCGACGGCCATCGTCGGACCGGCGGCCTCACGTACCGCCGTCAGCGCCTCGACGGCAAAGCGCACCCGATTTTCGAGCGAGCCACCGTACTCGTCGTGGCGACGGTTGATCACCGGCGACAGGAACGACCCCAGGAGGTAGTCCGAGGCGGTCTGAACCTCGACCGCATCGAGGCCGGCCTCGCGGCAGCGCCGCGCGGCCTGGCCGTAGGCCGCGACCAACTCCCGGATCTCGCGGCGCGTCAGCACCTTGGGAACGGCGCCATGGGCCGGCGCCGGGATCGGCGAAGGCGCCACCGACCTTCCGTTGCCACGGGGCTCGACGTTGTGGCCACCGTGCCAAAGGATGATCGACAGGCGCCCGCCATGGGAGCGCACCTCTTCCGCCGCACGCGCCAAGCCGGGGATGACCCTGTCGTCGTAGAGCGGCAGCTTGTGGCCGCCGTCTTCCGAGGAGCGATGGATCGGCGACGATCCGATCGTGATCAGGGCACAACCGCCCTTGGCCCGCGCCGTCATGTAGGCGCGGAAACGCTCGTTCACCGTACCGTCATGATCGCCAAGCCACGTGTTGTGGCCCGGGATCATGGTGCGGTTCTTGAGGGTGAGCGGCCCGACCCGGATCGGCGAGAGCAGCGTCGGGAATCTCGGGTTCATGATCGCCCGCTAGTTTACGACGATCTCCTCGTAGTTGAACGACTTCCCGGTGTTGCGGAAACCCGCGAGCCGCCGGTTGACCCCGATGATCTCGATGTTCTCGACCAACAGGATGTAGGGCGCGAGGTCGCGTTCCATGGCCAGCAGGTCGGAGAGCGCCTTGCGCCGTGCGGCGACATCGAAAATCTCGTTCGACTGCTTGATCGCCGCCCGCATGCTCTCCTCGCAGAAGTACGGGTTCGGCTTGTCGCAGGAGTTGAACACCAGCCAGCGCGAGGCATCGTTGAACGGCTGCGAGTTCTGGCCCGAGCCGAACGCCGGACCATCCCAAGCCCCAGTGAGGAACTTGCGGATCCAATCGGCCGAGGGGATGGGCCGCAGATCCATGCCGACGCCGACCGCTTGGAGGTCCTGCGCCACCTGCTGGAACATCTCGGAGTCCCCGGCAAAGGCCCCGACAGTCACCTCGGCCACGAACTTCAGATTCGTGGCATTGGCTTCAGCCAGCAGCTGTTTGGCACGGGCTTGGTCGAACGGATAGGGCAGCTTGGCCGGGTCGTAGCCGAAGGTATTGGGTGTCGCGCCCTGGCTCGCCGGTTTGGCCCTGCCGCCGAACAGGTTCCTCGAGATCGCCTCCTTGTTGACCGCGTGATTGAGCGCCTGGCGGACGCGCTTGTCCTTGAGCGGTGAGTTGTCCCGCGTGTTGATCATGGCAATCGTCGACACCGCCGAGGACGGCACGATGTCGGCCTTGTGTCCGCCGCGTTCGATCTCGCCCACGTTGTCGGGCGACAGCGAGACGGCGATATCGACCTGATTGGACACCAACGCTTGAACGCGCGGGGCGCGTTCGGCGATCGGCACGACTTCGAGGCCACCGACCTTGGGCGGGCGCCAGGAGTCGGGGCGCGCCAGCAGCGACACCCGCTCAGGACTCCATGCCCGCACCTTGAACGAACCCGACCCGATCGGCGCCCGGGCGAACGCCTCGGGCCCCATGTCCTTCCAGGCCTTGGGTGCCACCAGCAGGACCGATGAGATGCGACCGGGTTGGATGGCATCCGCCGCCTTGGTCTTGACCTCGACCGTCATGGCATCGACCGGGCGCACGCTGGCGATCTCCGGAACACCGCGCGCGACATTGCTGGTCTTGCCTTTTTCGTCGTTGAGGAGCCAGTCGAACACCGCGGCGACCGCAGCGGCATCGAGGGCCTCACCGTTGTCGAACTTCACGCCCGGACGGAGCGTGAACTGCCACGTCGTGGCGTCGACGTTGCGCCAGCTCGCGGCCGCCTGAGGCTTCACGCCGCCATCCGTGTCGACGAACGTGAGCGCGTCAAACAACGCCGTCCAGGTGTGCCAGCTCGGGAAAATGCCCGCGAGATACGGATTGCCTCCCGGCGGCGGCAACGACGTCGCGGCAACACGCAACGTCTTGTCCTGCGCCATGACCGTTCCCGACACCAAGACCGCGAGTGCGACGCCACCAAACAATGCCCTGGCAAATCGGTTCATGGTTCCTCCCCTTGATTTCGTCTCGTTACTCCGCCGCAGCGCGGGGCTTGCCCCACTGCAGCAGACGCTGACCCAACAACCGGCCGTAGGTGAGCGCGGGCATCAAACCCATGCCCCCCACGAACGCACCAGCCGAATGCAGACCCATGCCGAGAATTTCGCCGGCCGCGTAGAGACCCGGAATAGCGCTGCCGTTCGCCCGCAAAACTCGCATGTTGGTATCGGCGGCGATGCCGGGGATGGTCGTCGAGCCGATGCCGTGATGTCGGATAGCGTAGAACGGCGGCGCCACGATCGGCTTGGGCATGTGCTTGCGGCCGAACGGATCCCGACCACTGGCGACGGCGGCGTTGTATTCGGTGATGGTCGCGTTGAGGGTTGCCACCGGCAAGCGCGTCCGACGCGCGAGGTCATCGAGCGAATCGGCACGCACGTACGACGGGTGATCGTTCAGCCGGGCATCGACCTCGGCATCGCTGAGGCGATC
>VGES01000055.1 GCA_016869765.1 Alphaproteobacteria bacterium
GCCGAGCCTGCGCCCGTCACGCCGCCGCCAGCGTTGCGTCCGACCGAGACGCGAACCGCCCAGGCCCCCGATCCGTTGGCCGAACGCCGCATCACCTCGGGCGGAGCCGGTGGCGCCGCGCCGCGCGATGGTCTCGAGGAACGCCGCGTCGCGCCGAGCATCACGTCCGCTCCGTCGGCGACGAGCGCCGATGACACGCTCGACTCGCGCCGCACCATTACGAGCGGACGCACCGGTCGTCCGACGAGCGCGCCGCCACCCGCCGTGGTGACCACCCCCGTCGCACCGCCACCCGCGGCCGCCGCGCGAACCGCACCGCCGCCGCCGGCCACGATGCCCGCCACCGTCGCGCCGCCGGCGCCACGACCGCCGGCCGTGGCCGCCGCCACGCCACCACCACCGGCGGCGCCCGCGCCACGGGCGATCGCCCCGGCGCCCGCCGCGGTCGTCGGCACCGCACCAGCGTTCATCCCGCCGCGCCCGACCGTGGGCGTTGCACCAGGCGAAACGGTCGTGAGCCAGACGTTTGCCCGCATGCTGGCCGAGTCGGCTTCGACCGTGACCACCGCGCCGGCGCACGTCACGTTCTCCCGGCCGACCGCGGCCCCGCTCGGCCCGCGGGATACGACCGCGCCCGCGATCGTGCGCGAGACCTTCAATCAGTCCCTGAGCGGCACGCCGGCCACGCTTCCGGCCCCGGGGACCGCCGCTCCGGCGGCGCCGATCGCCCGGACCGTGCTCGCGACGCCGGGCGCCACCGTCGTGCGCTTCGGCAACAATTCGGCCAAGGTCGAGGCCGACTACGCCCAGGCCCTGCAGGCGATCGCCAACAGTCAGCGCACGCGCGGCGGCAAGGTGCGGATCATCGGGTATGCCTCGAACCGGAGCGGCACGGCATCCGAGGTCGACTCCCGGCTCGCCAATTTCCGCATCTCGCTCGATCGCGCCCAGTCGGTCGCCAACGAATTGATGCGCCTCGGCGTGCCGGCGCAGGCGATCTTCATGGAGGGGCGCGGCGAAGACCGGCGCTTCTCCGTCGCCTCACCCCAAGCCGAAGCCGAAAGCCGCCGCGCCGAGGTCTTCCTCGAGTCGTGAGAACGGCCGACCCAGGGAGGCTGTCGCCGGCGACCACCAGGATCAGCGGTCGCCACGGCAGCACAGTTCAGTTCTTATCGATCCCGGCAGTCCGATGAACGGAGAATTCCACCGCATCAAGCGCCTTCCGCCCTACATCCTGGCGGAGGTGAACGGCATGAAGGCCCAGGCGCGAGCCGCGGGCGAGGACATCATCGATTTCGGCATGGGCAATCCCGACATGCCGACGCCGCCGCACATCGTGGCCAAGCTGGTCGAGGTGGCGCAGAACCCGCGCGCCCATCGCTATTCGAGTTCGCGCGGCGTGCCCGGCCTGAGGCGTGCCTTGGCGGCCTATTACGCGCGGCGCTTCGACGTCGACCTCGACCCCGACCGCGAGGTCATCGTCACGCTCGGCTCGAAGGAGGGGCTCGCCAACCTGGCCCAGGCGATCTCGGCGCCGGGCGATGTCATCCTCGTGCCGAACCCGTGTTATCCGATCCACACCTTCGGGTTCATCATTGCCGGTGCCAGCATCCGTCACCTGCCGGTGGGCGAGGCGCGCGAGCAGAGTTTCCTGCACTACCTCGAACGCGCGGTGCGTCACTCGATCCCCAAGCCGCTGGCGCTGGTGCTCAACTACCCGGCCAACCCGACCGCCGAAGTGGTCGATCTCGATTTCTACCGCGAGATCGTCGATTACTGCCGCAGCCGCGAGATCTTCATCGTCTCGGATCTGGCCTACGCCGAGCTCTATTTCGACATCCCGCCGCCGCCCTCGATCCTGCAGATCCCGGGCGCGCGCGACATCGCGGTCGAGTTCACCTCGATGTCCAAGACCTACGCCATGCCGGGATGGCGCATCGGGTTCGCCTGCGGCAATCGCCGGCTCATCGAGGCGTTGGCCCGGGTCAAGAGCTACCTCGACTACGGCGCCTTCACGCCGATCCAGGCCGCGGCGGCGGCGGCGCTCAACGGCCCGCAGGACTGCGTCGATGAGATCCGCGGCATCTACAAGTCGCGCCGCGACGTGCTCGTCTCGGCGATGGCCGCCGCCGGCTGGGACATCCCGCCGCCCAAGGCCACGATGTTCGCCTGGGCGCCGTTGCCGCCGGCGTTCAAGGAAGCGGGGTCGCTCGAGTTCTCCAAGCTGCTGATCCAGGAGGCCAAGGTCGCGGTCTCGGCCGGTGTCGGCTTCGGCGAGTACGGCGAAGGCTACGTGCGCATCGGGCTCGTCGAGAACGAACAGCGCATCCGCCAGGCGGCGCGCAACGTCCGGCGATTCCTCTCGGGCGCCGGAGTCAACGTTCCGCCGGCGCCGCTCAAACGCGCCGCAGGATCGTAATGGCGCCACTTCGGATCGGGATCGCCGGCCTCGGCACGGTGGGCACCGGCGTCGTCCGCCTGCTCGCGGACAATCGCGAGTCCCTCGTCCAGCGCTGCGGCCGCCCGATCGAGCTGGTCGCGGTCGCCGCCCGGAATCGCGACAAGAAACGCGACGCCGATCTTTCGGCCGTGCGCTGGCACGACGACGTGACCGCCCTCGCTCGCGACCCGGCGGTCGAGGTCGTGGTCGAACTGATCGGCGGGCACGACGGCGCGGCCCGCGCGCTCGTCGCCGAGGCGATCGCGCGCAAGAAACCGATCGTCACCGCCAACAAGGCGCTGATCGCACACCGCGGCAACGAACTCGCGGCGGCGGCCGAGACGGCCGGTATCGCGTTCCAGTTCGAAGCCGCGGTCGGCGGCGGTATCCCCATCATCAAGGCGCTGCGCGAGGGGCTCGCGGCCAATCGCATCGAGCGCGTCTACGGCATCCTCAACGGCACCTGCAACTTCATCCTGACGACGATGGACAAGACCGGGCGCGACTTCGCCGACGTGCTCGGGGAAGCGCAGGCGCGCGGGTATGCCGAGGCCGATCCGTCCTTCGACATCGACGGCGTCGACACCGCCCACAAACTCGCGATTCTCGCCGCCGTCGCGTTCGGAACGCCGCTCAACCTCGGCGCCGTCCACATCGAGGGCATCCGCCCGGTGAGCGCCGTCGATATCGCCTACGCCCGCGAGCTCGGCTATCGCATCAAGCTGTTCGGCATCGCCCGACGCACCGAACACGGCCTCGAGCAGCGCGTGCACCCCTGCATGGTGGCCGAGACCTCGGCGATGGCCCACGTCGATGGCGCGTTCAACGCCGTGACGGTGGACGGCAACTTCGTCGGTCGTGTGGTGCTGGAAGGCGCCGGCGCCGGTGCCGGCCCGACCGCCTCGGCGGTGGTGGGCGACATCGTCGATGTCGCCCGAGGCCTGAGGGTTCCGGCGCTGGGCGTGCGGGCCCAAGACCTGCGGGCGTTGCCCGTGGCGGCGATCGAGCGGCGGCTCGGGGCGTATTACCTGCGCCTCGAGGTGGCCGACCGTCCCGGCGTCCTGGCCGACGTCGCCGCGTGCCTGCGCGACGACGAGGTCTCGATCGAATCGGTGCTGCAGCGCGGCCGCGATCCCGGCGAGCGGGTTTCGGTGATCATGACCACCCACGCCACGCTCGAGGCCGGCATGCGCCGGGCGCTGGCGCGGATCGCGGCGTTGCCCGCGGTCCAGAGCCCGCCGTGTATGATCCGAATCGAAAACGAACTCTGAAAACGACGGAGCGGGAATATGTCGAAGAAGTCCAGCCTCGATCGGGGTCTGATCCTCGGCGCCGTTCGAGTCTGTGAAGCGGCGGCGATCGCGGCCTCGCGGCTGATCGGCCTCGGTGCCGAGAAGGCAGCCGACCAGGCGGCGGTCGATGCCATGCGCACGATGCTGAACGACCTCGACATGCAGGGCGTCGTCGTCATCGGCGAGGGCGAGATCGACGAGGCGCCGATGCTCTACATCGGCGAGAAGGTCGGCACCGGTCAGGGACCCAAGATCGACATCGCGGTGGACCCCCTCGAGGGCACGACCATCACCGCCACCGGGGGCCCGAATGCGCTCGCGGTCATCGCGCTCGCCGAGGAGGGCGGCCTGTTGCACGCCCCCGACATCTACATGGACAAGATCGCGGTGGGCGGAGGCTTGCCGGAAGGGGTGATCGACCTCGACCGCCCCCCGGAGGAGAACATCCGCGCCATTGCCGCGGCCAAGGGCAAGGCGGCGTCGGACGTGATGGCTTGCATCCTCGACCGGCCGCGACACGCCAAGATCATCGAAGGTGTGCGTAAGGCCGGCGCGCGCGTCAAGCTGATCCCCGACGGCGACGTCGCAGGCGTGATCTGGACCACCGATCCGACGACCGGGATCGACGTCTACATGGGAATCGGCGGTGCGCCGGAGGGGGTGCTTGCCGCCGCCGCGCTGTGTTCCGTGGGCGGGCAGATGCAGGGCCGCCTGGTGTTTCGCAACGAGGATGAGAAAGCGCGCGCCCGCAATTCGGGCGTCACCGATCTCGACCGCAAGTATCAGCTGGCGGACCTCGCGCACGGCGATGTCCTGTTCGCGGCGTCGGGGGTCACGCAGGGCTCGCTGCTCGATGGCGTGCGTTGGATGGGCGACAAGGTCGAGACCCACACCATGGTCATGCGGGCGAAGACCGGAACGGTGCGCTGGATCAAGGCGCGGCACGAGGCTTGGCGCGGCCTGAAAGGCACGATCAAACGCTGATGATGGCGCCGGCCGCCGCACCGTTCCTCGGGGTGGGGCAGTCGTTCTCGGGGCGCGCCTGGTGGCTTCGCTCGACCGACGAACGCCAAGCCCTGGCGATCGCCCAGGCGCGTGCGGTGCCCGACCCCGTCGCCCGGCTGTTGGCGGCGCGTGGCGTCACGGTCGAGACGGCCGAGAGTTATCTTCGTCCTGTCCTTCGCGAGATGCTGCCCGATCCCTCGACGCTGCGCGACATGGACCGGGCCGCGCAACGTCTCGCCGAGGCGATCATGGTGGGCGAGCCGGTCGCCGTGTTCGGCGACTACGATGTCGACGGCGCCACGTCTTCGGCGGTGCTCGGTCGCTACTTCGCGGCGTTGGGCGTGCCGCTCACGCTCTACGTTCCCGATCGCCTGGCCGAAGGCTACGGCCCCAACGGTCCGGCGCTCCGGCGCCTGGCCGGGCAGGGCGTGCGCGTCGTCATCACCGTCGACTGCGGCACGCTGGCGCACGCGGCGCTCGCTGAGGGCAGGGCCGCCGGCCTCGACGTCATCGTCGTCGATCACCACTTGGCCGAGCCGTCGTTGCCGCCGGCGTTGGCCGTGGTCAACCCGAACCGGCTCGATGAACAGAACGCGCTCGGCATGCTGGCGGCGGTCGGCGTCACGTACGTGCTCGTCGTCGCGCTCAATCGCGAGCTACGGCGGCGCGGCTGGTTTGCCGCGCGCCGCGAACCCGATCTCCTGCAGTGGCTCGACCTCGTTGCGCTCGGCACGATCTGCGATCTCGTGCCGATGACCGGGCTCAACCGGGCGCTCGTCGCCCAGGGCCTCAAGGTCATGCGCCAGCGGCGAAACCCGGGACTCGTCGCGCTGGCCGACGTGGCCGGTGTCGAGGAGCGCCTCGATGTGTTTCACGCCGGCTTCGTGTTCGGGCCGCGGGTCAACGCCGGCGGACGGGTCGGCAAGTCCGATCTCGGTGCGCGCCTCCTGGCGACGGACGATGCCCGCGAAGCCGCGACACTCGCGCGTGAACTCGACCGGCTCAACACCGAGCGGCGCACGATCGAACAGGTCGTGCTCGAGCAGGCGATCGCCGACGCCGAGGCCGCCGGGTACGGCGCCGCGGCGCTCGTGCTCGTCGCCGCCCGCGGCTGGCACCCCGGTGTCGTCGGCATCGTCGCGACGCGGCTCAAGGATCATTTCAATCGTCCCGCCGTCGTCATCGGGCTCGACGGCGGCGTCGGCAAGGGGTCGGGACGGTCGCTTCCGGGCTTCGATCTCGGCTCGGCCGTGATCGCGGCGCGTCAGGCCGGGCTCTTGATCAATGGTGGCGGCCACGCGGCGGCGGCCGGGCTCACCGTGGCCGAGGACAGTGTCCCCGCGCTGCGCGGATTTCTCATCGAGCGCGCGCACGCGGTCTTCGGCGCCGCACCGCCACCGCGCGGGCTCAACGTCGATGGCGTGCTCGCGCTCGGCGGGGCGACGCCCGGACTCCTGGAGGCGCTTACCCAGGCGGGGCCCTTCGGGACTGGCAATGGCGAGCCGCGGTATGTGCTCGCTGCTGTACGGCCGGTGGTCGTCGAGCCCGTGGGCAGCGATCATCTGCGCTGCGTGTTCGCCGACGACTCGGGCGCGCGCCTGCGCGCCATCGCGTTCCGCGTCAGGGCGTCGGTTCTCGGACAGGCGCTGCTCGATCATCGCGGCCGCCCGGTGCACGTCGCCGGACACCTCCGGGCCGACACTTATCGCGGACGCGACGACGTGGTCTTTCATATCGAGGACGCCGCCGCCCCACGGGAGGCTGGCGCTTCGCGACAGATGTGACATCATGCGGGGCGGGGCGTCCGAGCGGGCCCCGACAGGGTGGAGTTGGTCATGCGCCGTCGGCGCGAGTGGATCCAGTTCATCGTGCATATCGACTTCGGCGAGTACGCGTTCTCGCCCGAGTTCCATGCGGGTGTGCGCCAGTTGCGCAAGATCGAAGCGTGGTGCCGCGACCACCATTCGCACTACGCCATGTTCGACGAGTGGGGCTTCCCGCGCTTTCCCTCGGGCAACATTCCGGTGACGTTCCCGGCCGACGCGCCCGAGAAGGCGATGGAATACCGGGTGTTCATCAACGGCCTCGGCCTCGGCCGATCGCTGATCTCCTACCGGCTCGTCGACCTGCCCGAGCCGCGGCTCACCCCGACCGAACAACTCGCCTACTTCTGAGCGGCCCCCTGGGGAATCCTCCCCCGCGTGCGGGGGTGGAGGACCGAAGGTCCGACAGGGTGAGACTGGAGCGCAGCGACAGTCGAACGGAGGGGGTCGCGTGTTCCGGTGCACGCCGAGGACGAGTCTCGTGCGCTCCCCCCTCGCTCGCTTCGCGAGCTGCTCCCCCCGCTTCGCGTGGGGAGATGCCCCCTCGTCTGCTTCGCTCGCCACCCGCTCCCCGTGCGAAGCGGGAGAGGGCAGAGCGCCGCAGGCGCGAGGGTGAGGGGTCTCCCGTTCCGCCAGTTTGTGGTGGGCGGCGTCGCCGCTTGCGGCGACAAGCGCGGCAAGACGCGGGAAAGGGAAGAGCGCCGCAGGCGCGAGGGTGAGTGGGGAGCGGCAACACGTCCAAAATTGCCGCTAAAGTCGCGGCCGCGGACCGCCTAAGCTCGTCGGCGCCAGGAGGGACCATGCTGCTCAATCGAACGCGCGCCACGGCGATCATGGCCAAGTACGAGCTCGAGGGGCTCGTCGCCCGCGAGCACATCAACATTCATTACCTGACCGACTACTGGGACACCCAGGCCGACGGCCGCTGGCCCTATCTCGTCTATGGCGTGCTGCCGCGGCGCGACGACGCCCCGGCGGGGCTCGTCCTGCCGACCGTCAAGCTCGAACGCCTGACGCCGTGGCCGACGTGGGTGCCGAACCTGGTCGCCTTCTCCGACTATTCGGGCCGCGAACGGGTCGAGCGCGGCGCCTTCGATCCGCGCCACGAGGAACCGAAAGCGGCGCGTTGGGGCGGCTGGCCGACGCGGGCCGGCGCCGAGCTCTCGCCTCTCGAACAGCATTGGACGGCGCTCGCCCGGCGCCACGCCGACCATCTGGCCGCAACCCCGGCGTGGGGCCTGCGCCGGGCGCTCAAGGACGCCGGACTCACGCGCGGTCGCATCGGGTCGGACGATCCGCGCGTGCTGCACTGGATGCGCGAGATGGGGCTGCCCGACATCGTGCCGGTCGATTCCACCAACGTGTTTCGCGAGATCCGCATGGTCAAGTCCGAGGCCGAGATCGCCGTGATGGCGGAAGCGGCGCGCATCAACGAGGCTGCGTGCTACGCCGCGGCGGCTGTGGCGCGGGACGGCACGACCTGGGAGGAGATCGAGACGACGTACCATTTGGAGATGTCGCGGCGCGGTGGCCGCAACGGTCACATCATCACGGCGTTGGGCGGTCTGCCGCACGGCCGCGTGCGCCGCGGCGAGCCCTTCCTCGTCGATGCCTTGGGCGAGTACCGCAACTACTTCGGCGACTTCGGTCGTACCGTGATCGTGGGCGAGCCCTCATCCGAACTGCGCCGCCGGGCCGACGCGATGAAGGCCGGTTTCGCAGCCGCCTGCGACGTCATCCGCCCCGGCCTCAAGCGCTCGGCGCTGATCGGCCACGTGGTGAGCGCGGTGCAACAGGCGGGCTTCCCCGATTTCTTCTATTGCTCGCCGCACTCGATCGGCCTCGAGCACACCGATCAGCCGATCCCGATGGGCGCGACGCTCCATGGCGAGGCGACGGACTACGCGCTCGAGCGCAACATGGTGATCAACATCGACATGCCGTTCTTCGAATGGGGCTGGGGCACCATGCATCTCGAAGATACGATCGTCGTCGGAGACCATGGTGTGCGAGCGCTCACCAGGCTCGACGACGCCTTGATCATCAACGGAGAGTAACCATGGCCACCATCGAGCGACACTTTCCCGCCGGGCTGTTCGACAGCCGTTACGGCAGTTATGCGCACGTCGTGACCGCGCGCGGCGGGCGGCACGTTTTCGTCGCGGGCCAGGTCGCGCTCGATGCGGCGCGCAATCTCGTGGGCGGCGGCGACCTCGCGGCTCAGACCCGCCAGGCGCTGGCCAACGTCGCGACGGCGCTCGCGGCGGTCGGCGCGGCGCCCAAGGACATCGTCAAGGTGACGATTTTCGTCGCCCGCTACCGTTACGAGTACCGCGATGTGCTGTTCCCGATCTTCAACGAATTCTTCGGCGAGGCCTTGCCGGCCAATTCGCTGATCGGCGTCGAAACGTTGGCGCGGCCCGAGTTCCTGATCGAGATCGAGGCCATCGCCGTGACCGACTGATGCGAATCGGGTTGTTTCGCAGCGCCGGCGAGCGTTGAATCGATCGCCGTTCAAGGGAGGAACCGATGGCCGCCAAGAAAATCCCGATGCTCGCCAACCTGCCGCGCGCCTACGAGGTGATGGACAAACATCGTCTCGACGGCCTGGTCGCCGCGACCCAAATCAATGTCTACTACCTGACCAACTTCTGGGGCGCGCTCATGCGCATGCGCCGCATGTTCTTCAACTATGCGGTGCTGCCGCGCGATCCCAAGAAACCGGCGGCACTCGTCATGACCACGGCCGAAACCAGCCGGCTCAACGAGATGCCGACCTGGGTGCCCAACGTGGTCAGCTATTCGCACCCCTCGCACGCGCGCTCGCGCAACTACGACGCCATCGTCGAGGAGCCGGAGGCGGGCCGGGCGTTGTCCTGGCCGGTGCGAAAGTCCGGGCTGTCGGCCAAGGAGAAGCGCTGGCTGCCGATGTCGAAAAAACTCGCGGCCCGCACCCGCGCGACGCCGTCCTACGCGCTCAAGCAGGCGCTCAGCGAGGCCGGCCTCGCCAAGGCCCGTGTCGCCTACGACGATCCGCGCCCGATCGAATGGATGAACGAACTCGGCCTCAAGCTCACCGGCGTCGAGGGCACGAACATCTTCCGCGAAATCCGCATGATCAAGTCCCGGGACGAGATCACGCTCCTGCGTGAAGCGGCGCGCATCAACGAAGCGGGCGTCGACGCTGCGATCCGTACCATGCACAAGGGCTCGACCTGGGCCGAGCTCGAACGCGCCTACAACGTCGCGGTGGCCAAAGCGGGCGGGCGCGGCATCTATCTCACCTGCGGCGGGCTCGGATTGCCGCACGACAAGGTGATCAAGGGCGAACCGGTGATGTTCGATGCGCTGGCCGAATACAAGCACTACCACGGCGACATCGGCCGCACCGCGATCATCGGCAAACCATCGGCCGAGATCGTCAAACGCAACAAGGCGATGACCGCCGGTTGGGAGACCGCCTACGAGATGATCAAGCCGGGCGTCACCGGCCGGGCGATGACCGAGAAGGTGTTGCGCGTCATCGAGCGCGAGGGCTTCAAGGGCTTCATCATCGCCACGCCGCATTCGGTGGGCCTCGAACACACCGACCACCCGCTGCCGATCGGCCTCGAGTTGCCCGGCTCCAAGGGCGATTTCGTGTTCCGCGAGAACATGGTGATCAACGTCGACCTGCCCTATCACGAGTACGGCTTCGGCGGCATGCACCTCGAAGATATGGTGCTCGTCACCAGGGATGGCTGCGAGCCGCTGACCTCGATGAAGACCGATCTCGTCGTGCTGAAGGGTTAGCAGCCCTCACCCTACCCTCTCCCCGCAAGCGCGGGGAGAGGGAGCGCGTAGCGCAGGTGAGGGGGTGAGGGGCGACGCCCTACTGCAGCGCGACCTCGTCGTAGCTGATGTAGCGGTTGACCATCTTGAAGTTGCGCACCCGCCGGTTATGGGCGGCGACGTCGATCTGGTTGACCATGAACAGGACCGGCGCGTCCTCGTGGCTCAACTTCATCAGTTGCTGGAGCAACTGCTTGCGCTTGGCCGGGTCGAACTCGCTGCGCGCCTGCTCGATCAGCGGCCGCAGGCTCTCGTTGCAGTACCAGCGCGGGGACTTGTCGCACCAGTGCGTGATGTAGCCCCGCATGGCGTCGAGTTCTGGCGTCAGGAAGTAGCCGAGGCCGAACATGTCGGGGAAGCCGAGGTCGGTCGCGCCCGGCCCCGGGATCCATTTGCGGATCCAGTCGGAGAACGGCACGGATTGAACGTCGACGTCGACGCCCACGCGCTTCAAGTCGTTGCCGACCTGCAGGTAGATCTCGGTGTCGGCGGTCTGGCTGCCGCCCATCACGCCTTCGAGCTTGGTCTTGAAGCCATTGGGAAATCCGGCTTCGGCCAGGAGCTGGCGCGCCTTGGCGGGGTCGTAGGGATAGGGCTTCACGTCCGGGTTGAAGCCGTAGGTGTTGGGCGTCGCGGGTTGGCTCGCCGCGGTCGCGCGGCCGCGCAGGAGACCGTTGTTCATCGTGTCCTTGTCGAGCGCGTAGTTGACCGCCTGGCGCACGCGCACGTCCTTGAACGGCGAGGTGGGCCGGGCCGAGATCAGCGGGATCGCGTACACGACCGGCGCCGGCGCGGTGTAGACGACGTGGCCGGCGCGTTCCAACTGGTCCCACGCGTCCATGTTGAGGCCGATCGCGATCTCGATCTGCCCCGACTCGAGCGCCTGAACGCGGGCGGTGCGCTCGGGGATCTCCATCAGCGTGAGCTGCGCCACCTTGCCCGGGCGCCACGAGCCCGAATCGGGCACGAACGCGATGACCTTGCTCGCCCAGTTGGTACCGGTGGGGTTGGCGAGTTTGTAGGAGCCGGTGCCGACGGGCGCGCGAGCGAAGCCGTCGGGGCCGAGTTCGCTCCACGCCAGGTGGTCGATCATCGGCAGGTTGCCCACCTCCTTCTCGAAGATCGGGCTCGGCCGCTTGGTCTTGATCTGCACCGTCATCGGGCCGGTGGCCCGCGCCGTGTCGGCCATCGGCACCGCTGTGCCGACGTTCTGGCCCTTGGCATAGTCGGTCGAGAGGAAGTTGATGTTGCGCACGACCGCATCCGCGTCGAGCACCCGGCCGTTCGAGAACTTCACGTTCGGCCGGATCGTGAACTCCCAGGTGTCCTTGTCGAGGTTCTTCCACGAGAGCGCCAGCGACGGTCGCGTCGTGCCGTCCTCGCTGACCAGCGTCAGCGGGTCGTACATCGCCAAATAGAAGAAGATGTTGGGCGAGCTGTAGACCCCCGAGGTCATCGGATTGCCGAGACCGGGCGGCACGCCCGGGATGGCCACGCGCAGGTTCTGCTGCTGCGTCAGCGCGGGCGGGGCCGCGGCCAACAACAGGCCGGCGGCGAGCGCGGTACTTGCGAGTAAGCGACGCATGATGAGTTCCTCCCCTGGGTGGCGCGCCGGGCCAGAAAAGCCCGGGTGACGCCGGACGCTTAGCGTCGCGCCGCCGCGCGCCGGCGGCAAGGGGGAGTTCGCGCCCCGGGGGGGCCCCGGGTTGGCCCATGGAAGAGAAAAACGCCCCCCGCGCTGGCGCGGGAGGCGTTCGGGGCGATCGCCCCTAAAGACCGACGCGAGAAAATCTATTGCAAGGTCATCTCGCTGAAGCTCATGAAGCGATTGACCATGGTGAAGTTGCGCACCCGCTTGTTCACCCCGACGACGTCGATCTGGTTGACGAGGTAGAGCACGGGGGCATCCTCGTGCATCGCCTTCATCAGGCGCTTCAAGGTTTGCACGCGCCGGGCCGGATCGAAGTCGGTGCGTGCCGACTGGACGTCCGCCCGGACGGCCTCGTTGCAGTACCACTGCGGAGTCTTGTCGCACCAGTGGGTCTTGAAGCCGTTGATGGCGTCGATCTCGGGCGTCACGAAGTACCCCAATCCGAACATGTCGGGGAAGCCGAGGTCGGTGGCGCCGGCGCCCGGCAGCCACTTCTTCAGCCAGTCGGCGAAGGTCACGGAAATGACGTCGACGTCGACGCCGACGCGTTTCAGGTCGTTGCCGACCTGCTGGTAGATCTCGAGGTCGGCGGTCTGACTGCCGTTCATCACCGCCTCGAGCTTGGTCTTGAAGCCGTTGGGGAAGCCGGCCGCGCTCAGGAGTTGCCGCGCCTTGGCCGGGTCATGAGGGTAGGGCTTGACGTCGGGGTTGAAGCCCACGGTGTTGGGCGTCGCTGGCTGGCTCGCCGCGGTCGCGCGTCCGCGCAGCAGGTTCTTCACCATTGCGTCCTTGTCGAGGGCGTAGTTGACGGCCTGACGCACGCGGACGTCCTTGAACGGCGAGTTGGGCCGCGTCGAGATCAGGGGGATGGCGTACACCAGCGGCGCCGGCGCGGTGTAGACGACGTTGCCCGAGCGCTCGATCGCCTCGAAGGCGTCCATGTTGAGACCGACGGCGACCTCGACCTGACCGGACTCGACGGCCTGCACGCGCTGCGCGCGCTCGGGTACGCCCGCGATGACGAGCCGTGGCGCCTTGCCCGGATGCCACGAGCCGGTATGGGGCACCAGTTCCATCGTCGCCTGCGACCAGTTGGGCGTCGCGCTCGCCAGTTTGTAGGAGCCGGTGGTGACCGGCGTGCGGGTGAAGCCTTCGACGCCGAGATCGGCCCAGGCCTGCGGATCGATGATCGGCAGGCCGCCGATCTCCTTGTCGAAGATCGGGTTCGGCGTCTTGGTCTTGATCTCGACGGTGCGGGCATCGACGGCCCGGGCACTCGCCGGCGTCGGTACGATCGATCGGATGTTCTGGCTCTGGCCGTACTCCGACAGGAGGATTTCGATGTTCTTGACGATCGACTCGGCCGTCACCGGCCGGCCGCTCGTGTATTGCGCGTTCGGGCGCAGCGTGAACTGCCAGGTCGTCTGATCGATGTTCTTCCAGCCTTCGGCGAGGTAGGGGCGGTTGTTGCCGTCTTCGCCGACCCAGGTGAGGCCGTCGTAGATCGCGCCCATGAAGAACACGCCGGGCGAGGAGAACGCGGCCGAGGCGTAGGGACTGCCCTGTTGCGGTGGCAGGTTCGGGATGGCGACCCGGAATGGCGCCGCCTGTTGCGCTGCCGCGAAGCCGATCAAGGCGACCGCGGCGGTGGTGCCGAGCCATGTGGCTCGGAGAACGCTGGAAAACGTCATGTGGTCCTCCCCCTTTTGTGCCGGCGGCGAACGCCGGGCGTCGAGGCAAGCCTCGCCCGGGTGGGAGCGGCTGGCAAGCCTCGGGGCGGGCGAAGTTCCTTGATTTCGCTGAGGCTGGCGGCTATGGGAGGGCCGCCGCGACCCCATCGTCTAGCGGTTAGGACACGACCCTTTCAAGGTTGAGGCACGGGTTCGATTCCCGTTGGGGTCGCCACTTCCCGGTGCTAGGGCCGCGTACGGCGGCGGCGTGGCCGTGGCGATCGCTCGTCGCCGGCCAGCGGGGCCTGTCCGGTGCCCGCCTTCTTCAGCACCCTTAAGGCGCGCGCCACATCCCCCCGTTTGGCCCGCTCGGCGAAGTACTCGGCCGTCCGCAGCGCCGACAATTTTTCGGCCAAGGCGACGTTGATCAGCTGATTGACCGCCACACCCTCCGACTTCGCGACGCGGCGGGCCTCTTCCATCAACGATGGCTGAAGGCGCAGGGCAAAATTGCTCTTTTTCATCGGCGCGACGCTCCTCGATCGCTACGCAGGGCGGCGATCAGGATCGCGGTGTCGAGCATAACCCGTAGCACGATCTCCATGATATCGCAGGCAATATCACCCTGCAAACGCCCGCGCTCGTCACCCCATCCGGCGCGGCGTCCAGCGCGCCGCGGCGGCGACGGCGAGGGCGCCCGCCGCCACCATGGCGGCGAAGCTCGCCACCATGCCGAAGCCGGGGCCGCTCTCGACCTGGCTCACGAGCAGGCTGGCCAGCGCCGAGAAGCCCTGCTGGGTCGATGACAAGAGCGCCGCCGCGGTGCCGGCGGTTTCCGGCCGGACCTCGATCGCGGCCGCCGTGGTCGAGGGCAGCATCATGCCGAAGCCGAAGGTGTAGCAGGCGACGCAGATGTAGAGCGCGGCCAGCGTCAACGCGTCGGTGAACGTGATCGCGAACAGCGTGCCGGCGGCGATCGTCGAAATCAGGCATCCGAGGGCGGTGAGGCGCGCGATCGACAGGCGGTTGGTGATCACGCCGGCGGCGAGATTGCCGAGGAAGAACCCGCCGGGCAGCCACGCGGTCAGCAGGCCGAACACCTCGGGGCCGATGCCCATGCGCCCGAGCACGACGAACGGCGCCCCGGTCATGATGATGAAAATGGCGCCGCCCAGGAATCCCTGGGCAATGGCGATCGCCACGAAGAACTTCGAGCGCAGCAGCACGCCGTAGTTGCGGAACACCTGCCAGCCGCCGTAGAGCGCCGGGTTGCGGTCCGGGTGTGTCTCCGGGAGGCGCAGCGCGCACAGGCCTGCGAACAGGAACGCGAGCGCGGCCGAGGTCCAGAACACGCCGCGCCAGCCGAGCGCCGCCGCGACGAACCCGCCGGTCGCGAGCGACAGGGCCGGCGCCATGGCGCTGAAGCCGACGATGAGCGCCATCGGCCGGCGCACCTCGGCGAAGGACCACACGTCGCGTGCCACGGCGCGCGCCACCGTCATCGGCACCGCCGCGCCCGCGGCCTGCACGATGCGCGCCACGAGCAACCACTCGAGCGACTGGCTCAGCGCGGCGCCGATGCTGCCCACACCGTAGAGCACGAGGCCGCTCAACATCACGACGCGTCGGCCGTGGCGATCGGTGAGCGGGCCGATGATCAATGGTGCAACGCCGAACACGGCGACGAACACCGTCAAGGAGTGCTGCGCGCCGGACGGTGTCGTCGCGAGGTCGCGGGCCAACTCCGGCAGCGCCGGCGCGTACATCACGCCGCCCACCCAGCCGATGGCGGAGACCAGGCCGAGGAGGGCGATCAGTCGTGGCGTGCCGTGAATGGGGGTTGGGGTGGGCATGGCGGGCGGGGCTCCCCTCACCCCTCACCCTCGCGCCTTCGGCGCTCTGCCCTCTCCCCGCATCGCGGGGAGAGGGAGGCGAGCGGAGCGAGCGGGTGAGGGGCGAGGAGCGAGGGGGGTGGGGAGCGAGAGACGGACCTGGCGCGAGTAGAGAAAACTACGTCTTTCGTTTCTTCTTCGTCTTCGCCGCCGCGGTCTTCTTCCTCGCTGCGGTCTTCTTCGCCGCCGTCTTGCCCGCCGCCCGTCGCGTGCGGCCGACCGGCGCGTAGTCGAGATCGCCGCCGAAGTTCACGTAGAGCAGCGCGTGGTCCGCGCAGCGGAACGGCGCCTGCGTCGTGCCGGGCGGCCGGAACGCATAACACCCCTGGTTCATGACGATGCCGTCGTCCGAGGCGACTTGGCCTTCGAGCACGAACACCTCCTCATAGACGCTGTGGCGGTAGGGCCGCGCGGCCGAGGCCCAACCGGCGCGGCAGCGCAGGAACATCGAGCCCTCGCCCGTCTTGGGATGGCGGCTCAGGATCAGTTGCTGCGCGACGATCTTGCCGGCGCGGTTGCGCATCGTCTGCCAGCGCTGCGTCCTTGATTCGGGAATGGCGCCTGCGGTGCGCACGGGCGCGGCTTCGCCCTCCGCCGTGTAATACGTCAGCTGCCGCGGCGTCGGCACGAAGTTGAAGTCGAGGTCCTTGCCGACGCGGGAGAGGAACCAGGATTCCTCCGGCACCGAACTCTTGAAGCCGTGCACGGTGCCGGCGGGATGAAAACAATAGGCGCCCGGGCGCAGCCAGACTTTCGAATCGAACGACATCAGGCCTTTGACGACCAGGATCTCCTCGTCCGTGTGGTGCCAGTGCGCGGTGCTGGGGGCCTTGTAGCCCTTCGCCGGCACGACGCGCTGCAGCGCGGTGCGCGCCCCCGTCGCCGGGTCGGTCGACAGGCGTTTCGACAGAATGCCCGGCGCGGGCAGCTCCTGCCACGGCATGGCGTTGGTATCGAGCAGCGGAATGTGGGGTCGCATCGGTCCCTCCGGAGGTGCCGGCCATTATCGGCCGGGGCCACGAGCACGGCAAACCGACTCGACGCCGGGGCGCGCACGGGCCATGCTTTGCCCCCGGGGGAGAATGACCATGCGCGCGGCGTTGCTGTTCGGACCGAGCGACCTGCGGGTCGTCGACCGGGCCACGCCCACGCCCGCGGCCGACGAGGCCCTGATCCGGGTGGTGCGCTTTTCGCCCTACGGCACCGACGTGGGCGTCTACCTGAACCGCGGCGGGCGTTACGTGCAGTCCTATCCGGTCGGCATCGGTGCCGATTTCGGCGGCGTGGTCGAAGCCGTGGGCAATGAGGTCCGCAACGTCAGAGCGGGCGACCGCGTCACGGCGCTCGCCTTGGCCCACTGCGGGCGCTGCGCCAACTGCCGGGCGGGGCGCACCAACGTCTGCCTCGATCCGGCCATGCTGAACGCGCCGCGCCAAGTGTGCGCCCAGGAATACACCTGCGTCACCGCGAACAAGTTGGCGGTGCTGCCGGCCAAGGTCGGCTTCGAGAACGCCGCCATGCTGGGCGGTCCGGTGGTGGCGTTGAACGCGCTCGGACAACTGGCGCCGCCCAGCGGCGCCACCGTCGCCGTCTTGGGTGGCGGCGCCATGAGTTGGGGCGCGGTCGCCACGTGCAAGGCCAAAGGCTTCCATCCGGTGTCGATCGGCGGCATCGGGCGCCGCGGGCACCTGGCGGGCCTGGTCGGGGCCATCGAGGTCTTCCCGATCGGCGCCCACGACGAAGACGCGAGCGAGCGCGTGCGCGCGCGCTATCCGCAGGGCTTTGGCCACATCATCGAGACGACGGCGACCGAGTGGGGCCTGAAGCAGGCGATCAAGCTCTCGGCCATGTCGGGACGGATCGCGGTGACGGGCGGCGGTCCGCTGCCGGCGCTGGGCTGGGATCTGGTCGGGCGCGAGCTCGTGTTGTCGGGCGTGCGCGCCGGTCCGGGCCAGGGCGAGGCGCTGGCGATGATCGCGGCGGGCGTCATCGACCTGAAGCCGACGATGACGCATCGCTGGCCGCTCGAACGTTGTGCCGAGGCCTTCGCGGCGCTCACCGGCCCGGGGGCGAGCGAGGTGGGTCGTGTCATGATCGATGTGACGGACGCCTGAGGAGGGAACAATGAAGAACACGATCGAGCGCCTCGATGTCGGGGCGCAACCGTGGAAGGTGTTGGGCACGCACGGGCTCCGCGCCAAGCCGCTCAACGTCGACCCCGACTCGGGCGCGCGCACCGCCTACGTCGACATTCCGGCGGCGTGGAAGGGCGGCGGCGTCGCGCATTTTCACGACTTCTTCGAAGAGGTGTTCGTCATCCAGGGCGACGTCTCGCTCGATGGGCGGAATTTCCTGGGCGACGGCGCCTACATCTATCGCCCCGCCGGCATCGTGCACGGCCACGACGAGGGCGCGATCCTCGGCTGTCGCGCGCTGATCCGCTCGGGCGGGCCGTTGGAACTGAAGCTCGTGTGGCAGCCGATCGCGCCACACGAATACGTCCTCCACCCGCACGACGACGGCCGGCCGTTCATTCTCGGGCTCGAGACGGCGAAGCTGCCGTGGCGCGAGGAGGGCACGGGCGGCGCGCGGCGCTCGGTCAAGACTCTCTCGGTCGATGCGAAGACCGGGGCCGCGACGACGCTGGTGCGACTCCCGCAGTCCTGGCCCGGGTCGTGGGCGCTCGCGGCCGATGCGAGTTGGGAGTGGTTCGTGCTCTCGGGCAGCGTCACGCTGGGCGACGGCGCGACGCACGGCGCCGGCACCTATAGCTTTCGCCCACCCGGCCTGCCGCCCACGTTCCTGTCGAGTGCCACGGGCGGCGAGCTGATTTTGTGGCGTGGGCCCTGAGCGTTTCCGCCCGCTCCCCTCACCCGGCGCTTCGCGCCACCCTCTCCCCGCCTAAGGCGGGGCGAGGAGGATGCCAGAGAGTCCCTCGCCCCGCGTCAGCGGGGAGAGGGTGGCACGCGAAGCGTGCCGGGTGAGGGGCCGGGTGAGGGGCGGGTGAGGGGCGGGTGAGGGGCGAGCACAGGGGGCGTAAGAGAGGACACTTTGCCCTATACTCCCCCGCTCGATCAGCGGAGGTGCCATGTACGCCCAGGTTCAGCACGCGGTGTTGCCCGTCGCGTCCCACGACGAGAACGCGCGCCAGGAGTTCGTCGTCGGCTTCAAGCGCTATGTCCAGCACGAGGTGCTGCCCGGCGCCAACGACCTCTATGAACGGGTCGTGCTGCCCAAGATTCGGCGCAGCCGGAAGCGCGACCCGGAAAGCCGCTTCGAGATCCAGAAGGCGATGGAGGCCGAGCCCTACTACCAGATGGGCACGGTGCTGCAGCGCGAGGGCCAGAGCATGCTGTGGCATTCGGTGCTCGACTCGATCGAGCGACAGCTTCCCGAACTGATCGTTCGCGCGAAGGACGCGACCAAGGCGCCGAAGGGCAGCCTGAAGATCGCCAAGAACCACAAGGCTCCCGACTACATCCTGAAGAACCATCATCATCTCGTGCCCGGGGGTTATGCCGAGGAGCGCTGCGCCGACGACGTTGCCGCCGGCGCGCTCTACGACCGCGGCGCCTATCTCTACGTCGGCGGCTTCTTCGGCCCGCGCATGGACGGCCTGGGCCGCGCCATACTGAGCTTCCTCGGGCACAATTTCCCGAACCTGAAACCGAGGCGCATCCTCGACATGGGCTGCACGGCGGGCGGCTCGACCGTGATCATCAAGGAGACGTTCCCCGACGCCGAGGTCTACGGCATCGACGTGGGTGCGCCGTGCGTGCGGTACGCCCATGCCCGGGCGGAGAGTCTCGGCGTCGAAGTGCACTTCTCGGCGCAGAACGCCGAGCGCACCGATTTCCCGGATGGTTTCTTCGACCTCGTGGTCTCGACCGCGATGCTGCACGAGACTTCGACGCCGGCGCTCGCCAACATCGTGCGCGAGAGCTGCCGGTTGCTGGCGCCGGGCGGGCTGATGGTGCACGGCGAGCAGCCGCAGTACCACGGCATGCACGTGTGGGAGCAGTTCGTGCGCGACTGGGACACGAAGAACAACGGCGAGCCGTTCTGGGGCACGCTGCACGACACCGACATGATCGATCTGGCCGAGCGCATGGGCTTCGCGCGCTCCAGGGTGTTCGAGAGGATTGGCGTCAACTCGCAGGAGCTGACCAAGACGCTGGGCAACCAGGGCTGGCCCAAAGGCAAGGCGATCGGCCGCCCCGGCGGCGGCGGGCTCTACTTCTTCGGCGCCACCAAATAGATTGGTCTCCCCCGCAACGCGGGGGAGACAGCGCGCAGCGCAGAGGGGGCATCCTCCCTCCCGCGGAGCGAGCGAGGGGGGTGGCGAGCGGGAACGGGTCTTGGCGAGTATCGGGGGCACGCAGCCCCCTCCGTTCGACCGTCGCTACGCTCCGGTCTCACCCCCTCCCCCGCAAGCGGGGGAGGAATCCCCGGGTCATCTCCCCCCACTTCGCGGGGTGGAGGACCGAAAGGTCCGACATGGTGCGAAGCACCGGAGGAGGCGGCGTGCCCCGTGACGGTCGAACACACGGGCGTGCGGCGCTAAAGTGCGCCATGCCCACCATCACCTCGCTCGAACAACTCGAAGCGCTCTACGGTGCGCCCAATGACGCATCGACCGTCAAGGAAGTCGCGAAACTCACGCCCGAGTATCGCCGCTACATCGCGGCCTCGCCGTTCGCGCTGCTGGCGACGGTCGGGCCCGAGGGCGTCGATTGCTCGCCCCGCGGCGATCGCAGCGGGTTCGTGCGCATCCACGACGATCAGACGCTGATGCTCCCGGATCGGCGCGGCAACAACCGCGTCGACTCGCTGCGCAACATCGTGAGCGACCCGCGCGCGGCGTTGTTGTTCCTGGTGCCCGGCGTCGGCAACACGCTGCGGGTCCAGGGACGCGCGCAGATCGTGATCGACCGAGAGTTGCGCGAGTCCTTCGCGGTCGACGGCCACGCCCCGCGCAGCGTCATCGTGCTCGCGATAAGCACGGTCTACTTCCAGTGCGCCCGCGCGCTTCTGCGCTCCGAGCTTTGGAACCCGGCGCGCCACGTCGACCCCAAGAGCCTGCCGAGCGCCGGCGACATGCTGGCCTCCTGCAGCGCAGGGCAGGTGGGCGGCACCGACTACGACCGCGACTGGCCCGCCCGCGCCCAGCGCACGATGTGGTAGGGAACTTCGCAGCCTCGTCGCTGTGGCCCAATCGAAGATCCAAGGCGCGACTTACGGCGCCGTGTTCGGTCGGAATTTTCCGCAGCTTCCGTGCTGCGGCCTCATCCCTCACCCGGCGCTTCGCGCCACCCTCTCCCGCATCTGTCGCCGCTTGCGGCGACAAGCGCCGCAAGATGCGGGAGAGGGTGGCACGCGCAGCGTGCCGGGTGAGGGGCGGGGTGAGGGGATGCACACGCGAGCGCTCTTCGTCCCCGATGCGGCGAACAACGTCAGCGATGTTCCCCCAAGCGCTTGCAGTTTCGCGTTCGTCAAGCGCTGCGCGTGGCGGGTGACG
>VGES01000056.1 GCA_016869765.1 Alphaproteobacteria bacterium
CCCTTCTCCGCAAGCACCTTCGTGATCGCCGCCGTCAGCGTCGTCTTCCCATGATCAACGTGGCCTATCGTGCCTACGTTGCAGTGCGGCTTATTCCTCTCAAACTTCTCCTTCGCCATCGCTACTCTCCAATGCGAGGGTTGACACTACGCCAGCTTCGCGATGACCTCGTCGGACACCGCCTGCGGCACCTGCTCGTAATGGCCAAAGTGCATCGTGAACTGCGCCCGCCCTTGGCTCATCGAGCGCAACGTGTTCACATAACCGAACATGTTGGCGAGCGGCACCATGGACGTGATTACCTGCGCGTTGCCACGCGCCTCGGTGCCGGTGATCTGGCCACGCCGACTGTTGAGGTCGCCGATTACGTCGCCCATGTACTCGTCGGGCGTCACGACCTCGACCTTCATGATCGGTTCCAGCAGCTTGATCCCGAGCCGGCCGACGGCCTCGCGCATGGCGGCACGCGCCGCGATCTCGAACGCGAGTGCGCTCGAGTCGACGTCGTGGTATGCGCCATCCACCAGGCGGCACTTGAAGTCGATCAGCGGGAACCCGGCGAGGAGCCCGCCCTCGGCGACCGAGCGCACGCCTTTTTCAACGGCCGGGATGTATTCGCGCGGCACCGAACCACCGCGAACCGCATCCTCGAAGTCGACGCCTGAACCCGGCTTCATCGGCTCGAACTCGAGCTTGATGCGGGCATATTGGCCGGACCCGCCGGTCTGCTTCTTGTGGGTGTAGTCGATCTCGGCGTTCTTGGTCACGGTTTCGCGATAAGCGACCTGCGGCGCGCCGATGTTGGCCTCGACTTTGAACTCGCGCTTCATGCGATCGACAATGATCTCGAGGTGGAGTTCGCCCATCCCCTTGATGATCGTCTGACCGCTCTCTTCGTCGACACCGACCCGGAACGACGGATCCTCCTGCGCCAGGCGATGCAGGGCGGCCCCCATCTTCTCCTGGTCGTTCTTGGTCTTGGGTTCGACCGCGATCTCGATGACCGGATCGGGGAACTCCATGCGCTCCAGCACGACTGGCTTGTCGACGTCGCACAACGTATCGCCGGTGGTGGTGAACTTGAGGCCAGCCAACGCCACGATCTCGCCGGCACGGGCTTCCTTGATGTCTTCGCGGTGGTTGGCATGCATCTGCAGCATGCGACCCACCCGCTCTTTCTTGTCCTTGACCGAATTGAGCATCGAGTCGCTCGCGGTCAGGGTGCCGGAATAGATGCGGATGAAGGTGAGTGAGCCCACGAAGGGGTCGGTCATGATCTTGAACGCCAATGCCGAGAACGGCTCGTCATCGGAGGTCTTGCGGATGATCTCCTGGTCTTTCTTGCCGGGCGACGTGCCCTTGACACCGCCGATGTCGAGCGGCGAGGGCAAGAAGTCGACGACGCAGTCGAGCAACGGCTGCACGCCCTTGTTCTTGAAGGCCGCGCCGTTGAGCACCGGCACGAACTTGAAGTCGACGGTTCCCTTGCGGATGCAGCGGATAAGCGCCTGCTCGTCCGGCTCCTTGCCGTCGAGATAGGCTTCGAGAACCTGATCGTCGACTTCGACGGCCGTCTCGATCATCTTCGCCCGTGCCGCCTTGGCCTTCTCCATCATGTCGGCCGGGATGTCGACGGTCTCGTACTTGGCGCCCAAGGTTTCGTCGAGCCACAACAACGCCTTCATGCGGATCAGGTCGACGAGTCCCTTGTAGTTGGACTCGCTGCCGATCGGCAGCTGGATGACCAACGGAACCGCCCCGAGACGGTCCTTGATCATCTCGACGGTTCGCTCGAAGTTGGTCCCGATGCGGTCCATCTTGTTGACGAAACAGATGCGTGGGACGCGGTACTTGTCGGCTTGACGCCATACGGTCTCGGACTGCGGCTCGACGCCGGCCACCGAGTCGAAGACGGCGACGGCGCCGTCCAACACCCGCAGCGAACGCTCGACTTCGATGGTGAAGTCGACGTGGCCCGGGGTATCGATGATGTTGATGCGGTGGTCGCGCCAGAAGCAGGTCGTCGCGGCCGAGGTTATGGTGATCCCGCGCTCCTGCTCCTGCTCCATCCAATCCATGACCGCTGTACCCTCGTGGACCTCGCCGATCTTGTGCGAAATGCCCGTGTAGTAGAGGACGCGCTCGGTGGTGGTCGTCTTGCCGGCATCGATGTGGGCCATGATGCCGATGTTGCGGAAGCGCTCGAGGGGGGTGGTGCGGGGCATGAGACGGGCCTGGCGTTGGGGTGCGGGCTACCAGCGGTAATGGGCAAAGGCCTTGTTGGCCTCGGCCATACGATGGGTTTCTTCCCGCTTCTTGACCGCGTTGCCGCGGTTGTCGGCCGCGTCGAGCAGTTCTCCCGACAAGCGTTCCGTCATGGTCTTCTCGGACCGGCTGCGCGCCGCCTGGATGATCCAGCGAATCGCCAAAGCCTGACCGCGCTCCGGCCGCACTTCGACCGGCACCTGGTAGGTGGCACCACCGACGCGGCGCGATCGCACTTCGATATCCGGTTTCACGTTGTCGAGGGCGGAGCGGAATGCTTTGAGCGGATCCTGCTTCGTCTTGCCCTGGATGCGGTCGAAGGCGCCGTACACGATGGCCTCAGCGACCGACTTCTTCCCCTGGTACATCAGGGTGTTCATGAACTTGGTGACGACGAAATCACCGAACTTGGCATCGGGAAGGACTTCTCGGCGATCTGCGGCGTGACGACGGGACATGGGGAGCGATCCTTACTTCGGCCGCTTGGCGCCGTACTTGGAACGGCGCTGGCGTCGGTCGTTCACCCCCTGGGTGTCGAGGACGCCGCGGATGATGTGATAGCGCACGCCCGGAAGGTCTTTGACACGACCGCCGCGGATCATCACCACCGAGTGTTCCTGCAGGTTGTGACCCTCGCCTGGAATGTAGCTCGTGACCTCGAAGCCGTTGGTCAAACGGACACGCGCGACCTTGCGCAAAGCCGAGTTCGGCTTCTTCGGGGTCGTCGTATAAACGCGGGTGCACACACCACGCTTCTGGGGCGACTGCTGGAGCGCCGGCACATTGTCGCGCCGTGCCGGTTTTGCTCGACCTTTGCGGATCAGCTGATTGATCGTGGGCATTCCATTCCTTCCAAGCGTCCGGCCTTCATACGCAAAACCCCAGCGCGAACGGCCTAGGGCCATCGCCAGGGGTTGTGACTCCCCTCGATCGGGAGGGGCTATCTATGGTTACCGGGCTCTTCCGTCCCTGCGTTTAGACGCCAGCGCGCCTACCACCAGGCCCGAAAGAGGCGCGCATACTATTGACGGCCCCCAGGGGGGTCAAGCGATTTCGGCCGGGAATCCGCGATTTTCCGAGGTCGGTGGCATGGGATTCGTGGTCGGACGGACGCGCCCCATCCGGCCCATGATCCACGAATGCGGACGGCCCCGAGGTTCCCCCCGGGGCCGCCCACCATTCGACTGAAAACGGCGGAAGTCTGAGGATTTCTAGTCCGCTGCCCCCTGCGCGGGTCCCGCCGCCGTTTCAGGAGCCGTTGGCGTCGCCGCCTCGGCCTCCTGTTTGGCCAATAGCTCGCGATCGCGATCGCTGGCCTCGACCCGGAGCCGGTTCATCACGCCGCCCGTGCCCGCCGGGATCAAACGACCGACGATGACGTTCTCCTTGAGACCCACGAGCGAGTCGACGCGCCCCGACACGGCCGCCTCGGTGAGCACCCGCGTCGTCTCCTGGAACGAAGCCGCCGAAATGAACGACTTGGTCTGGAGCGAAGCTTTGGTGATGCCGAGCAGCACCGGCTGGCTCGTCGCCGGTCGCAGATTTTCGCCTTTGACCTGGTTGTTGCCATCGACGTACTCGTCGCGATCGACGTGCTCGCCCGTGAGGAACGTCGTATCGCCCGGATCGACGATCTCGACCTTCTGCAGCATCTGACGGCAGATCACCTCGATGTGCTTGTCGTTGATGCTCACGCCCTGCAGGCGGTAGACCTCCTGAATCTCGCTCACCAGGTAGGTTGCGAGCGCCTCGACTCCCATGACTCGCAGAATGTCGTGCGGCACGGCGTTGCCGTCGAGCAGCAGGTCTCCGCGCTTCACATAGTCGCCTTCCTGGACCGAGATGTGCTTGCCCTTGGGGACCAGGTACTCGACGGGCTCGCCCTTGCCCTCCGGCGGTCGGATGATGATCCGGCGCTTGTTCTTGTAGTCCTTGCCGAATTCGACCGTGCCCTCGATCTCCGCCATGATGGCGTGGTCCTTGGGAATACGGGCCTCGAACAGTTCCGCGACGCGCGGCAGACCGCCGGTGATGTCGCGGGTCTTGGTCCCTTCGCGCGGGATACGCGCGAGCACGTCGCCGGCGTGCACCTCCTGGCCATCTTCGACGGAGAGGATGGCGTCGACCGAAAGGAAGTAACGCGCTTCCATGCCGTTGGCGAGTTTGACGACCTCGCCCTTGTCGTCGCGCAGCGTGATGCGCGGGCGGAGTTCGTTGCCCTTCGGCTGCTGACGCCAATCGGTGACCACCTTGCTGGCGATGCCGGTCGCTTCGTCGACCACGTCGCGCATCGACGTGCCGTCGACCAGGTCGCGATAGGTCACCAGACCGGCCTTTTCCGTGATCATCGGGATCGTATACGGATCCCACTCGGCGAGCTTCTCGCCCTTCTTCACGCGGGCTCCTTCCTCGACCAGGAGTCGTGCGCCATAGGTCAGCTTGTGACGGACTCGTTCGCGACCTTCGGCATCGACCACCACGACCTCGGTGTTGCGCCCCATGACGATGAGCTGGTCCTTGGAGTCTTTCACCACGTTTCGGTTCTCGATCCGCACCTTGCCAGCCTGCGTCGCATCGAAGCTGGTCTGCTCGGCGAGTTGCGCGGTGCCGCCGATGTGGAACGTCCGCATGGTGAGCTGCGTCCCCGGCTCGCCGATCGACTGCGCGGCGATGACGCCGACCGCCTCGCCGATGTTGACCGGCGTGCCGCGTGCGAGATCGCGACCATAGCAGCGTCCGCAGACGCCGCCGTCGCTCTGGCAGGTCAGCACCGACCGGATCAACACCGACTCGATGCCGGCCCGTTCGATATTGCGAACGCTGCTTTCGTCGATCAGGTCGCCCGCCTTGGCGAGGAGATCACCCGACAGCGGATTGCGAACGTCGATCGCGGCGCAACGACCCAAGATGCGATCGGCCAACGAGACGATGACCTCGCCGCCGTCGAGCACTTCCTTCACGGTCAGGCCGTCCGTCGTGCCGCAGTCATGCTCGACGATGATGCAATCCTGGGCGACGTCGACCAGACGGCGCGTGAGGTAGCCCGAGTTCGCCGTCTTGAGCGCGGTGTCGGCCAGACCCTTGCGGGCCCCATGGGTCGAGTTGAAGTACTCGAGCACGGTCAGGCCTTCCTTGAAGTTGGAGATGATCGGCGTCTCGATGATTTCGCCCGAGGGCTTGGCCATCAGGCCGCGCATCCCGGCCAACTGCTTCATCTGGGTGACCGAGCCGCGAGCGCCCGAGTCGGCCATCATGAAAATCGAGTTGACGTCATCGGCGGTCCCGCCCTCGTGCTTTCCCGACATGCCGCGCATCATCTCGTTCGCGACCTTCTCGGTGCATTGCGCCCAGGCGTCGACGACCTTGTTGTACTTCTCACCCTGGGTGATCAGGCCGTCGAGATACTGCAGCTCGTATTCCTTGACGATCTTGCGCGTATCGTTGACCAGAGCCTCCTTGGCCGACGGGATGATCATGTCGTCCTTGCCGAACGAAATGCCCGCCAGGCAGGCGTGGCTGAAGCCGAGCGCCATCAGGCGGTCGGCGAACAGCACGGTCTCTTTCTGGCCGCAGTGCCGATAGACCTCATCGATGATGTTGCTGATCTCTTTCTTGGTCAGCACCCGGTTGATGATGGAGAACGGCAGCTTCGGATGCCGCGGCAGGATGTCCGAGAGGATCATGCGGCCGGGTGTCGAATCGACCACGACGATCGTCGGGTTGCCGTCGGCGTCGACCGTACGATAGCGCGACTTGATCTTCGAATGCAGGGTCACGCGACCGGTCTGCAACGCATGCTCGATCTCGCCCACGTTCGTGAACTTCATGCCCTCGCCCTTCATCTTCTCGGCAGCGAAGGTCAGGTAGTACAGACCGAGCACGATGTCCTGCGACGGCACGATGATCGGACGGCCGTTGGCTGGGCTGAGGATGTTGTTGGTCGACATCATCAGCACGCGGGCTTCGAGCTGCGCTTCCAGCGACAACGGGACGTGGACCGCCATCTGATCGCCGTCAAAATCCGCATTGAAGGCCGTGCAGACGAGCGGGTGAAGCTGAATGGCCTTGCCCTCGATCAACACCGGTTCGAACGCCTGAATTCCGAGGCGGTGAAGCGTCGGCGCGCGGTTGAGCAGCACCGGATGTTCGCGGATCACCTCTTCGAGGATGTCCCAAACCTCCGGACGCTCCGACTCGACCATCTTCTTGGCCATCTTGATTGTCGCCGCCATGCCGTAATGCTCGAGCCGGCTGTAGACGAACGGCTTGAACAACTCGAGCGCCATCTTCTTGGGCAGGCCGCACTGGTGCAGTTTCAACTCCGGGCCGACGACGATGACCGAACGGCCCGAGTAGTCGACGCGCTTGCCGAGCAGGTTCTGGCGGAAGCGGCCCTGCTTGCCCTTGAGCATGTCGGCGAGCGACTTCAAGGGGCGTTTGTTGGTCCCGGTGATCACCCGGCCACGACGACCGTTGTCGAACAGGGCGTCCACCGACTCCTGCAACATGCGCTTCTCGTTGCGCACGATGATGTCGGGAGCGCGCAGTTCGATCAGCCGCTTGAGACGATTGTTGCGGTTGATCACCCGGCGATAGAGGTCGTTGAGATCGGAAGTCGCGAAGCGACCACCGTCGAGCGGCACCAACGGGCGGAGATCGGGTGGAATCACCGGCACGATGGTGAGAATCATCCACTCTGGGCGGTTGCCCGATTTGATGAACGACTCGACGAGCTTGAGCCGTTTGATCAGCTTCTTCGGTTTGACGGTCGACGTCGTTTCCTTGAGTTCCTGACGAATCTCCTCGCGCAGTTTCTCGAGGTCGAGCTTGGCCAACATGTCGCGAATCGCTTCGGCGCCGATGCTCGCCTTGAAGGTGTCCTCACCGTATTTGTCCTGCGCGTCGAGATAGTCTTGCTCGCTCAGCAGATCGCGCACCTTGAGGGGCGTCAGGCCGGAATCGACGACAATGTAGTTCTCGAAGTACAGCACACGCTCGAGATCCTTGAGCGTCATGTCGAGGATGAGGCCGATGCGCGAGGGCAGCGACTTGAGGAACCAGATGTGCGCCACCGGCGAGGCGAGTTCGATGTGGCCCATACGCTCGCGCCGCACCCGCGACAGGGTCACTTCGACGCCGCATTTCTCGCAAACGATGCCGCGATACTTCATTCGCTTGTACTTGCCGCACAAGCACTCGTAGTCCTTCACCGGACCGAAGATGCGGGCGCAGAACAGGCCGTCGCGTTCCGGCTTGAACGTCCGGTAGTTGATGGTCTCCGGCTTCTTTATCTCGCCGTACGACCACGACATGATCCGCTCGGGGCTGGCGATCGAGATCTTGATCTGATCGAAGCTCTGAACGCCTTCGGTCTGTCCGAAAACCTTCATCAATTCGTTCATCGACTCTCTCCTTCCCATGGCGCCGAGCATGCGGCGCCGGGCTAAAGGTCAATCCGGTCGTTACGCGTTCGAGGTTTGCGCCAACTCGACATTGAGGCCGAGCGAACGCAGTTCCTTGACCAACACGTTGAACGACTCTGGTACGCCAGCCTCGAACGTGTCGTCGCCTTGGACGATCGCTTCGTACACTTTGGTACGACCCGCCACGTCGTCGGACTTGACGGTCAGCATCTCCTGCAGAGTGTACGCCGCGCCGTAGGCCTGGAGCGCCCACACCTCCATCTCGCCGAACCGCTGACCGCCGAACTGCGCCTTGCCGCCCAACGGCTGCTGGGTGACCAGGCTGTAAGGGCCGATCGAACGAGCGTGGATCTTGTCGTCGACGAGGTGGTGGAGCTTCAGCATATAGATGTAGCCGACCGTCACCTTACGGGCGAAACGCTCTCCCGTCCGGCCGTCGTTGAGCCAAACCTGACCCGACGTATCGAGGCCGGCCAACTTGAGCATTTCGTTGATGTCCGCCTCGGTCGCTCCGTCGAACACCGGCGTCGCCATGGGCACGCCATGGCGCAGGTTCCGGCACAACTCCCCGAGGTCCTGATCGGACATCGGCTCGATCATGTCGGAGTACTGATCCTTGCCGTAGATCGCCCGCAGCTGCCGTTTGACCTCGTCGAACTTCCCGCCCTGGCGCATGCGATCGACGACCTCGCCCAGTCGCTGACCGAGGCTGGCCGACGCCCAACCGAGATGGGTCTCGAGAATTTGCCCGACGTTCATGCGCGAGGGCACGCCCAGCGGATTGAGCACGATATCGACCGGTTGCCCGTTCTCGAGATAGGGCATGTCCTCGGCCGGTACGATCCGCGAGATCACGCCTTTGTTGCCGTGACGACCGGCCATTTTGTCGCCGGGCTGAAGCTTGCGCTTCACGGCGACGAAGACTTTGACCATCTTCATGACACCCGGGAGCAGTTCATCGCCCCGTTGCAGCTTCTCGACCTTGTTCTCGAAGCGCGCTTGCAGTGCCGCCATGGCCGCGTCGTACTGCGCCTTGAGCTGCTCGACGGCGTCGGACACCTTGGCGTCCTTCACCGCGATCTGCCACCACTGGCCGGTGGTGAACTCGGCCAACAATTCGTCGTCGACCTTGTTGCCGATCTTGATCCCCTTCGGCCCGCTAGCGACCGTCTTGCCCGTCAGCAGCGTCTTCAGGCGCTCGAACGTGTTGCTCTCGAGAATTGCCTTCTCGTCGTCCTTGTCCTTGGACAACGCCTTGATTTCCTCACGCTCGATCGCGAGCGCGCGTTCGTCTTTCTCGACGCCGTGGCGCGAGAACACGCGGACCTCGACCACGGTCCCGGTCACGCTCGGTGGCAAGCGCAGCGAAGTGTCCCGGACATCCGAGGCCTTCTCGCCGAAGATCGCCCGGAGCAGTTTTTCTTCCGGGGTCATCGGCGACTCGCCCTTGGGTGTGACTTTGCCGACCAGGATATCGCTCGGTTTGACGTGCGCCCCGACGTAGACGATACCCGCCTCGTCGAGATTGCGGAGCGCTTCCTCGCCGACGTTCGGAATATCGCGGGTGATTTCCTCTTGGCCCAACTTGGTGTCACGGGCCATGACCTCGAATTCCTCGATGTGGATCGACGTGAACACGTCTTCGGAGACGATGCGCTCCGAGATCAAGATCGAGTCCTCGAAGTTGTAGCCGTTCCAAGGCATGAACGCGACCAGCACGTTGCGCCCCAGCGCCAGTTCGCCCAACTCGGTCGACGGACCGTCAGCGATGATGTCGCCCTTGCGGACGCGGTCGCCGACGCGCACCAGCGGCCGTTGGTTGATGCAGGTGTTCTGGTTCGAACGTTGGAACTTGAGCAACTTGTAGATGTCGACGCCTGGCGCCGAGTGGTTGTCCTCGTCGTCGGCCCGGATGACGACGCGCGTCGCATCGACCTGACTGATGGTGCCGTCGCGGCGAGCGGCTACGGTCACGCCGGAGTCGCGTGCCACCACGTCTTCCATGCCGGTCCCGACCAGCGGCGCTTCGGCGCGGATCAGCGGCACCGCCTGACGCTGCATGTTCGAGCCCATCAGCGCGCGGTTGGCGTCGTCGTTCTCGAGGAACGGCACGAGCGCAGCAGCCACCGAAACGAGCTGCTTGGGCGAAACGTCCATGTATTCGATGTCTTCCGGTCGCGCGACGACGAACTCGCCACCCTTGCGGCAGGACACGAGATCCGCCGAGAAGCGTCCTTTGGCGTCGAGCTCGGCGTTGGCCTGCGCAATCGTGTAGCGCCCTTCCTCCATCGCCGAGAGGTAGTTCACTTCCTCGACCGGCCGGCCGTGTTCGACCTTGCGGTAGGGGCTCTCGATGAAGCCGTACTTGTTCACCCGCGCATAGGTCGCGAGCGAATTGATCAGCCCGATGTTCGGCCCTTCCGGGGTTTCGATCGGGCAGACGCGCCCATAGTGCGTCGGGTGCACGTCGCGCACCTCGAAGCCCGCGCGCTCCCGCGTGAGGCCGCCCGGCCCGAGCGCCGAGAGGCGTCGCTTGTGGGTGACCTCGGCCAACGGATTGGTCTGGTCCATGAACTGGCTGAGCTGGCTCGAGCCGAAGAACTCCCGCACCGCCGCGGCCGCCGGCTTGGCGTTGATCAAGTCGTGCGGCATCACGGTGTCGATTTCGACCGAACTCATGCGCTCGCGGATCGCCCGCTCCATGCGCAAGAGCCCGATGCGGTACTGATTCTCGAGCAACTCGCCGACCGAGCGCACCCGCCGGTTGCCGAGGTGGTCGATGTCGTCGATTTCGCCGCGACCGTCCTTGAGGTCGCAAAGTGTCTTGAGGATCGCCAGAATGTCTTCCTTGCGCAGCACCCGCAGCGAATCGTCCGGCGGGAAGCTGAGTCGGGCGTTCATTTTGACGCGGCCGACCGGCGAGAGGTCGTAGCGCTCGCGATCGAAGAACAGGCTCTGGAACAGCGCCTCGGCCGTCTCTTCGGTCGGCGGCTCGCCCGGCCGCATGACGCGATAGATCTCGATCAGGGCGCGCGCCCGGTCGGTCGTCTTGTCGACCGCCATGGTGTTGCGGATGTAGGCGCCGACCGTGACGTTGTCGACATCGAGGGTCGGAATCTCATCGACCCCCGACTCCTCGAGCCGCAGCAGGTTCTCGTCGTTCAGCTCTTCGCCGGCCTCGACGAAGACCTCGCCCGTCTTCTCGTTGATGATATCGATGGCCGCGAAACGACCGATCAGGTCCTCGCGCGAGACCAGCAACTCCTCCACCCCCGACGATTCCAGTTTCTGCAGGACTCGCGACGTGACCTTCGTCCCGGCCTCCAAAACGGCGCGGCCGGTCTTGGCGTTGATCAGGTCCCGCACCAACTTGAGCCCGCGCAGGCGCTGCGGGTTGAGCGGGGTCTTCCAGCCGCGCTTGTCGCGCTCGTAAACGACCACCTGATAGAACGCGCTCAGGATCTCTTCCTGGCCCATGCCGAGGGCGTACAGCAGGGTGGTTGCCGGCAGCTTGCGACGACGGTCGATACGCACGAAGACGATGTCCTTGGCATCGAACTCGAAGTCGAGCCACGAACCGCGGTACGGAATAACGCGGGCGGCAAACAGGAACTTGCCCGACGAGTGGGTCTTGCCCTTGTCGTGGTCGAAGAACACGCCGGGCGAGCGATGCATCTGGCTGACGATCACACGCTCCGTGCCGTTGACGATGAACGTCCCTTTCTCGGTCATGAGCGGCATATCGCCCATGTAGACGTCCTGCTCCTTGATATCGAGAATCGAGCGGGCCCCGGTCTCTTCGTCGACTTCGAAGACGATCAGGCGCAGCGTCACCTTGAGCGGGGCGGCGAACGTCATGCCGCGCTGCATGCACTCGTCGGTGTCGTACTTCGGGGGTTCGAGCTCGTACTTCACAAAGTGAAGTTCGGCGGTCTCGGAGAAATCCTTGATCGGAAACACCGATTGGAACACGGCGTTCAGTCCATCCATGGTCCGAGCTTCCGGTGCCACGCTGGTCTGCAAGAACGCGTCGTACGAACTCTGCTGGACCTCGATCAGATTCGGCATCGGCGCCGCGGAGCGGATCCGACCGAAGCTCTTGCGAATGCGTTTGCGACCCGTGAAGGACAGTGCCATCGCGTTTCCTCTTGCTGTTCGGCCCAAAGGACCGGCGCTTACCGTGCGTCGGGAACCGACCCGACCCGTGCGTCGGGAACGACCCGACGATTCGACGCAGAAAACTCGGGTCGGCGGCGGGCGCTCTGCCCGCGCCGCCGACCCGTCGGCTACTTGATATCGACTTTGGCGCCAGCCGCCTCGAGCGCCGCCTTGATCTTCGCCGCCTCGTCCTTGGACACGCCCGCCTTGACTTCCTTGGGCGCGCCCTCGACGAGGTCCTTGGCCTCCTTGAGGCCGAGGCTCGTCACCGCACGAACCTCTTTGATGACATTGATCTTCTTGTCGCCAGCGTTGGTGAGAATGACCGTGAATTCGGTCTTCTCTTCCGCCGGGGCGCCGCCGGCGCCACCGGCCGCGCCAGCAACGGCCGCGATCGCGACCGGCGCTGCCGCCGACACACCCCATTTCTCTTCCAGCATCTTGGCGAGCTCGGCCGCCTCGATGACCGTCAGGCTCGAGAGATCGTCCACTATCTTCTTTAGATCAGCCATTGGATTAGTGACTCCTGTTTCATAGATCGGCAGTAACCGTTGAGACGCGTCTTAAGCCGCTTCGCTTTTCTCGCCCTTGGCACCGTAGGCTGCGAACACGCGGGCCAACTTCGACCCGGGCGCCTGCAACACCCCGGCAATCTTGGTCGCGGGCGCTTGGAGGAGCCCCACCAACTTGCCGCGGAGTTCGTCCAACGACGGCATCTCGGCCAAAGCCTTGACCCCGCTGGAATCGAGCCGCGTCGCGCCCATCGCACCGCCGAGGATGACGAGTTTCTCGTTACCCTTGGCGAAGGCGGTTGCCACCTTGGCGGCGGCAATCACATCCGACGAGTACGCGATGCCGGTCGGCCCGCGGAACAGGTCGGAAATGGGCTCGTACGTCGTGCCACGGAGGGCGATCTTGGCGAGGCGGTTCTTCGCCACCTTGAAGCTGGCTCCTGCATCTCGCATTTTTCGCCGTAGCTGAGTCACCTCAGCGACGGTGAGGCCGGAGTTCTTGGTCAACACCACGACTCCGGCCGACGAGAAGAGCTTCTTCAGGGCGGCAACCGCTTGTGCTTTTTCTTCTCGGTCCACGCTCCACTCTCCGTCGGTGGCCGGCGGGTTTCCCCTCCGGCCGGTTGCACGTGGGTGGAACAAACGTCCTCCACCCGGTTCAGCCTGCCCCAGAGGGACCGCCGTCAATTCGGTCCGTCGCCGGACCGGGGAGTCACCCCCGCCCCTCACGGGGCGGAACCAACGTCGTCACCACTGTCTATGCAGGCGGTTCGCACCATTAGCCCCCACTCGGGGGACCTGCAGTCTCGGACAGGTCGGAGGCTTGCGCCCCCTACCGACCCTCGCGGGCCGGATCTCACGAACACTTCGAGCCGGGCCGCCTAGTGCAGCAAGCTCGGAATATCGATCTTCACGCCTGGGCCGATCGTCGAGGAGATCGACACCTTCTTCACGAACGTGCCCTTGGTCCCGCTCGGCCGCGAACGGCTGACGGCTTCGGCGAACGCCTTGATGTTTTCGACCAGCGCCTTCTCGCTGAAGCTCGCCTTGCCGACGCCGGCGTGAACGATGCCGGCCTTCTCGGCGCGGTACTCGACCTGGCCGCCCTTGGCCTCCTTGACGGCCTTCGACACGTCCATGGTCACCGAACCCAACTTCGGATTGGGCATCAGGCCGCGCGGCCCCAGCACCTTGCCGAGCCGGCCGACGACGCCCATCATGTCGGGCGTCGCGATGCAGCGATCGAACGGGATCTCGCCCTTCTGAACGCGCTCGGCCAGATCCTCGGCGCCCACCACGTCGGCCCCGGCGGCCTTGGCTTCCTCGGCTTTGGCGCCCTTGGCGAACACGCCCACCTTGAGCGACTTGCCCGAACCATTCGGCAGATTGACCACGCCGCGCACCATCTGATCGGAGTGGCGCGGGTCGACACCCAGGTTCATCGCGATCTCGATCGTCTCGTCGAACTTGGCCTTGGCGTTCGACTTGACCAATTTCACCGCCTCGTCGACGGAATAGGCCTTGGACCGATCGACGGTCTCGATGGCCTTGCGGAAACGCTTCCCTGCCATGGCCTACTCCTTCACCTCGAGGCCCATCGAGCGGGCCGAACCTTTGATCATTTGTGCCGCGGCATCGAGATCGGCAGCGTTGAGATCGACCATCTTCGCCTTGGCGATCTCACGCACCTGGGCCATTGTCACCGAGCCGACCAACGTGCGCCCCGGAGCCGTGGAACCCTTTTCCAGCTTGGCCGCCTTCTTGAGATAGAACGAGACGGGCGGCGTCCGGGTCTCGAAGGTGAACGAGCGGTCGGAGAACACCGTGATCGTCACCGGAATCGGCGTCCCGGGCTCGAACGTCTTCTGGGTTCGCGCATTGAACTGCTTGCAGAACTCCATGATGTTGACCCCGCGCTGACCGAGCGCGGGACCAATCGGCGGCGACGGGTTCGCTTGGCCCGCCGGCACCTGCAGCTTGATGTAGCCTTCGATCTTCTTTGCCATGTCTTCCCTTTACGCGGCATCGCCGCCGATGGGTGCGCGGTACGGCCCATGGCCGGGCCTCCCGCACGAGACGCCGGTTTCCCGGCAACAACGCTTACAACTTCTCGACCTGGGCGTACTCCAACTCGACCGGCGTCGCGCGACCGAAGATCGAAACCGCGACCTTCAGGCGGGCGCGCTCTTCGTCGATTTCCTCGACCACGCCGTTGAACGACGTGAACGGCCCGTCGGCCACACGCACCTGCTCGCCGACCTCGAACGTGATCGAGGGCTTGGGGCGCTCGATGCCCTCCTGAACCTGGTGCAGGATGCGATCGACCTCGCCCTGCGTGATCGGCGAAGGTTTGTTGCCCGTACCCAGGAATCCCGTGACCTTCGGCGTGTTCTTGACCAAGTGGTAGGTCTCGTCGGTCAGGTCCATGCGCGCCAGGACATAGCCCGGAAAGAACTTGCGCTCGGCGTTGACCTTCTTGCCGCGACGCACCTCGACGACCTCTTCGGTCGGCACCAGGACCTCTTCGAAGAACTGCGCCAGACCTTTGTTCTCGGCCTGCTCCTTGATCGAGGCCGCGACCTTGTTCTCGAAACCCGAGTAGACGTGAATGATGTACCAGCGTGACGCCACGTCAGCCTCCGAACCCGAGAATGGCGCGTACCGCGGCCGAAAAAGCCTGGTCCACCACAAAGAAAAACAACGACGCGATCACCACCATCACCAACACGAAAATCGTCTGCTGGATCGTCTGCTTGCGCGACGACCAGGTCACCTTGGCGGTTTCCTGACGCACCTCGCGCAGGAACTTGACCGGATCAGCCGCCATCACCGACCCGCCCTGTTCGACGGCCCACGTTGGCAGGAGTGGAGGGACTCGAACCCCCAACCCCCGGTTTTGGAGACCGGTGCTCTAGCCAATTGAGCTACACTCCTTCGCGCGCAACGCAACGAACCCAACATCCTCACTGGATGATGGAAGCGACGACGCCGGACCCGACGGTCTTGCCGCCCTCGCGGATGGCGAAGCGCAGGCCCTCGTCCATCGCGATCGGGGCAATCAGCTCGACCTCGATCGAGATGTTGTCCCCCGGCATCACCATCTCCGTCCCCTCCGGCAGCTTGATCACCCCCGTCACGTCCGTCGTCCGGAAGTAAAACTGCGGCCGGTAATTCGTGAAGAACGGCGTATGACGGCCGCCCTCCTCCTTCGTCAGAACGTACGCTTCCGCCTTGAACTTCGTGTGCGGCGTGATCGAGCCCGGTGCCGCCAGCACCTGCCCACGCTCCACGTCCTCGCGACCGACACCGCGCAGCAGGCAACCCACGTTGTCGCCAGCCTCGCCCGTGTCCAGCAGCTTGCGGAACATCTCGACCCCCGTGCACGTCGTCTTCGACGTCGCCCGGATCCCCACGATCTCCAACTCGTCCCCGACCTTCACCACACCGCGCTCGATACGGCCCGTCACCACCGTGCCGCGGCCCGAGATCGAGAAAACGTCTTCAATCGGCATCAAAAACGGCTTGTCCTTCGGACGCGCCGGCTGCGGGATGTACTCGTCCACCGCCTTCATCAGCTCCTGGATCGAGGTCTTCCCCATCGCCTCGTCCCGACCCTCCAGCGCCGCCAGCGCCGAACCCTTGATCACCGGGATCTTGTCCCCGGGGAAGTTGTACTTCGTCAGCAACTCCCGAACTTCCATCTCCACGAGGTCCAACAGGTCCTTGTCGTCGACCATGTCCACCTTGTTCATGTAGACCACAAGCGCAGGAACACCCACCTGGCGCGCCAGCAGAATGTGCTCGCGCGTCTGCGGCATCGGGCCGTCCGCCGCCGATACCACGAGGATCGCCCCGTCCATCTGCGCCGCGCCCGTGATCATGTTCTTCACGTAGTCCGCGTGACCCGGGCAATCCACGTGCGCGTAGTGCCGCTTGTCCGTCTGGTACTCGACGTGCGACGTCGAAATCGTGATCCCGCGCGCCTTCTCTTCCGGCGCCTTGTCGATCTGGTCGTACGCCGTAAACGTCGCACCGCCCTTCTCCGCAAGCACCTTCGTGATCGCCGCCGTCAGCGTCGTCTTCCCATGATCAACGTGGCCTATCGTGCCTACGTTGCAGTGCGGCTTATTCCTCTCAAACTTCTCCTTCGCCATCGCTACTCCGGCCGTGCGGCCGTCCCTGTGATTTGCGTTCTCTGTCGCCAGACCCGAACTGCGAGTCCGCCTTCATCGAAAAGTTGGAGCGGGTGAGGGGAATCGAACCCCCGTCACCAGCTTGGAAGGCTGGAGCTCTACCATTGAGCTACACCCGCCCAGCGTCGACGCGACCTCATCTCTCCTCTGGCGCTCCCAAGGCGACGAGCCGCGGTGGTGGAGGGGGTTGGATTTGAACCAACGTAGGCATGAGCCAACGGATTTACAGTCCGTCCCCTTTAGCCACTCGGGCACCCCTCCTTGACCACGGACGGTCTGTCCGATGGATCCGGAATCGCCGCTTTCAGCAACGCCAAAGACACGAATGGCCCCGCTCCCCAACAAGCCGTTGGCAGGCAAGGCAATTCGTGCTCCAAAGGTGGCGGAATATAATGACGCGAATGTCCCCACGCAAGCGCCCTGGAACTCCGCCGCATCGGCGGAATCGCGAGGCTTTCCGGCCATGGTCTGGCGCCCCAGGGGGCCGGGACTACTGGCTTTACGGCCGCCACGCTGCCCTGGCCGCGCTAGCCAATCCCGCCCGCCACGTCCACCGCATCATCATGACCCGGAACACCGCCGACGAACTCGGATCCACCATCCGCCAAATCGCCGGCCGGCCGCGGGTCGAGATCGTCGAACGCGAGGAAATCGAAGAACTCATCCCAGGGGGCGCCCCCCACCAGGGGATCACGCTAAGGGTTTCCCCCCTGCCCGCCCAGGCCATCGATGCCGTGCCGCGCGCCGAAGCCGATCGCCGTCGGCTGGTGGTGGTCCTGGATCAGGTCACCGACCCCCGCAACATGGGGGCCATTTTGCGCACAGCCGCGGTCTTCGGTGCCGTCGCCGTCGTCACGACCGAGCGGCGGAGCGCTCCGGAAAGCGGCGCGTTGGCCAAGGCCGCCTCGGGCGCGCTCGATACCTTGCCCATGGTTCGCGTGCCCAACCTGGCCCGCGCCCTCCGGACGCTCAAGGATTACGGCTATTGGGTGATCGCGCTCGATCATGCCGCGGAGGAGAGGCTCGAGACCGCCGATCTGGCGCCCGGGCTTGCCCTCGTCCTCGGGGCCGAGGGCCACGGTTTGAGGTCGCTCACGCGCGATCACTGCGACAAGTTCGTGAGCATCGCGGTTCACCCCGCCGCGAAAGCTGCACGGATCGACAGTTTGAATGTGGCGAGCGCGGCTGCGATCGCGCTCCATGCGCTTGCCGAGGTAACCTGACGGTTCTACCCTTACGAGCGCCGCCGGTCTTCGCGAAGGGCCGGCCTCGGGGGCGGGCATGGCAGACTCCTCCAAGCGGGAGCCAACGGCAGATCGCGCGAAACGTGGTTCGGGACACTGGTTGCCACGCCTGGGAACATTTTGGGCGGCGTTGGCGATCACGGCGGGTGTAACGCTCATCACCAACGCCTTCGTCGAAGCCGTTTATTGGATCGAAGGCTTGGAACGCCACCAACCTTGGTCGATCGACCTCATGCCGGTTTACATGCCGTTCCTGATCGGCACCCCGATCATCTATCTCCTCGTTCGTTCCATTCGTCGCTCCTCGGGCGCGGAACGCGACCGGCTGGCGAGCGAGACCCGCTTTCGCGACCTGATCGAGGGCTCACTCCAGGGGGTGTGCGTCCACCGCAACCTGATCCCGGTGTTCTCGAACGACGCCTTCGCCAAGTTGTTCGGATTCGACGATGCCCGGGATATCCACTCCCTGCCCTCGCTGCTCGTGCTGTTCGCACCCGAGGAACGGGCAATCGTCGCGCAGAACGCAGCGCGGCGGCTCAAGGGCGACGATATGCCCGGCGTCTTCGAACGGCGCGCGCTGCGCAAGGACGGCACGACCATCTGGGTGCAGACGATGGTGCGCCGGGTCCTTTGGGCCGGCGAGCCAGCGCTGCAACTCACCGTGATCGACATCACCCAGCGCAAGACCATCGATCAGATGAAGAACGACTTCATCTCGACCGTCAGCCACGAGTTGCGTACGCCTCTCACCTCGATTGCCGGCTCGCTCGGCCTCATCGCCGCCGGTATGGCGGGTGGCGTTTCGCCTGAAGCCATGCGCCTGATCGACATCGCGAGCAACAATTCCGACCGTCTGGTGCGCCTGATCAACGACATCCTCGATATCGAGAAGATCGAGTCGGGCCGGATGGACATCGAGTTCTTCCCGATCCAGGTCTGGTCGCTCCTGGAGATGGCGGCCGAGGCCAACCGCGGCTTTGCGGAGCGCTACGGCATCGCGATCGACATCGTGACGGCGCCCGCCGAGGCCCGGGTGATCGGCGGAATCGATCAGTTGATGCAGGTGTTCGCGAACCTGCTGTCGAACGCGATCAAACACTCGCCGATGCGGGGCCACATCCAGTTGGGCGCCGAACGCCGCAACGACACGATCCGCTTTTTCGTCACCGACCACGGCCGCGGCATCCCCGAGGATTTCCGCCACCGCATCTTCACCAAGTTCACCCGCGCGCTCGACGACAACGCCCAGCGGGCGGCCGGCACCGGCCTCGGCCTCGCGATCTGCAAAGCCCTGGTCGAAAAACACAGCGGCACGATCGGGTTCACGAGCACGGTCGGCGAGGGTTCGACGTTCTACTTCGACTTGCCGGAGCACCGGGTGCCCGAGGCCCGCGAACCGTTGGAAAGCAGCCGACCAAGGCACTGAGCGGCGCTTGCCCGAGCCTCGCACCGGCGCCTATGTTGGCCCCGCGCCCGGTTAGCTCAGTTGGTAGAGCACGTGATTTGTAATCACGGGGTCGCAGGTTCGAGTCCTGCACCGGGCAC
>VGES01000057.1 GCA_016869765.1 Alphaproteobacteria bacterium
CAAAAAACTATAGCGTATGACCAAGCCCGGCTTGGGAACCGGCAGGCTCATTTCGGTTCGACGCCGTACTCTGCCGATTCGATCGCTGCCACGACATCGGCAGGAAGGTTGCCGACAACAAGCGACTGACGTTCTCGCCGCTTGAGCTGCTCATAGTGGGCCGCCTCGCTGGCGGAGAGATAAGCTCCGATCACCCGACCATGACTGGTTACGCGGATGACCTTGGCTTCTATGGCCTCATCCCGATATCGAGCAAAATTCCGGGAAAACTCGGTCGCCGGTACGTCGCGGGTCGCCGCCATTACTCCCTCCCTCGTAATGTGTAGAATGTGTAATTTACGAGTTCTTGTCAAGGGGGGCCTCTCGGCAGCCGGCGTCCTGTATCAGCTGCTCTCCTCGCTAGCGTCGGGCCTCGCTGCAACGCAGGAGGCCGCCGATGGCCGCGCCGCTCCCTTGCCGCCGGCGAGCGGTGGCTCGCCCAAAATCTGTACGCGATGCGCCAAGCGCCGTGCAAACGGGTTGAGCGGATCGCGCGCGTGCATGACGCAACGATTGTCCCACAGGAATACATCGCCCGGGCGATTGGCCTCGCGCTGCCAGACGAAGCGCGCGTCCGTCGCGTGCGCCCACAGCCGGTCGAGCAGCTCCTCGCTCGTCGCCACATCATAGCCGCCGATGTAGGCGTAGGGGCGCCGCCCGAGGTAGAGCGCGTCCCGGCCGGTGACCGGATGGCGGCGCACCAATGGATGGCGCGGCCCCGTCCCCTGCGAGACATCGGCGGGCGGCGTCGCCCCGCGACGCAGCACGTTGGCGCTGTTGAGGCTCGGGTCGTGGATCGCCCAGCGACCGACGATGGCCCGGCGCAGGTCGTCAGGCAGGTGTTCGTAGGCCGCATACATGTCCGCGAACAGCGTCGCGCCACCCGTCGCGGGCGACTCGATCACGTGGAGCACGCTGCCCCGCGGCGGAATCGCGCGATAGGAGTTGTCGGAGTGCCACTGCACGCGATGGAACTTGAAGCCCTGGCGGTAGTGCTCGGGCGCGGCCAAGTCGTCGTTGAGGCTGGGTTCGTTGGCGATCACCAGGATTTCGCGCGGCAGGCCATCGACGAGACCGACATAGCTCATGTCCTCGAGCGCCCCGAAGCTGCGCCCGAGCGCGACATGTTGCTCGACCGTGAGTTGCTGGTCGCGCCACAGGAGCACGAGGTGTTCGGCCCACGCCGCTTCGAGTGCGACGATCGTCGCCGCGCCCAAGGGACGCGCGAGATCGAGCCCACGGATCTCTGCCCCGAGCAGCGCCGGTGCCGGCACCACCTCGAAGTCGGCTGCAATGTAGGGCTCGCGCCGGCGGGTCATGCGTCGACGGGCGGAACGCCCGAGGGCCGCTCGCCCTCGTGGACATGGACGAGGCGCCAGGCGTCGTCCGTGCGGCGCAGCACCACGGTCGTCCGCCCACGGCGCGAAATGGCGTTGGGCGGCGCGTACGAAAAGCGCGTCGTGAACCGCACGAGCGCCGTATCGCCCCAGATGCCGACCACGAAATCTTCCATCGTGTGGCTGAGCGTACCGCGGGCCGCGGATTGCGCGAAGTCGCGTGCCACGTAGTCGGCGATCGTCTGTTTGGCGACGAGCTGCGGCTGGAACGTGTCCCACACCGTGCAGTGCTCATCGAGGAGCGCCAGCATGCCCTGCGGGTCGCGGTCGAGAAAACGCTCCCAGACCGCCTTCACGGTGCGCAGGACCTCCTCGCGCTCGTTTGTCGTCATGACGTGATCGGCGGCACGCCCGAGGGCACCTGCCCCTCGTGGACGTGGACGAAGCGCCAGCCCTCGGGGAAGCGGCGCAATACGACGGTGATGCGGATCCGCCCCCGGTGTGCGCCCGGCGGCTGGTATTCGTAGTCGATCCAGAACCGTGCGAGCGCCGTGTCGCCCCACAGATCGATGACGAAGTCGTAGAGCCGGTGCGTCAGCTTGCCGCGCGCCTGCGACTGGGCGAAATCCTTCGCGACGTAACGTTCGAGCGTGTCGCGCCGCACGAGATCGGGCTGGAACACGTCCCAGATCGTGCAGTCCGGGCGAATGCGTTCGAGCATGCCCTCGGGGTCACGCTTCAAGAAGCAGTCCCACACCGCCTCGATGGTTTCTTGAACCGCGGCTCGATCGTCTTTGCTCATCGCCCCTGGCTCCGGCTTATCGCATTATAAGGGGCGGGAGGAACCCATGATCAAACGCGGCTTCGTCGACATCGCCGAGGGGCAGTTGCACTACCGGCGCGCCGGCGGTGGATCGAAGCCGACCCTGGTCGTGTTCCACGCGGCTCCCGCGGCGAGCGGCGTGCTCGAACGCATGCTGGCGGTGATGGGGCGGACGCGGCCCGCGATCGCCTTCGATGCCTTGGGCATGGGCGATTCCTCGCCGCCCGCCGTCGCCACCCCGAGCGTGGCCGACTACGTCTCGGCGACGGCACGCGCGCTCGAGGCGCTCGGCATCACCCGCTACGATGCCCACGGGATTCTCACCGGCGCCAACTCGGCGATCGAACTCGCGATCCAGCGTCCCGACCGGGTCGGCAAGATCGTCGTCGATCGCCTGTTGGTGATGGATGCCGCGACGCGCGCCGAGTGGCTCGAGTCCTATGCGCCCGACTCGCCGCCCGACGCCTTCGGCAACCAGTTCCGCTTCGCCTGGCACTTCGTCCGCGACGAATACTGCTTCTTTCCCTGGTACCTGCGGGACGGCGCGCATCGCTCGATCCGGAGCATCCCGAACGCCGAGCAGATGCACGACAAGGTGGTCGAGGTGCTCAAGGGCATCCGCACCTACCACCATTTCCTGCGGGCCGGGCTCAACTACCCTGCCAGCGAACGACTCGCGCTGGTGAAGGCCCCGGTGATGGTCAATGCCGATGGCGCCAGGTTCCGGCCCGGCGCGGTCGTCAAACACCACCGCGCGATTCCCGATGCGACCTTCGAGCCCGACGAGGCGATTGCGGCCAACGTCGCCGAGATCGTCGCCTTCCTCGACGCTTAGCGCTTGAGATTCAGGCGCGCGAAGGAGGTCGGGGCTTCGCCCGCCGGGCGCCAGGAAATCTCGCGCACCAGCTTCTGCAGGATGGCCGCCGAGAACGCCTCGAAGTTCTGGGCCGAGATCACGAAGGCGCCGGTGCCGCCGACCACGTTCTTCGCGTAGTAGTCATCGAGGTCGGGAAAGTCCGTGAGAATGGCGAGGCCGTTGACCGTGATCCCGGATTTGACCGCGATGTCGCGGGCGATCGCGGGTTCATAGCCCACGTTGTTGGTGCCGTCGCCCGAGATGTCGATCACCTTGCGCGCCCCACGATAACCGTTGTTGTCGAAGGCCTTGGTCGCGATCTCGATCGCATTGCTGATCGAGGTCCCGTCGCGCAGCATGAAGCGCGGCACGCGGGTGAACGTTTCGACGAAGGCGTTGGCCGATTCGGGGCCGTTGATCAGCGCCCAGTCGGCGACGGTGCGCGCGCCGTCGCGACGATCGCCCGCCCAGATCATCATCATGACGGCGACGTTGCCGGTTTCGCCCGAGGTGATCGCCTGGATCACCGCCGGGTTGCGAAACGCCTCGGCATAGCCGCGAAGCTGAAGCGCGAACTCCTGCTGGTTGACCGAGCCCGAGGCATCGAGCGCCAACACCAGTTCGAGATCGACCGGCGCTTCCTGTTGAGCCAACAGCGGCCCTGGACCCACCAGCAACAACAACACTGCAAGCAGCCGACCTATTCGCACGGCTACCTCCCTGAAGCAGCCCGACGAGCCTAGCCGATGGGCGCGCCCAACACCCGGAGATTCGCGGCATTCCGCACATTTCGCACGGCCGGGGTCTTCGCTATAGTCGTATTTTCGCCTCAGGCTCGGCCATGATCCCTCGCTACTCCCGCCCCGAAATGGCGCAGATTTGGGCGCCGGAAACCCGCTTCCGCATCTGGTTCGAGATCGAGGCCCATGCCTGCGACGCGATGGCCGCGATCGGCGTCATACCCAAGGAGGCCGCCAAGGCGATCTGGGACCGCGGCCGCTTCGACCCGGCACGAATCGACGAGATCGAGCGCGAGACCAGACACGACGTCATCGCCTTCCTGACCAACGTCGCCGAACACGTCGGGCCGGAGGCCCGCTTCCTGCACCAGGGGCTGACCTCCTCGGACGTGCTCGACACCGGCCTCGCCGTGCAGTTGAGCCGGGCCTGCGATCTTCTGCTGGCCGATCTCGACAAGCTGCTGGCGGCCCTGAAACGGCGCGCCGAGGAGTTCCGCTACACGCCCTGCATCGGCCGCAGCCACGGTATCCACGCCGAACCGACGACGTTCGGTCTGAAGCTGGCGCAGGCCTACGCCGAGTTCGCGCGCAACCGGGATCGGCTCGAGCGCGCCAGGGCCGAGGTTGCGACGTGTGCGATTTCGGGCGCCGTCGGCACGTTCGCCCACGTCGACCCCAGGGTCGAGGCGCATGTCGCCAAGGCGCTCGGCCTCGCGATCGAGCCGGTGTCGACGCAGATCATTCCGCGCGACCGCCATGCCGCGCTCTTCGCCTGCTTCGGCGTGCTCGCGAGTTCGATCGAACGGCTGGCGACCGAAATCCGCCATCTGCAACGCACCGAGGTGCGCGAGGCCGAAGAGTTCTTTTCGGCCGGTCAGAAGGGTTCCTCGGCGATGCCGCACAAGCGCAACCCGGTGCTATCGGAGAACCTCACCGGGCTCGCGCGCGTGGTGCGTGGGTTCGTGACGCCGGCGCTCGAAAACGTGGCGCTGTGGCATGAACGCGACATCTCGCACTCTTCGGTCGAACGGGTGATCGGGCCGGATGCGACGATCGCGCTCGACTTCATGCTCGTCCGTCTTACCGGGCTGATCGAGCGGCTCGTCGTCTACCCCGAGCGCATGCGCGCCAACCTCGACGCGTTGGGCGGCGCCATTCACTCCCAGCGTGTGTTGCTCGCACTGACCCAAGCCGGACTCAGCCGCGAAGCGGCCTATGCCGCCGTCCAGCGCAACGCCATGAAGGTCTGGGAGACCGGCGGCACGCTGCTCGATCGCCTCAAGGCCGACCCCGAGGTCAGCAGGGCCATGTCAGCGGCGGCGCTCGATGGCCTTTTCGACGAGCGCTACCACTTCAAGCACGTGGACACGATCTTCGCACGGGTGTTCGGCGCCGAGGCGGGCGCCAAACGTCGCGCCGCGGAATAGACGTTATTTCTTGGCGAGCTCGCTCTGCACCTGCTCGGTGGCAACGGCGAGCAAGCCGTCGAACTTGCGCAACAGATCATGTTCGGACACCGCAACCTTGGCCTTGCCGAGGTCGCCCTTGACCTTGCGCACGACGTCCTCGTGGCCGGGCTCGTCGAAATCGGCGAGCACGACTTCCTTGGCGTAGGCTTCCGCCGTCTCGCCCTTCATGCCGAGGAGTTCAGCGACCCACAGGCCGAACAACTTGTTGCGCCGGGCGTTGGCCTTGAACTTCACCTCGGTATCGCGAGCGTGCTTGGTTTCTTCTGCTTTCTCGCGCCTGTCGAAGGTCGACATCCGACGTTCCTCCCCGTGTTGAGACCGCCATGGAGATAACGATTGCGCCGCGGCAAATCAACCCAGAAGCGGTCGCCGCAAGCACGCTGGAACGCGCAGTTTTCCGGGGGATTTTTGTCCACAGGCGACGGGCCCGCCGATTGTTTTGAGGGGCTCGATCCAGTATTGTGCGACTCCAAATTCTCCATGGGTTGGCGCGCGACGCGACCCACCCCAGGACTCCGAAATGTCACGCCGCAGGCAGATCTACGAGGGCAAAGCGAAGGTCATCTTCGAGGGCCCCGAGCCGGGGACGTTGGTCCAGTACTTCAAGGACGACGCCACCGCCTTCAACAACAAGAAGAAGGGCACGATCACCGGCAAGGGCGTGATCAACAACCGCATCTCGGAATACCTGATGACCAAGATCGGCGAGATGGGGGTGCCGACGCACTTCCTGCGCCGGCTCAACATGCGCGAGCAACTGGTCAAGGAGGTCGAGATCATCCCGCTCGAGATCGTGGTGCGCAACGTCGCCGCCGGCTCGCTCGCCCAACGTCTGGGCCTGCCCGAAGGCCGGCCGCTGCCGCGCTCGATCCTCGAGTACTACTACAAGTCCGACGAACTCAACGATCCAATGGTCTCGGAGGAGCACGTCACCTGCTTCGGTTGGGCGACGCCCCAGGAGTTGGACGAGATCGTCGCCATGTCGCTGCGTATCAACGACTTCCTGTCGGGGTTGTTCTTCGGCGTCGGCATCCGGCTGATCGACTTCAAGCTCGAGTTCGGCCGCCATTACAACAACGACGATGTGCGCATCGTCCTGGCCGACGAGATCAGTCCGGACAACTGCCGCCTGTGGGACCTGCGCACCAACGAGAAGCTTGACAAGGACCGCTTCCGGCGGGATCTCGGCAACGTCGCCGAGGCCTACCAGGAGGTGGCGCGCCGGCTCGGGATCCTGCCGGAGAGCGGGCCCGTCGACGTCGAAGGGCCGAAGGCGATCCAATGATGCGGGCGCGGGTCCACATCACCTTGAAACATGGCGTGCTCGATCCCCAGGGCAAGGCGATCGCCAATGCGCTCGCCGGACTCGGCTTCGCCGGGGTCGACGACGTGCGCCAGGGCAAATACATCGAGCTCAAGCTCGAGGAAACCGATCGCGAGCGGGCCCGCGCCAAGGTCGACGCGATGTGCCAGAAGCTGCTCGCCAACACCGTCATCGAGAATTACCGCATCGATCTCGAGGGCTAGCGTGGTGCAGAACGTTTCTCCGGTGAGCCTCCCTTGAAGGCCGCGGTCATCGTCTTCCCGGCGTCGAATTGCGATCGCGACATCCAAGTGGCGCTGCGCCAGAGCATGGGCGAAGAGCCGATCATGGTCTGGCACCGCGAGGGCACGTTGCCCAAGGTCGACCTCATCGTGCTGCCGGGTGGTTTCTCCTACGGCGACTATCTTCGCGCGGGCGCCATGGCAGCGCACTCACCGATCATGCGCGAGGTCGTGGCGCGCGCCGGCCGCGGCGTGCCGGTCCTGGGTGTGTGCAACGGGTTCCAGATCCTGGCCGAAGCCGGGCTGCTGCCGGGGGTCCTGATGCGCAACGCCACTCTCAAGTTCGTCTGCCGCGACGTGCATCTCAAAGTCGAGGCGGCCAACTCGATCTTCACCGGCGGCTATCGGCCGCAACAGGTACTGCGCATTCCGATCGCCCACGCCGACGGCAACTACTTCGCTGACGACCGGACGTTGGACGAACTCGAGGACGAGGGCCGCATCGCGTTTCGTTACTGTGAACCCGATGGGCGGATCAGCAGCGAGGCGAACCCCAACGGGGCGCAGCGCAACATCGCCGGGATCTTCAACAAGGACCGCAACGTGCTCGGCTTGATGCCCCACCCCGAACGTGCCGCCGATCCGGCGCTCGGCAACACGGACGGCCGAGCGCTGTTCGATCACCTCGTCGCGTCGCTCGGACCATGATGGCAGCGCGGCGCGAACCGGCCGTCGATCAGAAGCTCGCGTCGGGCATGGGACTGTCGGCCGAGGAGTATGCGCGCATCCTGGCGCTGCTCGGCCGCACGCCCAATCTCACCGAGCTCGGCATTTTTTCGGCGATGTGGAGCGAACACTGCTCCTACAAGTCGTCCAAGAAATGGCTCAAGACACTTCCGACGACGGCGCCGTGGGTGATCTGCGGCCCGGGCGAGAACGCGGGCGTGATCGACATCGGCCAAGGCTGGGCCGCGATCTTCAAGATGGAGAGCCACAACCACCCGTCGTTCATCGAGCCCTACCAGGGCGCGGCGACGGGCGTCGGCGGCATCCTGCGCGACGTGTTCACGATGGGCGCGCGCCCGATCGCGATCATGGACCCCTTGCGCTTCGGGGCGCCCGATCACCCCAAGACCCGCCACCTCGTGGCCGGCGTCGTCGCCGGCATCGGCGGCTACGGCAACTGCATCGGCGTGCCCACGGTGGGTGGCGAATGCACGTTCCACCCGAGCTACAACGGCAACATCCTGGTCAACGCCATGACCGTCGGCCTGGCCCGCGCCGACCGCATTTTCTATTCGAAGGCGGCGGGCGTCGGGAACCCGGTCATCTATGTCGGCTCCAAGACCGGACGCGACGGCATCCACGGTGCCACCATGGCCTCGGCCGAGTTCGACGAGCGCTCGGAGGAGAAACGCCCGACGGTGCAAGTGGGCGACCCGTTCACCGAAAAATTGCTGCTCGAAGCCTGCCTCGAACTGATGGCGACGGACGCCATCGTCGCGATCCAGGACATGGGTGCGGCCGGCCTCACCTCATCTTCCTTCGAGATGGCCTCGAAAGGCGGGGTCGGCATCGAGATCGACCTCGACCGCGTGCCGACGCGCGAGCCCGGCATGTCGGCCTACGAACTCATGCTCTCGGAGAGCCAGGAGCGCATGCTGATGATCCTGGAAGCCGGCCGCGAGCCCGAGGCCGAGGCGATCTTCCGCAAGTGGGAACTCGATTTCGCGGTGATCGGCCGCATCACCGACTCGGGCCGCATGATCCTCAGGAAGGACGGCCAGCTCGCGGCCGATCTCGAAATCGCGCCGCTGGTCGCCTCCGCCCCTGAGTACGAACGCCCGTGGACGCCGACGCCGGCGCGCGCGCCGCTCCCGGCGGCGGCCGTGCCCGGCCCGCCCAAGGGCATGCTCGAAGCCTTGGCCCAGCTCCTCGACACCCCCGACCTGTGTTCGAAGCGCTGGGTGTGGGAGCAGTACGACCACATGGTCATGGCCGACACCGCCCAGGGACCGGGCGGCGATGCCGCGGTCGTGCGCATCCACGACAGCAATCGCGCGCTCGCCATCACGACGGACTGCACGCCGCGTTACGTCGCCGCCGATCCGGTGATGGGCGGTCGGCAGGCGGTGGCCGAATCCTGGCGCAACCTGACCGCGGTCGGCGCGCGGCCGCTGGCCATCACCGACTGCATGAACTTCGGCAACCCGCAGCGCCCCGAGATCATGGGGCAGTTCGTCGGGGCGATTCAGGGGATGGGCGAGGCCTGCCGCGCGCTCGACTATCCGGTCGTTTCGGGCAACGTGTCGCTCTACAACGAGACGAGCGGCAAGGGCATTCAACCGACGCCGGCGATCGGCGGCGTCGGCTTGGTCGAAGACCTGCGCCGCAGCGTTTCGCTCGCCGGCCGCGCCGGCCTCGCCATCTATGTCGTGGGCGAGACCCGGGGCCATCTCGGCTCGAGCGTTTATCTGCGCGAGTTGTGGGGCTCGGAGGACGGAGCGCCGCCGCCCGTCGATCTCGCTGCCGAACGCCGTCACGGCGACTTCGTGCGGGCGCAGATCCTGGCCGGGCATGTCGGCGCGTGCCACGACACCGCGGACGGCGGGCTTCTCGTCGCGGTGGCCGAGATGGCGATCGCGGGCGGGATCGGTGCCCATCTGCAGGCGGCCCCAGCGGGCGTGCCGGCGCACGCCTTCTGGTTCGGCGAAGACCAGGCGCGCTACGTGTTGGCGATCGCCCCCGACCACGTCGCCGCCGTCACCGCCGCCGCGGCCAAGGCCAACGTGCCCCTGGCGGCGCTCGGCCGCTTCACCGGCACGGCGTTGACACTGCCCGGCGAGACCGCCATATCCGTGGCGGAACTGCGCCGCCGACGCGAGGCGTGGTTGCCCCGGTACATGGGCCAGGCCTAGGAGCACACGATGGCGATGGACGCGAGCGAAATCGAACGGCTGATCCGCGAGGGCATCCCGGACGCGGTCGTCACCATCACCGACCTGCGCGGCGACGGCGATCACTACTCCGCCCAGGTGGTGTCCAAGGCGTTCGCGGGCAAAAGCCGGGTCCAGCAACACCAGATGGTGTATCAGGCCCTCAAGGGGCGGATGGGCGACGTGCTGCACGCCTTGGCGTTGCAGACCTCGGTGCCCAAGTAATCCCCTACGTCGCCCGTGGTTGCAATCGTCGGCGCCTCGGGCGAGGGTAGGCATCACCGCGCGCTTACGCGAAAGGAACAGCCATGAGCAATCCGGTCTTCGAGCGCATCTCGCAGGACGTCAAGGACAACCCCGTCGTGCTCTACATGAAGGGCACGCCGATCTTCCCGCAGTGCGGCTTCTCCGCGACCGTGGTGCAGATTCTCAGTCATCTCGGTGTCAAGTTCAAAGGCATCGACGTGCTGACCGACCCGAGCCTGCGCGACGGCATCAAACAGTTCTCGAACTGGCCGACGATCCCGCAGCTCTACGTCAAGGGCGAGTTCATCGGCGGCTGCGACATCGTCCGCGAGATGTTCGAGACCGGCGAGTTGCAGCAGGTGCTGAGCGAAAAGGGCGTGCCGGTCACCGCGCAATAGCGCCGCCCCCGATCGAAATGCGAAGGGCCGCCCCTGGGGGCGGCCCTTTTCAATTCTCGGTCGCGTCGGCCGAACGGCCTAGTGCGAAGAGTAGTATTCGGTGACGAGCTTCGGCTCCATGTGCACCGGATAGGGCACATCGGAGGGCTTGGGCACGCGGACGAACTTGCCAGACATCTTGGTGTGGTCGACCTCGATGTAGTCGGGCACGTCGCGCTCGCCCGACTGGGTTGCCGCCAGCACCACCGCCAACTGCTTCGACTTGTCCTTGAGTTCGATCGCATCGCCCGCCTTGACGCGGTAGCTCGCGATGTTGACCCGCTTGCCGTTGACCTTGACGTGACCGTGGTTGACGAGCTGGCGCGCCGCAAACACGGTGGGCACGAACTTCATGCGATAGACGACGGCGTCGAGCCGACGCTCCAGGAGGCCGATCAAGGCCTCGGAGGTGTCGCCGCGCATCCGTTGCGCCTCGGCATAGATGTTGCGGAACTGCCGCTCGGTGATGTTGCCGTAGTAGGCCTTGAGCTTCTGCTTGGCGGTGAGTTGCACGCCGTAGTCGGAGGGCTTCTTGCGCCGCTGACCGTGCTGGCCGGGACCATATTCGCGCCGATTGACCGGGCTCTTGGGACGGCCCCAGAGGTTTTCTGCGAAGCGTCGGTTGTTCTTGTATTTGGAATTGGCGCGCTTGGTCATGCGGTCGTTGGGCTCTCGAATGTTCCTTGGGCGGGCTCCCCGGGGGGCCCGCGAAAGCGCGTCAATATAGCGGCGAGCGGTGTGAAGTCAAACCGCGACTCGAACATCGCTCGGGCGATAACCCGTTGGCCGATCAACGCGTTAGCTTGACCGGCCGCCAATCCCCCTTCGCTCTCGGTGGGATGTCTCCCGGCTCAAATGGTGCCGACATCAGGAGCCGGCCGAACGACGGAACGCGGGACAGGCGTTGCCACTCGCGATATCCGACGATGATCGCCTCCGGCGCCCCCCTCCGGCAGATCACGGTTGGTCTCCCGGCTGCGGCGGCGGTGACAATCGACGACAATTTGGCCCTCGCGCTCGTCAGGTTCGACTTTCGCATCCTCGGACCCATGCCTTGCGTTGTTACGCGCCTATTCTACGTCCGCCGTTTGGCACCGGCCAACGCCGCGACGACGCCGCGCAGCGTGCGCACCTCCTGCTCGGTCAGCCCGGCGCGCGCCAACATCGCGCGCAGGTTCATCACCATGTTCGGCACCTTGGCCGGCGGGTAGAGGAAGCCCGCGGTCGTGAGTTCGCGTTCCAGGTGCTCGAACAGTCCGATCAGGTCCTGGCGCGGCGCCGGCACGAGTTCGGGGTCGGGCGCAACGTCCGCCCCACCGGCGCGGAACCAGGCGTAGCCGATCAGAAGTACGGCTTGCGCGATGTTGATCGAGGAGAACGCCGGATTGGTCGGGATCATCACCACGGCGTCGGCGAGCGCGATATCCTCGTTCTGCAGGCCGGTCCGCTCGGCGCCAAAGAGAATCCCGCAGCGCTCGCCCCGCCCTTCCCCTTCGCGCAGGCGCTTGGCCAAGTCCTCGGGCGCCAGCACCTCGTTGAACATGTCGCGCCGCCGCGCCGTCGTCGCATAGACGCGATTGAGATCCGCGATCGCCGCCGCCGTGGTCGAATACACGCGCACGCTGTCGACCACCTTGTCGGCGCCGGAAGAGGCGCTGCGCGCCTTGTCGCTCGGCCAGCCGTCGCGCGGGCGCACGAGCCGCAAGTCCGTGAGCCCGAAGTTGTACATGGCGCGCGCCGCCGTGCCGATGTTCTCGCCCAACTGCGGATCGACGAGGATGACGGCCGGACCACCTTCGAACGCGGGCTGCGTATGATCGGTGCCGGCCATCGGTCTAGGACCGCGCGCGCCGCCAGGTCGTGCCCGTGGGCCCGTCTTCGAGTTCGATGCCCTGGACCTTGAGCGCGTCGCGGATGCGATCGGCCGCGGCGAAATCCTTGCGCTTCCGCGCGGCCAATCGCGCGGCGATCTGCGCCTCGATCGCGCCGGCATCGCGATCCCCGTCACCCTGCCGCCACGCCTTGGGATCGCGGCCCAAAAGCCCGAGCGCTGCGCCCGCGGCTTCGAGGCCCGCACGCACCAGCGCCTTTTCGGGCGCATTCGTCGCGCGGTTGGCCCGCCCGGCCAGTTCCATGAGCGCGGCCAGCGCCTCGGGCGTGTTCATGTCGTCTTCGAGGGCGGTCATCACCGGCGCCGCGAGCGTATCGTCCTCGGCCTTGGCGGTGTCGCCCAGGTGGGCGAGCGCCGTATAGAGGCGATCGAGCATGGCGGTCGCTTGGCGCAACACGTCCTCGCTCCAGTCCAACGGCTGGCGGTAATGCGCCGACATCAGGACCAGGCGGATGACCTCGCCGGGGTGGGCTTTGAGGGCGTCGCGAATGGTGACGAAGTTGCCGAGCGACTTCGACATCTTCTCGCCGTTCACCGTGAGAAAGCCGTTGTGGACCCAGTAACGCGCGAGCGGCGCGCCGCCGTGCGTGCACGTGCTCTGCGCCACCTCGTTCTCGTGGTGCGGAAAGATGAGATCGCGCCCGCCGCCGTGGATGTCGAAGGTGACACCCAGGTACTTCCGGCTCATCGCCGAGCACTCGATATGCCAGCCTGGGCGCCCGCGACCCCACGGGCTGTCCCAGCCCGGGAGGTCGGGGGTCGAGGGCTTCCAGAGCACGAAGTCGGCGGGATCGCGCTTGTAGGGCGCCACCTCGACGCGGGCGCCGGCGATCATCTCGTCCCGATTGCGGCGCGAGAGCTGGCCGTAGGCCGGCATCGAGGGCACGTCGAACAGCACGTGACCGTCGGCCGCGTAGGCGTGTCCCTTGGCGATCAGCGCCGCGATCATCGCGATCATCTCGGCGATGTGCTCGGTCGCCCGCGGCTCCCGCGTCGGTGGCAACGCGCCCAGGGCCTTGGTGTCCTCGTCGTAGATGCGGGCCGTCTCCGCGGTGATCACGCCGATGGCGACGTTCCGTTCCTTGGCGGCGGCGTTGATCTTGTCGTCGACGTCGGTGATGTTGCGCACGTAGGTGACGTGCGCCTCGCCGTAGGTCCGGCGCAGCAGGCGGAACAACAGGTCGAAGACGACGACCGGGCGGGCGTTGCCGACGTGCGGCGCGTCATAGACCGTGGGCCCGCAGACGTAGAGCCCGACGTTCCTGGGGTCGGCCGGCACGAAGGGCTCCTTCGCGCGCTTGGCCGTGTTGTAGAGGACCAGCACGTCAATCGCCCGCGCGTTCGCGGAACGCATTCGTGATCGGATAGCGTCGCTCGCGGCCGAACGATCGCCGCGAAATCTTGACCCCGGGCGGCGCCTGGCGCCGCTTGTATTCGGCGAGGTCCAGGAGCCGCGCCATGCGCTCGACCACGGCCGGATCGTGGCCGCGTGCCACGACGTCGGAGAACGGGAGCGCGCGCTCGACGAGGCACTCCAGGATGTCGTCCAGCCTGTCGTACGGCGGCAGGCTGTCCTGGTCCTTCTGCCCCGGACGGAGTTCCGCGGTCGGCGGCCGCACGATGATCGCCTCGGGGATCACGGTGCCGGCCGGCCCCAGCGCGCCCTTGGGTGGCTGCTGGTTGCGCCAACGCACGAGGTCGTACACCGTCGTCTTATAGACGTCCTTGAGGACCGAGAAGCCGCCGCACATGTCGCCGTAGAGCGTGGCGTAGCCGACCGACATTTCGGATTTGTTGCCGGTGGTGAGCACCATGGCGCCGAACTTGTTGGAGATCGCCATCAGCGTCACGCCGCGGGCGCGCGCCTGGAGGTTCTCCTCGGTCACGTCCTCGCGGCGGCCCGCGAACAGCGGCTTCATCATCGCCTTGAACGCCTCTACCGAGGGCTCGATCGACACGATGTCGAAGCGGCAACCCAGGCGTTTGGCGCACTCGCGCGCGTCATCGACGCTCTGCTGTGCCGTGTATTTGTAGGGGAGCGAGACACAATGCACGCGCCCAGGCCCCAGCGCATCGACCGCGACCGCCGCCGTGATCGCCGAATCGATGCCGCCCGAGAGCCCGATCACCACCGAAGGGAACCGGTTCTTGCCGACGTAGTCGCGGAGCCCCGTGACCATGGCGCGATAGATGGTCTCGAGCCGCGGCGCCGGGCGCACGATCGGACCCTCGGCGCAGCGCCAACCATCGGCGCCGCGCGTCCATGCGGTGACGACGACCTGGCTTTCCCAGGGCGCGAGGAGGGCCGCCCCGGTGCCGTCGCCGTTGAGCACGAACGAGGCGCCGTCGAACACCAGCTCGTCCTGGCCGCCGACCTGGTTGACGTAGACGAGTGGCAGGCCGGACTCACGCACGCGTTCGCGCGCGAGCTGTTCGCGCTCGTCCTGCTTGCCGTCGTCGAACGGCGAGCCGTTGACGACGATGAGCATTTCGGCGCCGGTTTCACTGAGGCACTCCACGACATCGGGCGTCCACATGTCCTCGCACACGAGAAGGCCCAGGCGGACGCCGCGGAAGTCGGCCGGCCCCGGCAGGGGGCCCGGCGCGAACACGCGCTTTTCGTCGAACACGCCGTAGTTGGGCAGGTCGTGCTTGAAGCGCTTGGCCCGGATCGTGCCGCCGTCCAGCAGCAGCACGGCGTTGTGGAGTTTCTCCCCCTCGCGCCAGGGGGTCCCCAGAATCAGTCCCGGGCCGCCGTCGTCGGTCTCCTCGGCAAGCACGCCGACCGCTGCCTCGACGGCGTCCATGAAGGCGCGGCGGAGCACGAGGTCTTCGGGGGGATAACCCGTGACGACGAGTTCCGGGGCGATGACGAGATCAGCGCGATCCTTCGACGCTTCGGCGCGCGCCGCGCGCAGCAACGCGACGTTGCCGGCGATGTCGCCGACCGTCGGGTTCAATTGCGCCAACGCTACTCGGAGCTGATTGGTCATCGCGCCTAAGGCTCGCGGAACCGGCGTCCGTCCGGCGAGATGCCACACTGTTGCCGCGGACCGTCCCTCCTATAATCGAGCCCTCCTGCCGAGACAACGAGAACCACGCGAGGGACCACCAATGGCCGACGTCAACCGCCGCATCGTGCTGGCGGCCCGCCCCGAGGGCGCGCCCAGGGAAACCGATTTCCGCCTCGAACAGGGGCCGATCCCACGTCCGGGCCCGGGGCAGTTCCTGATCCGCAATCTCTACCTCTCGCTCGATCCCTACCAGCGCGGGCGGATGAACCCGTCGTGGCGCTACGGCCGCGGTCTCGAGATCGGCGACACGATGATCGGCGGCACGGTGGGCGAGGTGATCGAATCGAACCACCCGGCCTACAGGAAAGGCGAGATCGTCGAGGGGCTCCTGGGCTGGCAGGAGTACGCGCTGCACGACGGCCTGGGCGAGCGCGCCAACTACGGCCTCGGCCTGACCAGGATCGATCCGGCGCGCGGGCCGCTCTCGACGGCGCTCGGCGTCAACGGCATGCCGGGCGAGACCGCGTATTTTTCCATTATCGAAGCGGCGCGGCCGAAGCCGGGCGACACCGTCGTCGTGACCGGAGCGGCGGGCGCGGTGGGCTCGCTCGCCGGCCAGATCGCCAAGCTGTTCGGTGCCCGCGTCGTCGGCCTCGCCGGGTCGGACGCCAAGGTCGATTACCTGGTCAACGAGTTGGGCTTCGACGTCGGCATCAACTACAAGACCGCGCCCGACCTGATGCAGGCGATCCGCGCCGCCTGCCCCGATCGCATCGACGTCTACTACGACAACGTCGGCGGCCCGATCGCCGACATGATGTTTCGCTGGCTCAACCGCCATTCGCGCATCGTGATCGTCGGGCGCATCGCGCAGTACAACGACGCCAAGATGCGCACCATGCCCGATGTGTTCTCGCAGATCATGCTGGCGCGCGCGAGCGTCATCGGCTTCGTCGTCTACGACTACGACCACCGCACCGAGGAGGCGCGCAACCGCATGGCGCGCTGGGTCAAGGAAGGGAAGATCAGGTACGCCGAGACCATCGCCAAGGGGATCGAACGCGCGCCCGAGGCCTTCCTCTCGATGCTCACGGGCGGCAATACGGGGAAGCAACTGGTGCAGCTCTATCCCCCGCCGTGACCCGCGGGGACACAGACCGCCCGGAAATTATCATTGTTTTACAATGCGTTAAGAGCGCGGCGGGCGCCGGCGCCGAAACAAAGCCAATCTCTTGTGGAAACTCAACAACTTGGCTTTTCGGCCGTCGCGGGGCGTCGGCGATTTCGCATCGCCGCCAACCACTTAGCCCTGGTCCGCGGCGCCCGCCCTGGCGCTAGGATGGGCCAACGGGGAGAACGCCATGACGCTGCCGAATCGTAACCGCCAAATCGTGCTCGCGGCAAGGCCCGAGGGCATGCCGAAGGAGAGCGACTTCGCGGTCAAGGACTCGCCCATCCCCGAGCCCGGGCCCGGCGAACTCCTGGTGCGGGCGCACTATCTCTCGGCCGATCCGTTCCAGCGCATGCGCTTCGAGGCGCAGGCCAACTACGGCAAGGTGCTGCAACTGGGCGAGGTGATCCGCGGCCGCATGGTGGGCGAGGTCGTGCGCTCGAACAATCCCGGCTACAAGGTGGGCGAGTTCGTCGAGGGCATGCTGAACTGGCAGGAGTATGCGATCTCGGACGGCTCGACGGCGCGGGCGGAATACGCGCCCGGCATCGCCAAGGTCGACCCGGCAATAGCACCAATTCAGTATTCGTTGGGCGTGCTCGGCTTCCCGGGCGTCACCGCGTACTTCGCGCTGTTCGACTGCTGCGAGCCCAAGCCCGGCGAGACGGTGGTGGTGAGTTCGGCCGCGGGCGCCGTCGGTTCGCTCGCCGGACAGCTTGCCAAGATTCAAGGCTGCCGCGTCGTGGGCCTGGCCTCGACCAAGGAGAAGACCGACTGGATCACGCGCGACCTGGGCTTCGATGCTGCGATCAACTACACGAAATACGATTCGTCGGAAGCGCTGTTGGGTGCCATTCGCGCGGCCTGCCCGGAACGCATCAACGTGTTCTTCGACAACACCGGCGGCTGGATCGCCGACGGCATCCTGCCACACCTCGCCAAGAACGCGCGCGTCGTCGTCGTCGGCAACATCGTCCAGAACAACCGGGCGGTGAAAGAGAAACGCCTCGACCCCAACAGCTACATCATGGTGAACCGCGCGACCATGCGGGGCTTCATCGTCTACGATTACGAGCACCGGGCGGACGAGGCGCGCCACGCCATCGCGCGCTGGATCAAGAGCGGGCACATCAAGGTGCGCGAGACGGTTGCGCACGGCATCGAGAACACGCCCAAGGCGTTCATCTCGATGCTGAACGGCGGCAACATCGGCAAACAGTTGATCAAGCTGGTGTGAGCATGCCGCGTCGCCTGAAACCCGTGTCGCCCGGCGAAATGCTCGCGGAGGAGTTCTTGAAGCCGGCGGGATTGACGCAGGCAGCGCTGGCAAGGGCGATCGATGTTCCGCCGCAACGCGTGAGCGCGATCGTCGCGGGGCGGCGGTCGATCACCGCCGACACCGACCTTCGCCTCTGTCGGTTCTTCGGTCTGTCGGACGGTTGGTGGCTGCGCCTGCAGGCTGACCACGACACGACGCTGGCCAAGACCGCACTCGCCAAGACGTTGGCGAGGATCAAGCCGTGGAAACGCGCGGCGTAGTGTACCGGCAATGTCGATCGTGGCCCCTCACCTGCTCGCTCCGCTCGCTATCCTCTCCCCGCAAGCGGGGAGAGGAGGGACCCGGCGCGGAAGCGACGGGAGGTGAGGGGGCGCGCGCCCCTACTCCGCGGCACGTCGCTTGTTCGCTGCAATCGTGAGACGCTAGGATCGCCGGCTCGGGAGATTTTTCTTACAGGAATGCCCAATGCCCCCGCGGATCGATTCACGACGGTACAAGGCCCTACGGACTCTGATCAAAGTCGTTGGATTCGTGCTGGCGGGATGGTCGGGACAGGGGCGGGTTCAACGAGCTCTCTGTTCCCCGTCAGCACCCCTGAGACAGATTGATGTGTTTGGCTAGCGGAGGATTTTCGGCTCATCGTCACCGTTGAAGGGGATGAGGATGAGACCGATGAAACAGACGCCGCCGAATGGCACGGCT
>VGES01000058.1 GCA_016869765.1 Alphaproteobacteria bacterium
CATGCTCGCGTCGGCCACCGCGTTGCTCCTCGGAGTTGTGTGCTCAACCCCTGGAAGCACGCGATGGCCCTTCCTGTCAAACCCACCCGCTCCACCGATGGACACCACGTCCTGGGACACTAACTCTCGCGGTCAGTAGAGGCTCTCCAGGCGGGGATCGGGCACAACCAGTCGCGCGCAGAACCGGAAGAAGTGTCCAGTCCATCCGCTCGCGACTGCACCGGGTGTGTTAGGCTCGGGCGCCGCCCACGTGCGGCCTACCTCATTTGCGGGTCGTTCGAGAGCGACGAGAGGGACTCAGCATCAGGGAGACCAATGGCAGCTATCGGTTCCGGAGCGCCGTGTCGGTCATCGCGCAGTTCGACGCGCTCTTTGACCAACACTGGTGATCGTACCGCTAAGTTGCCGGACGAGGCGATCGTCCCGCTCCTAGGCGTTGTGGACAGCGCGTGCGGTGCGACCTTCGAGCGTGACTCAGAGCCGACGCTCGTGCATTCTCGCGCTGCTTTGCTCGACCCGGGGATTGATACGTCCGCGCGCCCCATTCGGTTGATTCCCTGTTCTTCCGCACCGACTGATTCCAGCAGACGCCGAGTTTCTGCCCTTGCGTCGACGAGGTTCGTTCGGCGCGACCTGCGGTTGCTCGACTTTGAGATGATGCCCGCCGATGGCAGGGCATCATTTGACACTCGGTGGAGAAGCTTGGGAGCATCCCGCGGCGGTGCAGTTGAGTCGAAGAGGTGACCAAGTCGAGAGGACGCGCGGTTCAGTCGTGGCTCGCGTTCTGGCGCAGAATCGATGGGCGTCTCACCAGGTGGCTGATGGCGGGCTTCCTTCTGGCCGCCCTGAACCTCGCAGCGCTATCATTCTTTCGCGAGGTCCTTTCCTGGTCGCTGATGGTGGCCACACTCGCTACAGCCGAGGTGTCGACGTGCCTGCGATTCCTTGTCAACGATCGGTGGGTCTTCGGCAATCCTCGACCTTCCTGGGGGCGTTTCGTCAGGTTTCACCTCACCGTGGCCGGCAGCTTCGTGGTGTGGTGGTCGATTACCAACGGATCTGCCGCGTGGGGCATCCATTACTTGGCCGCGTCCCTGCTAGGCAACTGCGGCACCGTGGGGTGGAGCCTGGCGACGAACTTCCTGTGGGTCTGGCGGCGTTCTCACCTCACGTCGCAGACGCCACCAAGGCGCGGACTGTGATGGGCAAATGCCCGATGTAGCCGACTCAAGATGTTTTGTCTGTGGCGGGGAGATGTCCCTTCGCACGCGCAACGGTTATCGTTGCTGTCAGGTGTGCGGGCATGAGATGCTCGCAAGTGGCCAAACTCAAACGTACATCGTCAACGACGTTTTGTCGCTGCCTGAACCCGCCGCGACCGACTATCTCGTCGCGTCACAGTCTGTCCTCGCGGTCATGGTGAGTCGCTCGAGCCGTTTTCTCGTCGACATCGGTGCTGCCAGTGGCCGCTTTCTGCACCACAATCGGCGTATCTACGAAAGAATCCTTGGAATCGAAATCACACCCGAGTGCGCCGCTTTCGCGCGCGACCAATTAGGTATCCCAATTGAGCCCGTGCTGCCACGAGATATTCCGCCTCCGTCAGTCGTCACCATGTGGCACACTCTTGAGCACATGCCGGCCGACTCCATCGACGCAATGCTGACAATTCTTTCGGATATCTCAGACAACGACACCAGCCTTTTGGTCGCGGTGCCAAACGCGCGGTCCCTTCAGTACCGAATTTTCGGCAAACGCTATGCGTATTATGATGTCCCGAACCATCTCCATCAATTTACGTCACAGTCGCTCGATATCTTGATGAATAGATATGGCTTCGAGCGAGAGCGCAGCTTTGCATTCGCGGATTATATTATTTTTGGATACGTTCAAAGTCTTTTAAATCTGTTCAATGCGGTACATAACTATCAATACTTCCGAATGAAGCGCGGTTTCACGTTTGATCTGTCGGACCGAGAACTGATGCGACTAGATCGGTTCAATGTCGCGCTCGTCCCGGTCGTGCTACCGATCGGATTCGTGCTTGCCGCAGTCGATTGGTGTTCCAGACCCAGGCGTGCCGTCGTCACCGAAAGCTACAGAAGGAAGCGTCGTTGAAACCTACGGGGCAGGATTCCGAGCAGACTCTAGTTCGAGAGCGCGTCTTTCATGACGGATGGGCGGATTCGATCGATGTAGCTCAGGTTCGGGTGAACGAGTCGTTCACTGGCAGCACGTGTCCTGAGGCGGCCTGGATCATTACCCAACTTGGTAACCTGAAGGGGAGGCGAGTGCTCGAGCTCGGCACCGGCGCGGGCGAAGGCGCGGTATACTTCGCATTACAGGGTGCCGATGTCGTGGCGACCGATATTTCACCCGGTATGCTCAAGGTTGTCGACGCGGTTGCGGCAAAACATCGCACCAGCGTATCGACGATGGTTGCGTCGGCCGACGATCTGTCGGCTTTCGCGGACGAGTCTTTCGATATCGTTTACGGCGCAAACACGCTTCACCATGTCGATGCTCCGCGTTGTCTCGATGAGGTCAGGCGAGTTTTGAAGCCTGGAGGTTTCGGTGCTTTCTGGGATCCACTGGCGCACAATCCGGCGATTAACGTTTACCGTCGGATGGCGGCGCGCGTACGAACTCCGGATGAACGTCCGATTCGGCGGCAGGACATCGCCGTGTTTCGTGAACGCTTCACTGAGGTGAGGTGTCGTCACTTTTGGCTCACGGCTCAGATCATTTTTTTGAAATTTTATTTCATCGACCACATTCATCCGTCTTCGGAGCGATACTGGAAACTCATTCTCGTGCGTGAGAAAAGTTTGCGTCCTGTGATCACTCCGCTCATGAGACTTGACGACTTTCTTCTCCGAATGCTTCCCGGCGTCGGCTGGTGGTGCTGGAACATCGCTGTCGTGGTTCGCAAATAGTGGCATCATTTTTCGAAGGTGGCCTTTCACGGCTTGCTGCGTCAGTCGTGACCAAGGATGTTCCGATCTATGTTCAATACTACGTGACTGCTCGATGCAACCTCACTTGCGAGCAGTGCAATGTGATTTATGCGAATGCCGATCAGGAGGAGTGCACGATCGATCAGGCGCGAGCGATCGCTCAAAATCTCGCCAGTATCGGTACGTCAGTGGTCCTTCTGACCGGTGGTGAGCCGTTCGTACGACGGGATATATGCCAGATTGCTGCAGCCATGATCGAGAACGGCGTACATCCTCGACTGCAGACTAATGGTCTCGCCTCACGCGCTAGGCTCGAAGAGATGGTTGCGGTTGGCGCTCACGACATCTCGATCTCGCTCGACTCCTTGGTTCCAACTCTACAGGACACTATTAATGGAGGGTTCAAAAGGTCGTGGGATCGCGCGATAGCGACGATCGCCACGGTCAACGAGTTGTTTCCAGAAGAGTCGTTTTGCGCGCTTGGCTGTGTGCTTGCTCCGCGCAATCTCGATCATATCGGCAGTGTCATTCGTTTTGCAACCGAAATCGGATGGTGGGTGTCGCTTGTACCTGCGCATCAAACTTCCCCTAACGAACCTCGCAGTTTCAGTACATTCGATTCGGCACTTCAGTTTCAACGGTCTCAATTCACGCGCGTACGGGAAGTGCTTGAGGATGTTAAGAGGCTTCGCGACGAACAAGGTATGAATGTCTATGATTCCGACGAGTATTTGGAAGATATTTATCGTTTCATTGCGGGAGAGCCTGTTCGTTGGCGACGCCGAAATGGCGGCAAGTGCGACGCTCCAAACCTTTATTTCGCGATTCAACCAAATGGCGATATGGCTGTGTGCTGCGACTATCGTATGCCGCGAGCATACCCGGTGTATGATGAGAGATTTCCGGAGTGGTATCGCGGTACGACTCTGCGTTCAGAGGCTACCGCGATCGCTAGCAGCTGCTCCGGCTGCATGTACGGCAGTTTTCCCGAGATCAGTATTTCCGCTCGCTATTTCGTCCCGATGTGGCGGCGGGCTCGTCTTTTTCTTTCGGGCGGTACTCACCGGCGTTTGAAACGGTATACCGCAGCTCAGATGACGGACATTGCATCGGACATCGCTAGGCAGGCGGGGCTGGTTATGAGCGCTCGTTTGACGTGAGATCACGCGTTCTTTATCATTTGCTTTTGGCGCGCAGTCGCCAATTCGATCACGAAATGGGAATGGCTCCTAATAGCGCTTTGAGTCAGATCAGACGTTCGCTCACCGCCGAGGTGGATGACGCCAACTACGTCGTGAGGTGGCACCTTGGTGGTGATGCGCACGTGCTCAGGGTGCCCGGTGAGGCCTTTCAGTTCTACGTCGCCGGCGATTCACTGCACAGTGTGGCGCGACGTGGGGAACACCAGGATCTGCGCGTCACGAACTGGCGCGCTGCAGGCGAGATCTGGGACCGAATCGCGGAGGCGAGTCGTTTGCCTTCCTTCACTTCCTCCGGCGGCGGTCCGCAGAGCCTGTCGTGGGCACCGCCGCGCACGGACCCTGGTCGAGCGCGCTGGCCGTGGGCGGCCGCCTTGCCTGCGTCGGCCGCTCTGGTCGCGGGGGCGCTGGCAGGTCCACGTGAGGCTGGTTCGGTGTTTGCCGTCGCCTCGCTGCTAATTGTTCTTCTGTATGTCATGTCCACAACCCATCTGTCGCGTACCCCCACAGTTCTCGAGTTCCTGTTGACCTCGGTGGGCTCACTGGCCCCTGTGGCGCTCGGCGGAAATCCTTTCTTCGCGATCGTTCCCCTCGGTGGACTCGTCCTTCTTGCTGTCCTCGAGAGCTCGACAAAAGGATCTGCGAGTCGGCTGTGGCTGATCGGCGGCGCCGTCTGTGGCGTGGGGACGGTGATCGCGGGTGAGGCTGGCTTCGCCGCTGGCCTCGTCGTTAGCGTCGGCGGCGTGGTGCTTTCAAGGCTCGCCCCGTCGAAACTTCGCTCTCGCGATGCATTGGCGGTGCTCGTCGGATTCCTGGCAACGTCGGCGGTGGCGCTGACTGGTATCGATGTCGATATGGCCATTGAGCCATCGCGACCACTGGGCGTCGAGGGCATTACCTTGCTTGCGGCGACCGCCGTTCTGCTCGCCGCCGCCTTCCCACTCTGGGCGCTCCACGGGATTCTCTTTCACGTGATGCCGTGGCTGGCGATCGTCGGGTTGGGGTTCTTCACCGTCGTCGCTCTCGCGCGAGGCGACGCGAATGCCCAGGCTGGCGCAATCGCCCTGGCCGGACTCTCAATCGTGCTTGCGGTGCGGATCATCGCAGCGGCGACTCAGCCGATCAAGCGGGCCGCAACGATGCAGCGATTGGAAGGACGAAGCGGCCCAACCAGTGCTCGATTATCATCATCCAGATGGCAGTAGTGAGGTACCTCCCGATCATGAGCATCTTCACCCAGATGGCCCCATCCATGAAACGACGCAATGTTCTCTTCGGTCTCGGTGCGCTCGTCGTTGTTCAGGTGCTTCTGTTCCGATCGTTCATCGAACGGGAGGTCAGTTGGACGTACATTCTCCATGGCGATCCCACCTGGTATGTTTTTATCAACTACCAAATTTTCGAAGCCGTCCGCACACGTAACTGGGAAGTACTTGCCGAACATGCTGTGCGCAGTCCGTGGGGAATAGTACTATTCCTTGAAGCCCTCATTCCACAGTTTCTTTTCGGGCCGTCACGTTTCAGTCTCGCCTTTGTCAACTTGGCCTACTACGTCGTTGCGCAGGCGTTCACGTTTCTATTTGTTCACAGATTAACCCGCTCTTATACTGCCGGGTTCGCTGCACTGGCGCTACTGCTTGCAATGCAGAGTCCATTTCGCGGTGATGGGCCTGGGCTGAATATTGTCGATTTCCATTTTGATCTGGTGCTCTTCTTCTTGCTACTGATCGTCTTCTATCTTGTCGGATGGTCAAATAGTTTCGCGCGACGCAAACCAACAATCCTGGTCGCAGTGTTGACCGCATTAACCATAGCGACACGCTTGGTGAGCGCATTCGTTTTTGTCGGTCTGTTCAGCGGATTTCTGGCGGTATTGCTTTATCAATTCTTGAGGGATCGAGCTGATGATAAGTCCCGCGAGCGGCTCAGGAACTTCCGGCTTCTCACGATCGTGTCGGGAAGTTTGAGTGCTATACCTCTACTCATTGGGTCTCGGGCGCTCTACGACCACTATTTCAGGTTTGTTTTCGAGCCCGCATTTCGGGAAACGCGGGCGGGTCTCTACACAATGGGAAGCGAGTCATACATCGACGCAGCTGCGCAGATTTCATGGATCATGATTGCATGGGATTTCGGTCCGGTGTTTGCAGTCGCGGCCGTGTTTGGTTTAGCCGCTCTTGCGTGTGCACGTCTGATGATTCCGAGTTCACAGTCCTCCGGAGTTTCCCTGCCGACTCCGAACCATTGGCAACTCTCGCACCTGCTGCACGATTCGGCGGATCGTCGACTATTAACGGTGTTGATGATAGTTGGGGTTGTGAGCACGTTCGTACAGCACGTCGTGTTTCCTATTAAGAGCGATCACCTCACCAGAATGACAGCGGCTCCCCTCGTAATTCTGATACTGCTGTTTGTCACTCCGGCTTTGGCGCAATTGTGCGTTTCATCACGACTGATTCATCGAATACTTGTGGTCGCCGTAGTGCTGGTCATGATCGCAGCGGCGGTAATCACCCAGGTCGGCTTCTATTCAGGTTCCGGAAGACATTCGGCGATAAAAAGGGACGCTCTCGTCATTCAGGACTTGTACAAGGATTTGTTCGCATTAGTGATAGCTCAGAGACAACAGAGCGTCGCGGTATCCGTGGACGAAATCCGTACGTATGAACTCGGTGCGCTCCGTAGTTTTTTCTCTTATGTTTACGAACAGTCGGGGCTGTTACTTCAACCGATACCCAGTTTGGGAGCGATCATTGACGAGCCAGTCACGTTGGACGGCGCTGTAGCGTATTTGCAGGAAAGCGACTACGTTTTACTGAGAGAGGGTTCCTATCCACAAGATGCAGGGTGGCCGTTCATGCGCGCGATGCGTCCGATCCATTCGGAAGTGCGTGCGTATGCGGACGCTAATATGTGTTTGTTTCAAACGTACTACATGTTCGGCACTCATAAACTGTTGTACGTGAATACGCAACGATTGGGCTGGACCATCTCGGCGTCCGAGTCTACCGAACCACGTTATGGTCCGCAGACACTCATGAGGGCACCGCACGCCATTTGGCACGCGCCGTGGGGCGATCGTTCGTCTCAGTGGGTTCGTTTTGATGCAGCTATTCCGCTGCGAGTAAGCGGTATTGAATTGGAGATGCAGGACGGAGGTCCCGAGCGCGCACCAAAGGCGTTCGTTCTGCAAATTAGCCATGACGGCAGTAATTGGACGGACCATTTGCGAGTGCGAGATGCCGGCTTTACCCGAGATACGCCGCGTAGACTGTGGTCGTTTGAGGCATCAGCACCGGTACGACATTTTCGAATTGTCGTCACGGAAAATGGTGGCGAACCGACGTTGATGACAATTCAAAAAGTGAGGTTTGTTTTCGCGGAGGGTTGCGGGCTTGCTCATCCACAACGGCGCGTATAGGTCGATCATCGTATCAGCGTTCGCTCCTACTTGTATTTGTCTTGTGCTGGTCGGGGTTTACGCACCGGCTGCGATCTTCGAGTTCGGTTATCATAATGATTTCTGGGCCTGGGCGTATGAAACGAGGTACTGCTGCACCGGCCATCCTGAAACGGCGGAATCAATTCGTATTGGTAGGCCTTTAGCGGCTTTCGCGCGTAATCTGCAATTTCTGTCGTTGACGACATTTGAGGATTTGCGTCTGTGGCGTGTCATTATCGTCGCGACAATGGCGCTGAATGCAATTTATTTTTGGTGGCTAGTCAGGCGATTTGGAACGGGACGGCTGCCTCCCGGTTCGGCGACGCTGCTTGTGTTCCTTCACTCCACGATGCAACTGAACAGTCTGTGGGCTTCGAATTTCGTATACTTCAATCCGCCGATTTGTCTCGCTCTCGCGGCGTCGCATGCGTATCTCGCCGGCGCCGTATCCCGCTCGATATGGCGAACGAGCGTACTGGTGGTTTCGCTGCTGACAGGCGCACTGTTTTTTTACTCACCATCAGCGACCTTTTTCATCGTCCCGGTCGTGTATGTTTCGCTGTCGCGCGTTGATATGAGTGCAAGGCAGTTAATACGACTCTTCAGTGGTGCCGCGATCTTGCTCGCCGTTGCGTACGGCATGTACGCGGGCGTCCATCGAGTGTTTGTGTTCCCGCTGACCGATGGCCGGACGCCGGTCGGCTCGTATGAATGGGCCATCACCGATCGCCTCGTCGCGACAGCGATCGAACGGTTGTTTTTGTACTATTTGCCGGCAAGCGCGCAGCCCTGGACAAATTTTGAGGGGAACATGGCAGCGGGTGCATTCGTGAGCATCTGTGCGCTGGGGGTTGGCGCAGCGTTGCGCCGCGTCTGGTGTAGCGGGCGTGCGTCGTTCGGACCGATTGTTTCTGCGCTCGGGATATGCGTGTTGATCTCACTGGCGTTGTTGCCAAATTTGGTCGCAGGGCGTCATGCGACAACCGTGAGGGTTCTCTTCACAACTGGGAGTTGCACGATTCTGGTGGGGTTGTGGGCGCTTGGACAGGTCGTGCCGTGGTTACACCGGCGTGTGGTGGCGGGATTTCTGTGCGCAAGTATTGCCATCGTCGCTTTTTTCGGTGTGTATGCGACTGCCTCGATGCTGAACAGGGAACTTTCGGCACTTCGGGCTCAGTTGGATGGTCTCGATCGGCAGGTGTTCCGGAGCATCGTGATCCTACGTCCGCATGTGCAGCCGCAGTTTTCGCCTCTCAGTCCAATTCCGGGAGTAGAAAGCTTGCCTCCGATTGTGCATATCGGCGACGCAGTGTTCGGACGGCGGATCAGAAGCGAGGCCGACTTTGACTTGCTAATGCTCACCCCCTCACACGGTAAGCGGTTTGATTTGTTCGTCGAGCCTTCTGGCGCGTTCGTTGATTTGCGATCGTTCATGGCGGCCTATAATGCTAGTGTCAGTGATGACCCGATCCAGATTAGCGGTACGGTACAGGCTTCCGTTCGGCCCGCAAATAGCGGCCCGGTTGCGGCGTTGGACGGAGTTGCGGAGAGTTTTTGGGAGGTTTGGGGTGTCGCGCTGCCGATCAGTCTGACTGTCAGCTTCAATGATGCACGTCAAGTGGGTCGCTACTGGCTCATTTCGGGCCCGCATTTGGCGGCGGCGCGAATGCCATTGAAGTGGGAGTTCTGGGGAGGACCGGACGTGGTGTCGATGACTCTCCTGGACTCGCAGACCGCCGAGCCGTGGCACGATTCGGAGCGGCGACAGTTTGTGCTCGGGTCACCCGTCGATGTCAAAGTCGTTCGGCTTAATGTGCTAGCGATCGAACATCCGGGTGAACTCACCGGCGTGAGGGTCTACGAACTCGAGTTCGGTCAGTAGTGGGCACGCCAAGGCGGTACTTCGTCTCCGGGGCAACGGGTTTCATAGGGAGGCATCTCTGTCGATCGCTCGTGGCACGGGGAGACCGGGGCGTGGCGCTAGCGCATCGATGGCCGGACGATGGTTTGCAGCACTCTGGCTTTGAAGTGATCCAGGGGACGCTCGCCAATGCGGAGGCTTATCGAGACCGGCTCCACGGCTGCGACTACGTGGTCCACCTAGCCGGCAATCCACGGATGGGGAACGGCCAGAGCTATGCACTCGACAACGTTGAAGGGACACGGGCGCTCGTCGACGCGCTCGCCGGCTCGTCCACTCTGAAGCGATTCGTATTCGTCTCAACTATTGGTGCCGTCGACCGGGCGCCGCAAGACGATTGCTCTCTCGCGCTGACCGAGCAATCGCCGCCTCACCCGACGTCCGACTATGGGCGATCGAAGTTGGCGGCCGAGCGGCTTGTGGCCGAGTCAGGATTCCCTTTCTCGATCATCCGGCCGGCCATGGTCGTGGGTGCCGAGATGCGCCAGGACAGCCACATCGCGGTGATCGCCCGCGCAGCCCTGGCGGGTCGCCTTCTGGCAAAGTTTCGGTGGCCAGGCAGACTATCGGTCGTGCACGTCGACGATCTTGTTGCCGCTCTGATCTTGGCCGCCGAGAGTGATCAGGCGTCAGGACGCACATTCTTTGCCGCAGGCGGAGAGATGCGGTTGAGCGACCTATTTGAGCTTGCCGCTCCGGGACAGGCTCGCGTTCCGTTGGCACCCATCGCTGCCGTGCTTAGGCCACTGGCGCGCTGGCTGCCGTTCGCTGTCAAGGTCCTTCTATACAGGGCACTCACGGCAGACGATGGGCCGCTTCGCGAACTCGGCTGGCGGCCGCGCACTGATTGGAGAGACAGCGTCGCCGACGTGGTCGCACGCGAGCGAACTCGATTGAATCCGAGCGTGTGTCCATTGGGCCGCACGGTGGTCACGGGCGCTGCCTCGGGTTTGGGGCGTGCGTTGGCCGAGGCGCTCTACGATCGCGGCCGCAGTCTCCTGCTGATTGATCGCGACGCAGAAGGACTTGCGCGGACTCTCTCAAGCCGCCGCGGCGTTGAACGAGTCCTCTGTGACCTATCCGATTACGAGGCGGTCGAGGCTCTCCTGCAATCCGACAGTTGGCGGAGGGAGCCCATTGCCGAGTTGTTCTCCTGTGCGGGCGTTGGACTGCGCGGACCCGTCGCCGCGCTGGCCCGGGATCGCCAGGCGGACCTATTTCGAGTGAATGTGGTTGCTCGCTTGCAGCTTGCCCAGGCTGCCGCCCAGAGCATGCGACAGCAACAGTTCGGAAGGATCGTGCTCATCAGTTCGTCGTCGGCGTTCCAAGCACTGCCATTCATGGCCGCCTACGCCGCCTCAAACGCCGCAGTGTTGCTGTTCGGTGAGGCGCTCGCAGCGGAGATTGACTCACAGGGAATCGAGGTCCTTACGGTATGCCCAGGCGGAATGCACACAAACTTTCAGCGAACGGCAGGCGTGCGCGAGCGTGCCGGCGAGCGGCTGTCTGATCCTCGCGACGTCGCGAAGGTGATTATCGGTGCGCTCGGCACGGGGAAGTGGGTGATCTTTCCCTCCGTGCGAGCGAGTGCTATGGCCCTTGCAGCGCGCTTACTCCCACGGCGTGTATCGGTCCTTTTATGGCGCCGTCTCATGGCCGAGTTGCGTTGACGTCTCGTTTCGCACAGGCAGTGTCGACCCTCGTCCTCGACGGCGCGATCGTCGGAGTACTCGGCTCAGACAATGTGGGACAACCTGATCTGGTTCGTGCCGACGGTAGCCTCGGGAACCGCAGCCGCGACTGCGCAGGAATCCGGCTCTCTCCTCAGCACGGCGCTGAGTGAGTATGGCGTCATTTCTCAACATCGACGCCTTCGGTCTCCTGCCTGTGCTCGGTCCTCACGCGCCCTCCTTCATTCTTCATCGAAGTGCTCGTTCCTGTCATGTCCTCGCTCTTACTGCGCGGGCTTGGGCGGCGGCTTGATTGATCGGAGCGCGACGAATGGATCGCTGCGATCATCTACCTCGTCCCATTCGCCCAATTCGGGGTTTACGCCTGGCCGATGGCGTCGATGCATGCGCTGGTGGTCCTGTTCGGCCTGATCGTCCTGGATCACTGCTTTGCCGTCCAGCAGGGATTGATGCCGGTTTCTCCTCGTGGCGGATGTATTTGGAGGTCGTCCTAGGTGCGCTGGTTGCATCGTTCTTGCGGCCGAGCATCCTGATCGTGCCGATGATGTTGGCCGTGCACATTCTCTATCTGTCAAGGACTGGCACGATGGTCTGCGGCGCTTGCGTCTACGGCTACCTGTGCTCTCCTTGTTCGCGGTCCATCCGATGCTGACCCTCTCCGCAGGCACCGAGCCCGTGATCGAGCGCGTATTCGTGACGCTTCTGCCGAACCGCGAGGCCATCGTTCTTGTCGCGGTATCGGACCAGTGGACGCGATGGCGGTGTGGCTGTTTCTCCTGGCGGGCGAGCGAGCCCATCGCCGGCTGCCCGGCACCGCTCCGCGCGTGGCACCCGCGTCTGTGTCGCCGCTGTGGCGCGCCCTTCACCCGTCTGGAAGGTTGTTTGGATCGGTGTGCCGAGCATCGCAATGGTCGTTGCGGCCGGACGCGACATCCTGTCGGCGCTCTGGCTGGTGCTGGTACCGCTCGTCGGACTCGTCCACTCCTTCGTCGGGGCTCAAAGTAGCCATTTCCTCGGACAATGTTAAACCGCCGGAACAATCTGCAGGCCGTGGCGCCAATCGACGTCATCTCCTTCGCCACCACTATCACTCTGGGCACGCTCTTCGTTACGAAGATCGGACGCACTCGAGCTTCCGCGAAGGTGGTTGTCGCCTGGTACCTGGGAATCCAGTCCTATTTCGCCACCGCCGACTTCGCCTTCCCGTCCAATGTACTCCCACGTGATAGCAGGCGCGTTGAGTGCCCCCCGCTACTTCGTCCATCGCGCCCGCTTGCCGTCAGCTCGGTAGCGACATTGCTCTTCCGCCATCTCGCCACCGCGTTCGCGTGGCGCCTATTGTCCGAGTCACAGTTGCAGCGTTCCTGGGCGCGTTGCTGCTTGGGAATGTGCTGGCGATCCGGATGACACTCTTTTGCGGTAAGCTGGTAAACGATTTCATACGTACGACTGCCTGCGTGCCGCCCACCTGATTCGCGACGACCTACGTGACGCAGGCTGGCCGGTGCCCCTGCGTCCGTAATTGGGGTCCAAGGCGTCCCGCTAACTCCGTTCGCGGAACTGTTGCGGCAGGTCGTCAGTCCGGTAGACTCCGGTACGACGCATTCCGGAGTTCCTCGGCGGGGCCCTCGACGATCGGTCGATCATCCACGTGTCTGTCAATCCAGCGGATTCGTCCGACGTGAACCGACGGTGGCGGTACACGATGACCAATCGCGCTGTTCTCAATGCCTTGGGACGGCACACCGATCCGTGTCGACCCGAGCTCATTGAAGGTCAGGCCGCCATGCGCGCCGAGGAATGGGAATCTGCTGCGGACGCGCTGGAGCGTGCCGTCTTAATGCGCCCGTTCATCCTGAGGCACGTGCTCGGTACTGCGCCTGACGAGGAGCTGCGCTATGTCACCAACGGCGTCGGGATGCGCGCCTGGATCCGGACGATCGCCGACAATAACAGGCTTGGTGCGAGCTTCGGCACCCTCCCACCAGCGAACCCGCGCCTCCGAGAGATCGCCCGGTCAATTGAGGCGGAGATCGACGATTACGTCCGCTGCGTGTTCTACTTCGCCTTCGTGCACCGCACCGACGTAGACGTGAGCCGCTACTGCGCCTCGCGGATCCATTTCTTCGAGCAGTCGTACGCCGACCTGCGCGCCGAGGCGTTCGTAGTTCGGGGCGCTAGCGCGCGGCTGAATCGTACGGTCAGCGGTTTCCTGACGTCAGAGCGGTTCCACGTATTGGCGTTTCCGCCTGGGCGCGAGCATGTGCGGAGATTCTTGGGCGCGCGCGAGATCGTCGCCGTCCACCCGGCGATTGGCCAATCCGCTTACTTCTTGATTGGGGCGATTGGTTTGCACGTCGTGATCTCGCCGCGTTAGTGAACCGCGACCTACTGACCGGAGGCTTAACCACGCGTGACGGCTCTCATTAGAGCGACGGAGGCAGAGCTCCACTGCCCCGATGGACTAACGGCCGCGGCGCGATCGAGTTTCTGCGCGCCGGCAGTGGGACGGCAGACATCTGCGTTTCAGTCTGGCCCGCTCTAGCGCGTCGACTGGAGACATGACAAATAATTGAGCCGCGACCTCTCAGGTCCTGCCCGCTGGGTAGGAGGATGCGATTGGGCGCGACTCGATGCCGTGCGGCGCTCGAGCAGTCGACTCGCCCCGCGGGTGCTCTATCCGCCGCTGGCCGGGCCGACCCACACCATCGCGCCGTAGTCGCGCACGTAGCCGGCGCGCTCCAGATGGTGCGCGCCGGGGGATTCGAGCACCGGCCGGCCATGCCACGCCGCGGCGGTGACGCGGCCACTGCGCCGACGCGACCACCATTGCGCCAGCGCGCGAAGCGCGCGCTCCAGACCCGCGGCGTCCTCGATGGCGGCGATCCGCTCCGCTTCATCCATCGTCGCCACGGGCTCGCCAGCGGCCAGCGCGACCGCTCCGTCGACCACGCGGACGACGGGCAGGCGCGCGTCGGCCCGGTAGATCTGCGCCGGATCGAGCGCGGCGAGCGCGTCTGGCGAAGAGTCGCGCCGTGCACCGTTCGCCGCGCGCAGTCGTTCGATCGCCTCGGGCAGCGCGAACTGCGCTCCACCCTGGTTCTCTACGAACAGGCCACGCCGGACGTCGCCACGCGCGTCCAGACGGATCAGCGCGTCGTAGACGGAATTTCAGTCGACCGTCACGGCCTCCCTCTCACAGCTGGCGCGCGAGACCATTTCCCATCTGCCCAGCAGCACTCGGGCTCGCGCCTCGGCAAGGTCGCGCTCATCGCGATGCGGACCCAGCGTGGTGGTGCGGTGCAGCACCGACCAGCGCCCGATCCATCCGCCGGCACCCGGCGCGCGCGTCGCCGCGGCGACGACCGCGCGAGCACGTCGGCGCGCCTCACGCCAACGGTGCGCCGGGTCAGCGGCCGCGGCCGATCCGTTTAGAGCGCGGCAAGCTGGCTCGCGAGCGCGCTGCGCCCGCTCGGTGGCGCTGGCTCTCCGGCGTGGCCGCCGAGTGCGTACAGGCTCGCCAGCGTGTCGTTGGTGACCATTCCGGCCATGGCCAGTTCGCCGAGCGCGAGTCGCACGGCCTCACGTGGTTCCTCGAGCAGGTCGACCAGATCGGCCAGGTGAGAGGCGCCCTCCTCGCGAAGCGCGGCGAGCGCGCGCCGAGCGTTCTCGCTCAGGCCTTCCCCCGTGGGCATCGGTTCGAGAAACAGCCGTCCCTCGCCGTAAAACATGAACCGTACGCGCGTACGTCGGGGATCGTTGCCACGATCGATCGCCCAGATCAGTTCGCCGGACTGGAGCAGGTGCTCAACGCCCGCTTGGCCCTCATCCCCGAGACGGTCGGGCAGGATGTCGCGCATCCATGTCGTCAGGGGGGCGCTGAATCCGCGCAGTTGCTGGAGGATCCGCGTCAGCTGCCGCTGGCTCTTTTCGACCGCCGCCGCCTCGTTCTCGCGCGGCGCGCTGCCCCGACTGATCCCCTGCCAGTCGAGCAAGAAGTGCGCGTACGCACCCAGCGGCACCGGCTCGACCCACTGCTCCTCCGCGCCCGGACCAACACGGTCGCGAAGGAGCCCAGGCTCTGCCTCAAGCGACTCCTGCACCACGGCCTCGCTGACCAGATAGCGCCGCGCCAGCGTAGGCGTGTCGGTGATGCCCCGGGCCAGCGCCGCCCGAACGAGGATCGGCCGGGGATCATCGCCGAGAGCGCGGTACTTCCCGAAGCGATCGGCGTGGACCCAGCGTGTCTCCTCACCAACCCGGAGGGGGACGATCTGCTGGCGGCCGGCGAGGTTCGCCAACCAGCCCGGGTAGTGTCGCTTTCGGACGCGCGCGCAATCTCATCCGTCGTCATGTCGCCGAGTTCGTAGAGCGCCTGGAGGAGGTCGGTCGGTTGCTCGATCCGGTAGTCGGCCGCGCGACGCTCGACACGGGCGACCACGTCCTCGATCGCCTCTGGCTGAGCGAGACTGGCAAGACTGCCATCGCGCAGCAGTTCGCCGAGCAGCGCCCGATTGACGTTGAGCGCCGCGAACTGACGTTCGCCGCGGGGGCATTGTACTCATACATGTACTGCATGGCGAACCGGTAGTCGAGACCCGCAGCCACCCCCGAAGGCGCTTCGCTGACGCGCCCGACCACCGTGATTTCCCCGGAGGCGATTGCGTCGAGGACCTTAGTCAGGGCGCCAAGGTCCAGGATATCGGCGCGGCAGTCGCGGTACGTCTCGATGGTGATCGGGAAGTCAGCCAGCGCGCCGGTCGCCTGCTGCAGGTCCTTAGCGCGCAGGCGGCTGAGCCAGAGCGGGGTGCGCCGGCCGCCCGACGTGCGCGGGAGCACGAGTGCGCGCGCCGCGTTCTCCCGAAACCGCGCCCCAAAGAGTTCCGAGGCCGGAAGCGCGCGCGGCAAGCGCTCCCGGGCCTCGGCCGACGTCAGCCGCGCGACGACCTCGGCGCCAGGCGGACTCTCGGCGCCGCCGAACCGCAGGAGAAATCCGTCGTCGCCGACGTTTGTCTGCGCATCGAGGCCGTACTGCTCCTTGAGAGCATCGCCGATCGCGAGTGCCCAGGCCCGGTTCACACCGCTGCCGAAGGGCGAATGGACCACCATGCGCGGTTCGACCAGGCCATCTTCATAGCTCTCCACCACGATCCGGCGATCGTGGGCGAAGGTGTCGCGCAGGAGTTCCGTGCGCGCGCTCTCGACCAGCGCGCGCACGGAACGGGCATCGAAGGCGCAGCGATCCCGCAGGAGAGCCACCACCTCGCGGAGTGCGGGTGATGGCTCATCGGCGTCGCGCTCGCCCGTTGGACCCTCATCTGCGAGCAGTGCGATCCGCTGCAGATCGCGATCGTCCAGCGCGGCGAGGAGTCCTGCCAGATCGCGCCGGAACGCCCCGATCCGCTTTCCGAGTTCGAATCCTCGTGCGGGAGCCTTGGCCCGCCAGAACGGCATGCGCGGGAGTTCCCCCGGCGCGGGCTCGACGCGCACCTGGCTCTCGGTGATCTCCTTTACTCGCCAGACTTGCGCGCCGAGGACGAAGGTGTCGCCGCGCCTGGTCTCGAAGACGAACTCCTCATCCAGTTCGCCGATCCGTTTGCGGCTATCGGCGGTGACCATCGCGAACAGACCACGGTCCGGGATGGTGCCGCCGGTGCGGGTGGCGAGCAGCCGAGAGGAGGGGAGTGCCGCGATCCGATGGGCGCCACGGTCGAGGTCGATGCGCGGTTTGAGGTGTCTCGAGAGTGTCGTCGGATACCGCCCGGCAAGCATGGCAATGACCGCGTCGAACGCCGATCGCGGCAGCGAGCGATAGGGGTAGGCTCCGCGCACCACGCTGTAGAGGTCGTCGAGATCCCACGTCTCGACCGCAGCCATAGCGACGATCTGCTGAGCGAGGACGTCGAGCGCGCTCTCCGGCACGGTGGTCGCCTCGATGTCCCCGGAGAGCATGTCCCGCGCGATGACCACAGCCTCAACAAAGTCCTCGGCATGAGTGGGGAAGATCCGCCCCCACGACGTCTGGCCGACGAGATGGCCGGACCGACCCACTCGCTGCAGACCGCTCGCGACCGAGCGTGGTGACTGCAACTGGACGACGGCGTCCACCTCGCCGATGTCGATGCCCAGTTCGAGCGAAGCGGTCGCCACGAGGGCGGGCAGCCGTCCTGCCTGCAGTTCGGCCTCCATCACCAGACGGGCAGCGCGACTGACGCTGCCGTGATGGGCGCGGATCGGGGGGATGCCCGCGGCGGCGAGCCTGTCCGCCCGTGCGCCGATCCCGAACATGCTGCCACTGCCGCGCACCCCGGGCGTTGGAGTGTCGGCATCGACTCCGGCCTCGCGAAGGCGATGCTCGTTGAGTCGGTCTGCCGTGCGCTCGGCGGTGCGGCGGCTGTTGCAGAAGATGAGCGTCGACCGATGTGCGTCCACCATCTGAGCGACCGCCGGTACGATGACTGGCCAGACCGAGCCCGCGGGAAGGTCGGCATATGAGTCGACGACGGCGCAGACCTTCAGGTCCATTGCTTTGCGATACGAGGCATCGATGAACCGAACCGGCCTCTGCTCGTGCTGGCGGGCGGGGTCCTGCCCGCCGAGGAAGCGTGCCGCGACTTCCACCGGCCGGACCGTCGCGCTCAGCCCCACCCGTTGGAGTGGCGCCTTGGCGATCCTTTCGAGCCGTTCCAGACTGAGCGTGAGATGGCTCCCCCGCTTGGAGTCGAGGATCGTGTGGATCTCATCGACGATCACGGTCCGTACCGACTGGAGCATCGCGGCCGACCGATCCGCGGTGAGCACCAGGTAGAGAGACTCGGGCTTGGTGATCAGAATGTGGGGCGGCTTTCGAACCATGCGCTGGCGGGCCTTCGCCGGGGTGTCGCCGGTGCGCACCGCCACGCGGATCTCCGGCAGATCCGGGTCGTGCGACCGCACGCCCGCGAGCGG
>VGES01000059.1 GCA_016869765.1 Alphaproteobacteria bacterium
CCAACTCACCGCGCCGAAAGGCGTATCACCGGCCGAGGCTCTAATCGCCAATGGATGAATGTTCAGTGGCAGGTCACACGCCCAAAAAGCAAAACCCCGCCGGGGCCTTTTTAGGGGCATGTCCGGCGGGGACCAAGTGTTTCACAATAACACACTGAGCCGGGAGAATGCGACGTCTGCTCGAGGAACTGCTGAACGAGACCCTGTTCCGCTCGCCACCACAGGCGCGCGACGCGCTCGACGCCTGGCGCAACGACTACAACCAACGCCGCCCACACTCACGCCTCGGCTGGATGACACCACAGGCTTACGCCGCCACCGTCGATCCGCGACCGGATCGGCCCGCTTCGCTCCCTGATGGCTTCGCGGTCCGACCGGTTGCTCAACCCGCCCACTTGGGCTTAACTGAGCACCGAATTCCAGTACCCTCTGGATAAGACTTCGGGGCAACGTCAGCCGCCGAGAAACAGCCGGGGAAATCGGGGAAGGTGACGCTATAGCCTGCCCCACGTTCAAAGGTGATGGAGTTCGAAGTGGGCGAGCAATCTCTGTTATCCGAGTCTCCCGTTGATCGCCCAGGCGTTACCCAAACAGAATGTCGTTCAACCCGTTACGGAGAAGGCCCCCCGGGGAAAACTTCCGCTTCCAAAAGACTCCTGCTGGACCCAGCATGGCCCTGTAGCGATCATGAACGGCCGGATCTGGATCGATAACCCAGTATTTCCATGGGCCGCAATTCCGTAGCGACGACCGCGTTTGTCCAATTGTTACGAGCTGCGCCACCGCTGCGTCAGCTGCCGGCGCCGAATAGCCCACGAAAGCGACACGCCGCGCATACGTGAGCGCATTCAATGCCAGCGCCCGAGTCCGTTTGATAATCGGATGTCCATGATGCTGGGAAAATGCGGGCGGAATCAGCACCTTACCCAACGGACCCTTGCAGGTCGGACAACTCGGATGACCGACGTCGAAGACCGCGAATAGATCTGCCCGACGGCGAGCCAGAAGCACCGCTTTGCAGGCTGAGCAGTATGTCCAGTTTAAGCTTCCATGAAGCTTGTAGAGTGCAATCGGTAGTCGTTCATGGAGGCTTTTCCAGTGCCGCTTTCGACGCACATAGATCGACCGTCCTTCGATCACCTCTACAAGCCCGTCTATAGGGAACCCATACTGATAGAAGCGTAGGTCTCTAACCTCGTGTCCCTTCGGGGGCGGGCTTTCTTTGTAGAGCTCCTCACCGATTATCCAACTGACCGCCTTGTCCAGATAGAGATCGTAGTTCGTTGTTATGACCGCGACTGACTTATCCTCATCGAGGCAGCGCCGCAGCAATCTGATCAGATCGCCAGTAGATTCTCCGCCGCCGTAGTAAGCCTTCCCTGCGGCGGTGTTGTGTACAGCGCGACCAAGGGCTGCAATCGTTAGTGCCTGGAGGCGGTCCGCATGCCTTTGCAACGGATGCTCCTTGGGTGCATGCGTGCGAGCATCTTCGATCTTCGCCAGAAATGCCTCAAAGCTGAGGCTTACGCCAGGCGACCATGAGGGAAACAGAGATTCGACCGACTCAACAAAGAATTGTTTGTCACCAAGTTCCGCCGTCTTGTCGAGCACATGTTTGAACAAGTTCTTCCCAAGAGGGGCCTTGGGCCAAAGCCCTTTGGTAAAGCCGGCCCCGGCAAACAGGACCACTTCGGGCCTAAATGAAGATGTCGAGGTCCCCAAGATTGTTCGATCCAAGTTTCTGGGCCCTACTCGACCGTGACGGACTTGGCGAGGTTGCGCGGTTGGTCGACGTCGGTGCCCTTGGCGACCGCAACGTGGTAGGCGAGGAGTTGCACCGGGATCGCGTAGAGGATCGGCGCGACGAACGGGTCGACCTCGGGCAGTTCGACCACCCGCCAGGCGCGATCACCCAACGCCTTGATCCCCCGCTTGTCGCTGAACAGCACCACCCGCCCGCCGCGCGCCAGGGCCTCCTGGGTGTTCGACACCGTCTTTTCGAACAGCTCGTCGGAGGGCGCGATGACGACGACCGGCACGGATTCATCGATCAGCGCGATCGGCCCGTGCTTGAGTTCGCCGGCGGCATAGCCCTCGGCGTGGATGTAGGAGATCTCCTTCAACTTGAGCGCGCCTTCGAGCGCAATGGGATACGACGTGCCGCGACCGATATAGAGCGCGTCCCGCGCCCGCGACACCGGTTCGGCGATCTCCTTGATCACCGCGTCACGATGCAGCATCTCGACCGCGCTCGCCGGGACTTCCGCGATCGCCGTCATCAGGCGGTCGACCTCGCGCCGGTCGATGGCGCCGCGCGCCTGGGCGACCGCGATCGCCAGCGTGGCGAGCGCCACCAGCTGGCAGGTGAAGGCCTTGGTCGAGGCGACGCCGATCTCGGGCCCCGCCTTGGTGCGCATGATGCGGTGGCTTTCGCGCGCCATCGTGCTTTCGGGCACGTTGACGAGCGACACGATGCGCTGGCCCTGGGCCTTGGCGTAACGGAGCGCGGCCAGCGTGTCGGCGGTCTCGCCCGACTGCGAAATGAACACCGCGAGTCCGCCTTCGGGCATCGGCGCGTTGCGGTAGCGGAACTCCGAGCCGATGTCGATCTCGACCGGCATCTTGGCGTAGCGTTCGAGCCAGAACTTGGCGACCATCGCGGCGTAATACGACGTGCCGCAGGCGACCATGGTGATGCGCGGCACCTTGGCGAGATCGAGATCGAGCGCCGGGATCTGCACGTTGCGCGTCGCCGGATTGAAATAGGCGTTGAGCGTCTCGCCGATCACGGTGGGCTGCTCGTAGATCTCCTTCAGCATGTAGTGGCGGTGGTTGCCCTTGCCGATCGCGGCGCCGGAGATCGCCACCGACTTGACCTCGCGCTCGACCACGCGGTCGGTCTCGTCGTGGACGACGGCGGCGGTATGGTTGACTTCGACCCAGTCGCCGTCTTCGAGGTAGCTGATGCGACTCGTCATCGGCGCTAGCGCCAGGGCGTCCGAGCCCAGGAACATCTCGCCCGCGCCCCAGCCCACCGCCAACGGACTGCCGCGACGCGCGCCGATCATCAGGTCGTGGCGTCCGGCGAAGACGATGGCGAGCGCGAACGCCCCATCGAGGCGCTTGAGCGCCGCCGACACCGCCGCGGCCGGCGCCAGCCCCGTCCCGAGGTAGTGGGTGATCAGGTGGACGACGGCCTCGGTGTCGGTGTCGCTCTCGAAGTTGTGGCCGAGCGCCGTCAATTCGTCGCGCAGCTCGCGGAAGTTCTCGATGATGCCGTTATGCACGGCCGCCACCTTGGTCGTGGCGTGCGGGTGGGCGTTGACTTCGTTGGGCACACCGTGGGTCGCCCAACGGGTGTGGCCGATGCCGATGTGGCCGGGGATCGGGCGGCTCTTGAGCAGGGTCTCGAGGTTGTCGAGCTTGCCCTCGGCGCGGCGCCGGTCAAGCTCGCCGTCGACCACCGTAGCGATGCCGGCCGAGTCGTAGCCGCGATACTCGAGCCGCCGCAGAGCGCTCAGGAGCCGCGGTGCCACATCGCTCCGCCCGACGACGCCGACGATGCCGCACATCAGCTCTTCCCCTTCTTCTGGCCGGCGCGGGCGCGTTTCTCGGCCGCCCAGCCGCGCTTCATCACCTGCGGCGCCCGTGTCACGGCGAGCGCGTTGGCCGGCACGTCTTCGGTGATGACGGCGCCGGCTGCGACCACGGCGCCATCGCCGACCGATACCGGCGCGACGAGCACGGCGTTCGAGCCGATCGAGGCGCCGGCGCCGATTTCGGTATGCGATTTGCGGAAGCCGTCGTAGTTGGCCGTGATGGTTCCCGCCCCGACGTTGGCCTTGGCGCCGACGTGGGCGTCCCCCACGTAAGTGAGGTGATTGATCTTGGCCCCCGCATCGACCGCCGCGTTCTTCACCTCGACGAAGTTGCCGATGTGCGCCTCGCGCCCGATGGTGGTGCCGGGACGCAGCCGGGCGAACGGCCCGACGATCGCGCCCGAGGCGACGCTCGCGCCTTCGAGGTAGCAGTTGGCGCGGATCGTCACGTCGTCGCCGACGACGACGCCCGGCGCGAAAAACACGTTGGGCTCGATCACCACGTCCCGCCCCAATTTGGTGTCCCAGGAGAACCACACGGTTTCCGGGGCGATCAGGGTGGCGCCGTTCTTCATCGCGTCGGTCCGCAGGCGATCCTGCACGATCGCCTCCGCGCGCGCGAGATCGGCCCGCGAGTCGACGCCGGTCAGTTCCTCGCCGCCGCCTTCGACCACGACCGCCCGCACGCCGTCGGCACGGGCCACGGCGACGATATCGGTCAGGTAATACTCGTTCTTGGCGTTCTTGTTGGTGATGCGATCGAGCCAGGCAAAGAGTCTGCCGCCGTCGATCGCCATGACGCCGGAATTGCACAGATCGATCTTCTTCGTGGCCTCGTCGGCGTCCCAGAACTCGACGATGCGTTCGAGCGCGCCGTCGGGGGCGACGACGAGGCGTCCATACTGCGCCGGGTCAGCGGGCCGGAACCCGAGGACGACGAGCCCGATCTTGGGATCGGCGGTGCGCGCCGCCACCATCTTGGCGAGCGTCCCTTGGCTCACCAGCGGATCGGCGCCAAAGAGCACCAGCACCGTGCCCGAAAACCCGGCAAGCGCCGACCTGGCCGCGGCGACCGCATGACCGGTGCCCAGCGGTTGTTCCTGGACGGCGATCGCCGCCGGGGCGACGACGCTGCGCACCTCGTCCATGCCGGGCGCCACTACGACGACCGTGCGCCCGACCCCGAGGGTGCGTACGGTGTCGAGGAGATGGGCGATCATCGGCCGCCCGGCCAGGGCGTGCATCACCTTGGGCCGGTCGGAACGCATGCGCGTGCCCTTGCCGGCGGCAAGGACGATGGCAGCAACCTCGGTTTGTGGCATCGGGGCGAACTGCGTTACCAATGCGGCGCGCGAAGGGAATTTTCGCGCGCGGAAAGTGCCATAGCGCCCAAAGGGGGCCAAGTCACGATGTTTTTCCAAGTGTTAGGCCGATGAGTCCGATCGTCATCTTCGACCTCGACGGCACGCTGGTGGACACCGCGCCCGACCTCGCGGCCTCGCTCAACGCCGCGATGGCGCAGTTTTCGATTCAGCCCTTGTCGACCGAGGCCATCCGGCCCCTGATCGGGGCCGGATCCCGGGCGCTGGTGGCTCGCGGCTTCGCCGCGGCCGGGCGCATGCCCTCGCCCGAGGACAACGAACGGGCGATCACCGCTTTCCTCGATCACTACCGCGCCAATATCGCCGTGATGAGCGAGCCGTTCCCCGGGATGATCGTCGTGCTCGAACAGCTACGGCGCGAGGGTTGCCGGCTCGGCGTGTGCACCAACAAGTTCCACGACTTCAGCGTGGCCCTGTTGCGCGCGCTCGACCTCGAGAGGTTCTTCGCGGTGGTCGCGGGCGGCGACAGCTATCCGGTGCGCAAGCCGGACGGCGGACACATCACGCGCGTCGCCGAGGCGTTGGGTGGACCGTTGTCCGAGGCCGTGATGGTTGGGGACTCGGGCACCGATGTCGCCGCCGCGCGCCATGCTGGTGTGCCCGTGGTCGCGGTCTCTTATGGGTATACGGCGGTGCCGCCGCGCGAGTTGGGCGCCGATGCGGTGATCGACCACGCCACCGAACTTCCAGCTGCGCTCGCGCGCCTGACCCCGGCCTGGCGTTCTTGACACCCCCGGAAGCCGCCGCCTATATGGCGGCCGGGCGGGCGCGTAGCTCAGTGGTAGAGCACTACGTTCACATCGTAGGGGTCGCAAGTTCGAAACTTGCCGCGCCCACCATGAACCTCCACCCGATCACGGCGCTTCATGAATGAGGACCGGTCGATTTCTCCTCTCGAGCCGCTTACGGCTCCAGACCCGAACATGGTCGAGCATGAACGGCGCGACCGATTCATGATCGCGCCCGAACGTCGCGCGTTCGTTGCACGAAATTTTCCCGGCACGACGGTGCGGGAATGGAACGACTGGCGCTGGCAGGCGCGCCACCGGTTGCGTTCGTTGGCCGACCTCGAGCGGGTCTTCGTCCTGTCGGACGACGAACGCGGTGCCGTGCTCGCCCAGCGCGGCGGCCTGCCGGTCGGAATCACGCCCTATTACGCCGCGCTGATGGGCCGGGACGACGCGCGCGAGCCGCTGCGCCGCACGCACATTCCCGTGAGCGCCGAGCAGGTTCGCGGGCCCGGCGAGTACGTCGATCCCCTGGGCGAAGACCCGGCGATGGTGGTGCCGGGCCTGGTGCATCGCTATCCCGATCGCGCGCTCTTTCTCGTGACAAAGTTCTGCGCCACCTATTGTCGCTACTGCACCCGGGCGCGGCTCGTGGGCGCCCAGGGCGAAGCCACCTTCTCGACATCGCAATGGCAGAACGCGCTCGCCTACCTCGAAGCGCATCCGGAGGTGCGCGACGTACTCGTCTCGGGGGGCGATCCGCTGACCATCGCCGATGACAAGCTCGACTGGCTGCTGACCCGGTTGCGCCGGATCAAACACGTCGAGTTCGTACGCCTCGGCACCAAGGTGCCGATGGTGCTGCCGATGCGGATCACGCGCGACCTGGTGCGCATGCTGAAGCGCCACAACCCGCTGTGGCTATCGCTGCACATCACCCACCCGCACGAGCTGACGCCGGAGGCGAACGAGGCGCTCGCCCGCCTGGCCGATGCCGGTCTCCCACTCGGCAGCCAGACGGTGCTGCTCGCCGGCATCAACGACGACCCCGACACGCTGCGCACGTTGATGCACGGGCTCCTCGTGCGTCGGGTAAAGCCCTACTACCTGCTGCAGTGCGACCCGATCGTCGGTTCGGGACATTTCCGGACGCCGATCGACACGGGCCTCGCGCTGATCGACAGCTTGCGCGGCCACACGACGGGTTACGCGGTGCCGCACTACATCCTCGATTGCCCCGGCGGCGGCGGCAAGGTCTCGCTCGTGCCCGACCATGTCGTCGGGCGCGACGGCGATGATCTGGTGTTGCGCAACTTCGAGGGCGACCTCTATCGCTACCGTGATCCGGGCGGCTCGCTCGGCCGCGACCGAGCCCTGCCGCCCAACCTCGCGGCCCCGAGGTCGTCTAGTCGCCCGGGCAAACGCGGTTGACGATCGCGGCCGCGCCCTCGGGCGCCACCACTTACGTCTCGGCGGGGCGCACTCAACGACCGAGGCGCTGGCCGCTATCGCGGTCGAAAACATGGAGGTTGGCCGGCGCTACGTCGATGGCCAGCCGTTGGCCGCGATCCACCCGGGCGTCACCAGGCAATCTCAACGTGACGATGTCCTTGGCGCTCCCCGTCGTGGCGTGAACGAGGGTATCGGCGCCCAACGCTTCGACGAGTTCGACGGAGGCCGACAACCTCGAGCGCCCGCCGATCGACATGTGTTCCGGCCTGATCCCGAGCACGATTGGCCGGCCAGCATGTGTCGGGAACGCGCCCGCCAATGCCACCGCGGTGTCGCCGAGTTCGACCGAATCGCCTGACGCCGACAAACGGCCCGACAGCATGTTCATCGGCGGCGAGCCGATAAACCCGCCGACGAACGTGCTTGCCGGGGTCGTGTAGACCTCGAGCGGGGTACCGATCTGTTCGACCCGACCCGCATTCATGACGATGAGCCGATCGGCGAGCGTCATGGCTTCGACCTGGTCGTGCGTAACGTACACGCTCGTGGTTCGCAATGACTGATGCAGGCGCTTGATTTCGACCCGCATCTGGACACGCAGCTTGGCATCGAGGTTGGACAGCGGTTCGTCGAACAGGAACACCTGTGGATCGCGGACGATCGCGCGACCCATGGCCACGCGTTGGCGCTGGCCACCGGAGAGCTGGCGTGGTCGCCGGTCGAGCAGCGCCTCGAGTTCCAGCGTACGGGCCGCGCGCCGAACGCGCGTGTCGACCTCGGCCCGCGGCGTTCCGCGCACCTTGAGGCCATAGGCCATGTTCTCGAACACCGACAAGTGCGGGTAGAGCGCGTAATTCTGAAACACCATGGCGATGTTTCGGTCCTTGGGCTCGACCAGCGTGACGTCCCGCGGTCCGATGAACACTTGCCCCGAGGTCTGCTGTTCGAGTCCGGCGATGATGCGAAGGAGGGTCGACTTGCCGCACCCCGACGGACCGAGGATGACCACGAACTCGCCGTCCGCAATGGTGCAATCGACACCATGGATGACTCGAACGGCGCCGAATTGTTTGGTGACTCCCCCCAACCTCACTTCCGCCATCACCGCCTCACTTTTCGCTCTCGATCAGGCCGCGGACGAACCAGCGCTGCATCAAAATAACGACGGCAACCGGCGGCAACATGGCGAGCACCGTCGTCGCCATGATCAGATTCCAGTCGGTATGGGCGTCGGCGGTCGAAACCAGTTTGGTGATGCCGATCACGATCGTCTCCATCTCGGGACTGGTCGTGATCAAGAGCGGCCACAGGTACTGGTTCCAGCCGTAGATGAACAGAATGACGCAGAGCGCCGCGATGTTCGTGCGCGAGAGCGGCAAGACCGTGTCCCAGAAGAATCGCAATGGTCCCGCCCCGTCGATCTTCGAAGCTTCGACCAGCTCGTCGGGGATGGTGAGAAAAAACTGGCGGAACAAGAGGGTTGCTGTCGCTGACGCGATCAACGGCACGGTCAGCCCGGCAAACGAGTCGATCAAGCCGAGGTTGGCCGCGACCGCGTACGTCGGGATGATGCGCACCTCGACCGGCAACATGAGCGTGATGAAGATCATCCAGAAGAAGAACATCCGCAGCGGAAAGGCGAAGAACACCACGGCGTAAGCCGAGATGATCGAAATCGCCACCTTGCCGAGGGTGATGATCACGGCCATGAGGAACGAATTGATCATCATGACCGACACGGGCGCCCCTTTTGCCCGGGCGCCCTCGCCCGAAAACCAAGCCTGGCCGTAGTTGGCCGCGGCTTCAGCGCCTGGGTACAGCGGCATTCGCCCGCCGCCGATGGTCCCCGCATCCCACGTCGACCCGTTCAAAGCCATGTAGATTGGAAACGCGAACACCGCGACGCCCAGAACCAGAGCGAGATGTGCGTGCCAGGAGCGCTCGTGCAGCATCAGTAGTGCACCCGCCGCTCGATGTAGCGGAACTGGATCATGGTGAGCGCGATCACGAACAACATCAGGACGACCGACTGAGCCGAGGACGTGCCTAGGTTGAGATTGTCGCGACCATCGACGTAGACCCGGTAGATGAGGGTCGTGGTCGACGTTCCCGGACCGCCCCGGGTGAGGGCGTGAATCGTCCCGAATGTGTCGAAGAACGCGTAGACGAGATTGACCACCAGGAGGAAGAACGTGGTCGGCGACAGCAGCGGGAAGACGATGGTCCAGAAGCGCCGGGTTTGGGATGCGCCGTCGATTGCGGCGGCTTCCAGCACGGAGCGGGGGATCGACTGCAACCCCGCGAGGAAAAACAGGAAGTTGTAACTGATCTGCTTCCAGGCCGACGCGAGCACCACGAGGAGCAAGGCCTGGGCGTCGTTCAAGGCGTAGTCCCACGGAACGCCGATCGCCACTAGAAATCGGCCGAGCAGCCCGACCGAGGGATGAAAGATGAACAACCACAAGACGGCGGCGATCGCGGGCGCCACCGCATAGGGCCAGATCAAGAGCGTCTTGTACGTGGTCGCGCCGCGGATCTGCTTGTCGGCCATCACCGAGAGCAACAACGCCGGGGCGATCGCCAACACCGTGACCGACACGGAGAAAACGACCGTGACGCGGATCGACGACAGATAGTTCGGATCCGAAAGAATGGCGCCGAAATTCTCGAACCAAACGAACTGGCTGCGCAGCCCGAAGGCATCTTGGATCTGGGTTGAGAAATAGACCGCCTGCGCCGCCGGCCAGAAGAAAAAAATGAGCGTGATCGCCACCTGCGGCAGAAGCAGCAAGTACGGTAACGCTTTGTCGTTGAAGATGACGCGCTTGCGCATCCGAGAAGAACGCTAGACATCCGCCCCTCCCGGCCGGGAGAGGCGGATGTCGCCGGTCTACGGAAACCTACGAACGATTGGCGCGTTCGAACTCGCGCAGAACCTGATTGCCGCGTGTCACCATCGCGTTCGACGCCTGTTCGGCCGTCTGCTGGCCCTGGAACGCACGTTCCATCTCCTCCTGGATGATGACCCTGATCTGCGGCATGTTGCCGAGCCGGAGCCCGAGCGAGTTGTCGGTCGCCGTTCCCCGCGTGAGCTGCAACGTCGGAATGTCCGTCCCCGGGTTCTCCTGCCAGAACTTCGACTCCTTGAGCCGTTCGGCGCCGGCCAGCGTGATCGGCACGTAACCGGTGTCTTGCGACCACTTCGAGTCGATTTCCGGGCGGCTCACATGGCGGAAGAATTCGGCGACCGCCTTGTATTCCTCCTTGGTCCGGTTGGGCGCCGTCATCACCCACAGGCTTGCGCCGCCGATGATCGAGTTGAGCGGCGCCTGAACCGCGTCGTCGTGATAGGGCAGATAGCCGAACCCGACACTCGCCGGCGCCCCCGGCGTTTCGCGGAGTGCGCGGGCGCGGTATCCCGAGGATGTGGTGATGATCGCGGCCTCGCCGGAAACGAATACCGCTTCGCCTGCATTGTCGCGACCGCCGTACTTGAACGTGCCGTCCTTCTGCATGTCCATCAGCATCTGCAAATGGCGGACGTGGAGCGGACTGTTGATCCGCAACTCGGCGTCCATTCCGGCCATGCCGTTGACCTTGGTCGCGAGCGGGACGTTATGGATGGCGCTGAAGTTCTCGTAGTGGACCCAAGTCGGCCAAGCCGTAGCGTACGGAATCGGCGCCGCATTCGCCGACTTGATCTTTTGCGCCGCCTCGCGCACTTCGCGCCAGGTCTTCGGCGGCTGGTCGGGGTTGAGTCCGGCTTTGCGGAACGTTTCCTTGTTGTAGTAGAGGATGGAGGTCGAGGAGTTGAACGGCATCGACATCAACTTGCCGTCGGGCGCGCTGTAGTAGCCGCGAACGCCAGGGAGATAGGCCGCCGGATCGATCGCGACACCCGTGTCGGTCGCGAGCTGATGCACCGGCATCACCGCGCCGCGCGCCGCCATCATGGTCGCCGTTCCAACCTCGAACATCTGAACGATGTGGGGCGCGTTGCCGGCGCGGAACGCGGCGATCGCCGCCACCATCGTCTCGGGGTACTGACCGCGGAAGACCGGATTCACCTGGTATTGGTTCTGCGACGCGTTGAAGCCCGCCACCACTTGCTCAAGAATGCCGCCGAGCGGTTGGCCGAGGCCGTACCAGAACGTCACTTGCGTGCGTTGGGCCTGGGCGCGGGCCCCCGAGAAGGCAGCCACCGCACCGATGGCGGCCGTGCTTTGCAAAATTGAACGGCGTGACAGCATGGTTCCTCCCTGTGTCTGTCCAGTATCGACTCTGGTTAGGATACCGGGCGTGACGACCACGTGTCATGGCTATCACAAGCGATCATCGCAGCGTCGACGCAATTGGTGGTAGTTTCGCGCGACAAACTACTAGTCGCCAACCGAGCCGGTCTGGGCAATGCGGCACGCAGATTCCGTTCTTGGCCGCGCCATGACACCAGCCCGGCGATCCGGGCGGCTCGCTCGGCCGCGACCGGACGCCATGGCCCGGCGTCACGGCACCAGGGTCATCTTGTCGTACTGGAACGCCCGGTTGATGCTCTCGAAGCCGCGGACGCGTTTCGACACAGCGGTCAGTTCGGGCCGCTCGAACAGGTAGAGCCCGACCGCCTCCTCGCGGTACCACGCCATCGCTTCGTTCAGCATCGCTCGCCGCCTGGCCGGATCGAACTCGCTGTTGATCCTCTCGATGTTGGGCATGAACGAGCGGTCGCAATACCACGGGTTCTCTTTCATGCAAGAGTTGAAGCCGAAGATCTTGCCGGCATCGATTTCCGGCGCGATGCCGAAGGTGTGATTGAACGCGTTGCCCTCCCAACTGTTGGCGTTGAATTTCTTGAGCCAGTCGGCGACGGCAATGGAGTTGATCCGGGCGCGCACGCCGATCTTGCCGAGATCGCTGGCGACGCGCTGATAGATGTCGCCTTCGTCGCCAAAGAACTCGATGACGAACTCGAAGCCGCTGGCGTATCCCGCCTCCGACAACAGCCGCTTGGCTCGATCCGGATCGTAGGGGTAGGGCTTGAGCGATTCGTTGTAACCGAACCCAGAGGGGTTCGAAGGTTGCGATGCCGGGTGGTAGAGACCGGCGAGCAAATCACGATTGAGCGCCTCTTTGTCGACCGCATAGTTGAGGGCCTGGCGCACCCGCTTGTCCTTGAACGGCGCCAACGCCTTGGGTCCCTCTTGGACAAGTCCGACGGCGGTGGTCAGCGGTCCGGGCGCGACATCGACGGCGTGACCGGCGCTGCGGATCGCCGGCACGTCGTCGGTCGACGGTTGCACCATGATCTCCACTTGGCCCGAGACGAAGGCCTGCAGCCGGGCTGCACGTTCGGGCAGGGCGATGATGGTCAGACGAGCCACTTTGGGCGCGCGCCACGATCCACCGAAGGCCGCGAGGTTCGCGGTTTCGCCGGCCCAGGATTCCAGACGATAGGGCCCGGTGCTGGCCGGCTGTGCCGAATAGCCGTCATCACCACCGTCGGCCCAGGCTTTCGGGGCCAACGGCACGAGCGAGGCGAGCACGTTGGGAACGATCGGGTTCGGCGCCTCGGTCCTGATCTCGACGGTCAGATCGTCGATTTCCCGCGCGGCGTAGCCCCGGAAGTTGCGCCCGGCCAGCGTCGCCAGACCTTTCTCCGAGGTGACGTATTCGAAGGTCGAAACGACCGCCTTGGCGTTGAACGGCTCGCCGTTGGTGTAGCGCACGTTGGGGCGTAACGTGAGCCGCCACGTCTGGCGATCGACGTTGGTCCAACGCAGCGCCAGGCCGGGAACGGCGGCCCCTTTGAGATCGACGTTCACCAGGCTGTCGAACATCGCCGCCCATGTATAGATGTGCGGCGCACCGACACCTTTGTACGGATTGCCGCGACCCGGCGGCAGCGCCGCGGCACCGACCCGCAACTGCTGCGTGTCTTGGGCGAATGACGGCGCCGCGACCGGTAGCGCGAACGCCGCCGTCAGCGAACCAACCACAAGACTACGAACCAGCGCATGAACTGGCCTGACCATGGTCACCTCCTTCAAAGAGGATTGGGCCGTGTGGACCTGCTGCGATCATAGACCCACGCCGATCCCTGGACAGCGATTCCGTGTCACCAGCGGAGAATTCGCTCACCGAGAACACGCGCCAAAGTAATGGCTGGGCCGTTGCCCATACCGGCCTCGTAGGCCGCGCCCATCACCCGCGTGTAGCCGAAGATCTCGCCAGCCGCGTAGAGACCCGGAATCGGCCGACCGTCGTTGGCCAGGGCACGCAACGAGGAGTCGATGGCGATGCCGGCGGGACTCGGCAAACCGCAGCCCACCGCGCTGATGGCGTAGTACGGCGGCTTGGTGAGCGGCCGGGGCAGACTATCGCGGCCGAACGGATCGCCGGCTCCACGATCGACCGCGTCGTTGTAGCCGGCAATCGCTTCGCCCAAGGCAGATGCATCGACACCGATCGCCCGAGCGAGACCGGCGACATCGGCGGCGCGGTGGTAGCTCGGGTGACGGCCGAAGGCGTCGCGTAGCGCCTCGTCGGCGAGATGGGCCGTAATGTTGGGCGCGTTCTGGCGCACGCCCTCGTCGAAGACGATAAAAAACTCGAGGTCGGGCTGAGCCATGATCGCGCGGCGGCGATGATTGGCCTTGGGATGGTCCTCGCGGGTGAACCGCCGGCCGTGGCTGTTGACCCAGATTTCCCACGGCGGTCGTTGCTGCGGCACGAGCTTCAGCCCCATGCGGACCGAGTTGCGATCATCGGGGTCGTCGAGCACTCCCATGCCGACGCATAGATATTCGGCGCCGCCGTCGAGCCGACAGCCGAAGTCGCGCGCCAGGCGCAGGACCTTGCCCGACGAAATCGGCATCGGCGGACTGTAGAACGGGACCTGGGGCGTCAGCGCTGCCGCGAGCGTCGCGTCGGCATTGTAGCCGCCGGCCGCCAGCACCACGTTGGTCGCGCTCAAACGCTCCTCACCTTGGGCGCCGCGAACCGTGATCCCGGTGACGCGTCGCGTATCGCCAAGGAAGGCGGTCATTTCGCAATGGGTGCGGATGGTCAGCCCGCCCGACGCGGTGAGCGCCGCGACGCGGCGCTGGAACGCTTCGAGAATCTCCGGCCCCTGGCGCACCGGCCAGAAGTAGCGCCGGGTGCGGTAAAGGTCATGAGTGTAGGTGATCACCGGCATCTCCGGCCCGAACGTGCAGCCGATGTCCTCGAGCCAGTCAATCGTCGCCCCCGCCTCCTCGACCGACAATCGAATGAGAAGTGGGTCGCCGGTGCCGCCGTTGATCGCCATGATCTCGCGGAAATGGTCTTCGGCGCTGTCATCGATGCCGCGCCGCCGTTGCAACCGCGCGCCGGCCGCACTGATTTGTCCGGCCGAGCGCGGAAGCTTGCCGCCGATCACCGGGCCGGCTTCGACCACCAGGGTGCGGGCACCCCGCTCGGCGGCGCGAATCGCGGTCGGCAGCCCGGCCATCCCGGCCCCGACAATCAGCACATCCCAACGATCGGCCATCGTTACACCGCGACCGGCACGTCGGGACTGGCGCCCCACTCCGTCCACGAGCCGTCGTAGACGCCGACCGAGCGGTTGCCGAGCAGGAACAAGGCGAGCGCCAGCGTGCAGGCGGCGATGCCCGAGCCGCACGTCGTGGCGATCGGGCGCGCCGGGTCGACACCGGCCGCCCGGAACACGGCTGCAAGCTCGTCGAGAGGCCGGAAACGCCTGGTCGCGGGATCGATCAGCCCGATCGTGGGCAGGCAGACGCTGCCCGGGATGTGGCCGGCACGCGGCGCCTGGTCCTCCGGTTCCCGGCCCCAGAACCGGCCAGGGCTGCGCGCGTCGACGACGACATCGGACCGGGTGTCGAGATTCCGCCGCATGTCGGCGAGACCCCGAAAAAGCTCGGGCCGATAGCGGGCGATGAAGTTGCCCGGCCTCGGCGCGACCGAGACGCCGACCGTCGGGTAGCCGGCGGCGAGCCACGCCGGCAAGCCACCGTCCAACACGGCGACGCGGTCGTGACCCATGGCGCGGAACATCCACCACACGCGCGGCGCCGCAATCAGGACACCCAGGTCATAGACGACGATCTGATCGCCCGCGTTCACCCCGAGCGCCCGCACCTTGTCCTCGAACACCTGCGGCGGCGGCAACATGTGCTCGAGGGCGCTATCGGGATCGGTGACGTCGTCGACGTCGAAGCGCCGGGCGCGCGGAATGTGTGCGGTCGCGAAATCCGCCGCGGCGTCGTTGGCGTAGCGCGGCCGCAGGTACCATGACCCGTCGAACACCTTGAGCGTCGGATCGTTCAGGTGCGCGTGCAGCCAGGTCGCGTCGACCAAACCTTCGGCCATGGTCAGCCCTTGGCCCGGTTCTCGGACGGCGGCGGCTGGTTCAACGCCCCGATCGCCGCGTGCGCCGCATTCATGTCCATGGATGGGCGCTTGATCACCTCGTTGTACCAGGCTTCGAGCGCAGGCCGGCCGGTCCGCCAATCGAAGGACTCGTCTCCTGGTTCGAGCGCCAGCTTGTTGATCGGGCATTGCAGGTCGAGATAGCTCAGGCCGCCGGCAAAGCAAACATGCCCGATATGGAACTCGCCTGGACGAAATGCCCGGGCGTCTCGCTCCATGTGGGTGAGGATCGTCATCACCTTGTGACGCTCCCGCCCCATGTAGTCGAGGTCCCACTTCTCCTTGTCCTTCCAGCTCAGCACGCGGAGCAGGGTCGTCGCATCGAACAGGCCGTCGCCCAGCATCATCTGGCGCTTGGCCTCCCACTTGCGCTCGCTCGTCGGAAACAATGTCTTGCCATCGGTCCGGAGCGAGTCGAGATACTCGCAAGCGAGCAACCCGCCGTAGAACGGCTCGCCATCGTCGAGCTGCAGCGCCGGGACCTTGCCGAGCGGGTTGTATTGATAGAGCGAGCGGACGGGGGCGAACGGCACTTGCCGGATGAACCCCAGGCGGCCGAGCACGCCGGCCTCGGCGGCCACCACCAGGACCTTGTGGATGTAGTGCGGGTACGGCGTGAACACGAGTTTCATGGCGCGCTCCTGAATGGGTGGATTCATCGATCCATCCTAACCCGCCGCGGCGGGTTCAGCCTTTTTTGCCCGCGCCGGCGAGCGGGGTCCCCGTCAGATCCGTGGCCGCCAGGACGACATTTTCGAACGTCGCTCCGGTGATCACGGCGTCCTTGAGCGTCGCAAAGTCGAGGCGGCAGCCGTCGAACACGGTGCCAACCAGCGTCGCTTTACTCAAGTCCGCCCCGCGCGCATTGGCCCCGCCGAGATTCGCCTTGGACAGGTCCGCCCGGCGCAGCACCGCCCGTTCGAGCACCGCCTTGCCCAGGTTGCTCCCGAGGAATCGCGCGCGCCGCAGGCTCGCCACCGCCAGATTCGCCTCGCTCAATTCGGCGCCATCGAACACCGTGGGGCGCGAGTTGCCGTTCTGGCGGCCGTCGCGCTCGAGCATCACCATGGCATCGCCCTTGAGCGATCCGAGTTTTGCGGCTTTGAGGTTGGCGCCAGCAAAGTTGCCTCCCATCACCGATGCCTCGCGCAAGTTGGCGCGCGCCAGATCCGCACCGCGCAAATCGGCGAGCACGAAGTGGGCGCCGACCAGGGACGCCCCGGCAAGTTTGGCGTCGCGCAGATCGGCGCCGGAAAGATAGATCGCGCCGAGGTCGACGCCCGTGAGATCGATCGAGCGCAAGTCGGCGCGGGCCCCCTCGGCGCCGAACGAATCGACCCACAGCGCATGCTGGCGCAGGAGTTTCTGCAGATCGAGCGGCAGGCGCGCCGTGCCGAGCGCGATGCTGGCGCCGTCCAACCGCGTCGCCGTCAGGAGGGCATCGGCGAGAATCGCGCCGTGGAAGTTGGCGCCCTCGGCGTTGGCGTTCGAGAGGTCGGCGCTTTCGAGATTGGCGCCGGTGAAATTGGCGCGTCGCATCCGCGCCGCCGTCAGGTTGGCCTCGGCCAAGTCGCTGCCGCTGAAGTTGACGACCGCCTCCTCGGCGCTGCGCGAATCGAAAAGCGCTCGCGCCGGGCGGTCGGATCGTTCGCCGCTGTTCGAGACCAGGAGGCCCGGGCGGAGGTCCGCGCGACAAAAGTCGGTGGTCGCCAGCACGGCATGACGAAAGTTGGCGCCGCGCAGGTCGGCACGTTCGAAGTGTGCGCCGACGGCCTCGGCGCGCTCGAAGCTGGCACCGAACAGATCGGCTTCGGAGAAATCGGCGTCCGGCAAACTGCAACCCACGAATCGCGTGCCCGAGAGCACGGCGCCACGCAAGTTGACGCCGGTCAGGCGCAGCCCGGACAGATTCTCGTTCTTGAGCGTCGCCCGTTCGCCGCCGGCCAAGCCTTTGGTGAAGCGATCGTGGCGCCGCA
>VGES01000060.1 GCA_016869765.1 Alphaproteobacteria bacterium
GATCGCACCGAGCGCCTGCTGCAGACGATCAAGCTCGAGGCGCCATGGCCGATGCGCGAGGAGCGGCGCGAGCACGGGCGCCCGATCCCGCCACCGCCCAAGGTGGTGAGCACGCAACCCCCCTCGCTCGCTGCGCTCGCCTCTCCCCCCGCGAAGCGGGGGGAGATCAAGAGGGGGGCTCCGCGACCGGACTCGCTCTCCGGGGGCACGGCGAAGCGGGGGGAACCGAACCGCACAAAGCCGGAGAGCACAAAGCCCCCCTCGCTCGCTGCGCGAGCTGCTCCCCCCAACGCGAAGCGTTGGGGGGAGATTCAGAGGGGGGAGATCAAGAGGGGGGAGTTGAGCCCTGAGCAACTTGCCAAAGTCGAGGCGTGGCCGCCCGAGCGTCTGGCCGAGGCGATGGCCGCGCGTCTGCGGGCGGCGCAGCCCTCACCCGACACTTCGCGCCCCTCAGCATTGAGCACGATACGCGAGGCGATGGTGATCCCCGAGGAACGTTGGCCGCCGCCCTATTGGGCGTTGCTGCAGCGCGGGCTGGGCTATTCGCTCGTGACCCTGGCCTATTTCGAGGGCGACCGCACACAGGCAAACGAAGGCATTGCCGCGCTCGAGCGCGCCTATCACTTGAGCGTGAGCCTCAACGATACGGAAACGGCCGAGGCCGTGGCGGAGGACATCGCCAGTTTGCGCCGGTACTACGCCCCGCGCCGGTGAGGGGAGCGGGAAAATGCACACGCGAGCGCTCTTCGTCCCCGACGGGGCGAACAACGTCAGCGATGTTCCCCCAAGCGCTTGCAGTTTCGCGTTCGTCAAGCGCTGCGCGTGGCGGGTGACGCGCGCTCGCATCGCGCGCTCGCCAAGGTGGCCCGAACAGGTTTAGTACAGGCTACCGAGGTCGCCCGTGGACATCCCGCGCGACCGCGTGGTCATCCATCGCAGGAGTTTCCCATGTCGCGCACCCGCGGGCTCGTTGCCCCCCTCGCTCGCTCCGCTCGTTTCTCCCCCCGCGAAGCGGGGGGAGATTCAGAGGGGGGAAGCGTCACGCCCTCATCACGTCGCGCGGGCACGCCGCCCCCCTCGCTCGCTCCGCTCGTTTCTCCCCCCGCTCCGCGGGGGGAGACAAAAGGGGGGAGATCAACCGGCGCAACGCCAAGCGCTCCACCGGTCCGCGCACGGCGCGCGGCAAGGCACGCGTCGCCCGGAACGCGATCCGCCATGGGCTTTATGCCTTGAACGCCCCGATGGCGGGCGAAGCGGCGCACGAGTTCCAGGAACTGCTCGAGGGCGTGCGCTACCAGCACACGCCGATGACGCCCTACGAACATGCCCTCGTCGGCCGCGTCGCCTCGCTCACCTGGCGGCTGTCGCGCGTGGTCGCGGCCGAGAACGCGCTCTATGAGAAAATCCTGTTGCGCGAGGTGGCGGAGGATCGCGCCGTCGGCCCGGACGAGCTCTGGGCGATGGCCTTCGACACCGGCGGTCACGAGAGCCCGCTCAATCGCCTGCCCGCAAGCGCCGGGCGCTCTGGCGCTCCGGTTGACCGGGCGCCATCTCGGTAAATCGGGCGTCCTGTGATTCGCGCCACCCGATGAGCATGAGGGTATGGGCGTATTGGGCTTTCGCCGCCATCCAACGGTGCGGAGTCCGCTCGGGATCGAGTTCTTCGAGCGCGCGGCGAAACGCGGCCGCGATTTCCAGGTTCAGCGTCGGGTCTCGGTCGAACCGCCTCAAGAGCTGGAGGTATGCCGCTCGACTCGATTGCAGGCGCGCCCACAGGAGCGGGTCCTGATCTCGCCGAACGGCCGCCAGCGCCTGATCGAACTCGTGCGCCGTCGGACGCCCATCCATGACGACGCGTGTGAGCGATTTTCCGTAGGCGTAGGACAGATCGGCTTGCGCGCGCGCCCAGGTGCGCGGTTGCTCGACCGGATCGAGCACGCTCTGGGCCGCGCGGATTGCCGCGATCGCCTCGCCGAAGTCGGCGATCGCCCGTTCATGAGCGGCATTTCGGTCCTTGGCATCGACTCGGGACCAATCCGGATCGGCCTGGCCGACGAGCGCCAGACCGAGCCTCCTCTGGCTCTCCGCCCAGGCGAATGGTGTGTCTTCCCGTGATCGCCCGGCTGCTGCCTAGCGGAACGCGACAAGCTCTTCGGACAACACCGAGCGATCCCCACCCGTCCATGCCGACAAGCTCCCGAGCGCCAGACCGAGATGATGGCGCGCCGACGCCCATTCCCTTGGCACCCCAAGGATGGCCCAAAGATCGGCCGCTTCGCGCAATTCGGCGATCGCTCGTTCCACCATGGCCCGATCCGCCATTTCGTAGCCGAGCCCGCTGAGGCCAACGCCATGGGCGAAACGGAGTCCGGCCATCTCGTGCCGATCCCTCGCCGTCGGGTCTGCGAGCGCCGCGGCAATCCGCGCCAGCGCCGGACGAAGCGACACGGCCGCGTCGGTTCCCACGACCCGGTTGTCGTTCGCGGCCAACGCGACGCCGACGGCGACGGCGACCGCCGCCGCAAGCTCGGCGTCGGATGCGACGACGAACGGAATCTGGAATGGGGCCGCTCGGCCCTCCAGGCGCAGCCCGACCTCGATGGTGAGCTTCGTGCCCTCGATGCGTCCGGAGACGAGGATGTCGCCCGGTCTGGCATCGACGGTGCGAACACGAACGACGTCGATCGAGCGGTAGGTTCTGAGACTGCGTTCGAGCCGACTCGCTGCGGCCCGATCGGGGTCTCCGCTCAGGTCATCGAGAACAAGCGTGGGCCGAACGTTCGGTAGTCCAAGCAGCGAGACGCGGACGCTGCGCCCGATTTCACCCGTCGTCGCCGTGCCGAACAGCCACCACGCAACCCCTGCGACCGACAACAGGACGACGATCGCAAAAGCATTGCTGATCGCGACCGATCTCCAGTCAATGCGAGCCACGACGCAATCATAGCCGTGGCCGCAGCGTGTGCCAGTCGGTCGCCTGTTGGAAGGCGTGGCCGGCGCGGAGCACGAGCGCCTCCTCGTAGCGCCGGCCCATGAGCTGCACCGAGAGCGGCAGCCCGCGCGGCCCGAAGCCCGCGGGCAGCGCGATCGCCGGCGCACCCAACACGTTTGCCGGCACGGTCACCAGCGGCTTCTTCATGAAGTCGAACGCGCCCACCTGCGCCGCCGGCGGCGCTTCGCCCGGCGCGCCCGGCAGCAACACGAGGTCGCAGCCGGTCATCAACCGGTCGTAGGCATCGACGAGGTCGCGGCGCAAACGCTGCGCGGCGACGTAGTCGTAGCCCCGCACGAACGGTCCCAGGGACAGGCGCGTGCGCGTGAAGTAGCCGATGTCGCGGCGCCGCGTCTGCAGCGCCTGTTCATGCAGCGCGTAGCCTTCCGCGAGCGTGATCGCGAACTGGCAGGCGGCGAAATCGGCGAGGTCGGGAAACGGCACCTCGTGGAGGATCGCGCCCCGGGCGCGCAGGACCTCGGCCACCACCCGGGTCGCGGCCGCCATGTCGGGCGAGACGAAGCGCGCCTCGCCTGCCGCCGCCACCGTGCCGATCCGCAAGCCTTCGATCCCGCGATCGATGCCGGCGTGGTAGTCGCGCCGCGGCGGGGCGACGCTCGTCATATCCTCGGCGTCGTAACCGACGATCGCGTTCAGCATCAGCGCACAGTCCTCGGCCGAACGCGCCATCGGTCCGAAGTGGTCGAACGAGTAGGAGAGCGGAAACACGCCCGAGCGACTGACGAGCCCGGTCGAGCACATCAGGCCGGTAATGCCGCAGTAGGCCGCGGGCAACCGGATCGAGCCGCCGGTGTCGGTGCCGAGCGCCCCGAAGCAGAGCCCCGAGGCCACCGCGACGCCCGCGCCCGAGGACGAGCCGCCGGCATAACACCCGTGGTCCCACGGGTTGCGCGACGGCGTGAAGAGCGCGTCCTTGGACGGGCCGCCGTAACAGAGTTCGGTGGTTTCGAGTTTGCCGAGGAGCACGGCGCCCGCCGCCTTGAGTTGCGCCCAGGCGAAGGCATCCTTCGTAGGCACGTTCGCCGCGTAGAGCCGCGAACCCACGGTGGTGCGTAGCCCGGCCGTGTCGTAGGCGTCCTTGAGTGCGACCGGAATGCCGTGCAGCGGGCCGCGCCAGCGCCCAGCCGCGATCTCGGCGCCGGCCGCGTCGGCCGCGGCGCGCGCGCCCGCGGCATCGAGGGTGATGAAGCTCTTCAGGGCCGTATCGATGCGCGCGATGCGATCGAGTATCGCCTCGGTGAGGTCGCGCGGCGTGAGCGTGCGCGCGGCGATCCGCCGGCCCGCTTCGGCCAGCGAAAGAAACGCCGGATCAGTCACGGCCCGGAACCTTCGGCGCGAACACCGAGAGGAACATCTCCCCGGGTGGCCGCGGCCGGCGCAGGCGGGCAAGCAACGGGCCCAACAGCGCCACGCCTTGCTCGATTTCGCGCCGTTCGTCCGCCGGCACGTCGAGCCCGGCGCGCGTCAGCGTCGCCTCGATCTCGGCCGCGGTCATTTCGGATTTTGTCATGGCCCCCTCGTCTGCTCGCGAAAATCGCCTGCTTCGCGCCTCCCCCCTCTATCTCCCCCCGCTTCGCGGTGCTCTCGGAGAGTGAGTCCCGTCGCCCCTCCCCCCTCTTGATCTCCCCCCGCTTCGCGGGGGGAGAAGCTCGCGGAGCGAGCGTGGGGGGACCGGAAACCGTATCATCGGCGCGACGCGGGGGCCACGCCATGCAGCATTACGACTTCATCATCGTCGGGGCCGGATCGGCCGGCTGTGTGCTCGCCAACCGGCTGTCGGCCGATCCGAACAACCGCGTGCTCCTGCTCGAAGCGGGCGGACGCGACTGGAACCCGTTGATCCGCATCCCCCTGATGGCCGGGGTTCTTTACACGTGGCGCTCGATCAACTGGGGCTACGACACCGTGCGGCAGGCTCACCTCGACGGTCGTTCGATTCACTGGCCGCGCGGACGCGTGCTCGGTGGTTCATCGGCGATCAACGGCATGGTCTACATCCGCGGCCACGCCAACGACTACGACACCTGGCGCCAGATGGGCCTCGAGGGCTGGTCCTACGCCGACGTGCTGCCCTACTTCAAACGCTCCGAGGACCACGCCGACCGGCGCGATGCCTATCACGGCACCGGCGGCCCCCTGCGGGTGAGCCGCGGCACGATGCAACACCCGCTCCACGACGCGTTCTTCGCCGCCTGCCGGGCCCGCGGTCATGCCGCGACCCCAGACTTCAACGGCGCGCGTCAGGAGGGCTTCTCGGTCCACGACTTCACGATCAAACACGGGCGGCGCCAATCGACGGCGACCGCCTTTCTCGACCCGGCGCGCGCACGGCCCAATCTGGCGATCGCCACCGCGGCGCAGGCGTTGCACCTCGTGTTCGAGGGCCGGCGCGCGGTCGGCGTCACCTACCGGCGTCGTGGCGTGACCGAGACCGCCTATGCAGCGCGCGAGATCGTATTGGCGGGCGGCGCGGTCAACTCGCCGCAACTTCTCATGCTCTCGGGCATCGGGCCGGGCGATGCGCTGCGTCGCCATGGCATTGCCGTGGTCGCCGAGCGGCCGGGCGTGGGCGAGAACCTGCAGGACCACCTCGGCATCTTCGTCCAGTACCAGTGCCGGGAGCCGATCACGCTTTACGGATTGTTTCGCCCGGATCGCGCCGCGGCGGCCCTCGCCCGCGCGTATATCTTCGGTCGCGGGCCGGCGGCGGCGATCCCGCTCGAGGCCTGCGCCTACATTCGCACGCGGCCCGAACTCGCGGTGCCCGACATCAAGTGCACGTTGGTCCCCGGACTCTCGCTCGAAGCGACCCAGGCGCAGCAAATGCAGCACGGTTTCCAGATCACCGTGCACCAACTCCGCCCGGAAAGCCGCGGCCGCATCACGCTGGCCAGCAACGATCCGCTCGCCAAACCGCTGATCGATCCCAACTATCTGTCCCGTCCGCACGACGTCGTCACCATGCGCGCGGCCGGCCGGATCATCCGGGACCTGATCCGGGAAAATGCCTTCGCGCCGTACCGCGGCGAGGCCATAACGCCGGGCGATGACGTCGATAGCGATGCGGCGTGGGACGCGTGGATACGCGCCAACGCCCGCACCGTGTTCCACCCCGTCGGCACCTGCAAAATGGGCGACGACGCAATGGCCGTCGTCGATGCCCAGTTGCGCGTCCACGGCGTCGACGGACTTCGCATCGCCGATGCCTCGGTGATGCCGACCATCACTGGTGGCAACACCAACGCACCCACCATTATGATCGCCGAGAAGGCGGCGGCGATGCTGCTGGGCGAAGCGCCCTTGCCGCGTGCGGAGGTCCCATGAACCCGGCGTACGACACCATGGTGTGGCTTACCTACACGGCGCAACACCAAGACGGCTACGAAGACTGGCTGCAACGCGTCGACAACCCGTTCTTCAACTCGCGGCCCTGCATCGCGCATTACTCGAACTGGAAGATCGTCGCCGCGCACGGTGCGTCCCTGCCGTTCACGCACTTCGATTTTCTCGGCCTCGGTGGGCCGGGCTCGGTCGAACCCGTGTGGTTCGATGGCCCGCTCGATGAGTTCCGCGAGGGCTGGGTCACCAAATGGGGCTATGCCGGCGGCACGCCGCCCACCGTCAACCGCTACGGGTATCTCGCGACCCGCCGCGCGGCCACGGCCTGGCGGGTCGGCCGCACGGCGATCATCGTCGGCACCACGGGCGCGGACGAACCCCAGGGCTTCACGCGCTGGTGGTTCACCGAGCGACTGCGCAAGCACTGGGCGATCGGCCGGGCGCCCCAGGGAGAGCCCTGGCGGACGGCCCTCGTTCCCGCCCACCGGCCGGGCGGCGCGACGGGTCTCCTCGTTCGCTTCGTGGCCTCGCCCGAGGGTTGGGACCGCGACCTGCCGCAAGGCGCGTTCGCGCTCCTCGCGACGTGTATCGCCGCACCCGATTGATCTCCGCCCCCGGGCAGATTGCTCATCCGGGGTTCCCAAAGGGCTTCTTCCAACATTATAGTCTCGCTTGGTTCAAGCTCAATAAAACACTCAGGGGAGGTTAAATGGCCAGACAACTCTTGGTCGGCGCGGTCAGCGCCCTAGCGTTCGCCGCCGCCGGTGCAATTGCGACCCCGGCGCAGGCCCAGAACACGTTGATCATCGCCGCCGTGGCGACGCCCGAGAGCCTCGACGGTGACATCAACCTGCAGAGCACGCAGAACACCGTGGTGCAGGTCTACGAGGGCATCACCCGGTACGGCCGCAAGAAGGACGCCTCGGGCAAAGAGTCGCTCGACTCGAGCCTCATCGAGGGCCACCTCGCCGAGAGTTGGACGGTGTCGCCCGATGGCAAGGTTGTCACCTTCAAGCTACGCAAGGGCATCAAGAGCCCGGCCGGCAACGAAATGACGGCCAACGACTGGGTGTGGAGCTGGGACAAGTCCTTCGCCCAGAAACGCACCGGCAACTTCATCGCCGGGGTCTCCAACGTGCTGCCCAACGGCGTCAAGAGGGTCGACGACTATACGGTCGCCTTCAACCTCGACGGCCCGAGCTCGATCCTGCTCAAGGCGATCACGCTCTACACGCCGGGCATCTTCGACAGCAAGGTGGCCAAGGCCCAGGCCGCCGGTGACGATCCGTTCGCCACGAAGTGGCTCTTGAAGAACACGGCCGGCTTCGGCCCCTACCACATGAGCGAGCTGAAGCCGGGCGAGCAGGCGGTGTTCGCCGCCAATCCGAACTACTTCGGCAAGAAGCCCTACTTCGATCGCGTCGTCTACCGCATGGTGCCCTCGGGCGCCAACCGCCTGACGCTCTTGAAGGCCAGCCAGGTCCACATGGCCGAGAATATGACCGCGCAGCAACTTTTCGAACTCGAAAAAGACCGCAACGTCAAGGTCGAATACCTGCCCGGTCGCGGCGTCGCGGCGGTGCGCATGAACTCCGCGATCAAGCCGTTCGACGACGTGCGCGTGCGCCAAGCCTTCAACTTCGCCACCGACAAAAAGACGCTGATCTCGACCGTGTTCGGCGGCAAGGGCGAGCCGGCGAGTTCCTACGTCGCCACGTTCATCGACGGCGGCCTGAGCGGGCCCGAGCCCTATCCGTATAACCCGGAACGGGCCAAGAAGCTCCTGGCCGATGCCGGTTATCCCAACGGCGTCGACGTCGATCTGTCGTTCTCCGACATCTACGAGTGGGAAGAACCGACCGCGATCCAGATGCAAAATATGCTGCGGGCCTCCAACATCCGCTCGATGCCCAAACGCATCACCGGACTCGACATGCGCAACCGCTCGGCGATCAACGTCCAGGACCTGCCGTTCTTCACCTACGAAGACGGCCCGATCGTGCTCGATGCGACCTACGCCGCCTATCTGATCGCGCACTCCAAGGGCGGCGTCTCGAACCGCACCAAGTTTGCCAACGTCGAGGTCGATGACCTGATCAACAAGGCCCGGACCGAACTCGATCGCGACAAGCGCAACGCCCTGATGAAGACGGCGCAGGAGATCTGGGTGCGCGAGGCGCCGTGGATCCTCACCACGTTCCGCATGGTGGGCGAGGCCTATTCGCCGCGCCTCAAGGGTTACGTCGCCTACCCGGACGACCACGAGCGCTGGATCGACCTGTCGTTCTAGGGCCCTTTTCCCTCCCCCTCACCCACCGGCGCGCTGCGCCGGGTCCCCCCTCTCCCCGCTTGCGTGGAGAGGGCTGGGGTGAGGGGCGCGGCTAACGGAGCGCAACACCATGACCCTCGGACGCTTCCTCGTGCGGCGGCTCCTTCTCGTCGTGCCGCTGCTCGTCTTCATCGCGTTCCTCAACTTCATGCTGGTGCGCATCAGCGGCCAGGACCCGACTGCGTTGATCGCCGGCCCGACGGCAACCGGCGGCGAGCTCGCAATGGTGCGGGCCGAATTGGGCCTCGACCGGCCGTTGCACGAACAGTTCCTCGTCTACATCGGCAACATCCTGACCTGGAACCTGGGCCAGTCCTGGGTCAACAAGCGCTCGGTCTTGAATGACATCTGGTTGCGTCTTCCGATCACGCTCGAACTCTTGTTCTGGGGCGTCGGCCTCGGCGCTCTGATCGGAATCCCGGTCGGGTTGCGTGCTGCCCGCCACCATGACGGTCGCTTCGATCAGCTGGCCCGCTTCCTGTCGTTGCTCGGCTTCTCGACGCCGACCTATTGGCTCGGCCTGGTCATGATCCTGGTCTTCTTCTACTTCCTCAACTGGGCGCCGCCGGCGATGGGACGGATCAGTCTCCTGATGACGGCCCCGCCGGTCGTCACCGGCAGCTACCTGCTCGACGGGCTGATCGCCCAGAAGTGGGACGTCGTGCAGTCGGCGTTCGCGCAACTCGTCCTGCCGGTGACGGCGATGGCGATCGTCGCCGCGGCGCCCATCATCAAGCAGGCGCGCGCCATCGCGCTCGACGTGCAAGGCAGCGAGTTCGTCCGCTCGGCCCAGGCCGCCGGCCTCTCCGGCGCCGTGATCCGGCGCATGGTGGCCAAGAACAGCGCCACCCCGGTGATCACGTTCGTCGGCACCGAGCTCACGGCCCTGATCGGCACGGCCTCGGTGATCGAATACATCTTCTCCTGGGGCGGCCTCGGCCAATGGGGCCTGCAGGCGATCATCCAGGCCGATTTCATGGTGGTGCAGGGCTACGTGCTGACGCTCGCCCTGTTCTCGGTGCTCGTGTTCCTGGTGATCGACGTCGCCGTATTCCTGCTCGAACCCCGCGCGGAGATGCACGCATGACCGCCGTTTCGTTGCCCGACATCGCCGCGGCGCCACGCTTCTCGCTGTGGAACCGGCTGAAGGGCCTGAGCCACCGCAGCGCGACGGCCGTGATCGGCGGAATCATCGTCGCGATCTTCGGCCTGCTGTCGATCGTGGCGCCGTGGATCGTTCCCTACGACCCGATCCTCCCCTTCACCGACAAGCTGCTGGCGCCGCCGAGCGCCGAACACTGGTTCGGCACCGACGGCAACGGCATGGACGTGTTCTCGCGCGTCATCTATGCGACACGTTACGCCTTCGGGATCGCCATCCCGGCCGTGCTGCTGTCGCTCGCCATCGGCGTGCCGATCGGGCTGTGGACCGGCTACCGCGGCGGCTGGGCCGACGAGGTGACGCTGCGCTTTTCGGATGCGTTGCGCGTCTTTCCGCTCATCATCCTGTCGCTCGCCGTGGTCGCCGCCGCCGGTCAGTCGCTGATCAACGTCGTCCTGGTCATCGGCATCCTCGATGCCCCGGTGTTCGTGCGTGTCGTGCGCGCCGAGGTGCTGCAATTGCGCAATTCGACCTTCGTCGAGGCCGCGGTGGCCACCGGCAACCCGGTTCGGCGCATCCTGTTCGTCCATCTGATGCTCAATGCGACCAAGGGGGCGATGGCCCAGGTCGCCGTGCGCGCCGCCTGGGCGGTGCGCATCACGGCGACGCTCGCCTTCTTCGGCGTCGGCATCGAGGTGCCGACGCCCGAATGGGGTTCGATGATCCGCCAGGGCGCCGAGTTCATGGCCACCGGCCAATGGTGGGTCGGCATCTTCCCGGGAATCGCGCTGATCGTCATGGTGCTCGGCCTCAACATGCTGGGCGACGGGCTCCAGGATCTGCTCGATCCACGGCGGAGGGCGAGCGCCCGGTGAGTCTGCTCGTCGTCGAGGACCTGCACACGCATTTCGTCTCGCGCGACCTCGACAACCGGGTGCGTACGGCGAAGGCGCTCAACTCGGTGTCTTTTGCGCTCGCCGAGGGCGAGGTTCTGGGCCTGGTCGGTGAGACCGGCGCCGGCAAGTCGCTCACCGCTTTCTCGATCATGGGGCTCCTGCGCCCGCCGGCGCGCATCGTCCAGGGTTCGGTGCGTTTCGCGGGGCAAGAGCTGGTCGGCCTCGCGCCCGAACAGCTCAACGCGGTGCGCGGCGCCCGCATCGCCATGGTCGGACAGAATCCGCGGGGCGCGCTCGACCCCTTGACGCGCGTCGGCGAACAGATCGTGCGCGTCATACTCGCGCATCAGGCCGTGAGCCGCGAGGCGGCGCGGGCCGCCGCGCTCGAGGCCATGGCCCGGGTCGGCATTCCGGATCCGGCACGGCGCTTCCGCTCCTGGCCGCACGAGCTTTCGGGCGGCATGGCGCAGCGCGTCCTGATCGCCATGGCCCTCGTCAACCGCCCGACGCTCCTGATCGCCGACGAGCCGACGACCGGGCTCGACGTCACCGTGCAGGCGCAGATCCTCGACCTGCTGCGCACGCTCGTCCGCGAGATGAACATGGCGGCGCTCGTCATCACGCACGACTTGGGCGTCGTCGCCCACTACTGCTCGCGCATGGCCGTGATGTTCGCCGGCCGCATCATCGAGATGGGTCCGGTCGAGGCCGTGTTCGGCACGCCGCGCCATCCTTATACCCAGGCGCTGATCGCCGCGACGCCCGAGAACCTGACGCTCGATGGCGCCTCGCCCCTGGGCGGCCGCCCGCCCGACCTCTTCGCGCTGCCGCCAGGCTGCCATTACGTCGACCGTTGTCCGATCGCGACGGAGGCCTGCAACGCGCTGCCGCCGTGGCGATCGGTCGCTGCCGACCACGGCGCGCTTTGCCATCGGGTCGAGTCATGAGCACCGACCTTCTCGCCGTCACGCACCTGAGCAAGACGTTTCGCGGACCCGGCGGCGTGGCGATCCACGCCGTCAACGACGTGAGTTTCGCGATCCGGCCCGGCGAGATCGTCGCGCTCGTGGGCGAGTCGGGATCGGGCAAGTCGACCATCGGTCGCGCGATCACGCGGCTTATCCGTCCCTCGGCCGGCCAGGTCGTGTTCCGCGATCGCGACATCGCGGCGCTCGCGGAAGACGAATGCCGCCCGCTGCGCAAGGACCTGCAGATCGTGTTCCAGGATCCTTGGGGCGCGCTCAACCCGAGGCTGCGCGTGCGCACGCTGATCGAAGAGCCGCTCAAGCTGCACGGCACCGCGGACGCACGGGCACGAACGGCGCGCGTCGAGGCCCTGGCCGATCGGGTGCGGTTGAGCCGCGAACTGCTCGGGCGTTATCCCAACGAACTCTCGGGCGGGCAGTTGCAGCGCGTGTGCATCGCGCGCGCCATCGCCACCGACCCGGCGCTCGTCGTGCTCGATGAGCCGACGAGTTCGCTCGACCTCTCGGTCCGCGCGGGCATCCTCCGGCTCCTGAACACGCTGCGGCGCGAGACCGGCGCGGCGATGCTGTTCATCTCGCACGACCTCGGCACCGTGCGGCTGATCAGTGACCGCATCCTCGTGCTCTACCTCGGGGGTGTCGTCGAAGAGGGGGCGACGCGCGATGTGTTCGAACGGCCGCAACACCCCTACACCCAGGCGCTGCTGTCGGCGCACCTGCCGCCGGACCCCAAGGCCAAACTCGCGCGGCACCTGCTCGACGGCGAGATCCCGAGTGCGATCCATCTGCCGCCCGGGTGCGCGTTCGCCAGCCGCTGCCCGATCGCGACCGAACGCTGCCGGCACGAGCGCCCGGTCCTGATGGCGGCCGGCGCCGCGGATCAGCGCGCCGCGTGTCTGCTGGTGGCCGAGGGCAAAAACCGGATCTGACGGCCCTCACCCGGCTACGCGGAGGGAGACAACACCTCGGCGATCTGGATGGCGTTGAGCGCCGCGCCTTTGCGCAGGTTGTCGCCGCTCACGAACAGCGCGAGACCGTGCGCGACGGTCGGGTCGCGACGGACGCGGCCGACCAGCACCGGGTCGCGGCCGGTGGCCGCGAGCGGGTTGGGCACGTCGGTGACGACGACGCCGGGCGCCCGTCTCAACAGGTCGAGCGCGGCGTCGACCGAAATCGCGCGGTCGAACTCGGCGTTGATCGAAAGCGAGTGCCCGGTATAGACGGGCACCCGCACGCACGTACCCGAGACCGGCAGGGCGGGAATTTCGAGAATCTTGCGGCTCTCGTCGCGCAGCTTGATCTCTTCCTCGGTGTAGCCCTCTTCGACGATCTTGTAGTTGAGCGGCACCACGTTGAAGGCGATCGGCACCGGCCACTTCTTGGGCGCGGGAAACGTCACGGCCTCGCCGTCCTGGGTCAGTTCGACCGAGTGTTCGGCCGTGCGCCGCGCCTGGTCTTCGAGTTCGTGCACGCCCTCGAGGCCACCGCCCGACACCGCCTGATAGGTGCTGACCACCATGCGCCGCAGGCCCGCTGCGACGTGCAGGGGCTTCATCACCGGCATCGCCGCCATGGTCGTGCAGTTCGGGTTGGCGACGATCCCCTTGGGGATGACGCGCAGGGCATGCGGGTTGACCTCGGCCACGACGAGCGGCACCTCGGGGTCGCGCCGCCACGCGGACGAATTGTCGATGACGATGGCGCCCGCCGCGGCCACGACCGGGGCGAGCTTGAGCGACGTGGCGCCGCCGGCCGAGAAGAACACGATGTCGAGGCCCTTGTAGTCGGCGCGGGCCGCGTCCTCGACCACGACGGTGCGATCACGCCAGGCGAGCGTCTTGCCGGCCGAGCGCGCCGAGGCGAAGAACCGCAGCTCGCCCACCGGAAAATCGCGTTCGTCCAAGAGACGGCGCATCATTTCGCCGACGAGGCCCGTCGCGCCGACGACGCCGACGTTGACCGCGCTCGGCCGCCGCGCGCTGATCGATTGTGTCACCATAGGAACCTGCTTCCGGCCAGGGATTTGGTGGCCCGTCCTTTACAGGACTTTGGGATGCCGAGCGAGCCCCTCACCGGTCTCTACTCGGCGAGCCGAGGGCACGTGGCCCCCTCCCTTCGACCGTCGCTACGCCCCGGTCTCACCGCCTCCCCCGTTCCGGGGGACTCGTCCCCCTCCTGATCTCCCCCCGCGAAGCGGGGGGAGAAAGCGAGCGCAGCGAGCAGAGGGGGTGGCGTGCCTCGGACCCGCGGCGAGGACGGAGCAGAGGGGGGTGGCGTGCCCGGCGACTCGCGGAGAGCAGAGCAGAGGGTTTGGCTACCTCGCGGGAATCGCCTTCTTCATCCCCTCTGCGCGGGTGGTGATGTCCTTGAGGAGCGGCGTCGCCTTGTCGACGGCGGTGCGCCGCGCCGCCGCATCGCCGGGCGGCTGCGTGCAGTCGCTCGCCACCTGATCGAGCACCTTGGCCGAGAGCCCCATCGCCTCGGCATAGAGCCGATAGGCCGGCAGGACAGCGCCGTTCATTTTCTCGATGTAGCCCTCGCGCATCTGCTTCGTGTTGGCCTCGAGGGCGGCCCAGTAGCGATCGGCGACGCCTTCCGGATGCTCGCGAATCTCGCGATCCTCGGCGTCGATCTCGCGGCGCGCCTGTTCGAGCGCCGCACGATAGCCGCCAGCCAGCCGGCGCGCCGATTCGAGCGCCTGGCGCTGGGTCTCCAATTCCTGCATCACCGGCGCGTAGGCGTTGGCCCAAGCCAGGGAGTTGCAACTCCGGCGCTTGGCCGCCGCCTCGCGATAACCCGCCTCGGCCTTGCCGTGGTCGGTCGCGACCTGGCGCATCGCGGCCTCGACCTCGGTCACCGCGCGGCGCGCCGCGGCGTAGTCCTTGGCATCGAAGGCCAAGGCCTCCGCCGACAGTATCAACCCCAGTCCCACCAACACCGTCAGCTGCCTGATCATCGTTTCCTCCTTGGTCCCCTCACCCTACCCTCTCCCCAACAGGGAGGGGGAGGCGAGCGTGGGGCTACATGAACGAGTCGGGTGGCGATAGGGTTCGCGCATGGCAGCCTCCATCGGCCGAGAATGTTAGCACGCCTCCTTCGACGGTCACCTCCGTCGCAGGGCGCGCACCGGGCCCTGACACGGCCGCACGCCGCGGCTTGGCCACGTGCTTACGGACCGTATCTCCTGTTATCCTTCTCCGCGACCGGGGGGACCAATGACGCAAGGCGCGTGGCGCGGATTCTCACAACCGTTGGCGGGCGGCGGCCATTTTTCGACGTACGGACCGCCGCCGTGGACGTTCGAGGGATTCAGTGCCTCGATTTTTCTCGTGTTCGATCCGGCGCAGGTGGCCGATCTAATTCCTCCGCCGTTGAAACTCGCCGGCGACCCGGTTTGTCGCTTGAGCCTGCACGACATCGTCTGCGATTACGGATTTGGCGAGCGCTTTGCCCAGGAGAATCCCGACCAGGCCCATTTTCACGAGGCTGTGCTCGGCTTCTTGGTCGAAACCGACGGCACCCTCGGTCAATGGTGTCCCTTCCTCTGGTGCAACACCGAGGCCGAGTTCGCCGTCGGCCGCGAGCTGTACGGATGGCAGCAGCACCTGGGCGAACTGAGCATGACGCGACGGCCTCGGCGCGGTTGGCGCGCCGGCGACCGCGTTGCCGGCCTCGTGACGCGCGGTCGCCGAAGCGTGTTCGACTTCGTCATCGACCTCGAGCGTGCCGGCGATGTTCCCGCGACGGTCGAGGGATTTCGCGTCTTTCCCGACCAAGCGAACGCCAACAACTTCTTCGCCGAAGTCGTGCTGCCGCACCCGGTGGACCGCGTGCTCGTGCGGCGCCTCACCTTGAGTTCGATGATCGACATGACCGTGTCGGGGCTCTGGTCCGGTCCTGCCGTTGCACAGGTCCACGCGCCCGAACTCCGTTTCCTGCAGGGCGCCCGCGTGCTCGGCGGTCGCTGGCACGAGGTCGCCTGGAAAAAGCCCTGGCCGCGCCGCATCGTCCGCGAAGACACCGCCACCGAATGAGCGGCACGGATCATCCTCCGGCCCTGCGGGCGCGGCCTCACCTCCACCGGCCGTCGGGCCGAGGCTTGAGCGCCGGGGTTTCCGATCGGATACGGAAATGACCAAACCGAGCATCGTTGGCGGCATCTACGAGGTTGGGATCGGGGTGAACGACCTCCCCCGCGCGATCGGCTACTGGGAGCGATTCGGCTACCGCATGGTGGCAGGCGCCACCCTCTCGGCTGACGTTGCCGCGACACTCTATGGCGTGAACAGCGCCGGCCGATCCGTCAGGCTGCAGCATCTCGATTCCGACCACGGGCTCGTTCGCCTGACACAGTGGGAACAGTCGACGGGTGCGGGCCTCGGGCTCGAGCCATTGCGCGGATTGGGCAGCCGCTGGAGCACCCAGATCACGTCCAACATCCTCGTGCTCCTGAGCCATGCCGAGGCGGCGCGTAACGCGGGCGTGCCGTGCCTGTTCGACATCCCGGCGTTCTCGCGAACCGGCACGGAAACGATCGGCCCCGACTTTCCGCTCGAACCGATTCGCGGCTACCGGGAGATGCGGCTGTTGCAACCGCTGTGGCGCCAGGTCGTGTTGGAGCGCCTGAACGTGCACGATCCCGATTACGGCCGCGTCGACGACCGGGCGCTTTTCCGTACCAGCCAGATCACCCACATGGGCCTGATCGTGCAGGACGATGCCGGCGAAAAGATCCGGTTCTACGATCAGGTGCTCGGCTTCCATCGCCAGCCCGAGCGGGTCATGCCCTACGAGCGCGCACGATCGGTCGGCGCGCACCTGGTCTATCCGCTGCCCGAGGGCGAAGGCTATCGCGTGCAACCCTTCGATGATCCACGGAACGCCGATGGACGCACGCGATCGGGTCGCCTGCACCTCGTGCGGTTTCCCCAATCCTCGACCCTGCCCGACTGGCGCGGGGTGGCGCGGCCCGGCCTACTCGGCTATTCGCTGTACACGCTGCGCTGCGCCGACACGACGGCCATGCACCGACACGTGGCCGCGGGCGGCGCCGGCGCGCTGACACCCATCGCCCTCGATGAGTTCGGCCAGCGCGCGTTCTCGTTCGTCGCGCCGGACGGCTATTTCTGGACGATGATCGAGACGCGTTGACGCGCTCGTTCGGATGCCGACATCGCGCCGGGGTGCGTCGGTCCCCCCAAACGAACTCTTCGAGACATTCCCCTCGGCTCGCCGGGTCCCCCCAAGCCTGTCGAGGGGACCCTCTCAGCCGAGCCTCTAGGCGGTGCGCATCGCGCGCAGACCATCGAGCAACTGGCGTTCGACCTTGAACTTACTCCAGATGCCTTCACCCTTCTCGCGCCACTGCGCCAATTCGGCGGGGGTCGGTGTGTAGATCTGCATGCCCGCCTTGGCCAGATTTTCCTCCGCCTTCGACTCGAGCGATCGATCGAGGTTCCACCCCAACATCGCCGCGTCCTGGGCGGCCAGCATGAACGCCTTCTGCACCGCCTCGGGCATCGAGTTGAAGGTGTTCTTGTTGATGACCTGGATCTGAATGGCAAAGTTCGCACCGACCTTGGTC
>VGES01000061.1 GCA_016869765.1 Alphaproteobacteria bacterium
GGAATCATGCCAAGTTTCCGCTCCCGCTCAACCTCGCCGCGAGCCGCGCCCAGCGCGGGTTTCCGAGCGTTCAGGCTCCCGTTTCTACCCACTCAAACGCCCGAAGACCCAAGTAAAATTTAGCGAATTCATCAGAAGCAATCCTCCATATCAAAATCGTGGAATAGTTTTCCCAACCAATGCTGACGGAACGATTAATTCACAGCACAGATTTTTTCGCGAAGAACTGCCAACTTTGAGAGAAATTATACTCCGTGGAAAAGAGGTGGGAATGTCTCCCGATGAAATGGAAACATTTCTCGAAGTAATTAAGTTTTGCGAGAAGCTACAACAACAGTCTAAAACAGTGGTCAATCCTACTGCGTCTGAGGTGATTCAGAGACAGGAGTCATTGGTAAGTAAATTATAGCTCATTTGGGTAATCGATGGCGATAGTAGAGCAAAAGGCGAGAAATTGCCGTACTGTGCGGGCGCGTTAGCAGAGTCGAGCCACGCTCGCGACGTCCGATAAGAGGGCATATGTACAAATCGCGGCTTTGTGCTTCCTCGCCGCTTCACCGATCTCAAAGGCTCGACCGAGCTCTACGAGCGGGTGGGCGACCTGGTTGCCTTCGACCTGGTGCGCGAACATTTCCGTGTTTTGAACGAGAGCGTCGCCATCGAAGGCGGCGCCGTGGTCAAGACGATCGGCGACGCGGTCATGGCAACCTTTCCCACACCCGATCGCGCACTGGCAGCAGCGCTACGCATGCGCGAGGCCATGCGCCGGCTGAACGAGACCCACGGCCGCGAGGACTTGCTGCTCAAGATCGGCATCCATGAAGGGCCCTGCCTGGCGGTGAACCTGAACGAGCGCCAGGATTATTTCGGCCAGACCGTGAATATCGCCTCGCGTGTGCAGGGACTCGCGATCTCTCAGTCGATCCTGGCGACAGCCCCGGTGATCGACAATCCACGCAGCGCCAGCCTCTTGGGTAACAACGGCCCAAAGCCGATGGCGCAAAGTCACGCGTTGCGCGGCATTGCCGCGGAAATGGCCGTCTACGAAATCCCCTGAGCCGCGCCAGAGCGGCGTCTCGACCAGCGGGACAGCAGCACCGATCCACCGAATAGGAATGTCACGGCGAATGCGACCGCCGACGGCATCCAGAAGTCCATGAACGTGGCGATGGAGGCGCGGATGGGGTTGGCCGGATCGTAGATGACGGTCACGCGGTCACCCTCGGCAAGGGACGTTTCGCTGCCGTCGGACTGCGCCACGGTTCTTCTCCTCGGTCCGCCGCGTCTCACGGACTTCCAGCACCGTGCCCTCGGCGCGCAGGCTGCCGGTGTAGTTCCAGCGCCTTCCATGACGCGAAGGCCCCGATCACCGCCGCCGTCAGCGCGATCGCCGCGAGTTGAAGGTCGCGCCGTTGTGGCGTCTTTTGACGGCGGGCGATCACATCGGACGCGCGCGGTCTGCCGCTGGGGGCACGGATCGAGCGATCGGGCTGGCCGCGTGACAATATACCGGCCGCTGGCTCTTCGCGGTCTTCGTCCGGCAACGTGACAATGCCCGCGCAGTCACGGTGCCCATGTGCGCACAAGATCCGCATCGATGGCATCCACCAGTACAATCTCCTGGCAAAAACCGTCATCCCCCTTCACACGCGCGCCTGCCGGCGAGGGCTCAATGGAAGCACAATCGTGCGGCCGGCCGATGGCGCGCAGGCACAACGACAGTCCCACGAGGTGTGACGGGATGATGCCGTCATGACCCTTGCGGAGGGGTACAAGGCGCATCGCCTCGGCTGCAGAGAACCAGCGGCCTTGCTCTGCCGAGACCGGCTCTTCCGACAGCGTGCACAGGAACAGCAGGCTCAGGATGTCGGAACGACGGCTGCGGACGGGATAAATGGATGCCACGTGTCGGCAGGTCTGCAGCTTGCTGCCGCCGAGTTCACGATCCAGAACCCGGCGTATTCCGCCGACCAGGTAATCACCGCATCGATCAACAGTGCCGGCATAGTGCCACATGCCGTTGAATGGATCGGCCTCGTCTACCGCGCGCAACGTCAGCCAGAAGAAGACTTCGTCGCCGGCGACCTTGTGCACGATGACCTCGGGCGAGCAGGACGGACGAAGGCGGATCAGCGCATTGAAAATCCGCTCGGGAAACACTCCACCCCGGGTCTCGCGATAGCGCCGAAGCCATTGCAGGGCGGCCTCGCAAGTCGCAAGCGCGCTTTCCTCATCAGCAGGCATGCCCGATCCTGCGCTGCTATCGTGGTTGCTCATATTCCTCATAGTGGTCGGCATGCTCGGCAAACCATTGGTGGGTTGCGCGCAGGCCCTCGCGAAGACTTGTCTCCGTCGCAAAGCCGAGATCCTTGGTCTGTCGCGTCGTATCGGCTACCCAGCGTGGCGAGTCCCAACGCTGACGTTCAACGGCACCCCAACTCAAGTTGAGCGGCCGTCCGTGAATCTCCTCCAGGACTCTTGCGACTTCGCGGATAGTGTGCTCGACGCCCGTACCCAGGTTGAAAACCGCCTGATCGCCACTGAGGGGATGCCGCATGCAGTGCTCCACGGCTCGGACGACGTCATCCACGAAAATGAAGTCGCGGCTCACCTCGGGAGACGACAGGTTCATTGGTCGTCCCTTCAGTGCCGACAAGATCAAGCGAGGGATCAGCCGGCGGCCATGTTCCCACGGACCATACACGGAAAACAAGCGCAAGGTCACGAGCGGCGTCCCCTTGAAACGAGCCGCGTAGGTGCCGTAGAGCGTCTGCGCGAGTTTGGCGATGTCGTGCACCCGCGTTGGATTGGGAAGCGACGTCTCGGCCATGGGTTCCGTCTGGTAGCCATATTCCGACGAGCTGCCGGCGTTGATGAACAGCTCGCAGCCGATGCTTGCCGCGGCAAGATTGACCAGCGGTTGCACCGTGTCCAGGATGATCTCCATCTCGTCGATCTCCTGCGCCAGTGCCGCATGCGCCGCGAAATGGAGCACAATCTCGGGACGCGCCGCCTTTACGACTTGTCGCGTGGCCTCTGCATCGCGGAGATCGGCATGATGGACCTGCACTTCATTCGCCACTTCGCCAATGCGCCACATTGCTTTCGAATGTCGGTCCGACGGTTGGTGTTTGGGAGGTCGCACGATCGCGTGCACGTCATGTCCGCGCTCGACCATCCTGCGCACCAGGTTCGCGCCGACGAAGCCCGTGGCACCGCTGATCAGGATGCGACGCGCGTCAGCCGGAGGCAACTTCATGCCTCACTGCAGAACTCCACATAGCGTGCAAAGCCCGCGTCGAGCATCGTGCGCGGCTCGTATCCCAGCATGCGACGCGCCTTGCCGATATCGAGTGCCCCCCCGCGTGGACGCCGCACGGGGTCGGCGGTGTCGCGGTTCACCACCTTGAGGTCCGGGAAGTGCGTAAGAGCAATATCGGCGAGCTCGCGCAAGGTGTGCGCCGTACCGCTCGTAATGTTGAAGGTGTCGTTGACGGCCGCGGGGTGGGTGGCCGCGAGATAGAAACCCTCGACGGCATCCTCGACCCAAGTGAAATCGAGAAGCTGGTTGCCGCCGTCGAAGAGCTGGATCTCCTGGCCCTGCATGCCGCACTCAACGAACCGCTGGACGATGCGCTGGTTGGTGTCGGTCGGACCGTACACCGAGCACGGCCGCACGATCACGAAGTCGAGCCCGAACATCTCATGGTAGGTGCGTACGTAAACCTCGCCGCACAGCTTGGACGCGCCATAGACCTCCAGCGGCACGGTCGGGTGGTCTTCCCGTGCGGGAAAATGGATGAAGTCGCCGTAGGCGGTGCTGGACGACGCATACACAAGGCGCTTGACGTTGCTGCGGTGCGCGGCGCTGAAGACGTTTGTGGTGCCCGTCTGATTGATGGAGAGCGCCTCGTCGAAGTAACGCTTCGACGCGTCGGCAATGGAGATGGCCGCCAAATGAACCACGACATCGGGCTTGGCGTCCCGCATGTTGCGCTCCAGCAAGGTGGCATTGCAGATATCACCCTCGATCAACTGGAACTGCGCGCGCCCGTTGCTTTCTGCCTCCGCCTCGCGGATGCGCCGCAGCCGCCGCTCGACCTGACCTGCATAGGCCGCGCGTTCGGAGGGAAGCACGAAGGTGCGCAGCGCGTCGTAGGCCACGACGTCCCAGCCGCTGCGGATGAACTTGACGGCGAGAAGCGAGCCGATGAAACCCGCGCCACCCGTGATGAAAACCTTCTGCCTCATTTGCGTGCCCTAACCTGCAGGGTTGTTTTGACGATATGGTCGGGCGTCAGTCCGCACTGCTCCCGGTAGAATGCCTGCGAACCGGAGACATGGACGAACCTGTCAGGGATCCCGATGCGGTGGACCGTACAACGCGTCGGCACGTCGGCCACGGCTTCGCACACCGCACCGCCGAGCCCGCCGAGCACGGAATGCTCCTCAACCGTTACGATCGCCTGGCAGCGCTCGCTGAGCCGCCTGACATAGCTTACGTCGAGTGGCTTGACAGTGTGCATGCTGGCGACGGTCGGGCGGATCCCATGTGCCGACTCGAGCCGGCGCGCGGCCTCGGCCACCATGGACAGCATGTTGCTGGTCGCCAGGAGCGCGACCTCGCTGCCTTCCTGGACAACGAGGGCATGCCCGAGGCGAAACTCCGGGCACGTCTCGGGCTGATGGACCGCAGGCTCTCCGCGCTTGCCCAAGCGCATGTAGGCCGGACCTTTGCGTGACGCGAGAGCCCGCGTGGCGCAGCGCACTTCCCACGGATCGCCCGGACAGACCACGCACAGCCCGGGCAACGAGCGCGCTACCGCGATGTCCTCCACGGCATGATGCGTGGCGCCCATATCGCCGTAGCTGTACCCCGCACCCAGACCCACGATGGTCACGGGCAAATCATGATAGCAGATATCGATGCGGATCTGCTCGAGGGCACGGAAGATGGCGAACGGAATGAACGAGTAGACGAACGGCCTAAATCCCTCCCGAGCGAGCCCCGCGGCGGTCCCCATCATGTTCGCTTCCGCCACGCCGCAATTGAAGTAACGCGTAGGGAACTCGGCCTGGAACGGCTCGAACACCGTGTAACCGAGGTCACCAGTGAGCAGCATCACTGCCGGATTCTGGCGTGCCAGGGAGACCAGCTCCTCGACGAATGCCGTCCTCACGACAACAGCTCCAGGCGGGCTGCCGCGACCTCATCGGCCGAGGGCGTCTGATAATGCCATTTCAGCTGATCCTCCATGAAACTGACGCCCTTGCCTTTTACGGTGTGGGCAATCAGCACGCTCGGTCGCCCGGGTTCGAAAGGCGCTGCGGTCAGCGACCGGAGCAGAGCCGACATGTCATGGCCATCGACGTTGCGCGCCGCCCAGCCAGCCGCCTGCCATTTGGCATCGAGCGGCGCCAGACCGAAGACCTCGTCCACGCGTCCAAAATTCTGGATCTTGTTGTGATCGATGATGGCCACCATCGACGATAGCCGATGATGGGCGGCAAACATCGCAGCCTCCCATGTCGAGCCTTCCTGGCAGTCTCCCTCCGAGAGGACGGTGAAGACCCGATGCGACTGGCCCCGTGTCTTGGCCGCCAGGGCGATTCCGTTTGCCACACTGAGGCCATGCCCGAGCGATCCGGTTGAGAACTCGACCCCGGATATCCCGAAGGTGTTGGTGTGCGCGATAAAGGGTGAGCCATCCTTGAGATAATTCTCCAGGTCCGCAGCCGGGAAACGGCCGTATTCGGCAAGCACCGCGTACAGTGCAGCCGCCGCATGCCCCTTGCTTAGGATCATCCTGTCGCGGTGGTCGGCGTCGGCGCCATGTTTCATGACGCCCCCATAGAGGGCGACCAGAATGTCCATGACCGACAGGCACGAGCCGACATGGCAGCTATGGGCCCGCGCAATCATTTGCGTCACCTCGAAGCGCAGGCGATTGGCGACCTTGCTCAACTCCGCCGATTGGGCGGTCACATGGGGAGTGCTCATGGCGCGCTCGCTGCCGTCTGTGCAACGCCGGGCAGGGAAATGGTGGGGCCGAGGTAGAACACCTTGAAGTGCTCTATGACGTCGTTATCGGCCTCGTCGGTTTCCTCACAACCGGCGTGAGTGTTGCCTTTGGCGCTCGCCACGATGTCGAGACTGCACCGAACAGGCTCCTTGCGATCGTTCTCGGCGGGACAGACAAGGTGGATCACACCGGCGTCGTCGAGTGACCAGTGGCACGTCCACGACTTCTCGACGCGAAACATGTGCCGCTCGGTCACGGTGCCATCGGCGTGGAAGTGGACGAGATAGCCGCCGCACAACTCGCCGAGCTTGAGCATATAGGAACCCACGACTTCGTCGCGGGTGAAAGACCGCTTGGATTTCATCCAGGCCCGATAGGCAGAGTCGGTGGGACCCTCTGGCCGCTGCCCCGTCTCGAGCATGCAAAGCCGCTGAAGTCTGCTGAAACCTTCCATCTTGTGCCTGCCCCCAGTTGTCTAACCAAAACCTAACGCTCGACCTGCTCGGATACCGCCGATCCGGACGCCAAAGCGGCTGAGACCGGCGATGCGGCGATCGCAGAGGATGCGACCGCGGCGGCAAGCTGCTCGAAACGGTCCGGGCTGCGCCAGTTGAACCAGTGTGCGTAGCTGTCGAGTCCCGCGCATGGCGGACGACGATGATCGCGATCTCGAGGACATTGCCGAAAGGACTCCTCGCTGGACGGCCGCCAGGAGAACAACCGGAAGACCTCCTGCTGGCTGGCGTAGACCTCCGCCATCGACGCCTTACATCGCATCGCAACCTCATCCAGACCTATATGCTGCACTCCCGGCAAACCGGCGGGAAAGGCGCCCAGCCGCAGGCCTTTCGGAGCGTCCGGGTCAGGAGCATAGCAAGGGTACTCGAATATGGGAGTGTCCCAGTCGGCCCGACGACATCCCTCGGCCACGGCGAAGCTGGTGGCGTCGTGGTCGGCGTGACCGCCCTCGAATGCAGGACCGACAATCGCCCGCGGCCTCAGTTCGCCGATCAGGTGACGGAGCATCGCAGACGCCTCTTCCAGCGCACCGATCATTCCGCCATCCGGCAGACGAAGAAGGTGACGCCGCGCGACGCCGGCAACATCCATGGCCCGGCGCATCTCATCCTCGCGCACCAGATCCAGACCGTCATAACCGCCCGACGTCATCCACGCCGCCTCGACACTCACGCCCGCGCGCACCAACAAGGATAGGGTTCCACCGACGAAGACGTCGTCGTCCGGGTGGGGAAACACGAAGAGGATCGGCCGCCCGTTTCCTTGCGAATCTCCAGCCAATCCACTCGCCAGGGAAACAAGATCGATCAACGTGCGCCGTCCAGATAGGACGTGCGATAAAAGTCCTCGGTGCCTGCTTGCGCGCCGCAGACCACCTCGTGGACCGGCAAGGTCGGGGGAATGCCCGACACGAAGTGCTCGCGGATGCCCATCAGTGTGGCGACCGCCTGCTCGGAAGACTGATTCCAGTCGACTATCCAACTCCACGGCCGACCGCTCACACGCTCGGGGAACGCCCCGAGGCGCGGCACAACGACAGGCAGGTCAGCCTCGAGCCCTTCGGACAGAGTGTAGGAATAGGTTTCCGGCACCTGGGCGGCATACCAGAGGAGATGCGGACGGCGGTCCGCCAGAAGGCGCTGAAGGTGCTTCGTTTCATAGCGACCGGTCACGGCCAGGCCGGGCGGCGTTTCACCGTCAATGGTGCCGATAACCTCGATGCGAAGGGGAAGCCCCGTGTCCGTCGCGATGCGCGCACTGCCGAGGACCCGCGCCGCTCCCTTGAACGCCGTGACCCAACCCAGAACCGCCACGCGTAGCGCCTCCGACCGAGCGATACCGCACACGGACACTGTCGGGTGGCTGGTGACAGGGCGCGGATGGGGCGCCACGACGAGGCTTTGCTGCCGGCTGTAACGCTCAATACGCGCAGCGACATCGCGCGACGGGCAGATGATGCGGCGGGCCTGTCGATAGACCCAGCCATAGCGGTCACGATACTCGACGATGTCACGCTCGTCCGGCAGATGCCAGTCACTCAGGCAGGACGTGCAGCCAGCTTCGTCCGGTTCGCCGCAGTATGCGTCGTCGCGCGTCTTGAAGTGCACCCGCGGACAAAGCGTATGGTAGTCGTGGACTGTAAAGTCGAACGCGACGTCAAGCTGATCAATCAGCCGGCGAACATCGACGGGAACGGTGAAGAGTTGGTGGACATGAACTCGCGTCACACCGAGGTGACGCAGGCGGTCGACCAGTTCGGGAAAGTCGTCGCGCGGATGATAGACGCGGTCAGCCTGCCCCGGCACGCTGAGGATCACGAGGCCGTCGGCCCGACTGTGGAGTATGAGGTGCGCAGCCGCATCGCCGAGGTACTCGGTAAGCTCCTGAACATGCTGTTCGGTGCCGCCGCCCCAGTGATGCGTGATATGAAGAAGGACGTTCTTGTCGTGGCGACGTTCGTCGGCGGAAGCGTTGGCTTCAGGAGGCGCGTTCAGCATCGATTCCATTCCGCCTAGGAGACCTAGTCGAACCTAGACTTCCCGGGGACCTCGGTTCGCAACGACAAGTGAACGAAACGCAACTAAGTGAGATTTTTACTCCTACCGTCCACAGGTACAATCGTCAATCTGGCAGCCCGATACGGCTCTGCCCAGGCCTCAAGAGGAGTGCCCGCGAACGCTGGCTCAGCCTACCTGCTCGCGGCGCAGCACCCGCCACGGGCCCATCCACAGGCTGTCGACCCAGCCCTGGCGGAGGTGATGCAGCGCGTCCTCCGGAGAACCAACGATCGGCAGACCATGGCGGTTGAAAGAGGTGTTGAGAACCACACCGACACCCGTCAGCTCTCGGAAGGCGGCTAGCAGCGAATGGAGCAAAGGGTTGTCACCGGCACCCATGACCTGCGGCCGCATGCTGCCATCGACATGAACCACGGCTGGGACCTTCTCGCGCGCGTAGTCGCTGGCCTCCACGGCGAATGTCATGTGGCGGTAGTCGATCGGTCCCGACCAGTAGCGAGACGCTTCGTCCTCCATCACGATTGGAGCGAAAGGCACGAACGGCTCGCGCCCTTTCAACAGACCGTTGATGCGATCCTTGACCGACGCGTGGCGCGGGTCCGCGAGCACCGAACGGTTTCCGAGCGCGCGTGGACCCGCCTCCATGCGTCCCTGGAAGGTGCCCACCACCTCGCCCCGGGTGAGGGCGCGGGCAATGTCGACCGGGCCGGCGCTCGTGACCTCGAGATCCGGGCATGACATCAACAGGGCTTCGACCCGGTCCGGGTTGAAGTCGTTTCCGAAATACGGTATCGGCAGCCGCAGCGGGGCGCCCAGTGCGCCTTCCAGGTGCAGCGCCATGAGAGCGGCTCCCGCCGCATTGCCGCTGTCGGCGGCATCCGGGAATACGAAGAAGTGATCGGGCCGTAGCTCGTCGAGAATGCGCCGATTGGCCTTGACGTTCAGGAAGCCGCCACCCGCCGCGGCCAATGACCTGCAACCGGAGATCATCATCGCATCCCGCACGAAGGCCAGCATGTTCTCCTCGAAATGGAGCTGGGCTTCGTGGGCGAACTGAGCCTGCGTCATATCCTCGAGGTGGCGGGCATAGGCTACGGACTGCGCCACCGAGTTCATCGGATTGGGCAGCCGGCGATCGGGATTGGCACGGTTGTAACAGCGGAATTGCCATTTGTCGGCCGCGCTGAACACGCCGTCCGTGCAGCGCACGACGCCGTCGAAAAGGCCACGGCCGCCGTCCGGATCGGCCAGCGCGGCCAGGCCCATGGTCTTGTACTCGCTGTCAATGGGCACGAAGCCAAGCGCCTCCGTGACGGCCTGATAGAAACAGCCGAGGCTGTCCCTCGAGCCGGTGGCGCGCAGCAGACGCAGCGTGCCGTCCGCGTTGCCGCGAAAGATCGTTGCGCTGGTCTTGTCACCTTTGCCGTCGACCGTGAGGACGCACGCATCGCTCAGCCCCGACAGCAGGAAGGCAGATGCCGCGTGCGAGAGGTGGTGATGGACGTGATAGTGCCGCAGGTGTCCGCGAAAGAAGCCGAGCTCCGACATCTCGTCGACGCGGGCCAATGGATGGCGATCGCCGAACCCGGTCCAGATCTCCCCCAGCCACCGCTCGACCGATCCAGCCGGATCGGCGGCCTCCGGCTCGAAGGCCATGTGCTCGGGCGACGGCGGACGGGGGCGGGCGTCGAGGCCGACCACGAGGTTGTCATGATGCCGGGCGATAACGCCATACTGGCTGGAGAAGGCGATGATATCGACATCATCGATGGTCAGGCCGCATTGGGCGAGAACGGCGCGCACAGCCAGCGAGGGGAACCCGCAGAAGTGCTTGATCCTGTTCAGCCGCTCTTCGGCAATACTCGCAAGCACACCGGTCCCGTCGCACAACGTGGCGGAAGCGTCGTGGGCGCAGTTGATGCCAAGCGCGATGCGTCGTTGCTTCACGCGCCATCTCCTAACAGACGATCAGACTGGAACCCGGTCGCAGCCGCCCGACGGAAGTTCCTTGATTGACCGTACTATATGCTCCTGCCACCTTCACGCAGCACAAAAGAGCGGTGAATGAGCACGGTGTTTCGAAGTCCGGGTGTGCGAAGGCATGTGCTGGCAGCCATCGCCTCGACGGGCGGACTCTTGTTCGGCTTCGACACCGGCATCATCTCGGGCGCGCTGCCGCTCATTCAGCAGGACTGGCGCCTCGACACGTTCACGTCCAGCCTCCTGGTCGCCGCCCTTCTCGGCGGCGCGGTGGTCGGCGCGCTGATTGCCGGGCAAGTATGCGACCGGCTGGGGCGGCGCGAGATCATTACGGCCACCTCGGCGACATTCGCACTCGGTGCGTTCGGCAGCGGTCTCGCGCCATCGATCGATTGGCTCATCGCGAGCCGAGCGGTGGTTGGCCTGGCGCTTGGCGCCATTTCCGTGAGCGTTCCACTTCATATCGCTGAAATTGCGCCGGCGAAGTCGCGCGGCGCCCTGGTTTCGTGCAACCAGCTTGCGATCACGATCGGCATCCTGCTGGCCTACGTCACCGCGGCCCTGCTGGGCAGCGACCACGAAGCCTGGCGGCACATGTTCATGGCTGGGTCGGCACTGGCTGTTCTACTCGGTATCACCAGCGTTGCGCTGTTGGAATCGCCGCGATGGCTCGTCTGGCAGGACGACGAGCAGGAGGCGCGTCGCGTCCTGGGAGAGTTGATCGCACAACCGCAAGACATCGATCGCGAGATAGACCGTATCAAGCGGGGTCTGAAGGCCGAGACAGAGAACCGCTTGGGGAAGTTGATCCGCGGCCGAGGGCGCCCGGAGATGATTACCGGTATAGGATTGTATTTCTTTCAACAGTTCGTGGGAATCAACGCTATCCTCTATTTCGCGCCCTCCATCTTTACCAAAGCGGGTTTCGACGGCCAGACCGCCGCTCTCCTCGCGACTGTGGCGATCGGGGTCCTCAACGTGCTGATGACGGTGCTCGCCATGCGCCTGCTCGATCGCGTCGGCCGCAGGCCGCTTCTGTCGATCGGCTTTTCCGGCATGGCGTTGAGCCTGCTCGCTGCCGGGCTGACTTTCATGGTGTTCGGCGAGGCCTCCGGGGCACAACGGTGGTTGGTGCTGCTGGCGCTCCTGACGTTCATCGCGTGCTTCGCCGTCAGTATCGGACCGATCGGCTGGCTGATGATCTCGGAAATCTACCCGACCACCCTGCGCGGCCGTGCGATGAGCATTCCGAGCGCGGCGCACTGGCTGTTCAACGCCGTCGTGTCATTTTCCTTCCTGCCGCTCCTGCTGCATCTGGGAGACGGTCCGACCTTTGGACTATTCGCATTGTTTGGCATGGCTGGATGGTTCTTCTGCCGGTTCCTGGTGCCTGAGACCAAAGGTCTCGCGCTTGAGGAAATCCAAGAGCAACAGGCTGCGCGGGCTGCCGCGCGACCACCCACATAGCATGCCGGTCACTTTTCGATGACAGACCGAAGTGAAATCGTGGCCGCGAATTACCGCCGCATCCTGCTGATTGCGAGCGTCGGCGCGATCGGCGGCTTTCTGTTCGGGCTCGAAACCGCCATCATCTCGGTCGCAATCGTTCAGCTGAAGAAGGAATGGTCGCTCGACCCGCTGACGGTCGGGACGATCGTCACTGGCGTGCTGTGGGGCGGCCTGATCGGCGCTGCGATCGCCGGAAAGGCTGCAGATACGCTCGGGCGTGAAGCAACAATCAGCGCGACGGCCGCCGTCTTCGTGGTGGGTTCGTTCTGGGCGGGCCTCGCAGACTCCCCTTTGTCGCTTATCGCCGGCCGCTTTGTGGTCGGCATTGCAGTCGGCAGCGTTTCGGTTGCCGTGCCGCTCTATCTGTCGGAAATCGCGCCAGCGAAGATTCGTGGCGCGGTGGTCACCCTCAATCAGCTTGCGCTCGTGATCGGCGTGCTTTGCTCCAATGTCGTGGGCGCATGGTTTGCGGCCACTCCAGAGGGATGGCGATACATGTTGATGGCCGGAGCGGCCCCGGCGGTCATTCTCGGCTACACGATGCTGTTCCTGCCCGCGTCACCCCGCTGGCTGATGGCCCGGCAACGCGAGGGTAGCGCACGGCGCATGTTGCGCCGTCTGGGCGTACCGGACGTGGATACGTCGATTACGGAGATCAAGCAAAGTCTGGAGGGGTCTGAGACAAAGGGCTCGTGGCGCGAGCTTCTGCGACCGAAGACGCGCTACATCCTGTTCGTCGGTCTCGGGCTGATGTTATTCCAGCAGTTCAGCGGGATCGGCATCGTCATCAACTACGGGACGACGATCTTCGGCATGACCGGGATCGCCGGGCCAACTGGCACTGCTCTACTGACGCTCGGGGTCGGCGTGGTCGACGTGATCGCGACCATGACGGCAATTCTTCTCCTCGATCGGTTCGGACGCAAACCTCTGTTCCTGAACGGAATCGCTGCCACGGTTGTTTGCCTCCTCGTCCTCGCCTTCAGTTTCTCGGACGGTGACCCGCATACAAAAGTCGACCAGTGGCTCGCGGTACTGAGCCTGTTCATCTATGTCGGGGCGTTCTCGCTGAGCCTGGGGCCGGTCAGCGGATTGATCGTATCGGAGATCTACCCACAGCGCGTTCGCGGGATGGCAATGGCTTTCGTGATGGTCGCGAACTGGGTGTCCCAGATCACCATCGCACTGACATTTCCCAGTCTCGTTGCGTATCTTGGGCCTGCGGTGACGTTCTCGATATATGCCGTCATCGGGGTCGCCGGCTTCCTGTTCTGCTACTTCAATGTGCCGGAGACCAAAGGTCTCACGCTGGAGCAGATCGAAGAGCATTGGCGTGCCGGCGACCCACCCCGGCAATGGTAGCCAACACGATGCGGCGCCGCGCCGTTCTCGCTCGGAAGCTATCGCCCATTGACGTCGCCCTGCGGCAGGATACGCTCGGCGGCGCTCGCGTCCTCGGTGCGAATTCGCTGGATGATCGGGCCGGGACAATGTGAAAGCGGGACTTTCCTCGTTGGGGGAGGTGGCAGGCTTCGAGCGCAGACTAACCTTCGGATCAACATGCAGCCTCGACTCAGCATCATCACTCTTGGTGTTTACGATCTCGATCGGTCGATCACGTTTTATCGCGACGGCTTGGGTCTGGAGCTCTCCCCCCAAAGCAACGCGTTGATCGCCTACTTCCCGCTCCGCGGCCTCTGGCTTGCGGTCTTCCCAATGGAGCTCCTGTCACTCGATACGCGAATTCCGCTTCATGAGTTTGGACGCTCGAGGATCGTTCTTGCTCACAATGTGGCGGAGCGTGCGCTCGTCGATCAGACTCTTGCCGAGGCGGTGGCTGCCGGAGGCAAGATCACCAAACCCGCGGCTGACACTGACTGGGGCGGCTACGCAGGATTCTTCACCGATCCGGACGATCACTGGTGGGAGGTTGCGTGGGATCCGAAATTGCCGATTTGACGGCGATAGGGTCGAGCGACGGGCACGCCAAGCAGGCGCCCGTCTCCGGCTGGAGGCCCTGTGATCCAGGATCCGTGTCGGTGGACGACGGTCGGTTTCTGCTCGACCATTTCCTGGGGCTGTTCTGCAACCCGTTCTATCGAATCAATTCGGAAGCGGACCTCTACGACGAGACCATCGATGTGGTGACGGGACGTCCGTTCTCCCTGGCGGATTTCAAGGTATTGGAGTCCGGTGCGGATGCGCCTGACGGACTGCAGCGAGAGCTTGGGTCGTTTCTTGCCGGATATCTGCTTGGCGATTGCGAGGCCGATCTGCGCTCGTTGGGCGCGGATCTGGCTTCCAGCCCTTCGGATGTCTCTGCGGCATTGTCGAGGACGCGACGGATACGAGCGCGGGATCCATTCCGACCGCGGATTTCGCCTGAGCTGGAGCGGCACTTGCTGCAAGTGGCCGCTGCCCGATGCGGTCAGGCGATTCCCTCGTCGGTGTTGTCGTCTCTTTGCGTTGACCTGCCGCAGGACAAGCCGCCGATTCCACGGTCCAAACCGGAGCACGAAGCGCGCTTTCAGCGGCACGTCGAGAACCTGCGAGCTGTGCGCAACCTAAATCTTCGCACACGCGCCAACCGACTCGACGCTCCAGTCCTGATTGTCGGAGCGGGGCCAGCGGGCCTGATCCGCGCCATTGCCGCAACGATGCAAGGCTTGAAGACAATCGTGCTGGAATTGCGACCCGAACACGCAGCCAAGCGACCGCAGATTGTAGTGATCCGCTCGCATACGGTCATCTCGCTGCTCGAGCAATTGGGCGTCATCGATTTTCTTTTCAAAGAGAACCGGATCTTTCCGCTTGGGCGTCTACAGCTGGAGGTAAGCCTCGCCGACCTCGAACTCGCCTTCCTGGGCGTTCTCCGCGCTGTGGCGACCGACGCATCAGCCCTATCGATACATTATGGAGCCGCGATCGAGCGAATCGATCAGGTCGGTGGCTTCGCGCGCGTCGTTGCCCGCCAGCCGGATCGGCGGACCCTGCTGTCCTTTGCACCTCAAATTGTCGTCATCGCCGACGGCAAACACGGCACCACCTCTTCCCTGCTCGGAATATCACGACGAGAGCAACTGCACTCGCATACCGGGATCATCGCGATTTTTCGGGCCGGCAGCCGGAGCCTCTCGCGATGGCACCGGTTGCTCGGGGACATAACGTCGAAACTGAACTATGCATTTCATCGCTATTTGTCCCGCAGAGGGCGCAGACTATTGGCGGGGACAATCTTGCAGGTGCCCGGGCATCACTACCTCGGGCTCGACCTCACCCGCGATGAGGAAATGCGCCTGCGCGGCACGATCGAGCGTGCAAGAAAGTCGAATGGCGAGCCAGAGAGCGCTTCGCAGAAGGGATATGAAGACTCGGCCGCTACGGATGAGCTGCGCCGGTTGGTCGACTTCTGGTCCAACTATGGCTTTGAAGCCATCCGGACACATCCAAAAGGATCGGCGCCGCACACGGGCGGACGACCGATCTCGTGGCTCCCGCTGGAGCCGCAGTTCGCCATGCCGATTGAAGTAGTCAGCGATCGCGCAGATGCGTTCTGCGGATATATCGGTGAGACGTTCGTGATGCTCGAAGGCGACGCGCAGTTCACCATTCACCCAGGCAGCGCCTACGGTTGCACGAAGGCGTTCTTGTCCGCCCGCCTGTTCGGTTTCCTGCTCGGCGCGCGCTACTTCGGAGCCGATGAGCGACGCGCCCGACTAACCGATGGGGTATTTCTCTACAACGCGGAGCTGATGGCCCGCGCTTGCGACAAGATCACTCGTTTCTTCAGAGTTACGACGTAGCCCGACCGGCGGCGGACGTCAGTAGGGTGGTGCCTTGCCGAGGCGCGACGGTGCCCTATCGACGATCGGATTGTAGCGAAAAATATGCTTCGCGCGTTTCGACATCTGCTCCCAGGTGGAGCGCGGAATTTCGATCAGCTCCGTCGCGCTGACGTAGGCATTGAGGAACGGCCGATCGTAGATCATGGCCAGCATCGTGCGGATCTCGTCGGTCTTGTTGGGCATGCCGCGATGCCATGTGCGCATGTCCCGCAGAATGATGGAGCCAGCCGAGACCGTGGTGCGAACCGATGGCAGCGTCTTGGCGCGCTCCTCCAAAGCCTCGCCGTCCGTCGGAAGCTCGTCGACGATCAAATGGGACGCCGGCCAAACTTCGGTTGCGCCGTTCTCCAACGTGAAATCGGTCAACGCAATGTTCACAATGATCTGGATGATCGGCAGCGCGACTGGAAAGCCGGGAAAAAGATGATCGAAGTCGCGATGGACGTGCTGAATTCCGGAATGGGGCCATTGCGTGTTGGTATTGTAGAACGTGCAGAAAAAGTCCGGTCCGATCGCGGCCTCCGTAACCTGCACCGCAAAGGGATTCTCGATTGCGACCGCGTCCGAGAATGGCGCGCAGATCGGTGGAAACATTGCGGTGTGCGTGCGCTCGTAGATCTCACGCTTCTCCGGACTCAGCGTCTTCATGTAGTGTTGCAAAGTAGCGTTGCAAACCTCTCGCGTCCCATCGACCCAGTCGCGCGAAACCACGTCCTCGAGGACAACGAACCCGCACTCCTTCAGGGTCCGAACCGCGATCTTGAGATTCACCTCATTCATGGCCCCGGATCGAAGTTCATCCGCTGATAGTTTCATGAGCGTCGTTGAACCTTAGCCTGGTGTCCGCATGGTGTGGGAAGCGTACCATAAATCGATGGCGTGCCAACCGATGGCTCCCGCCGAAGGGCGGGCGATGCGTTCGGCGTAGAGCACGCGGCGGAGGCTACGCCAACCCGATCGCTAGCCACCGGCCTAGGTCAACCCACCGACGTCCGGAATCAGCAGGCAATTCGGCGCCAGCTCCAGGTGTGGGTCCCGTCAGGTCGAGGTCGCTGGACCCCGGCGCAGGGCCGAGCTCGCACCGGCGTGGGGCCTCTATCCGCTGGTCGGGCTCTCGACCGCGGCGACGATCATCGCGTCGCAGGCGCTGATCTCCGGCGCCTTCTCGCTCACCCAGCAGGCCGTCCAGCTCGGCTTC
>VGES01000062.1 GCA_016869765.1 Alphaproteobacteria bacterium
AACGCCGCCACCTGCGGCGGGGGCGGAGCGGCCTGCGGCGGCGCCGGAGGTGGTGGTGCGGGCGGGGGCGGCGGTGCCGGAGGCGGCGGGGTCTCGGCCTTCGGCGGCTCGGGCTTGGGTGGCTCGGGGGTCGGTGTCGGACGCCGCGGTGGCGCCCGGGTCGTGTCGTCGACGGTGACGAGTTCGACCAACACCGGTCGGTCCTTCGCCTCCTTGTCGTCGTCCTTGATCAGGTCCTGGATGTGCGGCATGCCGACCCAGACCAGGCTGAACACCACGAGGTGTCCGATCGCCGATATGGTGGCTGGTCCGCGCATCGTTTAGCGACGCCGTGCCGCCGGTTGGGGTTGCTCGGTGACCAGCGCGACCTTGGTGAATCCGGCGGTGGTGATACGGGTCATCACCTCCATGACCCGCCCATAAGCGAGCGTGCGATCGCCACGAACGAAGATGCGGGCCTCGGCATTGTTCCGCGTAATCGCCCGCAAGCGTTCCGGCAACTCCTCGATCTCGATCTTGGTGTCCTGGAGGTACACCGCGCCATCGGCGCGTACGGTCACGGCCAGTGGCTCGTCTTGTCCGCGAATAGGCGCGGCCGAGGTCTGCGGCAGGTCGACACTCACGCCGACGGTGAGCAGCGGGGCCGTGACCATGAACACGATCAGCAGCACCAACATGATGTCGACGAAGGGCGTGACGTTGATCTCCGCCATCGGCCGATAGGCGCGTCGGCCCCTGCCGGCATCGACCGACTTTTCCATGAGGAAGGCGGCCATCAGGTCGCCCGCTCGTCGAGTTGGCGAGACATGATCGCGGCGAATTCTCCGGCGAACGTTTCCATGCGATTGGCGAAGCGCGCCAGATCGTTCGAGAACTTGTTGAACGCGACGACAGCCGGGATCGCGGCGATGAGGCCGAGGGCCGTCGCGAACAGCGCCTCCGCGATCCCTGGCGCGACGACGGCGAGCGAGGTGTTGCGGCTGGCCGCGATCGACTGGAACGAGTTCATGATGCCCCAGACCGTGCCGAACAGGCCGATGAAGGGCGCGGTCGAACCGACGGTAGCCAGGAACCCGAGATAACGCTCGAGGCGGTCCATTTCGCGCGCGATCGTCAGGCGCATGACCTGGCCGATGCGTTCGCGCAAGCCGGCGGTGAATTCCTTGCCGCGCGTCAGGCCTCGGGCATCGGAACGCCGCCATTCGCGCATCGCCGAGGCGAACAACACCGCCATCGGGTGATCCGCCTTGGGCCCGACCCGGTCATAGAGATCCTCGAGCGAGCCGCCCGCCCAGAAGGACTCTTCGAATTCCGCGGCCGCCTTCTGCACGACGCGCAACTTGCGCGTCTTGTCGACGATGATCGCCCAACACCAGATCGAGGCCCCGACCAGCATCGCCATCACGATCTGGACGATGATGTCGGCGCGGATGACCAGGGCCCAGATCGAAAGGTCGCCGGAGACGGACCCGGCGAGGGCGGTAGCGGTAACGGCAGACTGTTCCATGGAGCGTCGATTCTTTCCTACGATTGCGGCACGAGTGCGGCGAGGGCCCGGTGAACCCGTTCCGGAAGCGGGCGCGCGTTTCCATCCCCCCCGATGCAGGCGATTCGCAGGTCGGTGTCGACCAACCGCTCCTCACCGCGGTGAACGCTTTGTTTGGCGTCGAGCACGGCGCCGCGAATCCGCTGGATCCGAGTTTGCACGTCGAGCTCATCATCGAGGCGGGCGGGCTTCCGGTAGGTCACCGCGCAGCGGCGAACGACGAAGGCAAGGCCCGCCTCGGCCGCCAGCGCCAGATGCGTGACTCCGATCAAACGCAGGAGATCGCTGCGCGCCCGTTCGATGAACTTGAGATAGTTCGCGTAATAGACAATTCCCGCCGCGTCGGTGTCTTCGTAATAGACGCGGATCGGCAAGTGATGGACGCCATCGTGCCCGATTCGGCCGGCGGTCGGTGCCTCGGTCACGACTCGTCCTCCTCGGGAATGGCCAAAGCCAGTTGGGCGGCCACGGCTCCCGGCACCGGCAGGCCGAGGTGCTCGAACGACCCCTTGGTCAGCAAGCGGCCGCGCGGGGTTCGCTGCAGCAAGCCCTCCTGGATGAGGAACGGCTCGACGATTTCTTCCAGCGCATCGCGGGGCTCGGACATCGCCGCCGCCAACGTTTCGATGCCGACCGGACCGCCACCGTAATTTTCGGCGATGCACGCCAGATAGCGCCGATCCATGGCATCGAGGCCGCGATGGTCGACTTCGAGCCGCGACAGGGCGCTGTTGGCCGTCCCGGCGTCGATGCGCTCGACCCCCGAAACGGCCGCGATATCGCGAACCCGACGCAGGAGCCGTCCGGCGATGCGCGGCGTGCCGCGTGAGCGACGCGCGATCTCCGCCGCGCCATCGTCGGTTAGGGCGACGCGGAGCAGGCGGGCATTGCGCCGCACGATTTCTTCGAGTTCTCCCGGCGCATAAAACGACAGCCGCATCGGAATGCCGAAGCGTTCCCGAAGCGGCGTCGTCAGCAGGCCGGAACGGGTGGTCGCCCCGACCAGTGTGAAGGGCGGCAGGTCGATCCGAACCGAGCGGGCCGACGGTCCCTCCCCGATGATCAGATCGAGCTGGTAGTCCTCCATCGCCGGATAGAGGATCTCTTCGACCGCCGGGTTGAGGCGGTGGATCTCGTCGATGAACAGGACATCGTGCGACTGCAAGTTGGTGAGCAGCGCCGCAAGATCGCCGGCGCGCGCCACCACCGGGCCGGACGTCGCGCGGAAACTGACGCCGAGTTCGCGCGCGACAATCTGCGCCAAGGTGGTTTTGCCGAGACCCGGCGGCCCGACGAACAATACATGGTCGAGTGCTTCGCCGCGCGTTCGCGCCGCCGCGATGAACGTCCGCAGGTTCTCGCGCACCTGCTTCTGGCCGATGAAATCGTCGAGGGTCGCCGGTCGCAGGCTGGTCTCGGCCGTATCACCTCCGGCGAAATCGCCGGTCACGATGCGTGGTTTTGGCGAGGTCGCGTTCACGCGCCGCCTCCGGCCTGCGCCAACTCCTTGAGCCCGCCGCGGATCAACTGCTCGACCGACTGGTCGTTGCCCGCGGCGCGTGACACGGCCGCGACGGCGCTGAACGCGTCCACCCGCCGATAGCCGAGGTTGACGAGCGCCGAGACCGCATCGGCCGCCGCTGGCCCGAGCAGGCCCGCCGCCGTCGCTGCGGGCAGCGCCGCAGCCCCTGCGGCGGCCACGGTCAGGAGCGAAGGCACCTTGTCTTTCAGTTCCGCCACGACGCGCTGGGCGAGCTTTGCCCCGACACCGTGCGCGTTGGTCAACGGCGCTTTGTCCTGCGCGGCGATCGCCGTCGCAAGTTCCGCCGGGGTGACCGCCGAAAGAATGGCGAGCGCAACCTTGGCACCCACGCCCTGCACCGTCTGCAACAGGCGAAACCAGTCGCGCTCGAGCGATTCGAAGAACCCGTACAAATGGATGTGGTCTTCGCGCACGTGCGTCTCGATGTGGAGCGAAGCCGCCGCCCCGACCGGCGGCATGTCGCGAAGGGTTCGCCCCGAACAAAACACGAGATAGCCGACGCCACCCACATCGATGACGACCGACGCCTCGCCGATCGCCTCGATCCGTCCTTTGAGCTTGGCGATCACGGTCGCACCCCGATGCCCGTCCGGTCGCCCTCGCGCCATCGGCCGTCGGTCGTAGCGAAATGTCCATGACAGATGGCGACGGCCAGTGCGTCGGCGGCGTCATCGCGGACGATCTCCGCGCCAGGCAACAGGCGCGCCACCATCGCGCGCACCTGGGCTTTTTCGGCGCTGCCGGTGCCAACCACGGCCTTCTTCACATAGCGCGCCGCATACTCGGAAACAGGAACACCGCAACGCGCGGGGGCCAGCAGCACGACGCCGCGCGCCTGATAGAGGCGGAGCGTCGTGGCGGGGTTCTTGTTGAGGAAGGCTTCTTCGACGGCCGCCGCGTCGGGCTTGTGGCGCTCGATGACCGCGACCAGACCCTCATAGATGGCGTTGAGCCGTTCGGCGAGCGGCCGTTGCGCCGTGGTCGATACGGTGCCGTTGGCCACGTGGCGCAGACGGTTGCCCTCCGCCTCGATGACGCCCCAGCCGGTTTCTTGTAGGCCGGGGTCCAATCCGAGGAGGCGCATGCGGCGGGCGTCCGTGCTTCAGGCGCCCAGGCGCGCCATGAGGCTGTCGGGAACCTCGAAATTGCCCGCGACCCTCTGCACGTCGTCGTTGTCGTCGAGGGCCTCGATCAGTTTGAACAGCGACCCGGCGGTCTCGTGATCCTCGACCGGCACCGTGATGTTGGGCTTCCAGGTGAGTTCGGCGGCCTGTGGAGCGCCAAACTTTTTTTCGACCGCCTCGCGAACTTCGTTGAACGATTCGGTTGCGGTGGTCAGCTCATGCGCATCCGCGCTCGATTCGCATTCATCGGCTCCGCACTCGATCGCCGCTTCGAGCATGGCATCGGCCGATCCGGTCGCTACCGGATAGCGGATCGATCCAACGCGCTTGAACTGGAAGGCAACGGAGTTCGTCTCGCCGAGCGAGCCACCGTGTTTTTGGAACAGGGTCCGAATCTCGGAGGCCGTCCGGTTGCGATTGTCGGTCAGGGCTTCGACGATCAACGCCACCCCACCCGGCCCATAACCCTCGTAGCGGACCTCCTCGTAGGCCGCGCCGTCGCCGTCCTGACCGGAACCGCGTCGGATGGCTCGCTCCATCGTGTCCTTGGGCAGATTGGCCTCGCGGGCCGCGAGTATTGCCGCGCGCAACCGCGGATTGGCGTTCGGGTCGGGCTGCCCCATCTTCGCGGCCACCGTGAGCTCGCGAATGATTTTTCCGAACACCTTGGCGCGCTTGGCATCCTGCGCGCCCTTGCGGTGCATGATGTTCTTGAACTGGGAATGGCCGGCCATGTCTATTGATGTATCACTTTAGGTTTATACCAGATATTGTGGTTTCCGCCAGCAATTCCCACGGTTTCCGCGGTCGCTAGCAAGCCAATATGGCGAATTTGCGGCGCCTACGGCGGTACCGGCCAGTCGGGTCTGAGCCGTCCACCATCGCGGAGCGGTGCGACGAACGTCGCCTTGCCGGTGACGTCGTCCGACTGAACGAAAACGCCGCACACGGTGGCCGGCCCGTTCGCCGGCACCATGCGCGCGCGCTGGACCTTCCCGAGAAAGCGCCCGATCGGCACCTCCTTGTCGACACCGATCACCGAGTTGTAATCGCCACACATGCCGGCGTCGCTCTGGTAGGCGGTTCCATTGGGCAGCAATTGGGCATCGGCGGTCGGCACCTGGGCGTGGGAGCCGACGACGGCCGTCACCCGGCCATCGAGGTAATGCCCCATGGCCATCTTCTCGCTCGTCGCTTCGGCGTGAAAATCGACGACCACACACTGCACGGTGGCGCCGAGTCGCACCTTCTTCAGTTCGCCGTCGATCGCCAAGAAGGGGTTGTCGATCGGGTCCATGAACACCTGGCCCAGCGCATTGATCACGAGCACCTTCTGGCCGCTGCGGGAGGTGAAGATGCCGCAGCCGCGCCCCGGCGTCCCCGGCACATGGTTGAGCGGGCGCAGCAGGCGCGGCTCTTGCTCGATGAATGGGATGATCGCGGATTGATCCCAGCTGTGGTTGCCACCGGTGATCACGTCGACCCCGGCCGCAAACAACTGGTGGCAGATGTCGTCGGTGATACCGAAGCCGCCGGCGGCGTTCTCGCCGTTGACGATCACGAAATCGAGGGCCAACGCCTGGCGCGCGCGCGGTACGAATTCGAGGACGGCATCGCGACCGGCCCGGCCAACGATGTCCCCGAGAAACAGGGTTCTCATGACACCCTTATGGCCTGACGCTCGGTCATGATCCAGTCGAGGCGAACATCGTGGTCCTCGCTCGGGACGCGCGGGACTTCCTGGGCCGCGAAGGCGATGCCCACGATGAGGCGTGGGGGATCGCCGGCCAACGCGCGGTCGTAGTAGCCCTTGCCGAAACCGAGCCGCCGCCCTGCCCGATCGAAGGCGAGCAACGGTACGAGGACCACCGACGGAATCACCACCGGCGCCGCGGCGGGCGGCTGGCGTGTGCCGAGTGGGCCCACCTCGAGGACGAGATCCGGGTTCCAACGGCGAAACCGGATGGCCGAGCCCTCGATCGCAGGCAAGGCCAAGTCATGCCCGAGCCCCGCCAGCACGTTCATCAGCGGTCGCGGATCGATCTCGTGATCGATGGGCCAATAGCCCGCCACGACTCCCGGCGGCCAGGGCAGGGCGTCGACCCGCGCCGCGAGATGCGCGCCAGCGTCCGGTGTCTGTGCGGCAGCCGAACGCCGGATCGCACGCGCCGTGGCGCGCATTGCAGCTTTTTCCTGATCGACGACGGTGCTCATCGGTCGGCAGAGACGAGGCGGGCGGGACCGCCATGGCCGTCCAGGGCACCGAATCCTCCGCGGCCTGCACTCAGCAGGTGGGCGCCGCATGTCCAGGACCACGGTCCCGGCAGAGGCAGCTCCCTAGAGCTTCGGTATTGGCCCCGGGGATTGAGACCTGGTCGAACCGGGCAGTACCCGCCCGTCCGTTAGTTAGCGGCTGTCCAGGCGCGCTGCAACGCTTTCGAGCCGTTTGGCCAACCCGGCCAGGTCGTCGGCGGCCCGGCGTTCGGCCTTCGCGCGCTCATCCTCGGCGCCGCGTTTGAGCGCGGACATCTGCTCGCGGGTTTCGCCCAATTCATCGGCGATCAACAGCCCGGCCATGAGAATCAGGCGGGCATCGCCGACCTGGCCCATGCCCCGGGCCAATTCCTTGACCCGGTCGTCGAGCTCGCGGCCGAGCGCCTTCAGGTGCTCTTCCTGACCATCGTCGCACGCTACCTGGTAGCTGCGGCCGTTGATTGCGACCTCGACCACCGCCATCGAGCTAGCCGTCGACCACCGAACGCAGGCGCCCGATCGTCGAATCGAGACGATCCGAAACGCGGTCCAACAGTTTCTCCAGGGCCCCGTAGTCCTGCTGCAGACCGTTCAATCGTTTCGCCATCTCGTCGTTCTGGCTGCGCAAAGCGGACAGTTCGCTGCCCAGGCGAGCGCGATCGGCTTCGAGGGCCGATATGCGCTCCTTCGGATTGCCATCGGACGTTACCGTCTCGACCGCGGTCTCCAGACGATCGACCGCCTGTTCGAGCCTTTTCTTCGCCGACTCGATGTCTGCCATCCCTCGTCCGCTCCGCCCGTCTGCAATGCAGACGAACTTTCGATGATTCCTAACGTCTTGCCGACAGCGGTCAATGTAGCACGGGAGGCGACGCCGCGAACAGCACGGCGCTCGATCGCGACCGTCGCAAAGAACGTTGACGATGACGGGCATGGCGGTCATGTTGCGCGCGCCATTCGTTCCCGGCCCGCCGTTCCGTCGTGACCGCCCAAGCCAATTCCGACACCGCACCGACCACGCGCCACATGGCCAACGCTTTGCGTGCGTTGGCGATGGATGCCGTCGAGGCGGCCAATAGCGGTCACCCGGGCATGCCGATGGGCATGGCCGATGTCGCCACCGTCCTGTTCCAGCGTTTCCTAAAGTTCGACGCGGCCTGGCCGGAATGGCCGGACCGCGATCGCTTCGTGCTTTCCGCCGGCCACGGCTCGATGCTGCTCTACGGGCTGCTCCACCTCACCGGCTACGCCGGCATGTCGATGGACGAGCTCCGTCGTTTCCGGCAGATCGGGAGCAAGACCCCCGGCCACCCGGAGTTCGGTTGCGCCCCGGGGGTCGAAACGACCACCGGCCCGCTCGGCCAGGGCTTGGCGACCGCCGTCGGCATGGCGATCGCCGAACGCCACCTCGCCGCCTCGTTCGGCGCCGACCTCGTGGATCACCGAACCTACGTGATCGCGGGCGACGGCTGCCTGATGGAAGGCGTGAGCCAAGAGGCGATCTCGCTCGCTGGTCATCTCAGACTTTCTCGACTGATCGTCCTGTTCGACGACAACCAGATTTCGATCGACGGACCGACTTCGCTGGCGACCAGCGATGATCAGATCGCGCGCTTCACGGCGTGTGGCTGGAATACCGTGCGCGCCGACGGCCACGATCCCGAATCGATCGCGAACGCGCTCAGCGCGGCCCAGCGGTCGGACCGCCCGACCCTGATCGCCTGCCGCACCGTGATCGGATTCGGGGCGCCCAACAAGCAGGGCACGGCGGCCACGCACGGGTCGCCGCTGGGCAAGGATGAAATCGCCGCGGCACGCAAGACGTTGGGTTGGGCCGCGCCGCCGTTCGAGATCCCCGGGCCCATCGCCGCGGCCTGGCGCGCCGCGGGTGCGCGAGGGCAGGCCGCGAGCCAGGCTTGGCGTGGCCGCCTCGAAAGACTTCCCGGGGAGCAGCGCCGCGAATGGGACCGCCGCCTCGCGGGCGAAATGCCCACGGCTTGGGCCGAGACCTTCAATAGGTACAAGCGGGGTTTGGTCGACAAGCCGCCGACGATCGCGACCCGGCAGGCCTCGCAGAACGCCCTTGAGGTCATCAACGTCGTCCTGCCCGAGATGCTCGGGGGATCGGCCGACCTCACCGGGTCGAACAACACGAAGACCAAGACATTGGCCCCCCTATCGGCCAAGGCCCCCGGGGCCCGCTACGTGCACTACGGCGTTCGCGAACACGCGATGGCGGCGGCGATGAACGGGATCGCGCTGCACGGCGGGCTGATCCCCTATGGTGGCACGTTCCTCGTCTTCGCCGATTATTTGCGTCCGGCGCTGCGGCTTTCCGCGCTGATGGAACAGCGCGTGATCTATGTCCTGACGCACGATTCGATTGGGTTGGGCGAGGACGGACCGACCCACCAGCCGGTCGAGCACCTGGCGGCGTTGCGCGCGATTCCCCACGTCCAGGTCTTTCGCCCGGCCGATGCGGTCGAGACCGCCGAGTGCTGGGCGGCGGCTCTCGCCCACCGCCATGGCCCGTCGGTGATCGCGTTGAGCCGCCAGACCCTACCAGCGCTCCGCCGTCGCCAGGACGACACGAACCGGTCGGCCTCCGGGGCCTACGAACTGTTGCCCGCGACCGGGGCAGCGCGCGTCACGCTGCTCGCCTCCGGTTCGGAGGTGGCACTCGCCGCCGAGGCGCGCGAGCGTCTGCAAGCCGACGCCATCGGCACCCGCGTCGTGTCGATGCCCTGTTGGGAGCTGTTCGAGGCTCAGGATCGCGACTACCGGCGTCAGACCCTTGGCCTCGGGACGGTGAGAATCGCGATCGAGGCCGCTTCCCGTTTCGGTTGGGAGCGCTATATCGGAGAGGACGGAGCCTTCGTCGGCATGGCGGGGTTCGGAGCCTCGGCGCCGCAGCAAGAGCTCTATCGCCATTTCGGGATCACCGCAGACGCGGTGATCACCGCCGCCAAGTCCCGGCTCAAGGCCGGCTAATTCTCGAAGGAGGAGAACGATGACGGTTCGCGTCGCCATCAACGGGTTCGGACGGATCGGGCGCCTGGTGCTGCGCGCCATCCATGAATCGGGGCGCAAGGACGTGCGAGTGGTTGCGATCAACGACCTCGGAACGGTGGATGCCAACGCTCACCTGCTGCGTCACGACTCGGTGCATGGCCCGTTTCCCGGAACGGTGAAAGCGCTGAAAGACGGGATCGACATTGGCTATGGCAAGATCATCGTGACGGCCGAGCGTGATCCGGCGAAATTGCCGTGGGGCAAACTCGGCATCGACGTGGTGATGGAGTGCACCGGGATTTTCACCAAGCGCGAGCAGGCCGAGGGACACCTCAAGGCCGGCGCGAAACGTGTGCTGATTTCGGCCCCGGCGACGGGTGCCGATCTCACCGTCGTCTATGGCGTCAACCATCAGCGCCTGAAGAAGGGCATGCAGGTCGTTTCCAACGCCTCGTGCACGACGAATTGCCTGGCGCCGGTCGCCCAGGTGCTGAACGACACCATCGGCATCGACCAGGGCTTCATGACGACGGTTCACGCCTACACCGGCGATCAGCCGGTTCACGACACCCTGCACAAGGATCTTCGCCGCGCGCGCGGCGCCGCCATGTCGATGGTGCCGACCTCGACCGGAGCGGCCAAGGCGGTGGGCGAGGTCCTGCCCGAGCTGAACGGCCGGCTCGATGGGACTGCGGTGCGTGTGCCGACCTCGAACGTGTCGATGATCGATTTCCACTTCACCGCCAAGCGCAAGACCACCGTCGAAGAGATCCACAAGGCCATTGCGGCAGCCGCCAAGGGCCGCCTGAAAGGCGTCCTCGCGACCAGCGACGAGCCGCTGGTGTCGATCGATTTCAACCACACCTCGGCCAGTTCGAATTTCGACCTGACCCAGACTCAGGTGATGGGCGGCAAGCTCTGCCGTGTGCTCGCCTGGTACGACAACGAATGGGGCTTCTCGAACCGTATGGCCGACACGGCCGCCGCCCTGGGCCGCCTCGGCTGATTCGCGGCGGCCGTTCGCGGCCGCGATGAAAACGATCATCGTTCACTCGTTGGTGCATGCGCGTGCCGCGCTCGAAGCGGCACGCGATTGCGGGCAACCCGTTCGACTGCTGACGCCCCCCAACGGCGCCCGCTACGCGGGCCCGCTGTTCTATTGGGAGGTCGTCAAGCTCGCGGAGCGCGAGTCCGGGCATTCCGCCGCCGCGACGATGATCGATTGCGGACCGGATGCCGGCGTCGCCCTTTCGGCCCTGCGCTGCGGCTGGCGGACGATTGCCTTCACCGGCGCGCGAGACGCCCGCGCCAAACTGGCGTCGATCGCCGAACAGTCGGGCGGTGTCGTCGTCGCACGCGTCCCGGCGGCACTCGACCTGCTCGATGAACCGAAGCCCGATGCCGCGTGTCGTGGCCATCTTCGTCCCTAAGCCGGGCGATGCGACGCGATGCGTTGCAATGGATCGCGACCATGCGATATTTGGAGGCTATCCGGGTCGTCCTCACCGCCTAGAACGCAGCCAAGGAGTTCACCATGACCAACCATGCCCTCGACGCAACGGCGCGCGCGATGGTGGCCAGGGGCAAAGGGATTCTCGCCGCCGATGAAAGTACGGGGACGATCGCCAAGCGCCTCGAAAGCATCAAGGTGGCAAACACCGAGGAGAACCGTCGCGCCTACCGTGAACTGCTGTTCACCACGGCCGGCAGCGCCGACTACATCAGCGGCGTGATCCTCTACGACGAGACCCTGCGCCAGAGCACGAAGTCCGGCGTGCCGTTCTCCAAGCTGCTCGGCGACCAGGGCATTCTGCCGGGGATCAAGGTCGACAAGAGCGTGAAGCCGCTGGCGAGTTCGCCGGAGGAACCCATCACCGAAGGACTCGACGGCCTGGCCGAACGCTGCGCCGAATACGCCAAGCTCGGCGCGCGCTTCACCAAGTGGCGCGCCGTCATCAAGATCATCAAGAACCACACGAGTGACGCCGCGATCCACGCCAACGCCGAGGCCTTGGCGCGTTACGCCGCGATCGCCCAGGCCGCGGGCCTGGTGCCGATCGTCGAACCCGAGGTCCTGATGGACGGCGATCACACGGTCGAGGTGTGCGAGCACGTGACCGAACGCACGCTCCACACCGTGTTCAACGCGTTGTACCTGGCGCGCGTGCGGCTCGAGGGCATCGTCCTCAAACCCAACATGGTGGTCGCGGGCAAGGAGTGCAAAACCCAGGCCGGGGTCGAGGACGTCGCCGAGCGGACGTTGCGCGTGCTACGCCGCCATGTCCCCGCCGCCGTACCGGGAATCGCCTTCCTCTCGGGCGGACAGAGCGAGGAGGAAGCCACCATGCACCTCAACGCCATGAACGCGAAGGGACCCCTGCCGTGGGAGCTGTCGTTCAGCTACGGCCGCGCCTTGCAGCAGTCGGCGCTTCAGGCCTGGAAGGGCGAGAGCGCCAACGTCAAGGCGGCACAAAAGGCCTACCTGCACCGCGCGCGAATGAACGGCCTGGCCCGTTCCGGCCGCTACAGTGCCGCCCAGGAAAAGGCCGCCTGACGCGTCTTGGTCGCGCCCACCGCGAAAGCGCCCCAGGCGGCTCGCAGCCGCGTCTACCTGATCACGCCGCCGAAGATCGACTTGGCAACGTTCCGCGGTGATCTGGCGCGGGCGCTCGACGGCGGGGACGTCGCCTGCGTCCAGTTGCGCCTCAAGGACGTTGCCGACGACGAGGTTCGGCGCGCGACGAGCGCCCTGCTGCCGATCGCCCGCGACCGCGGCGTGGCGTTCCTGATCAACGATCGTGCCGATCTCGCCGCCGAACTGGACGCCGACGGCGTGCACATCGGACAGCAAGACCACGACTACACGACCGCGCGCGGGCTACTCGGACCCGACCGGACCGTGGGCGTCACCTGTCACGACTCGCGGCATCTCGCGATGCAGGCGGCCGAACAGGGTGCCGATTACGTGGCCTTCGGGGCATTCTTTCCGACCGACACCAAGACCCCGAAAAGCCGGGCCGGCGTCGATCTCCTGGCCTGGTGGCACGAGTTGTTCATCGTGCCCTGCGTGGCCATCGGCGGTATCACGGCGGCGAATTGCGGCGAGTTGGTGCGCGCCGGGGCCGATTTTCTCGCCGTGATCGGCGCCGTATGGCATCACCCGGACGGCCCGGCGGCAGGCGTCCGCGATCTCAATCAGGCGATCGTCCGGGCGCAGGACTAGATTCCATGCCCGCGGGCCGGTGCGGCCCGCCCCTTACGTGCGGCAACGAGGGTTGCGTCGGATCGGCCGGCGCCGAGCCTCAAGCGTGGGGCGATCCGATTTCGCACCGGAAAATCCGGTACCCGAGGTCCAGCGCGTCGAGACCGAGAAGATCACGGTTGCGTTCCGCCCAGTGTCCGCTTCCAAGATCGCCACGCAATTTGCTCAGACCGGGTCCCGGGTCGATCTTCGTGAAGGTTGAAATGGCGTTTCGAACCTTGGCGTTCAGATAGGCTTCTGGTCTCCGCCAATAGGCGCCCTGGAAGCCGTCGGTGCAGTCATGGGGAATTGGAACCGGGGCGACATGAACCGGCCCAACGACGCGTTCCAACAGCGCCGTCAGATCCGGTGTGGTCGGGAAAATCTTCCGATCGATCGCCAACATTTCGGGGAAATAATCTTCCGTCAGCCAGAACGGCTCGCCCTCCGGGACCCACGTCAAGAGGACGACGCGCTTTCGCGCCACACGCGCCATCTCGCCAAGGCCGCGCACCAGGTCTGTCCAGTGGTGAACGGTGAGAAGCGCCATGGCCGCATCGACCGAGGCCGTTCCCACAGGAAGTGCCTCGGCCGATCCTCGCAGGCAGGGCGCCGCACCGGCGGATCGTTGCCCAATCATCACCTCGGACGGCTCGATTCCCAGCACGGCCCGATCGGGCGGTTCGTAGGAGCCCGTCCCGGCACCGACGTTCACCACCGTTGCGGCGTCTCCCAGCGCCAAGCTGATGGCCGACGCAATTCGCGGGTCTGGCCGACGCAGGGCCGCGTAGTCACGCCCGATATCGTCGTAGAGCGCCACAGGATATCACCTTTGCCGCTGCTGACCCGGAGCCCCAGGGCGAAATCTAGCGGACTTTGTTATCCGATCGCGATCGCCGTGGCAGAAAGGCCCGCCACAGCGAAGACTAGGCGACCGGCGCCCATAGGACGTCGTCGATGGTCTTCGCGCCGGTCGCCAGCATCACGAGGCGATCGAAGCCCATGGCGGCCCCGGCCGCCTCCGGCATGCCGCGATCGAGCGCCGCCAGAAAATCCTCATCCACGGGATAGCGGTCGAACCCGAGTCGCTCTTTGGCTTCGAGGTCTCGCATAAAACGTCGGCGCTGTTCGACGGCGTCCGTCAGTTCGCCGAACCCGTTGGCGAGTTCGAGCCCGCACACGTACAACTCGAAACGCTCCGCCACCCGCGCGTCCGAGGCATCGATCCGGGCCAGCGCGGCGAGCGCCGCGGGGTAGGAATGGAGGATCGTGGGGGTCGGTGTTCCGAGCCGATGCTCCACGCAGTCGAGCATGATGCGGAAGAACACATCTTCCCAGGTATCACGCGGCTGCGCGCGAACACCGATCCGATTGGCCGCGAGGGCGAGGCGGGTGGGGTCGACCGGGTCGTCTGCGATGAGGGTGGCGAGGACATCGATGCCCGCGTGGCGCTGCACGGCATCGGCGACGCTCAACCACTCGGCCGCGGATCGCGGATCAGACGTCCGCCCCTGCCAACGCATCCCGGACGCGTTCACGGCATCCCCCGCCACCCGAAGAAGGGTCAGGCAGTCCTCCGCCACCTCGCTCCAAGTCGCCCCGGCGCGATACCACTCGAGCATCGTGAACTCGGGTTGGTGAGTCGGCGAACGTGCCTCGTTGCGGAATACGTGGCCGAGCTGAAAGACCCGCGTTTCGCCCGCGACCAGCAATTTCTTCATGGCGTATTCGGGCGAGGTGTGCAGATAACGTCGCGCCGCCCCCGTATCGAACGGCTCGCGCAATTCGGTGGCAAAGGCCACCAGGTGGGGTTCGAGCCCGGGCGAGACCTGAAGCGCCGGAGTGTCGACCTCGATGAAGCCGAGGCCGCGAAAGTGCCGACGGATCGCTTCGGCGATCGCCGCCCGCCCCGCCAGGAACGGACGCCGCTCGGCGTGGGCCGCCGGATCCCACCACGGTCGCCTCATGGACGGCCAAGCCCAGAAAAATGGCCGCCGAAACGGCCCAGCCCTGGCTCCTCGGCGCGTTGGACTCGGCTAGGGCAAGCTGTTAGCTTCCGCGCCCGCAAATTCCAGGAAGCCACGCGGTCCGCCATGAAGATCAACGCCAATACCGTTCGTCCGGGGATGGTTCTCGAATACGAGAACAAGCAGTGGGCGGTGCTCAAGATTCAGCTCATTCAGCCCGGCAAGGGCGGCGCGTTCATTCAGGTCGAGATGCGCGACCTCAAGGCCGGGGTCAAGACCAATGTCCGCTGGCGGACCCAGGACACGGTCGAAAAACTGACCACCGAGGAGCGCAAGTATCAGTTCCTCTACAAGGACGCCGACAACAAGTACACGTTCATGGACCCCGAGTCCTTCGAGCAGATTACGCTCGATGCCGAGACCTTGGGCGACGAGGCCGGCTACCTGCAAGACTCGATGGAGGTTCTGATCAACAGCGTCGAGGGGCGCCCGATCGGAGTCCAATTACCCTCGACCGTGGTGCTCGAGGTCGTCGAGGCAGACCCGGCCATGAAGGGCCAGACTGCCGCCTCGTCCTACAAGCCTGCGAAGCTCGAGAACGGCATGCGTGTCATGGTGCCGCCCTTCATCGAGTCCGGAACGAAGATCGTCGTCAGCACCGAAGACGGCTCGTACCTCAAGCGCGCCGAGTAGACCCGTGGCCCTGCATTCGGCGGTCATCAACGTGATGGTCGCCGCGGTCCGCAAGGCGTCGCGCGGTCTTCTGCGCGACTACGGCGAAGTCGATCAACTCCAGGTTTCGCTCAAGGGGCCCGCCAACTTCGTATCCGCGGCCGACCGCAAGGCCGACGAGCAATTGCGCAACGAGTTGCTCAAGGCGCGTCCGGGTTGGAGCATCCTGACCGAAGAGTCGGGTGCAACCCCTGGCAGCGATTCCGAAAACCGCTGGATCGTCGACCCGCTCGATGGCACGACCAACTTCCTGCACGGCCTACCGCACTTCGCGATTTGCATTGCCCACGAACGCAAGGGCGAGATCGTCACCGCGCTCATCCATGATCCCTTGCGCGACGAGACGTTCATGGCCGAACGCGGCGCCGGCGCGTTCCTGCAGGATCGACGCTTGCGGGTCTCGGCCCGCCGTGCGCTCCAGGACGCGCTGGTCGTCACCGGAATTCCCGACTTGAGCAAACCCGACCACGACCTGTTCATCGCCCGTCTGCGCAACGTCATGGCCTCGGTCGCGGGCGTGCGACGGACGGGATCGGCCGGGCTTGACCTGGCCTATGTCGCCGCTGGCCGCTTCGACGGCTATTGGGAAAAAGGGCTCGGCCTCTGGGATTTCGCCGCCGGCACCCTGTTGGTGCGCGAGGCCGGTGGCATGGTGGGCGACGTCGAGGGCAACGCGTTCCCTGAATTTCAGACCGTGGTGGCCGCCAACGATCACCTTTTCGAGCGGTTCGTGAAGCTTTTGCGCGATGCCGATGCGGGCCGGGGCGTTGTCGGCCCCCACTCCACAGGCTAACGTGCCGCGATAGGGACCCATGAGAAGGTTCGAAACGTTGGGGCGGAACACGGTCATGAGGGGGCTGCTGTCGGCGGCGCTCGCGGGTGCGAGCCTGGCACTGGGTGCCGGGCCGAGCGCGGCCCAGGAAACCATTTTTGTCGGCGGTGGTGGGCGACCATCGGTCGAGGTCAATCTCGATGTCCTGAACCCCGGCCCTGTGCTAACGCCCTCGACCATTCGATTGCGACCGCCGGGAAGCGCACAACCTCGCACGCCGAGCACGGCAACGACACCGCGACTGCCGCAAGCCAGTGCAGCGCCGCTGGCGCCCTTGGCCGTGCCGCGCATCGCAGAGCGGCCGGCGACCACCGAGCGCTCTGCCCCCGCCGCGGTCGCGCCGCCCCAGGTGCGGGCGCCCCGAATCGCGAGCACCCCGCCGTCTCCGCCGCTGCGAGAGTCGCCAGCCACCAGCGCTCCCTCGCCCTTGGCGACAAGCCGAACAGAATCCGCACCAACGGCCCTGCCACCGCCGCCGAGTCCGCCACCGGTTGTTCGTCCCGCCCCGCTGCCCAGCGGACCGGGCGTTGCGGCCCTGCCCCCACCGCCGCCTCTCGCGGCTTCGCCACCGCCGGCGCCGGCCGCCAGACTGGCGCCGCCACCTGCGCCACCCGTCGCGTCGCCAGCGCCACCTCCGGCTCCTGCGACGGCGATCGGTACGCCGCCACCACCGCCGCCGAGCACGCCGCCGCTGCCACCACGGGCCGAACCTGCTGGACCGAGTGTGGCCGCCGTTCCACCGCGCGTCGAACCGCCGGCCGTCGTGCGCCAGCCGCCGGCGCC
>VGES01000063.1 GCA_016869765.1 Alphaproteobacteria bacterium
TGCACCAGCAAGCCACCGCCTAGACTGACAAACCAGATGGGCCGAAGCCTCCATTAATAAAGCCTTCGATCAGTCTCAAATGATCTGACGACGGACACCGGCTTGCCTTCCGGACTTGGTGCGCAAGATCGACGAAGGTTACGACATAGTTAGCGGCGTGCGTGAGAAACGCGACGATCCCTGGCTGCTCAATCGCTTTCCGTCGTATCTCGGCGGCCTGCTGATCAATCGCGCCTTGGGCATCCGCCAGTCCGATTTCGGAGCCGTCAAGGGTTACTCGCGCACGCTCGTCGACGAGTTGAAGAGCCTGAAGCCAAGTAGGCCGATGGTGTACGCGGCGGCCTACGCTCTGTCGAAGAATTTCGCCGAGATTCCCGTGGGCCATCAACGGCGGAAGACGGGTCGCACCAAGTGGTCGCTGCTGAAGCGGATCGAAACCTACCTTGACATCTACACCACCTACGCGCCGCGGCCGTTCGCAGGCGTCCTGGTCGGCAGTGTTGCCCTTATGCTGGCCGGAGTTGCGTTGACTCTCGGGATCGCCGCCTATCGTCTGTGGACTAATGAGGAATTCTCGGGACTGATCATCTTTTTCGCAGTCTTCCTGGTGGGCATTGGGTTTCAGTTCGCGCTGCTGTCTCTGATCGGCGAATTCGTCACGCGGATGCTTCGAGCGGAGCCGCTGTTTCGCAGCGACCCCGTGGTGACGGTATGGGGGGCGAATGGCGCACCAGTGCAGAAGCTGGAATCTCCTCGCTAGATGCGGGTGATCAGCATCATGCAGCCCGGGTATCTGCCGTGGCTTGGGTATTTCGACATGTGCGCGCTGTCGAACGTCTTCGTGGTGTATGACGACGTCCAGTTCGACCGCCATGGATGGCGAAACCGCAATAGAATCTTGGTGCGCGGCGGGCCGTCGTGGCTCACGGTACCGGTGACCCGGCAGTTCGCAGCCCCGATACGCGAAATTCGGATCGCCGATCCGCGTTGGCCTCGCAAACACCTTGGCAGCCTGCGCGCCGCGTACGGCCGGGCGCCTTTCTTCGACTGGTGCTTCCCGGAGCTGACCCGCACGCTATTACAGCGTCCTTATGAATGGCTCCTTGACGTCTGCGTCGACCTGCACGGTCTTTTAAGCAGGTTGCTCGCGCTCGACACGCCAATGCGTCTCGCGAGCGAGATCGGTTACGAGGGCGTCGGCCGCACCGAGCGACTCGTCGCGATCTGCGGCACATTGAACGCCTCGCACTACTTGGCGACAGACGCGAGCAAGGCCTACATGGACGAGCCGCTCTGGCGGGCGCACGCCATGACCCTCGTCTACCAAGGCTACCCACACCCGACCTACCCGCAATTCGACCATCCTTTCGTCAGCCATCTATCGGCGGTCGATGCTCTGATGTTTGTTGGCCCTGAGGCACGTAAGCTTCTGCGGCTGCCCCGGCCATCGCTCGCGCTTTTCTCCGAGCACCAGCTGGGATGAGAAAATCGCGAATCGTCCTCGGTGTTTCGGACTCGCATGACGCCGGGGTCGCACTGCTGCGCGACGGCGAGATCGTCGCGGCGCTCAACGAAGAGCGGCTTTCGCGGCGCAAGCAGGCATCGGGTACGCCGGTGAAGGCCCTACAGCGGATCTTCGAATTCAGCGGCATCGCCCCCGAAGAAGTCGATGTGGTGGCCGTCGCCGGTCGGGCATCGCTCGGAGCGCCACCGCTCAATAACGACTTCTCGCACGCCGACGGCCGGTATCCGGTGTCGATGGCAGTCGCCGAGACCATCAGCGTGCTGCCCGGCGGCATGGAGGCGCTCAGGCAGCCGGCGGCCGTCGCGTTGTACCAGGGCGTGCTCGCTCCGGTTCGTCGCCGCACCGTGGCACGACTCGCGGACGCGCTATCGGCCCTCGAAGTGCGCGCCCCCATGAAGTTCTTCGACCATCACGACGCGCATCTGGCCGCCGCCTACTTCACTAGCGGCATGCCCGACTGCCTAGTCATCTCCAACGACGGGTTCGGCGATGGCGTGTGCGCCAAAGTCGCGATCGGGCGCTCGGGTCGGCTTTCGGTCATTGCCGAGAACAGCTTCGCCAATTCGTTGGGCGTCCTCTACAACTACGCCACGCTGTTGTGCGGCTTCCGGCCGAGTTACCACACGGGCAAGACCACGGGGCTGGCGGCATATGGCGATCCCAGCAAGACCATCGACTTATTCCGCGATCTCCTGGCCTGGGACCCTACACACGGCATGTATGCGTGCCGCGGGCCACTCTATCGGAGGATGATCCGCAAGTTGGCCGCAGCCTTGACCGGTGTGCGCCGCGAGGACATCGCTGCTGGAATCCAGCTTCACGTCGAACAGGTGTTGACGGCGATGACCCGGCACTACCTCCACCGTACCGGAGAGCGGTGCATCGCCCTTACCGGCGGGATTCACGCCAATGTCCGCGCCAACCAGCGGATCGGCGAACTGGCTGGAGTCGACCAGGCGTTCATCTTTCCCCACATGGGCGACGGCGGCCTATCGCTCGGCGCAGCCTTTCTCGCCAACGTTGCGACGCACGGCGGTCGTTCGAAGCGGTTGGAACACGTCTATTTCGGTCCGACATTCAGCGATGCTGAGGCCGCGCAGTCTCTGGCGGCGAATGGTGTCCACTACGAGCGGCCAGCCGACATGGCTACCTCGGTCGCCGACGCGCTTGCGCAAGGCTGGATCGTCGCACGTTGCAGCGGCGCCATGGAGTACGGCCCGCGAGCGCTCGGCAACCGCTCGATTCTTGGCCCGGCCCACGATAAGGACATCAACGACAACCTCAACCGACGGCTCGCCCGCTCGGAGTTCATGCCTTTCGCACCGATTGTGCGCGACGAGCACGCGCCTACGCATTTTCCGGACCTTCCCGCTGCCCTGGCGCATGCCGCCGAGTTCATGACCACGACCACCGGGGTGGCGCCGCGTACGGCGACCGAAGCACCAGCGGTCGTGCATGTCGATGGCACGGCACGACCGCAGGTTTTACGGCAAGCGACCAACCCGGAACTCTATACGATCCTTGGCCGCTACTACGCCCGCACCGGCCGCGCTGTGCTCATCAACACCAGCTTCAACCGCCACGACGAGCCGATCGTCTGCAGTCCCGCCGAAGCGGTCGACGCGTTCCTGGAGAGCCGGTTGGACTTCCTGGCACTCGGACCGTTTCTGGCGCGACACCCTGCCCTCCGATGACCGCATTCACTTATGAGCCGCGCGCCACCTGCATCTGCGGCGCTCGATTGATCCCGACCGCGCTCGCGATCAGGCGTGCGTTCGCATGGGGCAGTGCTTGCTTTCGCCGCTGTGAAGCTTGCGGCAGCTACGTGCAGGCACCGCAGATCGATCGCGTTTCCCTGCAGCGCTGGTACGAGTCGGACGCCTACCTCTCTGGCGCCACCGCCTACAGCAACTATCTGGACGACGAAGCGAGCCGCCGAGACGAAGCCCGCGGCCGCTTAGAACGAGATCTGCGGCCGTTCTTGGCAGCGCCGCGACGTATCCTCGAGGTTGGCTGCGCGACCGCGACATTACTGAACATGCTTCATCAGCATGGCCATCTCGTCACCGGCGTGGACCTGTCGGCGCGCTTTGCCGAGCGCGCCAGGGCGCTCTATGGCATCCCTGTGATTGCGAGCGACTTTGTCGAGGCTGCCCTACCCTGCAACAGTTTCGACCTTGTGCTGATGCTTGGTACGATCTCGAATCTCGCCAATCTGGACGCCGCGCTCGCCAAGGTTCGGTCGCTCCTGGCTGCGGCCGGTACGTTCCACTTCAACTTTCCCCGCGCCGACTCGCTCACTGCGCGCCTGTATGGATCGCGGCACTGGATGTTCACGGCCAGCGTAAGCGCATTCATGACCTTCGAAGGATGCCGCCTAGCGCTCGCCCGCGCCGGCTTTCACATCGTGTCCGCTGCCATCGATGTGCAGCGGCCGAGCGTGGGCAAGTTCGTCGCCTTTTCCGGCCTTCGACGGTTCGCCGATGCGGGGCAACGTTCGCGCACGCCGTTTCCGTTCAGCATGCCGATCCCCGGCGTATGGTGGGTAGTCGCGCGACCGATTTGACGAGACACGCGGCACCCTGTTTTCATTAGGCAAATGGCGCACGGGGCAAAGGTCACCAACGAACCGGGTATCGAACGGTTCGCCCGGCTCGGCTACGAGGACTTTCACCGCTTTGCCATTGACGATCAGATCAGCAAGTACAATAAGATCGGCTTTCCCGACTCGTATCGCCATGGCTTCGAGGAGTCGATTTTCGCCGATATCTGCCGCGAGCTCTCGGTTCTGGAGCAGAAGGAGATCACCGTCCTCGACATCGGACCCGGCTGCATCTTCGACTTTCTGGACCGCTCCTCTCGCTGCTCCGCCCCGGCGGCCAGACTCTAAGCGGCGACACCCGCGCAGCCCGGCAGGGGAAGACGTCGTCCACATGACCATCGCGAGAACTGACGAGCGGGACGCGGCGCGGCGCGCCCTAGCGTCCGTCGGCATCGAAACCGCGATCCCCTATCCAATACCCGACTGTCGGCAGCCGGGCCTTGCGTCGCCGCTCGGTTGCGTCTCAGCGCTGCCCGCGACCGAGGCGGCGGTGCGGGAAAGCCGTGACGCTTCCGGCCTTTTCGACGAAACTGGAAACCGAGGTGGCGTACGTCATCGATACCGTGAGGCATTTCTTCGATGCCGACTAGGCTGAAGCGGTCCGATCGCAAAGGGGGGAAGCGCTTCGACCGGCTCTCGTACGCCGACTTTCGCCGAATGGCGCGCGATGCCAAGCTGAGCAAGTACGAGAAGATCGGATTTCCCGATCACTACCGGGCCGACTACGAGAAGGCGATCTTCCGCGACATCCTGCTCAAGCTCCCCAAACTCCTTGCGAAGCGCCAGGTCGTTCTCGATATCGGCCCTGGCTGCAGCGATCTGCCGCGGATGCTCATCGATCTCTGCCGCAGGCAGGAGCACCGCTTGGTTCTGGTCGACTCCATGGAGATGCTCGATCTGCTTCCCGAGGCGCCGTTCCTCACCAAGGTAAGCGGCAAGTATCCCGGGAACGCCAAGGCAATCGTCCGGGCGTCCAGACAGTACGATGTGATGCTGTGTTACAGCGTCCTGCATCATGTGTTCGTCGACGGAAACATCTGGTCGTTCCTGGACCGCTCGCTCGCCTTGCTCGGCGCCGGCGGTCAGATGTTGATCGGAGACGTGCCGAATGTCTCCAAACGCCGGCGTTTCTTTTCCAGCGACGCCGGGATCGCGTTTCACCGCTCCTTCATGGGGACGGCCGACGACCCGACGGTCCGCTTCAACGTCGCGACACCCGGCGAAATCGACGATGCCGCGGTTCTTGGCCTGTTGTTGCGGGCCAGGAACGCGGGCGTGGACGCCTACCTGGTTCCTCAGGCTCCCGACCTCCCGATGGCTAATCGTCGGGAAGACTTGCTGCTGAGGAAGCCTTAACCGTCCGTGATGACTGAAGCTCGAAAACTGGTGATCGTCGGCGACAGCGCGTTCGCGGAAGTCGCCCACGAATACTTTACTCGCGACTCGAACTATTCCGTCGTCGCCTTTGCGGTCGAAGAGGAATACCTCGCACGCGACCGGCTGCAGGGGCTTCCGGTCGTCTCACTGGATCGTCTTGGCGAGTCGTTTTCCAGTACGACGCATGACGTCTATGTCGCGGTCGCCTATGCGCAACTCAACCGCTTGCGCACGCGCCTGGCAAAGAAGGCGAAAGAGATGGGCTACCGGCTGGCCAGCTACGTGAGCAGCCGCGCCATGGTCTCCCCCAGCGCCACGGTCGGCGAGCACTGCTTCATCTTTGAAGGCAATGTCGTTCAGCCGTTCGTCCGGATCGAAACCAACGTCGTCCTGTGGAGTGGCAACCACATTGGTCACCACTCCGTCATTCGTGCAAACAGCTTCATCGCTTCGCACGTCGTGGTCTCCGGTTTTTGCGATGTCGGCGAGAACGTCTTTCTCGGCGTCAATGCGGGGGTGGCCAACAACATTCGAATCGCGCCGGATTGCTGGATCGGGCCCGGTGTCGTAGTCGTCGACGACACCCAGCGCGGAGAGATCTACCGTGCGCCGAAGGTCGTGGCATCCAAGGTAAGCGCGCTAAGGATGTTCAAAGTCGAGCCCTAGGGATGCGCTGGCAAAAGCGGGGACTGGTCTACGTGCCCGATGGATCGGTAAGTTGGGCGAAAAGCCACGCGATGTTGCCAACGCCGTGGCTGATCGATGGCGGGCCTCTGCGGGTGTTCGTCGGTTGTTGTGACAGGGACATGGTTGGGCGGATCGGGTTTGTCGACTTGGATCCGACCGAACCGACCCGGGTGCTTAGGGTTTCCGACAAACCGGTGCTTGATATCGGCGTCGAGGGCACTTTCGATGACAGCGGGGTGATCCCGTCGTGCGTGATCCAACGCGACGACAAGGTGTGGCTCTACTACGTCGGCTTTCAGCGTGGCGTCCGCGTGCGCTATTTCATGTTCTCCGGTCTGGCCGTCAGTGACGATGGCGGCGAGACGTTCGCTCGTTTCAGCGAGGCGCCTGTGCTTGACCGCGTTGACGGCGAAGTCGTTGCGAGAACCGCGCCGTACGTACGCCGCGGCGTGGACGGGTGGCGCGTATGGTATGTGGGGGGCGACCGCTTCATCGAAGTCCGGCACAAGCAGGTCCCGACCTATACCCTGCGCAGTCTTCAATCGGCCGACGGCGCGTCATGGCGAGGCACCGGGCGCAGCCTGTTCGGATTCGGATCGGCCGACGAGTACGGTTTCGGTCGTCCGTGGATACTGGACGCCCGTAGTGGGTACCAGATGTGGTACTCGATCCGCAGCGTCACCCTCGGATATCGGCTTGGCTTCGCCACCTCCGCTGACGGCGAAGTCTGGCGCCGTCGCGACCACGAAGTGGGGCTCGACGTGTCGGAACGTGGTTGGGATGCCGAGATGATTTGCTACGCCTCGGTGGTTGTCACCGATCGAAACGCGTTCCTCTTCTACAATGGCAACGACTACGGCAGAACAGGGTTCGGCGTCGCGATTGCGCCCGCAGCAGACCTAACCACCACCGACAGCCGCCGTGACCACAATGCGTAACGTCGACGAGCCAAGAATCGTGTCGATCGTAGTCCCGGTCTACTACAACGAAGAGTCGCTCGAACCCCTGTTCGACCGCCTCCGCGTTTTCGAAGCCGCGCTCCAGCAGCGGCGGCTGCGCCTTGAACTCATCTTCGTCGATGACGGCTCGGGCGACGGTTCTCTTGCCGTGTTGCAACGGATACGGGGGGCACGGCCGGAAACTAAGATCATCAAGCTGACGCGCAACTTTGGCGCCTTGGCTGCTTCCAAGACCGGCCTCCGCTACGCGACCGGCGATTGCGTTTCGATACTTGCGGCCGACCTGCAGGATCCGGTCGAAAAGGTTCTCGAAATGGTCGATTGCTGGCGTGCGGGCCGCAAGTTCGTCATCTGCGTGCGGGCGAATCGCGACGACCCTTGGACCACGAAGCTGTTTGCAGCCCTGTACTACCGGATCATCCGTTTTCTGGTCATCAGGGACTACCCGCGCGCCGGTTTCGATCTGATGCTGATGGACCGTGATCTTCTGCCGCACATGCTGGCGATCGGCCCGAATACCCATCCGAACCTCTTTGCGTATTGGCTTGGATTCGAGCCGCAGGTCCTCACCTATTTTCGTCAAAAGCGGCAGTTTGGTCGATCACGGTGGAGCTTCAAGAAAAAGCTCGCTCTCTTCGTCGATACGTTGACCGGCTTTTCGGTCGTACCCATCCGTATGCTGGCTGGCTTCGGATTTTTCGTCGCGACCGCGAGCTTCCTCTACGGATTCTACATTCTGATCAACGCTATGCTCGGCGAGATCGAGGTTGCCGGCTTTGCGACCCTGGTGGTCCTCATCACGTTCTTCAGCGGCTTGATATTGGTGATGCTCGGAGTGGTCGGCGAGTATCTGTGGCGGATCTTCGACAACAGTCAGAACAAGCCGGAAAGCATCGTCGAACGAGCTGACCTCTAGAAACCTGTCTGGCGCGAGAAAGCTGTTGTTCTCCATCACCCGATTCGAGCCGGCGCTGAAGCCCGCATGGGACCGGTTCGTCGACCAAAGCCCGAACGGTACGTTCCTGTTCCGGCGCGACTACATGGACTATCATCGCGACCGTTTTCGTGATCATTCGCTCATCGTCGAAGATCATGGGACGATCGTGGCGCTGCTGCCCGCCAACGAGGCGGACGGCGTGCTGTTCAGCCACCAAGGTCTCACTTACGGCGGTTTCATCGTCTGTCCGCGGATGGCGGCCGAATCGATGCTGGAGGCGTTTTCCGCAGTTCTCGACTATCTCGCGGAGCTGAACTTCCTGCGCTTCGACTACAAGACGATCCCACACATCTACCACGGAAGGCCCGCCGAGGAGGATCGCTACGCGCTTTTCCGTGTCGGCGCGACGCTGGTCGGGCGCGACATTCTTAGCGTCATCGCCGGGCGGAGGCGCGGCCCGGTCCAGCACCGCCGGCGCCGCGCGCTTGCGAAAGCGCGCCAACGGAACCTTGCGGTATCGGAGACGGAGGATTGGGCGGAGTTTTGGCCGGTGCTGACGCACCGGCTGCGCGAACGTTACGCCATCTCACCCGTCCATTCCCTCGCCGAGATCCAGCGCCTCAACCAACGGTTCCCGGAAAACATCCGATTGTTCACGTGCAACGGTGCATCGGGGCTGTGTGGCGGCGCTGTTGTTTATGAGACTCCTCGCGTGGCCCATGTGCAATATGTCGCCGCGTCCGACGAAGGCCTCGAAACAGGTGCGCTCGACGCTCTGTTCGAGCACCTTATCGAGGTCATATACGCGCAAAAGCCGTATTTCGATTTCGGCCGCTCGACCGAAGGTGACAGCCGTCGGCTGAACGCGGGGCTTGTCGCTTTCAAGGAAGGCTTCGGCGCCACCACGGTGGTGCACGACAGTTATTCGATCGCGATTAGATAACGGAGGGCGGGGAACATGCAGAAACCCACGCTGCCGAGGATGAAGCATGACCGTCCGCAACCGGAAGCGGTCGTGCCGTTGAAACAGGTAACCTCGCCTGCAAACGGCACGCTGGGCATCGTCGAATCCGGGCGCGACGTGCCCTTTGAGATCCGTCAGGTTCTGTACCAGTACGCGATGCCTGCAAATGCCCGTCGCGGGGGACACGCGCGTTATACGGCGGAGGAACTGATCATCTGCATTCAGGGCCAGTTGCACGTAGCGCTCGAAAGTGCGTCGGGGCTGCGCGAGCACACGCTCACCTCGGCGGACCGCGGCATCTATGTCCCGCCGCTTACCTGGGTGCGGCTGACGACACAAAGCAGCGATGTCGTCACCGTGTTGCTGTTGTCCCGCCCGTACGACGAGGCCGACTACATTCGCGACTATGCGACCTTCAGAGCCACCATCGAGCGGCTCTAGCCGGGCGATTTTCGCGGAGCGGCGGCTCGTCATGCTGGCGGGCGCTGCAGGGCTCGCGTTCGGTGCCCGCGTGTGGCTCGCCGTGGGCTGGCCGACCGTTTCGGGCGATTGGATCGTCTACAGCAAAGTCGCCCGAAATATCCTGTGGAACGGATGCGTCTCGCTGTCGGATCCCAGCACCGGCCTCTGCGAACCGCACTGGGGCGGAAATCAACTGCCGGGTTTTCCGCTCTTCGTTGCTGCGCTTTGGCGGGCCTTTCCCGAAGGCTGGCTTCCCATCGCCGTCGGTCACTGCCTCGTCTTTGCCGTCGCTACCGGCTATCTCCTATGGTCGCTCAATCGGTGGTGCGAAGACCGAGCGCTATGCCTCGCTGCAATCCTGCTGGTGGCGTTGTCGCCGCTCACGGTGCCCTGGGCGCGTTTCACCCTTACCGAAACCCTCGCCGTCGCCGCCAACGTTTGGATACTGGCCGAACTGGTACGGTCCTTTGCCGACCGCTCTTTGCGGACATTGCCGCTCGCGCTCGCGTGTACCGTCGCGATCTTCATTCGATATGACAATGCGCTAGCCGCCGTTCCGATCGCGGTGTGTGGCTTCCTGCTGCACCGGCCGGGCGAGGCGATACGACGCGGTTCGACGTTGGCCCTGCTGGTGAGCCTGCCGCTCGGCCTCTGGATGGCGCGCAGCGTTGCGCAGGGACTCGGTCCGGTACCCGACCTCTATTTCAGCGCCCTCGGGCATCCGATGCCCAAGGGCTATCTGGCGTGGGGCAAGACCTGGGCGACGACACAGTACGAGGCTCCCGGGTGGTTTTACGCGGTGCATACCGGCGAATACAGCGGTATTCGCCTTCCCGAGACAGCCTATCGCGAGCCGGCGCAGCGGGCGCACATCGACGCGCTGATCGCCGAGCTCGCCCGCCACGACGGTCGCTCGTTTCCGGCCGCCATCGATCAATCATTTGCTGGGATCGCCGCCGAGCGTTGTGCCGCCGTGCCGTTCGATTGCGCCGTGACGCTGCCGCTCCGGCGGATATGGAACATATTGTGGAACCCGCGCAACAGCGGTGGCTGGCCGGTGTCGCTCGGCGTCGGTGTCGGCACGCCGCCGCCCGTGGACCTGGTCGCGACCGTCTTGGCGCACCCCATCGCTGCGGTCGTGAAAGTCGGCACCTCGACCTATCGCCTGGCGCTGTTCGTAGGCGTCGCGACCTTAGCCTTATGGACGGTTTTGGCCGGATGGCGGGGACCGCCGGCGGTGCTGCTCTGGATGGCCGCCTCCTATGCGATCGCCCGGGTTGCGTTTATGGGTTGGGGCTTCTTCATGGAGAGCCGCTACCTGCTCGAAGCCGTGCCCTTCCTGGAAGTGGCTTTGGTTCTGACGCTGGGGACGTGGTGGAAGCGGCGAGCAAGGACCGGACCGGCTTCTGGCAATTCTGGCTGAGCGCGGCCCTGGTCGATTCCGCGGTTTGCCCTCTGGTGACGGATGCCGAACGTAGGATCGGAGTGGAAGCGGGGGAAATCGCCTTCCTGGAGGCCGCTTCCTGCGTCAACAAGGGTCAGCCGGTAGCCTACAACGCCGCGCATCGACGCGACAAAGGCCGCGTAATGCAGATTCAGCCGCGCCCTCTTCCTCGGCACCGAGTTCTTCAGGGAAAGCTGATACCTGCTCGGCGCGGTGCCGTTCATAAAGGTTGCCCTCGTCCTCGCCTTCCTCGTCTACCCGAGCGAGGTCAGGCTCGGTGCCGCCGGCAGGGCGGCTCTGGCTTAGACGAAAGCGACGGCTTTCCGCACCGCCTCGATGACGTGGCCGACCTCTTCGTTGGTCATTTCCGGGAAGTTCGGCAACGTCAGCACCTCGCGGCTGGCGCGATCCGTCACAGGGAGCGAGACCGGACCGGGAAGCGCAGCCTTGAGCGCTGGCTGGCCGTAGTCGGGCACCGGGTAGTGGACCGAGGTACCGACCCCGGCGTCCGTGAGGCGCGTGCGAAGGCGATCGCGGTCGCGGCTCCGCAATACACAGAGGTGCACCGCGTGATCCTCTCCGGCGGCATCCGGCCAATCGATAGCCGGATGCTCGATCATGGCGCGATAGGCGGCATCGATCGCGCGGCGGCGCGCGTTCCATGCGTCCAAATGGCGCAGCTTCAAGTGCAAAACTGCGGCCTGGATCTCATCGAGGCGGCTGTTTCGGCCGCCGCCGAGCTCGGCGACCATCTTTCCCACCCAACCGTATTGGCGCAATGCCCGCACCTTCGTTGCGAGCTCTTCATCGTCGGTGACAATGGCACCGGCATCGCCGACCGCACCCAGGCACTTCGTCGGGTAAAAACTGAAGCAGCCGACGTCACCAAAGCCTCCCGCCGGGCGACCGTTGCGCACCGCTCCGTGCGCCTGCGCCGCGTCTTCGATGATCGAAATCCCAGCCGCACGCGCGATTCGCACGATGGGCTCCATCGGGGCAAGACGGCCATACAAGTGTGTCACAATAATGGCCCGGGTGCGTCGTGTGAGAGCTCTTTCGACTTTCGCGGTATCGATGTTCATGGTCGACCAGTCGACGTCGACATAGACCGGCAACGCATGTGTCATCAGGATGGCGAGCGATCCGAAACCGCCGGCGTTGGCGACCGTGACGACCTCGTCACCCGCCCCGATGCCCAAGCCGCGGAGCCCGATCTCGATCGCGTCGTAGCCGTTGCCGACCCCGATGCAATATCGGCGGCCGCAGGCGCGCGCGAAAGCCTGCTCGAATGCGTCGAGCTCGGGGCCGCCCACGTACCTGCCGCTCCTGATCACCCGCGACACCGCCGCGTTGAGCTCGCCTTCGATCGACAATGCCTGCCGCTTCAGGTCGTTGACCGGAATACGCATAGGTGGACGCTAGATCTCCTGCTCCAGCAGCAGTGAGCGCAGATAGTTACCATAGCTGCTGTTGTTGCCAGCCAACGCCAAGGCCGCTAGCGCGTCATCGTCGATCCAGCCCATGCGCCAGGCGATTTCTTCGACGCAGGCGATCTTCAATCCCTGCCGCTTTTCGATGGCGCTGACGTAGTTGGCGGCTTCGAGCAGCGACTCAGGGGTGCCGGCATCGAGCCAGGCGAAGCCGCGCTCGAAGCGCAAGCCGGTCAGGGCACCTGCCGCAAGGTAGATGTTATTGAGGTCTGTTATTTCGAGCTCGCCGCGCGAAGACGGCCGCAGCCCGGACGCGAACTCTACCACCCGCTCATCGTAAAAGTAGAGGCCGGTGACCGCATAGTGCGAACGCGGCTCGCTCGGCTTCTCCTCGATACTGAGGACGTTGCCCTTCGCGTCAAACTCGACGACACCGAATCCTCGTGGGTCGGACACCCAATAGCCGAAAATCGTGGCACCGCTGGGCTGGGCCGTGGCGCGAGCAAGAAACCGCTTCAGGCCGTGACCAACGAAGATGTTATCGCCCAACACGAGCGCGACCCGATTCTGACCGGTGAATTGGCGGCCGATCACGAACGCTTCGGCGATGCCTCTCGGCTCGGCTTGCGTCGCATATTCAATAGCCAAGCCCCACTTGCTACCGTCGCTCAGGAGTTGGCGAAACAACGGCAGGTCGCCCGGCCGACTGATCAGCAGGATCTCGCGGATTCCTGCGAGCATAAGTGTGGCCAACGAATAGTAGATTAGAGGCTTGTCATACACGGCAAGCAGTTGCTTGCAGTACGTAGCCGTGAGGGGATAGAGACGGGACCCCGTCCCACCCGCAAGAAGAATGCCCTTCATCTCATAAATCCGAGCGCTACGCCGGCTGGCCGAGTCCCAGCCTTTCACCGCGATACTGCCCTTTTACCATCGCGTCCTGCCACTCGGTATTGTCCAGGTACCAAGCGACAGTACCGGCTAGGCCCGCCGCGAAATCGGTGGCGGGCCGCCATCCTAGTTCGTCGCGAATGCGGCTCGTATCCAGAGCATAACGTCGATCGTGTGCAGGCCTGTCATCGACCAAACGAATCAGGTCGCGGTATGGGCCCTGCCGCCGGGGCCGTCTGCGATCAAGTTCAGCGCAAACCGCTGTGACGACATCGACATTGCGCCGTAACACGCCGGTCGCGACGTTGTAGGCACGGCCAGGGCGGCCGTGATGCAGCACAGCCAGCAACGCGTCGACATGATCCTCGACGTACAGCCAATCGCGCTGCTGCTCGCCCTTCCCATAAAGGAGCACCGACTGCCCGCTCAGCGCACGCGCCAACGTTACGGGTATCAACTTTTCCGGAAACTGACGGGGGCCGAAGTTGTTCGAACTGTAGCTGACGAGGATCGGCAGGCCGTATGTCCCGTGCCATGACCAAACAAGGTGGTCCGAGGCAGCTTTCGTCGCTGCATACGGCGAACTGGGATTGAGCGGGCTGTCCTCGGTGAAGTACCGGCCCTCCGGTACCGATCCGAATACCTCGTCGGTGGATACGTGGTGGAACCGGAAACGCTGCCGTTTCTGTTCAGGCAGCGTGCGCCAATAGCGGAGTACTTCGTGAAGCAGGACGGAGGTACCAACGCAATTCGACTGAATAAAGGGGCGCGGATCATCGATCGAGCGGTCAACATGGGTTTCCGCCGCCAAATGCATCACAAGGTCCGGCGAATGCACCACAAAGATCTCGGCAAGCGCCTCCGCATCACAGATGTCCACGCGACAAAACATGTACCGAGGGTGTGGCAGCAGATCTTCCAACGCGTGTGGATTCGAAGCGTAAGTCAGCTTGTCGACGTTTATGACCGTGTCCGTTGACTGCCTGAGTAGACGGTAAACAAGCGCCGTACCGATAAAGCCGCACCCTCCGGTTATCAGGATCTTCATCGTTAGGTGTCCGCTGTGAGGAAGGGCCGCGGCGGGGATGTCGCCTGACCTCGCCGGTTGTTGGCATGCCAGTGATCCGATTCAAGCTTCTGCGGCCAACTGGTTTGCTCGAAGCCTGAAGAATCGTGCATGGTCGGCCCGCTGACTGTTCGAATTGATCCATTAGATGAGGATTTCGGGTTCCCCACCATATCCTACACTCGGTCCGATAAGCGTAGAAGAGCATGGCCCTGCGTTTCGCCGTTTTGGGAAGTTGCGGACGATCAAGGTCGGAATATCGAATGGATCGGCACGTCGGTCTCGAAGGAGGTCGCGTTCGCGCGGCGATCTGTAGCTCGCAGCAACCTTTCATTAACCATGCCGTGCCACCTTAGGTGGAGCCGGACGCCGCTCCGGCGCGAAAGGATTGGCGAGCATGAGCTTCTACGGCCCTCCGGTCGAAGCCTTGGGGCGTTTCGTCCACCACCTGGGCGCCGCGATCAACATCTACAAGGAGAACAACATCGCCTATTGGGCCGGCGACAACGTCGTCGCGCTGGCGCGCCGGTTCTCGTTCTCGCGCGACCAGCGCTTTCGCGCCGCCTTCGCCAAGCACGCCGGCCCTGACGACGATTCGAAGATGTGGCGGGTCGCGACCTATCGCTGGGCGATCCGGAGCGCGTTCGGCGCCCACGGCGACTTGGTCGAATGCGGCGCCTTCAAGGGCTTCTACGCCGGGGTCGCGGTCGACTACCTGGAACTCGACCGCGGCGACCGCACGTTCTACCTCTACGACACGTTCGAAGGGCTCGATGCCGAGTTCTCGAGCGAGCACGCACGCGACACCCTGAACCCTCACTACGCGACGCCGTTCTATGAAAACGTCGTCCGTCGCTTCGCATCCTACCGCCACGTCAGGATCGTCAAGGGCGTCGTGCCAAACATCTTGAGCGAGGTCGCACCGGCCGCGGTCGCGTTCCTCCATCTCGACATGAACGCGGGTCATGCCGAGCACGAGGCGCTCGAATTCTTCTGGCCGCGAATCCCGGTTGGCGGTGTCGTCCTGTCCGACGATTTCGGCCGCATCGAGCACGACGTCTACGACGCGCTCAGCGTGTGGGCGACGCATGTCGGGCACGCCTTCCTCGAGTTGCCGACCGGTCAAGGCCTGCTGTTCAAGACCCACGTTTGAACCGCGCGGGTCCGCCGCGCGCGATCGCATCTTGCTCAACCGCGCCGCTTGCTGCTAACCCGTGACCGGGCAGGCGGCAGGGGGAGCCTCGCGGTGGACGCAAGCGACATCTATCTCAAGACGGCGACCGGCAAGCTTTACGGCACCCGCCTCGATCCCGGCGGCGGCCCAGCGCCGCTCGCGCTCGTCATCGCCGATGCCGGCCCGACCGATCGCGACGGCAACAACCCGTTGAGCGGCCGCAGCGATTGCCTGCGGCTCGTGGCCGAGAACCTGGCGGCGTTCGGAATCGCCAGCGTCCGCTACGACAAGCGCGGCGTCGCGGCGAGCGCCGACGCGGCGCCGCGCGAAGAAGACCTCCGCTTCGACGTCTATGTCGAGGACATCCGGCGCTGGTGCGACTACCTCACCCGCGACGCCGCGGTCAGCCGGATCGTCCTGATCGGACATGGCGAAGGCGGCTTGGCCGCGATCCTCGCTGCGGCCCGCACCGAGGTCGGCGGCCTCGTCACCCTCGCCGCCTCGGGATCACCGGCGGATCGCATGCTCCGCCGCCAGCTCGCCGCGGCCGGCTTGCCCGACGAGCTCCGCACCCACGCCAACGGCATCATCGACAGTTTGGCCGCCGGCCAGCCGGTCGGCTACGTCGATCCCCGCCTCTCCGCCTTGTTCCGCCCGAGCGCGCAACCCTATCTGATTTCGCAGTTTCGCCATGACCCGTTGGCAAGCTTGCGCGCGGTGCGCTGCCCGGTGCTGGTGGTCCAAGGCACCCACGACAACCAAATAATGCTCGCCGATGCCGAGGCGTTGGTCGCGGCGCGGCCGGGCACCGCGCTTGCGACCTTCGCCGGCATGAACCACGTCCTCAAGGAAACGCCGGCCGATCTCGGCAGTAATATTGCGGCCTACAACGATCCGACGCTCCCGCTCGCGGCCGGTCTCGTCGCATGCATCGCCGAGTTCATCGAGGTTCGGCACTAACGCAAGGCAGGCAATCGATGGCTGCGACGACGCGTCAGGCCGGTAGAGCCGGTAAAAAAGCGGCGACCGCGATTCGCGCCTTCGCGCTCGGCTTCCCCGCCGCGTACGAGGACTTCCCGTGGGGCGAACGCGTCGTCAAGGTCGCCAAGAAAGTGCTCGTGTTCATGGGCCGGGGCGACGGCAGCAAGGGCTTCGGGCCGAGCGTCAAGCTGCCGCACTCGGCGGCCGACGTTCTGATCCTCCCGTTCGCGGCCCCGACCGGCTGATCGGCCCCCACCGAGTGGTCCGATCAGAATGTTAGTGCATCGTGGCCTCCTTCGCGATTGGCGGCTGTAGGTGGAGCGAAGCGGAACCGGAAGGCG
>VGES01000064.1 GCA_016869765.1 Alphaproteobacteria bacterium
TATGGTGCCCGCTCCGGGATTCGAACCCGGACCACCTTGCGGTGAACGGATTTTAAGTCCGTTGCGTCTACCGTTCCGCCAAGCGGGCCAACGTCAGGATGCCGTATTAGGCCCAAGGTATTGCGCCCGCGGCGGCACGGCAATCGGCCTGGGATCACTCGGTGCGCAACACCCCGATGTCCGCCCAGCGGTAGCACACCTCGGTCAGTTCCTGGCCGTAGAATCGCACCTGGCGTTTGGCGCTCACGGCGCCGCCCAGGCGCTCGTAGAACCGGCGCGCCGGGTTCTTCTCCAGCGCCCAGATCGCCAGCTCCCCGGCGCCGCTCGCCTGCAGCGCGTGGGCGCCCGCGGCGATGAGCGCGCGGCCCACGCCCGAGCGCTGATGACCGGGCAGGACATAGATCGCGGTGACCTCGCCTTTCTTCGCGTCCTCCGCCCCGCGTTCGAAGCCGCAGTCGGCAAAGCCGATGATCCCCGCTTCTTCGATTTCTGCCACCATGGTGACGCCCCGGCGCTCGGGATGATCCAGGACCTCGGCCCAGCACGCGGCGTGGCGAATGTCCGACATCGCATCGAGATAGCCCTGCGGCAGGATGCCGGCATAGGCGGCGCGCCACGTCGTCACCTGGACGAAGCCGATCGCCGCGGCATCGTCGAAGTCGGCCTCGCGGACGAGCGCCCTGGCCTGCGCTTTGGTCATGGCGCAAGCATAGCCCCGTGCGGATGCGCCGGGCGAATCGCGTTGGATCAGCGCGGCACCCAGCCCTCGGTGTCGTGATCGGGGTGCTGTTGGTTGCTCGCCTGGATTGCCTGCGCCCAGGCCTCGCGCCCGCCCGAGCGCGTGACCCCGCCATCGGGAACGGCGCCGAGCCCAGGCATCCACGCGACGCGGGCCTCGGTGCCGATCTGCGTCAGCGGCGGGAACGCATCTGCCTGATCGAGCGAACCCATCGTCAGGTTCACGCGGTTGCCCCGGACATCGTCATAGAACAGCGGCGTGCCGCAGTGCCCGCAGAAGCCGCGCTCGACGTGCGCGGAACTGCGGAAGACCTTGGGCGTTCCCCGCGTCCAGGTGAACGCCTCGCGCGGCGCCGCGACCAGCGCCGCGAACACGTTGCCCACCGCCTTCTGGCACATCCGGCAATGACAGAGATGGGCGTTGTCGAGCATCGCCGTCGCACGGTAACGCACCGCGCCACACTGGCAGCCGCCGCTGACCGTCGTTTCGATCCGTTTCATCGCGCTCCTCCCCTGGGGACGATAGCCGCGGGGCAAGACGCGCACGATCCGGCCCCTTACCTCCCGCCTATCCCCGCACCCGGAAACGGGTAGGGTCAGGCGCGCTTCACGCACCCATCTTCGGCAGGCGTTCGACCAGCGCCGTCTTCAGCACCTTGCCCAGGTTCGACTTGGGCAACTGATCGATGAAGAAGACCCCGCGCGGCACCTTGTAGGGCGCCAGGTGCTGGCGGCAATGCTCGCGCAGCTCGGCCTCGGTCGCCTTGCCGTGCAGCACGACGAACGCCGCCACCTCTTCGCCCATCTCGCGGGACGCCCAAGGCACGACCGCCGCATCATGCACCGCCGCGTGGCGATTCAGCACGTCCTCGATTTCTGCCGGGTAGATATTGACGCCGCCGCGGATGATCATGTCCTTGGCCCGGCCAACGATATAGAGATAGCCCTCGCCATCGACCTTGCCGAGATCGCCGGGGTAGTACCAGCCGTCTTTGAAATACTTCTTGGTCTCCTCGGGGTTGTTGTAGAAGCCCGCGGGCACCCACGGCGCCGTCTGACGGATGCGCCCGACCTCGCCCGTCTTCACCGGCGTGTCGTGCTCGTCCACCACCTCGAAGCGGTTCATGAACGAAGCGCGGCCGACGGAACCCGCTTTCTCCGGACCGGCATCCGGCGGCAGCGTCGTCACCGACCCGCCCTCGGTCGAAGAGTACAAATTGATGAAGTTGGGCGAGAGCTGGCGTTTGACGCGCTCGCGCTCTTCCCCGTGCAGGATCGAGCCCGAGGAGATCAGCACTTTCAGCGAGGGAAACAACGGACCGTCCGGCGTCGGCAAATCCAGAAGGCGCCGGAGAAGCGTCGGGACGAGGAACAGCGAATGCGGGCGCACCTTGGCCGCTCGCTCGACGAGTTCGATCGGCTGGTAGGGCGGCGGCGAGAAATGGACGCTCGCGCCGAGGAACAGATGCCCCATCGTGAAGCCGCGCCCGCCGCCGAAATAGAGCGGCGTCGCCAGCAGGTGCGTGTCGTTCTGACAGAAGCCCAACGTGACCGACTGGCAGAAGAAGCGCAGTGCCACCTGGCGGTGCGTGAGCATGGGCCCCTTGGGAATGCCGGTCGTGCCCGAGGAAAGCGACAGCCAGATCGGTGCGTCGGGATCCATCGGGAACTTGGCATCGGGCTTGGTGCCCGCGACCGCGGCGTCCCACACGCCGTCGACGACGAGCGTGCGCAGGCCCGGAATCGGCCCCATGTCCGAAAGCGTCGCGGTGGCGCCGAAGAACGACGCCACGTTCTTCTTCTCGGCGTCGGTCCAGCGGCAATCCATCGGCAACAGCACGCCGCCGCAGCGCAAGATGCTGAGGAGCCCGACCATGTGATCGGGCGTATCGCCCATGGCGAGCCCGACGATGTCGCCCGGCTTGATGCCCTGGCTGCGCAGGTGGGTCGCCGTGCGCCACACCAGGGAGTTCAGCGTGCGGTAGTCGATGACACGCTTGCCGTCGATCAGTGCCGGGTGATCGGGGCGACGCTCGGCGTGATGAATCAAGAGGTCGGTGACGTTGCCGAACAGGTTGTACATGTCAGTTCCCGAGCTTGTAGACGCGTAGCGCATTGTCGCGCAGAAACTTGCGCTTGGGCACCGGGCGCAGGTTGAGCGCGTCGATCTCCTGGATCGTGCGTTCGAAGTCGAGCACCGGGAAATCGGTGCCGAACAGCACTTTGTCCTGGCCGTAGGTGTCGATGTAGTGGACGAAGCTCCGCGGCCAGTACTTCGGGCTGTGCGCGTCCGAGCCGATGTAGACGTTGGGGTGCTTCCAGGCCATGGCGATCATCTCGTCGGTCCAGGGGATGCCGACGTGGATACCGATCAGCTTCAGCTCGGGGAAGTCGCAGGCGATGTCGTCGAGCGTGATCGGCCGCCCGGTCGAGCGCAGCCGCCGATCGGGCGAATAGACGAGGCTCTGGCCGACCTGCATCTGGATCGGCACGTCCAGCTCGCAGCACTTGGCATAGAACGGGTAGACCCGGGCGTGGTTGGGCGGCATGTCGAACCAGTGCGGATAGAAATGCGCCCCGATGAAACCGAGATCGCGCACCGCGCGTTCGAGTTCGCGCACCCCCGCCATGCCCTGGGTCGGGTCGATGCCGGCCAGCCCGTGGAAGCGCTTGGGGTGTTTCTTGACCGCCGCGGCGACGATCTCGTAGGGCATGTGGAAGCTCGAGGGTAGTCCCAGTTGCCCCGACTTGCTCGCGATCAGGAAGCTCTGCTCGATGCCGGCCGCATCCATGCGCCGCAACATCTCGTCGAGCGAGATGCCGCCGTAGGTCTTGGTGTCGACGCCGATCTTGTCGACGAAAAAGCCCTGGAAGGTCTTGGGCCGCGCGGCCAGGGCCTCGTCGGTCCAGATGTTGACGACGGCATCGATCGCTTGAATGTCGTGGGCCATGGGTTACTCCGCTGCGTTGGCCTGGGGATCAAAGACGATGGGACGCAACAACGCGTCGGCCTCGCTGCGGGAGAGCCCGGCGAAGGCACACAGATCGTGGAACTTGGCGCCGAGACGCACCGCGTCGACGCGATTGATCGAGCCGGTGGCGCCCGCGAGATTGACGTCGCCGCCGCCCAGTTTGCGTTCGTAGGTCGTCGTACGCGGTGCGGCGCCCGCCTCCATCACGCTGACCTCGACGGCGATGCGTCTTGGGTATTCAGCCTCGAGGTCGGGCGCGCGTTCGATGCGGATGACACGGGCCAGGCGCTCGACCTCGGCGTCGCGGGCGCGGTCGGCGACGTTGGCGAGACCGTAGCGGCCGTAGACGAACAGCGACGCGAGCGCCCAACGGGCGCTCATCAAGCGATCGTAGAGTTCGCGTTCCGGGGCCGGCCCGGTTTCCACGAGCGTGAGCATCGGCTTGGCGGCACGCACTACGACCTCGGTCACCTTCGCTGCCGCCACCGGCGCTTCGGCCAGCACACGTTGGCCGGCTTCGAGAATGGGGTGGCTCGAGAAACACGCCGGCATCAGCTTGTAGGCGATCATGTCGATGGTCTCGCCGTGCCAGGTCTCGGGCGTCAGCGTCGTCGGATCGCCGTGCAGGAGCGCGACGAACCCCGGCAACCCGTCGCCTTCGAGCACATGACGGCCAGCGGCAAAGCCCGCCGCCACGAGATCGACGGCCTCGATGCCGGCCCGCGCTGCCATGCCGCCGTGAATCGGCACGGCACTGCCGTGATCACGCAGGCCCTGATAACAGGCGACCGGCGCCAGGAACGCGGCTGTGCCGATCGCCTGGGCGAGTTGCGCCGCCGAAAGCCCGCGCAGCCGGCCCGCCGCCACCGCCGCGCCGATCGCACCCGCGGTCGCGGTCGGCGCGCTGCCCGCGAACTGCTGGCGCGGGTAGGTCGCCGCCGCGATGCGGTTGCCGACCTCGTAACCGGCCGCGACCGCGGCGAAGAAATCGGCTTCGCCCGCGCCACGCCCACCCGCCGCGGCCCACGCCGCGGACACGATGGCCGAACTCGGGTGCGTGCCACCGCCCGCGAACACGTCGTGGAGTTGCAGCATGGCGCCCAGCGTGCCCATGACGAGTGCCGCCGACGGCGCATCGAAGCGCTCGACGAGGCCCGGCACCGGCACTTCGCCCGCGCGGGCAAGCCGGGTCGCGAGGCGGGCCTCGGGCAACGCCGTCGCCCCCATCGTGCAGCCTACGAAGTCGGCCACCGACCAGCGGATGCGCTCCCGGCGCTCGGGCAGGTCGGCCCAGCGAAAACGGGCAGCGAAGTCGGCGATGCGGTCGGCGAGCGTGGCGGTCGAGGGAGCGGTCATGGGGGGACGGGCGCTTGAGACAGGTGGAAACCACCAAGAGTAGTCGCATCGTGGTGCCCGAGGGCAAGGAAGATTTGTCGCGGGTTGGCGCTGTCCGGACAATTCGTAGCAGATGGCCAAAAAACACCCGAAATCGGTTGCGTCGGCCCCCGGGATTGTCTCTGCTAGCGGCCGAACTGCGACGAGGTCGCGGCATCAATGGGAGGAGTTTCATGAATTTGAAGACGTCATTTCTCGCGGCGGTCGGCGTGGCCGCGCTCGGGCTCGCGGCCGGGCCGGCCGGCGCGCAGACGCTCTACAAAATGAACGGCGGCCTGACCGGCACGTACCCGCTCTACGCCGCCAAATTCGCCGAAATCGTCAACAAGAACGTCCCGGGCGTGCAGGTCTCGGCCGTGTCGGGCGACTCGGTGCAGGCCCAGATCGACATGCAGAAGGGCGATATCCAGTTCAAGATCGGCTACACCTACGACATCCGTCGCATCGCCGACGGCCTGTCGACGGTGCCGATCAAGACCCCGGACGTCTGCCACCTGATGACGCTCTACGGCTCGGGGTTGTTCATCCTGGCCAAGGCCGATTCGCCGATCAATTCGCTGGCCGACCTGCCCAAGGGACGCTACCGCATCTGGACCGGCCCCAGGACCGGCTTCTTCTACAACCTCATCGAGCCGGTGATGGAAGCCGCGGGTGTCAAGATTTCCGACATCGAGCGCTCGGGCTCGGTGCTCGAGACCTTCAGCTACACCGATACGGTGCAGGCCTGGCAGGATCGTCGCCTCGATTTGACGTTCATGTCGGGTGGCATTCCCTACAACCTGATGATGCAGATCGACCAGCAGCCCGGCTTCAAGCTGATCAAGATGGGCGACGCGGCGCTCAAGAAGCTCTCCGAGATTCGCCCGGGCATCGGTCAGAAGATAATGGCCAAGGGCACCTACCGTGGCCAGACCGACGACGTGGCCGGCCCCTGGTACGTCAACCAGGTGATCGGCACGACCAAGGTCTCCGAGGACCATCAGTACCGCATCACCAAGGCGATCAACGAGAACGCCAAGCAATGGCACGGCCTGTTCGGCGGCTCGGAGGAGATCGGCGTCAACGACCCGCTGGCGTTCAACGCGGTGCCGTTGTGCAAGGGCGCCGAGCGCTACTACAAAGAGATCGGCAAGCTGAGCTGAGCGACTGAACGGTCGCCGGCCACGACCGGCGGCCACCGGAGAGAGGACCAGAGCCGCGTGTCTCCGACACCCGGCTCTTTTCCGGTCGGGGGGCGGATATGAACGTGTTGAAAACGTTGACCGGCTATGGCGTGCCGGTGGGGATGGCGACGCGGGCCTGGATCATCGCCTGGCTCGGCGTCACGTGGATGCTGATCCACCTCTACGCCGGGTTCTACGGCGCGCCCAATTCGATGCTCTATCGCGCACTGCACGTCGGCATCGCGCTCGCCCTGGTCTTTCTCTACATGCCGACCGGTGGTAGCCGGCGCGAGCGCCAGCCCCTGGCCTATCTGATTCTCGACACGGTCATGATCGTCGGATCGTTGTGGATCTCGGCCTATTTCATCATCCACTTCAAGACCTGGGAGTTCCGTCGCTTCACGATGGATGGGATGGACTATGCGACGGCCGCCCTTTTGCTCGTCCTGGTGCTCGAAGCGACGCGGCGCGCCGTCGGCATGATCCTCGTCGTGGTCTGCGCATTCTTCATGTTCCACGCCCTGTTCGCGAACTATTTTCCACCGCCGTTTTTCGGCGCGCCGTCGTCGCTGGACCGACTGATCGTCAGCCTGTTCCTCAACGACACAGGAATCTTCGGCATAGCCGTTGGCGTCATGGCACAGTTTGTCGTCCTGTTCATCCTGTTCGGCACGCTGCTCACGCTCACGGGGGGCGGCGCGTTTTTCACGCGCATCGCTTTCGCCCTGTTCGGCCATCGCATCGGCGGGCCTGCCAAAGCCGCTGTCGTGTCCTCGGCGATGATGGGGACGCTCTCGGGCAGCGCGCTCGGCAACGTCGTCACCACCGGCTCGTTCACGATCCCGTTGATGCGACGCCTGGGCTACCGCCGCGATTTTGCCGGCGGCGTCGAGGCTGCGGCCTCCAACGGCGGAGTCATCATGCCGCCCGTCATGGGTGCGGTCGCCTTCATCATGGCCGAGTTCCTGAACCGACCCTACGTCGAGATCATCATCGCCGCCGCGATCCCGGCCTGCCTGTATTTCCTGGTCATCTACATCACGGTGCATTTCGAAGCGAAGAAGCTTGGCCTCGCCGCGATGGACAGGGCGGTCCTGCCGCGGACCTGGGACATTCTGAAGCGCCAAGGCTACCTGATCGCACCGCTTATCCTGATCGTGGTGGCGCTGATCGCGGGATATTCGATCGTGTTCGTCGCGGTCGTGGTCATCGGCGTGACGTTTGCGATCGCGGTCGTGCAGAAAACCCAACGCATGACGCCGATGCGTCTTCTCGATTCCTTCGAGCAGACGGCGCGCACGACGGTCGGGCTGTCGGCGACGGCCGCCGCCGCCGGAATCATCATCGGCGCCATCTTCTCGAGTGGACTCAGCTACACCGTCGCCCAGTTCGCCGTCGAATCCGCGGGCGGCCAGATTTGGCTCGTGCTCGTCATCGCGGCCGTCATGGCCCTGATCATGGGCATGGGCATGACGGCGGCGGCGGTCTACATCACGCTGGCGGCGACCGTCATTCCGATCCTGATCAAGGCCGGCATTTCGCCGATGGCCGCGCACTTCTTCGCGTTCTATTTCGGCAACGTCTCCAACATCACGCCGCCGGTGGCGCTCGCCGCCTACGCCGCAGCGCCGATCGCGGGCGCTAGCCCGATGGCGACCGGCTGGCAGGCGACCCGCCTCGGCGCCGCCTCGTTCCTGCTGCCGTTCCTGTTCATCTACGGGCCCGCCCTGCTGATGGAAGGCGCCTGGTACGAGACGATCCAGGTGACGTTCACCGCGGCCCTCGGCCTCACCTCGATCGCGCTCGCCATCACCGGCTACTTCATGACGACGGTACCGGTGTGGCAGCGGGTCATCTTCTTCGCGAGTTCGATCTTCCTGATCGAGCCCAGCCTGATCACCGACGCGATCGGTGTCGGCCTGTTCGTGGTCGCCGCGGGCTCCAACTGGTGGATGAGCCGCCGGGCGCCGGCACCGGCGAGGATCACCCGCACGGTCGAGGCGGCCCCAGCAACGCGCGGATCGATGGCCCGGCTGTGGGACCGCTTCGTCGCCAAACGCATGGAGAAGGAGGCCGACGGCCAGCCGATCAGCGCCCCGACCAACGTCGAGGAACCGCGTCTCGACAATCTGACCGAGACCCTGATGCGCGACGTCGAGGGCCCGGGCGCCGGTGCCGAGGTTACCCGGCGCCACCTGTGGTTTGCCTGGGGCTGGGTCCTGGCAGGGGCGATCGCCCTCGAGGTCATGGGCCAAACGTATATGCACGCGCGCTACCCGCTGCTGTGGGTGGCGGCGATCGCCGCTATCGCGTTTGTGACACTCATTGGCGTTGCCCGGTGCTGGGCCGCCGGCCAACGCGCCCGACTCGCCGCCTGACGGCGCCGCCGCGAGCGAGCCCCGAGTCCCCGTCCGCCGCGCTAAGATCGGCGGCGCCAGACTTTCGGGCGGGGTGATCCGTGATCGAACTCGTCATCGACCAGCGAGCGCGTGACCTCGGCGGCGGCTTCACGGTGGGACGCGTCCTGCCTTTTGCCAAGCGCCGCACGGTGGGACCCTTCGTGTTCTTCGATCAGATGGGGCCGATCACGCTCGCGCCCGGGTTCCCGCGCACCTTCGACGTGCGGCCGCATCCTCACATCGGGCTTGCCACCGTGACGTATCTGTTCGCGGGCGCGCTCACCCACCGCGACAGCACCGGAGTGCATCAAGAGATTCGCCCGGGCGAGGTGAACTGGATGGTGGCCGGTCGCGGCATCACCCACAGCGAACGCCTGGAGCGCGCGCGCCGCCACGGCGCCACCATGCATGGCATCCAAGCCTGGGTGGCGCTGCCCACGGAGCACGAGGAAACCGCGCCCGCCTTCTATCACCACGAAGGCGCCGACCTGCCTGCCTGGAACGAACACGGCGTCGTGGGCCGGCTGCTGGCGGGCGAGATCGCGGGTCGTCGCGCCGCCGTGAAGACCCACTCGGCCGGTGCCTGCCGCGCCATCGCGGCCGCGTATTCGGAACGCGCGGTGTTCGTCGTCCAGGGCGTGGTCGAGGTGGGCGCGCAGGCCCTGCGGGCGGGCCAGATGGCGGTGCTCACGCCCGGCCAGATCGCGCCGGTGGCCGCCGCCGAACCGGCGACGGTGATGGTGCTGGGCGGCGAACCCGTGGGCGAGCGCTTCGTGTTCTGGAACTTCGTGTCTTCGTCGAAGGCCAGGCTCGAACAGGCCAAGGACGACTGGCGCCATGGGAGATTCAAACTTCCGCCTGGCGATGATCAGGAGTTCACGCCGCTGCCCGAGGATGGACCGAAGGGGACGGCGGGCGCGTAATTGATCGTTGCACGGTGCCGCGGGAAACGGCGCGCGCCCGCATGTGCCCGTGCCTTAACATGGGTGGCCGGCAAGGCTCTTGCTATCGTGCGGCTATTACAAGGCAGAGCAAACGCCCGCCAACCTCGCCCTAACCCACCGCCTCGTCGATCGGATTGCCGCCCATCTGGCGCACGAGCGTGCGGACCTCCTCGGTCGCTGCGTTCAAGCGCGCGACATCCGCGGTACGCATGACGAGCGAGGTGCCGTGCTTGCCGTTCCGGGAATAGGGATACGAGCCGATATCGACGTCGGGAAAGCGATTTTGGATCGCGCCCAACCCCTCGGCCAGGATGCCCTCGGGCATGCCGGCATCGATCGAGGTCGCGCGCACCGGGTCGCCGCCGGCGAGCTTGCCTTTGAGGCCCTCGAGCATGTTCTGCATGATCCGCGGCACGCCCGCCATGACGTAGACGTTGCCGATGCGAAAACCGGGGGCCTTCGACACCGGGTTGTGGATGAGTTCGGCGCCCTCGGGCGCGTGCGCCATGCGTAGCCGCGCCGGATTGACCTTGTCGCGCCCGCCGTAGTGCCCGACCAGGATCGCGAGCGCCTCGGGGTGGATCACGTTCTTCACCCCGAACGCCTTGGCGATCGAATCGGCGGTGATGTCGTCGTGCGTCGGGCCGATGCCGCCCGTCGTGAACACGTAGTCGAACGCGGCGCGAACCTCGTTCACCGTCCTGACGATGGTGTCCTCGACGTCGGGGATGACGCGGCACTCCCGCACGCGAATGCCCCACTCGTTCAGCGTCTTGGCGAGGTGGGCGATGTTCTCGTCCTTGGTCCGCCCCGAGAGAATCTCGTTGCCGATAACCAGGATGCAGGCGGTGTAGACACGCTTGTCGGACATGGCGCGGTTATAGCATTCCCGCTCCGGGCCGAGCGACCGTCGCCGCGTTTGAGCCGCGCGGCCCCACCCCCTAAGGTGGCGCCCGTGAAATTCGCTTCGCCACTCCGCCCCGGCACGCTGCTCAGACGCTACAAGCGCTTCTTTGCCGATGTGCGCCTCGAGGACGGCACCACCGTCACCGCCCATTGCCCCAACACCGGACGGATGCTCGGGGTTTCGAGCGAAGGGGCCCGCGTGTGGTTGTCGGTCTCCGACAATCCCAAGCGCCGCCTCGCCCACACCTGGGAGCTCATGGAAGACACGAGCCTGGGCGCGACGACCCTGGTCGGCATCAACCCGATGCAGCCCAACCGCCTCGCCGAAGAGGCGATCCGGGCCGGGATCATCGGTGAATTGCGTTACGAAGGCCTGCGGCGCGAGGTGCGCTATGGTCGCCAGTCGCGGGTCGATCTGCTTCTCGAGGAGGATGGTCGTCCGCCCTGCTACGTCGAGGTCAAGAACGTTCACCTGCGGCGCGAGCCCAGGCTGGCCGAATTTCCCGACTCGGTGACGGACCGCGGCGCCCGCCACCTGGACGAATTGGCCGAGGCCGTTCTCGGCGGCGCCCGGGCGGTCATGTTCTATCTGGTGCAGCGCAGCGACTGTGATCGCTTTGCCGTGGCGGCCGACATCGACCCGGCCTACGCCGCCGCCCTCGAACGCGCCACGGCCGCGGGCGTCGAGGTGATCTGCTATGGTTGCGCGCTCAGCCCGGCGGAAATCGCCGTTAACCGAGCTTTATCCTGGGTCGGGGCAAAACCGGCCCGAACCGTGCATAACGAGTCAGAGCCCGCAGGCGATGAGCCGCGGCGGGCCAAGAAGAGACGATGATGGTCTACACCGACGCTCGCGAATCCCCGACCCGCAACAACGGGCTGATCAAGCTGCATCAGGCGACGAACTGGGACGGCATGCGCCGCGCCGGCCGGCTTGCGGCCGAGACGCTCGACTTCATCGCGCCGTTCGTCGAGCCGGGCATCACCACCGATCGCCTGGACGAGCTTTGCCACCACTTCATCGTCGGGCGCGGCGCCGTACCGGCGCCCCTGCACTATCGCGGCTTTCCCAAATCGATCTGCACCTCGGTCAACCACGTCGTGTGCCACGGCATCCCCGGACCCAAGGTCCTCGAGGACGGCGACGTCCTCAACATCGATGTCACCGTCATCGTCGACGGCTGGCACGGCGATACGAGCCGCATGTATTTCGTCGGCGACGTGCCGTTGAAGGCGCGGCGCCTGAGCGATGCCACCTACGAGGCGATGATGCGCGGCATCGAGGTGATCCGTCCCGGCGCCACGACGGGCGACATCGGCCACGCGATTCAGAGTTACGCCGAGGCGCAGCGCTACTCGGTGGTGCGCGACTTCTGCGGCCATGGGCTGGGCCAGGTGTTCCACGACGCGCCCAACATCCTGCACTACGGTGCGCCCGGCAGCGGCGTCGAGCTGCGGGAGGGCATGCTGTTCACCGTCGAGCCGATGATCAACTTGGGCAAGTGGCAGGTGAAGATGCTGCAGGACGGCTGGACCGCGGTCACCAAGGACCGTTCCCTGTCGGCGCAGTTCGAGCACTCGGTCGCGGTCACGGCGACGGGATATGAGATTTTCACCACCTCGCCCACCGGCCGGCACCGACCGCCTTACGTCTGAGGCGGACGGCCACCGCGCCCGGCTGCGGGCCCGCTTCCTTGCGGCCGGCGCCCAGGCCTTGGCCGACTACGAACTCCTCGAACTCGTGCTGTTCGGCGCGCTGCCGCGGCGGGATACCAAAGCAATGGCCAAGGCCTTGATCGAGCGCTTCGGGTCGTTCGCCGATGTGATCGCCGCCGATCCCGCGCGCCTGGCGGAAGTCCCCGGCGTGGGCGAAGCGGTGATCGCGACCTTGAAGGCCGTCGAGGCGGCCGCGCTTCGGCTGTCGCGCGGCCGGCTCGGCGACCGCCCGACGCTGTCCTCCTGGAGCGCCGTGCTCGATTACTGCCGCTCGGCCATGGCCTTCAGCATGATCGAGCAGTTCCGCGTGCTCTACCTCGACAAGAAGAACAAGCTGATCGCCGACGAGGTGCAGCAGCGCGGCACCGTCGATCACGCCCCGGTCTACCCGCGCGAGGTCGTCAAACGCTCGCTCGAAGTAGGGGCGACCGCGCTCATCCTCGTCCACAACCACCCGAGCGGCGACTGCACCCCTTCGGCGGCCGACATCGCCGTCACCCGCGAAATTCAAGGCGCAGCGCGGACGCTCGGCATCGCGATCCACGACCATCTTGTGATCGGCGGCGACCGCCACGCAAGCTTTCGCGCCCTCGGTTTGCTATAAACACCGGGCGCCGGCCCGGCCGGCGTTACGGGGGGAGAAGCACATGCTCGCATTGGACCTGGCGATTTTCTTGGCGTTCGTCGTAGGCGTGGGCACCGCGGTCCTGGGCTATCCCGAATGGGGCATCTGGATCACCGTGGCCGGCATCGTGCTGGCGGCGGTCCGCGGGTTCGTCTTCCGCTCACCCCCCTCCCCCACGCCGCCACCGAACCCCTGATCGCCCGACATCGTTTCACGTGGGCCGCGCTCGGCGCGGCGTGTCTCGCGCTCGCCTCGCCGGGGCACGCGGCCGAGCCCAGGCTCGCGATCGAGATCAACGAGCCCGCGCGCCTGAGCCATGCCGAGGCCATCGCCATCGCACGCCAGGCCGGCGCCACGGCGATTCCGCTGTCGCTCCCCTGGTCGGCACTCGAGCCGCGCGCCGGCGCCTTCGACGACGAGGCGCTCAAGGGCGCGCTCGAACTCTACCGCCGCGCCGGTTTGCGTGTGTTGTTGTCGATCGGGATCGCGGACGCACTCGGCCGCCAGGTGCCGGCCGACCTCGTCCGCGTGCGCTGGAACGATTCGCGCATGATCTCCCGCTTGCAGGGTTTCCTCGGTCGCCTGCTCGCGCTCACCGAGGATGAACTCGATTACGTGATCCTGGGCCATGAACTCGACAGCTACCTGGCAACCCAGCCGCGCGAGTGGGACGACCTGCGGGCGCTGGCCGACCGCGTGCGCACCAGCGTCCGACAAGCCCGCCCGCAGGCCAAGTTCGGAGTCGCGCTCACGCTCGGCGGCCTCGATGATCGCGCCCAGCGGCTGACCGCGAGCCACGACGTCGTCGCCATCACCCACTACGTCGTGCCGCGCGCCGAACCGGGCGACCCCGCGCGCCTGCCGGGCCCGATTCTCGATCAGGCGCTCACCTTCGCGGGCTCACGGCCCCTGATCGTCAAGGAATGGGGCTTCCCGACCGGCGGCGCCATCGGCGGTTCGGACCGCGGCCAGGCCGAGTTCATCGCGGCGAGCCTCGCGGCCTGGCGCGAGCGCCAGGCGCGCATTCCCTTCTTCGGCCTGAGCCGGCTCTACGACGACGAGGATCGCGAGTGCGAGCGCCTGGCGAGCGACGGCGGACTCGGCGGCAATGCCGCCTTCATCGCGCTGCAATGCACGATCGGGCTCCGCACCACCGAGGATGAGCCCAAGGCGGCCTGGAGCCGCGTGCGCGCCTTCGGCCGCCCGGACTAGACGCCGTAGAGCTTGCGCGCGCGGCGCTTCATCTCGGCGAAGGACACCGCTTCGACGCGGCTCGCCACGTGCCAGACGTGGCCGAACGGATCCCGGATCTGCCCGGCCCGATCGCCGTAGAATTGCGTCTCGACCCGGCGCACGACCTTGGCGCCCGCTTTCACGGCTTTCTTGACCACGGCATCGACGTCCCGGACGTAGAGCGCCAACTGCACCGGCGTGCCGCCCACGGTCTTGGGCGAGAGCGCGCCCCACTCCTTGGCTTCATCGGCGAGCGAAAAACTCGCGCCGCCGATCACCAGTTCGGCATGGCCGATCTTGCCACCCGGCGCCCCGATGCGGACCAATTCACGGGCCCCGAACACGGTCTTGTAGAACTTGATCGCCTTGGCGGCACCACGCACCATCAGGTAGGGCGTCAACTGGCGGCCCTCGGGAATCGGTTTCACGGCTTTTGCCATCGTTCGTGCTCCTCTCCACCGGCGAGCGGTGGCTCGCCCAAAATCTGTACGCGATGCGCTTCAAACCGTGGCGCCCTAAAACGGACGTTCGGGTGAACATTTTCGAGTATAGTTCCAACAGATTCTCAACTGACAGGAGGGGGCCATGTGGTTGGGAAGGGTTGTGGTTGCAGGTGTTGTCAGCCTATGCGGCGCCTGTTCTTCCATCATCGATGGAACTTCGCAGCAAATTTCCGTCGTCAGCAATCCACCTGGCGCAAATTGCGTATTCCACCGGAATGGCGAGATCTTGGGCGCTGTCAACCCGACTCCGGGCGGACTCCTGGTCAAGAAAACGAAGCACCATATTGAGGTTGTGTGTAGCAAGGATGGGTACGAAGAAGCTCGGTACCTCAACAAATCAGGGATTCAGGAGGCGACGTTCGGCAACATTCTACTCGGCGGTGGGATTGGCTGGGCGATCGACTCGGCTTCGGGTGCCGACAACAAGTACGAAGCATCCGTCAACGTGACCCTCCCTGCGAAGCCACAACGCGCCCCAGCGGCGCCTGCCTCATCGAACGTCGAACAGCGGCTCCGACAGCTCAAAGACTTGTTTGACCGCGGCGTGATTACGAAGGAGGAACATGAGCAGCGCCGACGTGAGGTGCTAACCGGGGTCTGAACCTAAGCGGCGCCTATGAGAGTGATGATCAACTCTAGAATCGTTGGGCAGTCGCTGCTGGTCGTCGGCTCTCGGTCGACCAGCTCCTCGAGATCATCTAGCGCGGTGTGACTCCACCGGCGAGCGGTGGCTCGCCCAAAATCTGTACGCGATGCGCCAAGCGCCGCGCCTCAGGGTCGAGCGGATCACGCGCGTGCATGACACAGCGATTGCCCCACAGGAACACATCGCCCAGACGGTTGGCCTCGCGCTGCCAGACGAAGCGCGCGTCCGTCGCGTGCGCCCACAGCCGGTCGAGCAGTTCCTCGCTCCTCGCCACGGCGTTGACCAGGATCTCGCGCGGCCCGGTTATTGTTCATTACGGGGAATGACCCGCCCTGTCCGCGCTTTTTGCCGAGCAAGGATGCCGTCGCGCAATCGTTGAAAAAGGCCCGGCGGCAACATGCCGTAGTCATATCGACCGTGTTGGCCCGGAATTGATCGCAGATCGTATCCAGGCCAGGCGAAGCGATTCAATTCATCGAGACGGAGCCAATGCCGACCGCTGTCCAGCCCTAAGCTCCTGCATGTCGCGGCGGGAATTTCGATGGACACGGTCGGATCATCGGGTGGCTGGTGTGTGATCGGCGCCACGATGGTTTGGATATCACCGTTCGGATCGCTACGGGCTGCGACGACAATCGCGCAAGGGCGATCCTTGACGCCTTCCGTCGCTCCCTCCGCGTGTTCGTTGCTCCACAAAAAACTATAGCGTATGACCAAGCCCGGCTCGGGAACCGGCAGGCTCATTTCGGTTCGACGCCGTACTCTGCCGATTCGATCGCTGCCACGACATCGGCAGGAAGGTTGCCGACAACAAGCGACTGACGTTCTCGCCGCTTGAGCTGCTCATAGTGG
>VGES01000065.1 GCA_016869765.1 Alphaproteobacteria bacterium
GCGGCGCGACGAGATGGATGAGGCGCCCCAGTATGGCCTCGAACAGGAGTAGGTCGATGGAGCGTGCCCACATGCGTGCCCACGGGCGAGGCTCGCGTGACGCCGCGGTTACCCCAGGACCACCAGACTGAAGAGCCGCGAGGACCGGTGCCGTCCGCGCTCCAGCTCGAAGGGTGCGCCATACCGCCCACCAGCTCCGGAGTTCGGGCGCCAATGCCGGGGTGTCGCGGGCCTTTGTCCAATCGCCCGATGTCGCCGATCGAACCGGACTGGAGTCGTGAATCTCGCCACCCAGGATTCGTTCGATGAGTTCGGCTCGTGAAAATGGGCCGAGCTGGTTCTCCTGGGCGTCGAGAAACTACCAATTCGGGTCGCTCATCTCGGCTTCCCTCGACGCCTATTCCTTCTGCAACGCGACCAGCTCGTAGGTGGTCGTCGCGAAATCCCAGCACATCCTGAGGCTTCAGCGTCAGTTGATGGCGTTATCATCACGAGGCGCCAGTCATCTTCCTGCTCGAGATCAATGCCGTGAATCGTCGGGTGGTCGGGTTTGGCAACGTCAACGCCGTCCTGGCGCACGATCGGATGACGTTGACACGCTGGGCCGTTGGCGTCGGTCGACCGTTCGTCTCGGACATCGCCGGTCAGGCGATCCCCGCGGGATTGGCCGCGACCCGGACAATGCGTTTGCCGATGTTGCCGCCGGCGAACAGATCGAGAAGCGCCGCCGGCGCGTTCTCCAACCCCTCGACCACGTCTTCGCGGTACTTGAGCTTCCCCTGCTTGATCCAATTCGACAGATCGCGCAGTCCAACCTGGTACTCACGGTGGTAGTCGTGGACGATGAAGTAGGACATGGTTTTGGCGAACGGCCAGTTCCAAGGTTTTCCCTCGCCAACGACGCTATTGTAATGCTCGATGACGCCGACCAAGGTCACCCGCGCCCCCGGGTTGAGCGTCTGAGACACCGCCTCGGCGATCCGCCCACCGACGTTGTCGTAGTACATGTCGACCCCCTTGGGTGCGATTCGGCGGATTGCCGCCGCGAGGTCGTTGGTCGTTCGATAGTTGATCGCCTCGTCGTAGCCGAAGTCGCGAAGGATGGTCTCGCATTTGTGGTCGGTGCTGGTGAGGCCGATAACCCGGCAGCCGAAGATCTTGCCGATTTGACCGGCGATCAATCCGACGTTGCCCGCGGCGCTCGACACCACCATGGTCTCTCCGGCACGCGGCTTCAGCTCACGAAGCACCGAGAAATAGGCGGTCAGGCCGCCTGACCCGAGCACGCCAATGGCCGTCGAGATCGGGCCAAGCGCAGGGTCGACCTTGCGCGTTCCGTACGGGTTGCTCGAGTAATGTCCTTTTCCATCGGCGACGGCATGGCTTTGCCACCCGAAGATGTCGGTGACGATGTCCCCGCGGCGAAATTCGGGGTGATTGGAGATCATCACTTCGCCGACCGCGTTGCCGAACATCGGACCGTGGAGCGGCACCAATTCGACGAAGCGATGGGTGGCGTTCATGAGGAGGCGCTGTTTGGGGTCGATCGACAGGTAGACGACCCGGACCAGGAACTTGCCCGGTGGCGGCAACGGCAAGATGTCCTCGACAAAGAGAAAATCGTCCAGGGTCGGCAGGCCGACGGGGTGACGGATCAGCAGCCAGCGACGATGCCGTTCGTCCGCCGGCAGCCGAACGTCGGCCTGAGCCACATGAATCTGTGAGATTTCCTTGTCCATCGCGTGCCTCGCGCACCACCAACGGTCAGCTTAGGCGGGCAAAGGCGCCCCGTCACGGTGCCCTGCCATCCGGCGCCGTCATCCGATGGCCTAGGTCGAATTGGTGGCCGGCTAAGGCGCGCTTGACAGAGGCCGAAACATCCGCCGGTCCGGCAGGGTCCTTTATCCCCTATTCTGATGGCCGACGAGGAGGGGGACGACCATGCGGACAACATCAGCTTTCGCAGTCGTGTTGGCGGCGGCCACCACGCTGGCCATGCCGGCGGCTGCCCAGGACGCGCGCGACACCTTGCGCGTCGCCATGTACACGAACGCGTTGACGATCGGGCACGTCTACGGGCTCAACTACATCTGGCCGTTCATGTACTGGTGGGAGGGGTCGTACGACTCCTTCGTGCGGATCGACGACAAAGCTCAAGTGCTGCCGTTTGCGGCCGAGCGTTGGCAGCATGTCGAAGGCAACACGTGGCGCGTCACGTTTCGCAAGGACGTCACGTTCTGGAGTGGACGCCAGAACGACGCGGCAAACGTGGTGAAGGCCTTTGACTTCCTGCATACCGACGTCGGCAGGATAGCGGGCGTCATGCGCAACATGCAGCTCGCGAGCTACAAGGCGGTCGACAGCCACACGGTCGAGTTCGTCACTCGCGACCCCGATCCGCTGTTCATCCCCAAGCTGGCGGCGTTTTACGTCATCGACATGACAGCGTTCAACGATATGGGCGTGAAGGAGTTCGCCGTTAAGCCGGTGGCCTCCGGCCCATTTCGCATCACCAGTTGGACCGACCAGGAGCAGGTGTCGACCGCTTGGGAAAAGAGTTGGCGCCCAGCCAAGACCAAGAACATGCGTATCCTGCATGTCCCCGAGGCGGCGACGCGTCTGGCGGCGCTGTCCTCGGGTCAGGTGGATATCGCGTTCAACATGGCGCCCGACGACGTGCCGCGCATCCAGGCGGCCGGGCATACGGCGGCCGTCGAGAGCGCGCCATTTGCTGCCCAGATCGGCCTGTTTACCGTCGACTTCGCCAGGAAATGGGGTGGCAAGGCCCCGTTTGCCGATCGCCGCGTCCGCCAAGCGGTCAACTATGCCGTCAACAAGGACGCGATCGTCACGCAATTGCTGCGCGGCCATGGCAGGCCCGCGAGCCAGCCGGCGATACCCGCCACCTTCGGCTACAACCCCGCCGTCAAGCCTTACCCTCATGACCCGGAACGCGCGAAGCAACTCCTGGCCGAGGCCGGCTACCCGCGCGGTTTCTCCACGCTGTTGGAGACCTCGGCGTTGTTCGGCGCCGGCAGCGACGTGTTTCAGGTGGTGGCCGCGGATCTCGGCAAAGTCGGGATCAACGTCGATGTGCTCCTGCTGCCGAACGCCGAGCGGCAGAAGCTGATCAACGAGAGCACGTGGAAGGGCGACATGACCTCGGTCACCGCGTTCTTCTCGCCGATGCAGGACGCTTCGATCCCGTTCCAGGTTTACGGCTGCGAGATCGTCACCCGTCCGGTATCGACCTGCATTCCCGAACTGACGCCGCTGATACGCGCCCAGGCGGTCGAGCTTGACCGCGGCAAACGGCTCGCGATCCTGCAGGAGCTGATGAAGAAGTCGAACGAGGAGGCGCTGGCGTTGTTTCTGTTCGATGGTTTCGACATCACCGGGGTGGCCAAACGCGTCAAGGGCTACAAGAACTGGAACAAGGTGATCCACTACGAGGCGATGACGGTCGACGGGTAGGCCGATGAAGGCCAACCGCAACGTTCAGGTCGTTTTGGCGCGTCATCCCGAGGGAGTCCGACACACACCGACGTCGGTCGGCAGACGACCCTACACCTTGCTGCCGGCTCGGCGCGCTCGGATGGAGGGGTTTGTCGTCCACGACTGGGCCCACGAGCATCCCTCGCGAGATTGCGATTTGGATCAATGAGGGAAGGCTCAAGACCCGGGTTCACCTGACGCACGGTCTCGACCAAGCACCACGGGCCTTTCTCGGCATGCTGGCCGGAGAGAACATCGGCAAGACGCTGGTCCGGATCGGCCCGGACCCGTAACCGCGACCCTCCTGCCGCCGTCCAAGAGCCAAACCGCGACGAGTTCCGTTGCGCGCGGCGCAAATTCGCTCAGAGCGCCTCGAACACGTCGGCGACCAGGGCGCTCCCACGGGGGCCGAGCCGTAGTTCGCCGTGCATCAGATTGGGAGTGTAGCCGAAGGCAACCCCCGCTTGGAGGTCGGCCAAGCCGAAGGCGCCGCCCGCCCCCCAATGACCGAAGGCGTTCGGATTCGGGCCCATGGGAAACGCTGCGCAGTTGAGTTCGTAGCCCGACGCGAAGCGTAAATGGGTCCCAAGCACCGGATCGGCGCCATCGGATTCGCAACGAAAAGCGATCGCGTCGTCGCGGGTCTCGCGACGCATAATGACATGTTCACCGAACCGTCCGGCGTTTCGCAGGCATTCGAACAGCCCAGCGACGGCACGGGCGTTGCCGTGGCCTTGGCCGGAGCCGAGTTCGCCGGTGCGCCACGCGATCGAGTTGAACGACTCGTCGGCGCCGAAACCCTGTAGTGAGCGGCGACGCAACGCCCCAGCCGCACCGTCCAGCAGTCGGAAGCGCTCTTCTGGCCGGCTCTTCTGGATGATCGTGGCGCACCGCCGTTGTTCCTCGGGCGTGAGCGCCAGATGGTAATCGAGTCCCAACGGGCCGCACAATTCGTCGCGATTGAAGCGCCCGAGACGTTTGCCGGTGACACGCTGAATCAGACCGCCGAACAAATAGCCGTACGTCATGTTGTGATACACCGGATGTCCGCCGATCGGGCCGCTGGGCCTGCTCTGCTCGATTGCGTCGATCATCAAGTCCCAGTCGTAGAGATCGCCCGGCCGCAGCTCACGATCGATATACACCAGCCCGGCACGATGCTCGAACAAGTGCCTGATCAGCACCGATTCCTTGCCGCCCTGGGCGAAGGCAGGCCAGTAGCGCGCCACCGGCTGATCGAGGTCGATAGCCCCGCGATCGACCAGCATGTGTCCCATGGTCGACACCAGAGCTTTGGTGACCGAGAACGTCGACACGATGGTGTCGTGTTGCCATGGGCGGTGGCTGGCTGGGTCGGCCAACCCGCCCCAGAGGTCGACGACGAGCCGTCCGTCGAGATACAGCGCGACACTGCAGCCAGCCTCCTCGCCCAAGCACAGAGAGTCCTCCAGACGCCGCCGCAGACGGTCAAACTTGCGATCGCAGGTGCCTTGGACAAGGGACTCGGCCATCGAGGTTCAGGGCACCGGCGCCCTGTCGGTGCGGTGCCCGACCACTCGTCTTGCGTCCGCCCGATCGTCTCGCCGCCGGACCGTCAATTGGCCAGCGTCATCTCGTCGTAGTGATAGATGCGGTTGGTCGACCGGAAGCCCTGGACGCGTTTTGCCAAACCGACAAAGTCGACCAGTTCATACAGCATGATCGAGGGGGCGTCCTCACGCATCGCCGCCATGATCTGTCCGAGCAGCACCTTGCGTTTGCCCGCATCGAACTCGGAGTCCGCGGCGTCGAGCAACGGCACCACGTCCTTGTTGCAGTAGAATGGCGGGTTCTTGCGGCATGAGTAGAACAAGCCGATACGACCAGCGTCCATCTCGGGGCCGAATCCGAGGTTCAGGTCGAACGTCTGACCATTCCACTGGGTGCCCAAGAACTTGCCGAGCCAGTCGGTATGAACGACTTTGTTCATCTCGATCTTGACACCGACCTTCTCGAGGTCGAGCGCGACCAATTGCCAGATATCGTGAAACTCCTTGAGCTCGGCCGACAGCGAAAAGCCGTTGGGATAACCCGCCTCGGCGAGGAGCTGTTTGGCACGGACCGGGTCGTAGCCCCACGGCTTGAGCGCCGGGTCGTAACCGAAGGACGTCGGCGTCGTGAACTGGGTCTGGAGCGTGTAGGCGCGCCCGAGCAGGCCTTGGTTGATCCCTTCCTTGTTGACCGCGAGGTTGAGAGCCTGGCGAACGCGCTTGTCCTTCAGCAGGTCATTCTTGATCCCGGCCTTTACGTTCTCGAGGACGAAACTCAACATGTAGAGCGCCGGGGCCGGCGAGCGATCGACCTTGCCACCGGCTTTCTCGATCCGCTCGATCTCGTCGGGATTGACCTGGGCCATGACGTCGATCTGTCCTGACAAAAGGGCGAGCAGGCGGGACGGTTGCTCGGGGAGACGCTGGATGTGGATCTTGCGGATCTTCGCCGGCTTCCACGATTCGGCAAACGCCTCGAGTTGCACCGCCTCGTCGGTCCAGGACACAGCTCGGTAGCTGCCGCTCCCCAGCGGCGTAACGACGAACCTATTGGGGCCAAGATCGGCCCACGCCTTTTCCGGAACGATGTAGAGCGCGGCGATGAGGTTCGGAAGCACAGGTCGCGGCCGCACGGTCTTGAGCTCGACCGTCAGCGGATCCACCATCGTCGCGCTGCTGATGAACTGCATCTGTTGCGCGGCGACCGCTGGCTTGCCGGCATCGGAGGCAAACCACGCGAAGACGTCGGTCACCGACTTGGCCGAAAGGGTTTCACCGTTGTGGAACTTGACGTTCGGTCGCAATGTCACGCGCCACGTCGTCGGGTCGACGTTACGCCACGAGGTGGCCAGTCCGGGTCCCGCCGTGCCTTTGCTGTCGATGTTGGTAAGGGCCTCGAAGAGCGCTGGCCAAATCCAAACCTGAGGAACGCCGGCCGAAACGGTGGAATAGGGATTGCCGCGTCCCGGAGGGAAGTCCCACACGCCGACTCGCAAAGTGTCGGCAGACTGGGCGACGGATGCCGTCTGAAATCCCAATGTCAGGCAAGCTAGTGTCAGCACGCCGCGTCCGAGCGTCGCGATACTCCCGGAATTTCGTCCCATGTTCGCCCCCTCGCAGTTCCTCGGCACCGGTTGAACTATACGGCCGTCGCGGTTCGGCAAGGCATTCAATCGGCGCAGTGGTGCAGTGCACGCACCCTTCGCAGCCGCATAACAGCTTCCTCCACGCGGAAATGCGGGGCGTGCTCTTCCGCGCTCATCGTCGCTAACGCGATCGCCCGATCACGGCCGCTTCCAACACTCGGCGGATATGGCGCTGGTAGGGCATGCCGGCCTCGGCCGCTGCGGCCTTCACCCAGGAGACCGCCGTCATGGCGCGCCAGCAGTGGCGTCAGGTCGCCCATCGCTTGGCCGCGCGCTTCCCCAAGCTCGCCGCGCTGATGGCGGAGGCCGAGCACGATGTCCTCGCCTACATCGGCTTCCACGCTGACCATCGCACCAAGCTGAACGGCAACAACCCACTCGAACACCTCAACGGCGAGATCAAGCGACGCACCAACGTTGTCGACATCTTCCCCAACGAGGCCATCGTCCGCCTCGTCGGTGCCATCCTCCTCGAGCAGAACGACGAGTGGGCCGTCACCAAACGTTGTCTGTCGCTGGAAACGATGCTGCCGTTGAGCGATGATCCCACCGTCAACCCGCCGGCTCTCGCCGCGGCTTGACCGCCGGGCGGTGACCGCGGCGGCGGCGCTCATCCTCGTCAGAGTGTTCGGCAATAGTCCCGACTTCTGGTTGAACGTCCAGCGGCGTACCGACCTTTGGGTGGCCCCTGAACTCGCCGCATCAGCGGGCGCGCATCCGACGGACGAAGCCTCTGCGCCGCGCCGCCTGAACCGAGCAGGTGCTTGGCCTCGCGAACGGGCCATCTCTAGCGAAGCGCTGCGAGCAGGTGCGAGGTAGGACTAGGGCTCGTCTTCGTCGTTGAAGGGGATTTCTTCGTTCTCGCCCCAGTCATCGTCGTCCATCGGGGGCTCGAACGAATCTTCGTCGTCGTCCTCGAACATCGGGCGGGACGGCAATTCATCCTCGTCGGGCAGGGGCTCCTCGTCCTCCTCGAGGACCGCGGGCTCGTCGATCATTTCATTTTCATCGGTGGCGCCGTGGCGCATCGCGGGCGACCTCGAGGCCCTGATCGCGGAAGCCGCCGCCCTCGGGCACGGCTTTGCCTACCAGGCCCACCTTGTCCCGTTCGAGCGCTCGGGCGAGATCGAACGCGAGGCGCGCAAGAATCTCGTGCGCCTTCGCGCGATGAAGGGCGCCCCTGCGGCGCTCCGTGGCCACCAGGAGGCGCTGATTGCGTCCCTGCCTGCGGCGCAGTGGCTGATCGAGGAACACCTTGGCGCCGCTGATGAAGAGTCCGCACGCTGGTTGAGCGCCGCGACCGCGGCACGCTTTCGCGAGCGTCACGGGGCGGCCGGCTTGGATGCGGCACCCTTGGCGTTCACGCGTCAGGACGAAGAGCCGGCGGTTGCGATCGCGCTCCACCGCCGGCTCCTGTTCGGCGAGCCGCTCGGCGTGGCCGAGATGGTTGCCGAGGCGGACGATGGGCGGGCGTTTCGGACGTTGCTCGCCTTGAAGCCGCCGGTGACGCCCGTGGATCGTCCCGCCGCGCCCCGGGTGCCGCCGGCCGCCGCCACCGAGGCGTCGGCCACCGCGAGTCCGTGGATGGGAAGCGTGGCGGAAACCAAGCCTCCCGCACCGTCCGCGACAGGCGCCTACGTTTTCGTCAGCTACAAGCGCGAGGACCTCGCGCGGATCGCGCCGTTCCTCCGCCTGGCGAAAGAGTCCGGCGCCACGCTGTGGTTCGACCAGGGCATCGTCGGCGCCAGCGAATGGGACGAGGTGCTCGAAGAGAAGATCGCCAACTGCAAGCTGCTCGTCGCATTCCTGAGCCAGGCCGCGATCGAATCGAAATACTGTCGGCGCGAGGTGAAGTTCGCCGATGCCGTCGACAAGCCGATCCTCGGCATCACGTTGGAGAACGTGAACCTCGTGCACGGTCTGCGCATGCTGTTGCAGCAGTATCAGATGTTGGATGGCCGCGCGGCGAACTTCCCGGAGCGCCTGGCCGAAGCCCTCGAAGCCGCGGGTGTGCGGGCGTGACGAGCGCCACCGACTGGCTGGCGCAGGTCAAGGCGGCCGAGCGCCGCGGCGAATTGCTCGCGGCCTATGATCTGGCCGATCAAGGCTTGGCCGAGCATCCGGGCGACCTCTGGCTGCAACACCGCGCCGTGTTGGCGCTCGCGCGCTCGGGCGCCACACGTCAAGCCACGCAACGTTACCTGGCCTACGATCTCGCGCGTGCTGCCCACGAAGAGGACGTGGCGGCGCTCGCTGCCCGCATCGCCAAGGACCGCGCCCTCGAAGCGACCGACGCGCGACGGGTAGCGCTCGCCGCCGAGGCCGCCGCGCTCTATGCCGCGGTCCATGCGCGCACCGGCGGCTACTATCCGGCGATCAATGCGGCGACGTTGTCGTTGCTCGCCGGCCGGTCGGAGGCCGCGCGCCGCCTCGCCGCGGAGGCGCGACGGCAGGCCGGGCAGGGGACGGATGAACCCTATTACCGGGCGGCGACGCTCGCCGAGGCCGCGCTGATCCTCGGCGACCGCGCGGCGGCCACGGCGGCGCTCGCACGTGCTGCCGCTGTTCATGGCGGCGACCTCGCGGCCGTGGCGACGACCCGGCGCCAGTTGCGCCTCGTGGCCGCGCTCACCGGAACCGAGCCGACCGTGCTCGCGCCGCTCGCCGCACCCGCAGTCGTTCACTTCTGTGGTCACATGATGAGTCCGCCCGGGCGGGCCGGACGCTTCGAGACGACGGCCGAGGCCCGTGTCGCCGCCGACATCGCACGGACGCTCGCGCAGCATCGCGTGGGCTACGGCTACGGCTCGCTCGCGAGCGGCGCGGATATCCTGTTTGCCGAGGCCCTGTTGGCCGCCGGCGCCGAGCTTCACGTCGTATTGCCGTTCGACCGTGCGGATTTCGTTGCACTTTCGGTGGTGCCCGCGGGCGGGGACTGGGTCGCGCGGTTCGAGCGCTGCCTTGCGGCCGCCCGCACGGTGAGTTACGCCACCGAGGACCACCACCTCGGCGATGATGCGTTGTTCGCCTACGCCGCGCGCCTCGCCATGGGACTGGCGTTGTTGCGCGGGCGCTATCTCGATGCCGACGTGGCGCAGGTGGCGGTGTGGGACGGCGGTCCGCCGGGCGGCGTCTCGGGCACGACCGTCGACATCGGAACCTGGCGCGCGACGGGCCGCCCGTCGATCACGATCGCGAGCCACGGTTCTGCCGTGCCGGCGCCCCGCGCGCTCGCTGATCCGGCGCGTCGCCGCGTGCCGCGCGCCATGCTGTTCGGCGACGTCAAGGGCTTTAGCAAACTCACCGAGCGCGAGATGCCGGCCTTTGTCGAGGTCGTGCTGGGGGGCTTGGCCGCAGCGGTCGCGCGCCACGCTGCCCATGTGTTGTTCCGCAACACCTGGGGCGACGGCGTGTTCGTCGTGCTCGACGACGTCGCGATTGCCGCGCGCTGCGCCTTGGACCTGCAACAGGCGTTCGCGGCGATCGACTTGGCCGCAGCCGGGCTGCCAGCCCATCTCGGGCTCCGGCTCGGCGGACACCAGGGTCCGGTCTACGAGTTCACCGATCCGCTGTTAGGGCGGCCGAATTTCTTCGGTGCGCATGTCAGTCGCACGGCGCGCATCGAGCCGGTGACGCCGGTGGGCGAGGTTTATGTCACCGAAATGTTCGCGGCCGCGCTCGCGCTCAGCGCCGACACGGCGTTCGCCTGCGACTACGTCGGCCACATGCCGGCCGCCAAGGGTTACGGCAATCTGCGCATGTACCTGCTGCGCGAGCGGGGCGGGTGAGCCACCGGCGCACTCCTTCTCCCGGCCCCCGACGCGTCTGGCGGCGCTGTCGTCGGGTCAAGTGGATATCGCGTTCCAACATGGCGCCCGACGACGGGCGCGGCGCCTCTAACGCAGCCCCAGCACCCCGGGGTTGAACTGCCCGCCCGGGTCGGCGAACGCCTTCACCGCCTTGAGCAGCTTGGCCGTGGTGGGGTCGAGGTTCTGCAGGTACGGGTAGGTCTTGCCGATCTGGTTCGAGGCGCCGCCGTGGTCGGCGAACAGCGCCGCGACCTTCAGGCGAATCTCTTCGACCAGCGCGGCCGCCGCCGGATTGGGCTTGGGCTCCTTGAGCTTGGCGAGATAACCCGGTTCGGGCGTGCGCTTGTGCACCGGCAACCACGAGTCGTACCAGTGCAGCACCGGCTCGAAGCTGTAGGAGTACGTGTCGATCGCGATCATCAGCCGCGTCACGCTGATGCCGTGCTGGTCCATCTTCGTCTTGTAGGAATCGAACAACGCGTTGGTCGCGCTGATCAGCTCGGCCGCCTTCGAGTGCGCCACCTTGGCGTTCATCGCCGCCCAGCGATCGCCGTTGGGACCCAGCACGCCGTTCAACGGCTTGAACGGATCGCCGCGGATCGCCTTGGGGATCGAGTTGGCGATCTCTTCGCCCCTATGCTTGGCCGCGATCTGACGGACGATCGCGAGATCGCCCTCGACCGCCGCCGCCGACCGCCCGGCGCACACGACGTGGAGCGAGAACATGCCTTCCTTGGCGAACGAGCGGCCGGCGAGCACCAGCTTGGTGCCCTCGATCATGCCCTTGAGCAGCGAGGACTGTCCGGTGACGACGCCGACCAGCGTCTTCATGTCCTGCACCGCGTCGGGCGTCGACAGGCTGCGGTCGGTCGAGACCGGGTCGAACACGTAGGCGTCTTCGGCGGCGCCCGAACGCGCGACATCGGCGAGCGCCCCGGCCGCCGCGAGAATGCCGCCCGGGAAGACGAACGAGGCGAAACCTGACTCCTTCGGCGCCGGGATCAGCTTGAACGTCGCCTGGGTCTTGACCCCGAAGGCGCCGCCGTCGTGCAGGAAGAGCCCTGTGAAGTCCGGGCCGTAGGTGCGATAGACGGGCTTGCCGTTTCGGAACGCGGCCTGGCCGGTCTTGACCACGCTGCCGTCGGCGAGCACGACCTCGAGGCCGATCACGTTGTCGGCCGCCTGGCCGTAGCGCGCCGTGCCCATGAACAACGCACCCTGTGACAGGCCGCCGCCCACGGTCGCCTTCATCCCGGAGAACGTGCCGAACATCGGCAGCCGCACGCCCTTGGGCCGCAGCGCGTCGTAGATCGTCTTCCACGTCGTGCCGGCTTCGACGGTCACGTACATGTCGCGCTCGTTGATCTCGACGATGCGATTGAGCGCGCCGACGTCGATCATCACCGTGTCTTCGCGCAGCGGGCTGTAGCCGCGGGTGTAGGACATGCCGCCGCCGCGGCCGATGATGGCGTAGCCCGCCTTGGTCGTGGCGGCGACCGCCTGGGCGACCGCCGCTTTGTCCTTGGGTCGCACGACCGCGGCGCAGGTCTCGCCCGGGGCGTAGACGTCGGCCGAGTAGTAGCGCCGTTCCTCGATATCGGTGATCACCGAGTCCTTGCCCAACAGATCGCTGAGCGACTCGACGAGGCGGTCGTTGCGCAGTTTCGGATCGATGTTCATGGCTCCCCCCGGAATATTGGCCCGCGACTGTGCGGGCGAGCCGTGGCGGAATCAAGCCTACTCCCCCGCTTGCGGGGGAGGAGGGAGACCAGAGCGAAGCGAAGGTCGAACGGTGGGGGTGGCGAGCCGGAGGGGGTAACCCCGCTCCTCGCACAGACCCGTTCCCGCTCGCAACGCTCGCCACGAAGAACGACCCCCTCCCTGAAAGGGTGGAGCACCGGAGGTGCAACAGGATTCAGGGGTGGGTGACGTGCCAGGGGATTCCGGCCTGAGCGCTACATATCGAAGGCATGCGACGACGTTGGAACGGTTCGGCTCCCGACCCCCTGACTTTGGCCCGAGCGATCACGCAACGTAAGTCCCTGACGATCGCTGAGGTCGCGCTATGGAGCAGGATCCGGAATTACCAGCTGGCCGGCGCCTATTTTCGTCGGCAGGTGCCAATCGGCTCGTTTATCGCCGACTTCGCTTGCAAGAAACTCCGACTCGTCGTGGAGGTCGACGGCGACAGTCACGAGTTGACGGTCCTGCACGACGAGCGACGAACGGCGTTCCTGGAGCGCAAGGGTTATAGCGTCGTTCGTTTCACGAATGAGGAGGTACTGGAGGACAGCGATACTGTCGTCGCACGATTGGCACTGCTGGTTCGAGACCGGGCGTCACGCCTCGCGCGATCGACCGACGAACACGCAGTCTAACCCGGCCCTGAACCAACCCACCCCTGAATCCTGTCGCACCTCCGGTGCTCCACCCTTTTAGGGAGGGGGTCGTTGGCTCCCCCCCGCTCCGCGGGGGGAGAGTCATATCCGTCGCGCCAGGACGGCGGCGTCGTGGGTCGCGGCCCAGATGCCGCGCGGCGCGACGCAGTCGCCCACCGCCGGCGCATCCTCGGGCGCCGCGTTGGCGCGCACGCCGGTCGCGAGCACGATCGTGTCGAAGGGTCCCAGGATCTCGCCCGAGGTCAGCACGGCCGTGCGGCCCTCGACCTTGGCGACGACGGACTCGGGGCGGACGACGATGCCGGCTTTGCGCACGCGGGCCGTGACGTCGGCGAGCTCGCGCGTGTACGTCAGATCGTTCTCGCCCCACGCCCGCTCGCTCGTCACCACCCAGACCCCGGAGACGCCCTCGCGCGTCACCAGCGTCTCGCCGAGCGAGATCGCGGGCCAACCGCCTTCCTCATCGATGATCAGCACCTTGCCGCGCGCCTCGCGCCGGCCGGCCAGCACGTCCCGGCCATGGGCGAGGCTTTCGCTGCCCGGGATCCCGCCCTGCAGCCAGGGCCGCAATCGCCACACCGCCGTGTGGTAGGGGTCCCCGCCCACCGCCCAGATCACCTCGTCGGCCGCGGGCGGCGTGTGGACGTCGACGGTCGTGTTCAGGCGAATCTGCACCTGGAGCTCGCGCAGTTCGTTCACGAACCAGGCGAGCGCCGGCGCCATCTCGTCGCGGTGCGGCGCGGCCGCGGCCAAACGCATCTGGCCGCCCAGGTGCGCCGAACGCTCATAGAGCGTCACGCGATGGCCGCGCAAGGCCGCGACGCGCGCCGCTTCGAGCCCGCCCGGGCCGCCGCCCACCACCGCGACGCGCTTCGGCTTCGCCGCCGGGGCTAGCGGCGCGATCTCGGTCTCGCGCCCGGCCACCGGGTTGATGACGCACGTGCCCGGAATGCCCTTGAACGAAAACCCGGCGCAACCCTGGCTGCACGACATGCACGGCCGGATCGCGTGGTCGCGCCCGTCCTCGATCTTCTTCGCCCAATCGGGTTCGGCGATCCAGGTGCGGGCCATGGCGATCACGTCGGCCGAGCCCTGGGCGATCATCGCCTCGGCGTCCGCCGGGCTGCGGATGCGTCCGGCGACGATCAGCGGCACCTTGAGCACCCTCTTGAACGCCTGGCCCTCGGCCGCGAGCTGGTTGCGCGGCCGGTTCATCGCCGGAATGGTCTCGTGCCCGGCCCAGCGCGACCCCGACAGGATGCTCACCCAATCGACCAGGCCCTCGTCCGACACGCGCTTCATCACCTCGACGGACTCTTCGAGACGATAGTCGACGGGCGCGTTCGGGATGTGGTGCGAGGTCGAGGTGCGGACGCCGACGGCCATGCCGGAACCCGCCGCCGCGCGAATTTCGCCCAGCGCCTCGCGCACGATGCGCATGCGGTTGTCGAGCGAGCCGCCGTAGGCATCGCGCCGGTGGTTCATGGCCGGCGACAGGAACGATCCCAGGAGATAGCTCGTCGCGGTCTGCAGTTCGACCGCATCGAGCCCGGCCTGACGGCAGCGCGCCGCAGCGGCGCCGTAAGACTTCACGATCTCCTTGATCTCCTTCAGGGTGAGCTGGCGCGGCGTCTCGCGGTTCAGGTTGGGGATGGGCGAGGACGACACCGCGGCGCGACCGCCGGTGAACGTCACGTTGTGCCCGCCGTGCCAGAGGATGATCGAGACCTTGGCGCCGGCCGCGTGCACCTCCTCGGCGAGCCTGGCAAGCGATGGCACCACCTTGTCGTCGAACAGGTTGACGGCGAGGAACGCGTTTGCCGAGGTGTCGTGGATCGGCGCCGACTCGGTGCCGAGCAGCGCCGCGCCGCCGCGGGCGCGCGTCACGACGTAGGCCCGCAGCGCCTCGCTCACGCCGCCCGAGCCATCGCCCAGATGCATGCCATGGCCGCTCATCGTGGCGCGGTGGCGCAGCGTCATGGGCCCCAACTTGATCGGCGAGAACAGGTGCGGATAGCGGACGGATGCGGACGAGGTCATGCCAATCTCCCGAGTTGGGGTGCGAGGGTACTGTGCCCGATGCCGTCCTCCAACTCCTTCCCTCACGCTCGCGCCTTCGGCACTCTTCCACCCGCAAGTCGCGTGGGAGGGGTGGCGCGAAGCGCCGGTCGAAGGGGTTGGAGGCGGCGTGAGGCCGGTGATCGTGCCGGCGAACGACGGAGATTCGCCGCTGGGCCCGGGCCTCGGTCTTCGGCGCGCGGAACTGGGACGAACCCTCATCCCTCGCGGGCCGGAGGGTGCCGCGCCCGCAGCCTAGTCCGTCATTTTCGCCGCGCGAGCATCTTGGCGCAGTCGGGCGAAGTAGCGATCGAGGCTCGCCGGATCGAACATCGTCGAGCCCAGCCGGTCGACAAGGTGGGCTCGCAACGCCAGCCACCACAGCGACTTGAGTACGCGATATTTCGGTATGGCGTCTCGTTCGGCGGACGAAAGCGGTCGCCGCGCTTCGTAGCCTTCCAGGAAGTAGGGCGTCAAATTGGGCTCGACCCCGATCTGGTCGTTGCCCCAGGCATAGCTCGCGAGATCGTAGGCCAGCGGCCCGTCGCCGCAGAAGTCGAAATCGAGCACCGTTGCCCGCTCGTCCGGGCCGAGGAGCGCGTTCCCGGCGTGCAGGTCGCCGTGAACGGCCGCCACCGGCAACGCCTGCCCCGGTTCGTAACGAGCGAAGCGCAACGCCTGATCGGTCAACTCGCGCAGCAGCGCGCAATCCCGGTCACGGTCGACCAGAAACCCCAACGCGGTGGGGAACCACTCGGCGAGCTGCCGGGGGATCGGCAACGCCACGCGTTGGCCTGCGGCGAAGGAGCCCGCGGCGTGATGCAGATCGGCGATGATGGTGCCAAAACGCCGAGCGTTCGCCGGCGTGAGATGGCGGTCGAGCGCCACGCCGTCAACCCAAGGGTACACGATCAGCGTGCGCGCACCGCCGTCGATCAGGTGGTAGGCGGCCCCACCGTTGGTAAGGATCGGCGCTGCAACCGGACAACCCTGGCTCATCAAATGGCGCTGGAATGCGGTTTCGAAGATGGTCTCGGCCTCGGTACGCCAGCGGGCCTGAGAGACGCGGACGGCGTATCGTCCTCGCGACGTTTGCACGACGTAAAAGTGAT
>VGES01000066.1 GCA_016869765.1 Alphaproteobacteria bacterium
CTCTCAGACGGTGAGGTCGTCTTCGTGGATTTCTGTCTCATCTCGTTTCCTCTCGGGTTCACGATGAGCCGGAAATCCTCCCTTCCTCAAGACGCTAAATCCGTATCACTGGTCCTGACGCCGAACACGTATACAAGGTCGACCGGCTGACCCGGTCGCTGGCCGACTTCGCCAAAATCGTCGAGACCCTCGATGCGGCTGGGGCCTCCTTCGTCTCGGTCACCCAATCGTTCAACACCACCACCTCGATGGGGCGCCTGACCCTCAACGTGCTGCTGTCCTTCGCCCAGTTCGAGCGCGAGGTCACCGGCGAGCGCATCCGCGACAAGATCGCCGCTTCCAAGCGCCGGGGATTGTGGATGGGCGGCGTGCCGCCGCTCGGCTACGACCTGCAGAACCACCGACTCGTCGTCAATGCGACGGAAGCGAAGGCGGTCCGCACCATATTCACCCGCTACCTCGCATTGGGGACGGTGCCGGCCTTGGTCGAGGACCTTCGCGGCAGGGGCGTCCGCAGCAAGGTGTGGGTGGCGGAATCCGGGCGGCGCATCGGTGGCAACGTCCTATTGCGCGGAGCGCTCTATTGCCTGCTCCGCAACCGCACCTACCTCGGCGAAATCAGCCACAAGGGCAACGTCTATCCCGGCGAGCATCTTGCCATCGTCGACCGGAACACTTGGAACGAGGTGCAGGTACGACTCGGGGACAACGGCCGCCAGCCGCGCGGTACCACCCATTCCAGGAGCGATGCGTTGTTGGCCGGCCTGCTCCACGACGACAGCGGCAACCTCATGAGCCCCTCGTTCGCCAGGAAAGCCAACGGGCAGCGCTACCGGTACTACATCAGCCGCGCGCTGGTGGATGACCGCAAGAAGCGTGGGCTCGTTCAGCGAGTTCCGGCGACCGTCGTCGAACGCACGGTTATCGAGCAGCTGGCGCGACACGTTGGGTCGCTGCCAACCGGCGACGCGGCGGTCCGGGCGCTACTTCGCGACCGCGTCACCAGAATCCAGATCCTGCCGGACAAGATGCTGCTCGACTTCCGGGCCCCGCCCCAGGGACCACGTCGGCAGCAACCCAAGGGCAAGCAAGTCGTCGTGCCGCTGACGACGAAGACAGCGGGCGCCATGGTCGTCCTTCACGATGAGACGCCGCGCGCGGGGGTCAACGCGACCTTGATCCGGTCGCTCGTGCGCGCGCTGGAGTGGCGGCGCCAGATCGAGGAGGGTCACGTCGCCTCGCCCGAGGAACTGGCGCGCAAGCACGGATGCAATCGAACCCATGCGCGGGCCATGCTTGGCCTTGCATTCCTTGCACCCGATCTCGTCGAGCGCTGTCTCTCTGGCAGCCCGCCGAGCAAGCTGATCACGCGGCGCCTGCTCGCGCGCGGCGTTCCCCTCTCGTGGCAACAGCCGCGCCGCACGTTCTAGCGAATCCAGTTCCGGCACGCGCTCTCTCGCGGCCGGAGAAATCCGGGCAAAGCACCTCGAACGTTTGCGGAACTCGGTGTGGCACCGCAAAGGTGCGTCGCCGGAGCGGCACAGAATGCCGCCGTCCACACGGAGTTTCCGGCACTCGGATAGGTGGCAGCGGAAGAGTGGCTGGGGCGCGAGGATTCGAACCTCGGAATGCCGGAATCAAAATCCGGTGCCTTACCGCTTGGCTACGCCCCAGCAGGAGGGTTGCCTCGGAGCGCGGCAATCTAAACCGGCGCCTCCGGCCTTGTCACGGCCGGAGAAGAGCGGGCGATCCGCATCACGCCCAAGCAGGGCATTGTCTCCGACCACATCCTGCATACCGAGATCGACTCGGCCGCCTTCTTCTGGCGAGCGCAAACGAAAACGGCGCTGCCCTGGCAGCGCCGTCGTTGGAAAGCGTTTGCCGAGATCGCTACTCGGCGGCAGGAGGCGCCGGGGTCGCGGCCGCAGTGCGGGCGTAGAGATAGCCTCCCGCCTCCGCGTGGAAGATGCGCGAGCGCCGTACCGCGCCGATGGTACGCGCCACCCATAGCACCGGGCTGCTCGACAGCATGCCGATCGCAACCTTGCTCTCGAGCGCGCGCATTACCCACGTCAGGGCCGGCATGCGCAGCGAAGCCTTGAACAGACCGAGCATGACCCGATCGACATCAATATCGTAATGGCGCCGGACCGTACGGCGCTTCAACAGAACGTCCTCGATGTACGTCTCATGCACGTACCCCGCCTTGCGTGCGCGGTCGAACAGGCTAGTGCCCGGATAGAACATCAGCTTGTGATCCATGAACGCAAACAGTTGGTTGCGCTTCGGAATCCTGCGCTTAGCCTCGGAGAATGTGCGGTAGAGACGCATGATCGCCACCTTGTCGTCGATTGTTTCGAACGGGCTGTCCGATATGACGTCGATCTGCGCCGGAATGCCGTTCTCGGCGAGCATCCGCATCTTCTTGATGAACTCCGCGTTGTCGAAGCGACGGCCATAGACCTCGCGATTGGAACGTTCGCTGCCGGTCTGCAGCCCGAGCTTTTGCTCCAGCACCTCGATGCCGAGTTCCTTCATGGCGGAGATATAGGTCCGCCGACGGCGGATTCGGCCCTCAACCCTGGGGCCGGGAAGCCAAAGTCTGCTGGTTCAAGCGGGCCTGCGGGGCGCGGGCCACCAGAACGGCAGCGTAAGCGACAAGGGCCAGGGCGGCCCACAGCAAGGTCAGGTCGGCGAAGGGAATGGCGAGGACGCCGGGCAGCGCCACCATGCCCAGATACAAGCCCAGGCGGGCGCCGGACGGCCACGCCGGGAATGCCGCCTGAAGCACATGGTGGAGGTGCCGGCGATCCGGCGAAAACGGCGAGTGCCCGGCAATGACCCGGGCGACCATAAGGCGCAACGCATCCGCCACCGGGACGAGGAGCCACAAGGCCACGACGTCCGCGTGTAGCTCGGGAAAGCTTACCGAGTAGGTGTGCAAGGCCAGAAGGGCCACCGTGACGCTGACTCCGTACGTTCCGGCATCGCCGAGAAACACGGTCCCGTTGATGTTGAAAGCGAACACCACCGCGAGAGCGGCAATGACCGCGACGAGCGCGGGCAAGAGGTGCGGCGGAGCGTACCCAAGCAAGAGCAACGCCCAAGTGAGAAGCAAGCCCACGGCCAAGCCGTTCTTGCCATCGGCCATATTCACTGCGTTCTGCAGGCCGACGACGCATAAGACGGTGAACCCCGCGGCGAGCCACGGCGTCGGGAAGAGCGCGACATCCAGGAAACTGAAGCGGAAGAAGCCGACTTGTTGCGCCGGCGTCATCCATACGGCGACCGCCACCACCGCGACGGACGCGAGCAAGCGATACAAGGGACGCACGTGCTGGCGGTCGTCCAGGAACCCCAGGATGAGACACCCGGCGGTGCCGAGGGCGATACTGGCGAACAGCGGCGTGAACGGGGTCGTCACGGCCAAGAAGGACAGGACCATGATCGTCGGAATGCCGATCGCTATGCCGCCGACCTCTGGCGTCGGGCGTTCGTGGAGTTTGCGCCGCCCGTCGGGGATGTCCATCACGCCCAGTGCGCGCGCCAGCGGCTGCGCCACGAAACAAATCGCGCCAGAAACAGCCGCCGCGAAGATCAGGGTAAGCAGCATGGGACTCCGTTCGGTCCGCCCACGATACGCCAAGCGTGCGGCCGGACCAACTTCGGCACAATTCCGATATTAACGGGTCCCGGCGGCGCCCCGCTCCGTCGATAGCTGCGAGAGCCAGGGGCCCAGGCGCTCCATTACCTGTTCGGTGGCACCCCCCTGCTCCCGAGCAAACCGGCGCCCGGCTGCCGCGGCCCGCCGGGCGATTGCGGGGTCTTCCAACATGGCCAGAACGCTCTCCGCCAGCCGCTTGCCGTTTTCGACGGTCGTGAGGGCCGCGGACGCCGCCATTGCGTCGGCGAGGTCACGAAAGTTGTGGACATAGGGGCCGACGATGACGGCCGAGCCAAGCTGGGCCGGCTCGATCAGGTTGTGGCCGCCGTGCGGAACGAGCGATCCGCCGACGAAGCTGATGGGACACAGGCGATACCATAGGCCAAGCTCACCAAGCGTATCGGCTACATAGATCGCCGCCTCGGAGCTCAGCGAGTCCTGACGCGACCGCAGCGCAACCTTCAAGCCTCGCTTCGCAAGCAACGCGGCAACCACGGCCCCGCGCCCCGGGTGGCGCGGGACGATGACGGTTGCCAGACGGGGGTGGCGAGCGGACATGCTTAAGTGCGCCTCCGCGACGACTTCTTCCTCACCGGGGTGGGTGCTGGCCGCCAGCCAGCGCGGCCGCGATCCCAGCAGAGCGCCAGCTTCGGCGAGCTTGTCCTGGTCGGCGGAAAGTTCGTCTGCGCCGAGCTTGAGGTTGCTCACCACCGAGACGTTGGTGGCGCCAAGCGCGGTGAAGCGAGCAGCATCCGCGGCGGACTGCGCCAAGACCACACTGAAAGGTCGCAGCACCTCGGCAGCCGCCGAGGGCACACGTCGCCAACGACGGAACGAGCGCTCGGACATGCGGGCGTTCAGTAATCCCAGGGGAATGGAATTGCGGCGCAACGCCGCCAGCGTATTCGGCCAAAGCTCCGACTCCACCCAGAGAGCGAGCGCGGGCCGCCAATGTCCGAGAAACGTGCTCACGGCGCCTGGCAGGTCAACCGGCGCAAATTGGTGGACAACCCCGGCAGGCAGGCGACCGGCCAGGGCTGCGGCCGACGTCAGTGTCCCGCTGGTGAGTACGATCGAGATGTTGGGGTGTCGCCGGCGCAGCTCAGCGAGCAGAGCCAGGACGGACAGCGACTCGCCGACGCTCGCTGCGTGCACCCAGACAAGGGTGCCCGGCGGTCGCCCTGCGGACGAACGACCGAGACGTTCGCCGAGGCGGGCTGCATCTTCCTTACCGCGCCTGGCGCGACTGCGCAGGTGCAGGTGCAGCGCGGGCGCGGCAAGCGCCGCGGCCGTTTCGTATGTGCCGAGGAGGAGTCGACCGAGTCGACCGCGGCTCAGGGACGCCAGACCCGGATTTCGGCGGGGAACCAGAGGTCTCGCCAGAATCCCTTGATATCGGCGACGAGGCCCCCGCCCGGCAGCAACTTGCGCAGGCGTGCGACGTCGAATTCGACGTAGGGCTTGTGGGCGACGGCACCGACAACCGCGTCATAGGCGCCGTCCAAAGACGGCAGCAGATCGACTCCGTATTCGTGCTTCGCTTCTGCGGCGTCGGCATACGCGTCGTGCACGCTGACCGTGTGACCCGCCGCCTTCAGTCTCGCGATGACGGAGGCAACGCCAGAATTGCGCAGATCGGGAACGTTCTCCTTGAACGTCAGTCCGAGCACCAGAACCCGAGACGGCTTGCTGAGACGTTTTGCAATCGATTCTGCGAGCCAGGCGCCCATGCCGTCGTTGGTCTGGCGGCCGGCAAGCACCACCGTGGGGTGGTAGCCGATCTGCAGCGCACGGTCGGCGAGGTAGTACGGGTCCACGCCGATGCAATGGCCGCCAACAAGGCCCGGGCGGAAATTGAGGAAGTTCCACTTGGTGTTGGCGGCGTCGAGCACGTCGTAGATGGACAGACCGAGGCGATTGAAGATCTGCGTCACTTCGTTGATGAACGCGATGTTGATGTCGCGTTGCGCATTCTCGATCACCTTGGCGGCTTCGGCGGTGGCGATGTCGCGAGCCAAGAAGACACCCGCGCGCGTCACCTTGCCGTACACCTCGGCGAGCACCTTGCCGACTTCCGGTGTCTGACCTGCCACTACCTTGACGATGTTGGCGAGAGTATGGAGCGGATCGCCGGGATTCATGCGCTCAGGCGAGTAGCCAAGCCAGAAATCCTTGCCGCACTTCAGCCCCGACTTGCGTTCGAGGATCGGCGCACAGATTTCCTCGGTGGCGCCAGGATAGACCGTGCTCTCAAAGCAGACGATGTTGCCCGGCTTGAGCAGCGGACCGACTGCTTCACAGGCGCCGATGACCGGGCCAAAGTCGGGCTTGCGGTTGTCGTCCACCGGGGTCGGCACCGCGACGATGAACACGTCGCTGCCGGCCATCGCCTTGGCAGTCGACTCGAGGCGGCAGGTGGTGGTGGCGACATCCGCGTCCGCGACCTCATGGGTCCAGTCGTGGCCCGCGCGCAGGGACGCGACGCGACGTTCGCTGATATCGAAGCCGACCACGGTGTAGTGTCGCGCCAGCGCAATCGCGAGCGGCAACCCCACATAGCCGAGGCCGATGACAGCGATCTTGTTCGGTTGTTCCGAGGGGGACATCTGGGTGAGGAGCCAATTCCTCTAGGCCTCACCCCCGACGATGTCAACGCCGCGGTGGAAGCAGACCGCCGGTCGCGGCCTTTACCTTGCGGAGGTGGATGCGGCGAGGCCCGCGCGCCGGACGATCTCGGCGTGCTTTCGCGACAGTGGGGATCGGCGCCCCCTAGTTGGTCAGACCGTAACGCGCCGAGTCTGCCTCGATAGCTCTCAAGATAGACACGCAGGGTCGCCTCTCAAGTGCCGATTCCCGAGGTGGGACAGCGTGCACCGGGATAGCGCGGTGGAGTTCGTTCCGATTCCCTGCTGGATCAGCCAAGTACAGGGAATTCGGCCTGCGACTCGGCCGGAGCGCTCCGCGAAGCGCCGCCTGATTCAACGACATAGGAGATCGAGCAGCATCCAGGAACAGGGAATGGTCACGCCCGACAAGACCTCTTCAAGTTCTCTTCGTCCCGCGAGGGCGTCCGTTTAGGTTGCCCGATTGGCCCTTCTTGAAGCGGAGTTTGTATCGAACGTGCTCGATCGCTGGGCCTACGAACACGGCGTTACGTTGGACTTCAGCGGGCCGGGTTGCCTCATCGACAAACGCCTATATCGAATCTTTCAACGGTCGCTTGCGCGAGGAGTGCCTGAACGCACACTGGTTCTTGTCTCTGGACGACGCCACGGCCAAAGATCAAGGCGTGGCAGATGTTCTACAACGAGAGCCGTCCTCACTCCGGCACCTGGGGATCGAACGCCGGGCGAATTCTTTTCTTTGGCCGGGGTCAACCCCGGCCAATGAAGGCCGAAAGCTCACCCTGCGCCCGGTGGAGTATTAAGGAACCTGTAATCATGCCGCGGACTCTAGCCTGCAATGGATGAGTTTTCGGGTAGCAGCGCACATCGTCTCGGCTGACAACTCGACTTGTGGAACCAACCCTTGAGACGGCACACCCGGTTCAGGATGACCAACTCCTGCCCCTCCAGCGCGGTCAGTGGCCTTCTTCAGCCACTCAAGCTGGCCACGCGGAACCGGCGATAGTGGGATGTCGGCAGGAGTGGGGCTCAACTTCCGCCACCATACGCCGTACCATTTCTTGGTCGGCCAACGGGTCGCTACGCAGGCCGGCATGATTCGCCATCTCGGCGGCAGTGTCCGCCATGTGCAACCTGCCGCCTGCCGCAGCGAACGAGGCGCGCGAAACCGTATCATGAGTTCAGGCTTACGCGCCGTAAGCTCTCCTCCAGGGGCAAAAGGGCACTCACTGGAGCCTCGAAGGATCATAGCCCTTGGGGTTGGGTAGAATATTGCCGGCGCTCTTTCCGGCGTGCGCTTCCCCGAGATGAGTGTCGAACGCCGTTGGTACCCGACTTACGTGTTACGACTCATCGTCACCCGTTGGGGTGGCGGCAGCGACGCAGCGAGGTTCGCCTCGCGGTGACGGGGCGGGGAATTGCATGAACCTTTCTGTCGTTATCCCGGTCTACAACGAGCGAGAGACGCTTCCGAAGATTCTCGCCGAACTCTTGCGGCACATGCCGCCGGCGGCGGCCCGCGAAATCATAGTCGTCGATGACTGCTCGATGGATGGTACGCGGGAATGGCTCACCGAGCAGGTGCGAGGTGATATCGGCGCTATTCACTCGATCGCCTTGGACGATCGCGGCGGGGTCAAGGTTGGTGCTTCCTCTTCCGACTCGGTGGGGTTACGCGTGCGTTTGCAGCCTCGCAACAGTGGCAAGGGCGCGGCCCTGCGCGCGGGCTTCGCTTTGGCGCGGCACGAGGTCATCGTAGTTCAGGACGCGGATCTTGAGTACGATCCGGCTGACCTCAATCGCATGTATGCATTGATGTCTCGGGGAGTCGCGGACGTCGTCTACGGAACGCGCTTCGCCAGCTCTCCGCACCGTTCTTTGTACCTGCATCACCGCCTTGCCAACTGGCTGATATCTAGCTTGGTCAACGTACTCTGCAACTCGACGCTCAATGACGTCGAGGTCTGCTACAAGATGTTCCGCCGCGAAGTCCTTGATGGCTTCGCGCTCGTCTCGAACGACTTCGGGTTCGAAGTCGAGTTCACCATCAAGATGTTGCTGGCGAGGCGTTGGCGGGTCTACGAGGTTGGCATTTCGTACTACGGGCGCAACTACGCTGAAGGAAAGAAGATCAATTGGAAAGACGGGGTGAAAGCACTTTGGTACATCTTTCGCTTTCGGTTCTTCGCGTAGCCGATGGCAAGCCACCTGTGCATGTTTGCGGGCAAGGCGGGAGCGTGGTGGACTGCGGTACTTGAGGGTACCCTCCATTCGGTGGTCAGTGAGGTTGACCTGAGCCCCAGAATCTCCTCTGCCCTCGGCGGTGGGATGCATCAACGACGACTTCGAGGCCTGCATCGCACACCTGTTGTTCCCGCTCGCGCACCGCCGCGCCATCCGCACCACCAACCTGTTGGAGCTGACGTCCTCGCTGTTTTCTCCTCCGGCGTGAAGGTGAGTTTTCGGGCAAGGTTAACGATGTAGCCAGGGGAGCCCGAGACGATGAAGAAGGCCAGGTTTCACGCGTCGCTGTCGGCCATCGCCTTGGCAGTCGACTCGAAGCGGCAGGTGGTGGCGGCGACATCCGCGTCGGCGACCTCATGGGTCCGGTCGTGGCCCGCGCGCAAGGAGGCCACGCGGCGCTCGCTCAGGTCGTAGCCGACTAAGCGATAATGCCGCGCCAATGCAATGGCCGGCGGCAAGCCGACGTAGCCGAGACCGATGACGCGATCTGTTGAGGTACCGAAGGAGCTCACATGCGCGCTGGGGGGCGCATTCCGTAGGGACATCGGCCGCCGGTGTCAACCGCGGCTCGCCGAGCCACTAGACGATGAGGCTCGGCGCCTTCGTGGCGATGTGTCGCGCGATCTGGGCGATCTCGCGAGACAGTGGGCCGAGGTCCCCGAGGGCGGCATCCATGGCGAGTTCGTGGCGCCGGGAGTCGGGCTCGAACGCCTCCAGATAGACACGCAGGGTCGCGCCCTTCGTTCCGGTCCCAGACAGGCGATAGACGATGCGCGCGTCATCGGAAAAGTGGACCCGGACGCCCTGCTTGCGCGAGACGCTGCCGTCGATTGGATCGGTGTAGGCAAAATCGTCGGCGGCGACAACTTGGCGGCCGCCGAACGACTTGCCGCGCAACGCGCCAAGGCCGGCGCGCAAGTCTTCGATAAGCGCGGTCGCCCGTTGGTCGTCAAGGGCCTCGTAGTCGTGGCGGACGTAGTAGTTGCGTCCGAACTCGGCCCAGTGCTGGCGCACGATGTCACGCACGCTCTGCCCCCGCGCCGCCAGGATGTTGAGCCACAGTAGGACCGCCCACAGCCCGTCCTTCTCGCGCACATGGGACGAGCTGGTGCCGGAGCTTTCTTCGCCGCAGATGGTGACAGAGCCGGCATCGAGCAGGTTGCCGAAGAACTTCCAGCCCGTGGGCGTCTCGTACATTGGGATGCCGCGCTTGGCAGCGACACGGTCGGCGGCGCGACTCGTCGGCATGGAACGCGCGATGCCGGCGATGCCATCGCGGTAGCCCGGCGCCAAATGAGCGTTGGCGGCTAGCACAGCGAGGCTGTCGGAAGGGTTCACGTACATGCCACGGCCGATAATCATGTTGCGGTCGCCATCGCCATCGGAGGCCGCACACAGGTCGGGCCCGTCAGCGCGCATCGCCGCGTCCAGCAGGTGGGGCGCATGCACCAGATTCGGATCGGGCGGATGCCCGCCAAAGTCCGGCAATGGTTCGTCATTGATCACAGTGCCGGCACGCGCACCCAAGAGGCGCTCAAAGATCATGGTGGCGTAAGGCCCGGTGATCGCCGACATGGCGTCGAACTGCATGCGGAAGCCGGAGGCGAACCGGTCGCGGATGCGATCGAAGTCGAACAGTGACTCCATGAGCGCGGCGTAGTCGGAGACGGAATCGATGACCTCCACCTCGGTCGCGCCGAGCTGGCTCGTCCCCTTGCGCTCGAGATCGATGACGGGCCCCTCGATCACCTTGTAGGAGGTGATTTTCAGGCTGCGCGCGTACGCGGCCTCGGTGACTGTCTCGGGCGCGGGGCTGCCGTTCTGGACATTGTACTTGATGCCAAAGTCGCCGTTCACGCCGCCCGGGTTGTGGCTGGCCGACAGAATGACGCCGCCAAACGCGCCGTACTTGCGAATGAGGTGGGAAACCGCTGGCGTCGACAGGAGCCCGCGATGGCCAACGAGGACTCGACCAAACCCGTTGCCGGCCGCAACCCGCAGCACACGCTGTACCGCCTCGCGGGTGTAGAAGCGACCGTCGCCACCGACTACCAGGGTCTTGCCGGCGCATGAAGGCAGCCCATCCAGCACGGACTGAAAGAAGTTCTCGATGTAGTGAGGCTCTTGGAAGACGGACACGCGCTTGCGCAAGCCCGAGGTACCCGGGCGCTGCCCGGCAAACGGAGTTGTCGGAATGGTCCGGAGGATCATGAGAATGCGTTCGGGGCTAAGCGGATGAGGACGCGCCTACGTATTCGGTCCACCGCACGACCGCAAGGGCGCTCCCTGACGACCGCGCCGGTAGTGTCTCTGAGACACTACCACCGCGCCACTGCGATGGGCCTTTGACCATCACCGAGCTACCTTCGGGGCCGCGCCCACGCGCTGGGCGTGTACTTCAACACCGACGCTGCTGCACGGCGCGCTTGCCTTTTTGTTCATAGGGAAGTCGTTCAATTCCATGACCGTTGATCGACCAACGGTCTGGGCGAGTTCGTGCGGCATTCCAACAGAGGGAATCGCGGACCCTCGCGGGGCGGGATTCGCCAAGCGCTGCGGCCTCTGTCGCCTGTGTGCTGAGCGGCCGAACGGGGAAACGACCACGACTCGGTTCGCGAGAGCAGGATGGGCAGCGATGACGCCAGGAGGAGTACAGCGGTGATTTGGGCGCCCGCGCAGTGCGGCAAACCCAGATGCGGACCTACAGGATCGCCACGGTCTTACCCGACCTCGCAGGGGCAACAAACCGGTCGGCCGCGCCACGAGCCTCGACGGACACGGGGGCCCCGTCGACCGTGCTGCAAATCCAACTAAGGTCCTAACAGGATCGGAACAGAGCCGAGCGTGCGCTCTCAGCGTGAGCGAGAGGTATGGTCAACCGGAGGCAAGAACCAGTCATCCGCGCCCCGACCCGCGAGGATGCATCGAGCCGCCCCGAGTAGATTTGCAGATCCGATTGAAGATCTAACAGATCGGCGGGCGGCCCCCGCAGCAAGATCCGATTAAGGAAGTAACAGGCTTCCGACCCGCCGCGACGCGTCTACGGTCGAACAATCGGCCGATCCTGCTAACGCCTTTGCAAAACTGTAATTGTAGGGAGATCGCATTCTGCGCTCCCGAAAGCAGGAGCATGCGCATGGCGTTACCAACCAAAGTTGCCAAGGGGATTCGGTCCGGGATCGCACCCTTAGACTCATTGCGGCCGCCGCCGAGGAATGCGCGCACGCATTCAAAGAGTCAGATTCGACAAATTTCCCGCAGTATCCGCGAGTTTGGCGCCACCAATCCGATTGTGGCAGATCCGACGGGCGAGATCATCGCCGGGCATGGCCGTTGGCTCGCCGCACAGCAGATCGGACTTCAGTCTTTTCCGGTCATGTGGGTCTTTGGCCTTACGGCCCACCAGAAGTCGGCCCTACGTCTTGCCGACAACAAGATCGCCGAAAATGCCGGCTGGAACATGGAGATTCTCGCGGCTGAGCTCGAGAACCTTACCGCCGTCTCATTCGACGCCACCGTAACAGGTTTCAGTGCGCCTGAAATCGACTTGATCATCGAGGGAGCCGCGCACGGAAGTTCTGATCCAAGAGCAGACGTCGTTGTACAGATCGAGGGTGCCGCTCCAGCGGTGAGCCAACCAGGCGACATGTGGGAATGCGGCAAGCATCGCATTCTGTGCGGCGATGCGTGCGAAGCCGCGAGCTACGACGTGCTCCTTGGCGGTGAGCTGGCCCAGATGGTGTTTACTGATCCGCCCTACAACGTCCGCATTGCCGGACACGCGGGAGGTCTCGGTGCGATCCAGCACCGGGAGTTCGCGATGGCATCCGGCGAGATGTCATCGGATGAGTACAGTGCGTTCCTGGGCCGTTTTCTGCGCCTTGCGGCTGCACACAGCGCAAACGGCTCGATCCACTTTGTCTGCATGGACTGGCGTCACACGCCCGAGATTCTCCACGCCGCTAACGCGGCCAACCTCACCTGGAAGAACCTCTGCGTCTGGAAGAAGGCGGCGATCGGGATGGGGACGTTCTATCGCTCGCAACACGAGCTTGTTTTCGTCCTGAAGAACGGCGACGCGCCTCACATCAACAACTTTGAGCTGGGTCAGCACGGGCGTACCCGCACCAATGTCTGGGAGTACTCGGCGGCGGCCGCGCCCGACATCAACCGTACCGAGGCGCTTGCAATACACCCCACCGTCAAACCTGCAGCACTTGTGGCTGACGCGATCAAGGACTGCTCGACGCGCGGCGCCGTTGTTCTGGATCCTTTCGGCGGCAGTGGCACCACATTGATTGCTGCCGAGATGACCGGGCGTCGCGCGCGCCTTGTCGAGCTTGATCCCTACTACGTGGACTCCGCTGTGCGTCGCTGGGAGCGCTACAGCCGAACGGAGGCACATCACGTCACGTCGCACCGAACGTTCTCGCAGATGACGGGTGATCGCAATGCGGCGCATAGCGATCAGCTGCCGACCGACGGAGTTTGATCATGACTGACTCAGACGAAGTCGGCTACGGCAAACCCCCGCGCGAACACCGCTTCAAGAAGGGCCAGTCGGGCAACCCGAAGGGGCGCCCGCGCGGAACGAAGAACCTAAAGACGGATCTAGCAGAGGAGCTTAGCGAGCGGATCTCCGTCCGAGAGGGACCGATTCAGCGAAAGATCAGCAAGCAGCGTGCGGTCGTGAAGAGCCTTCTCAACAATGCGATCAAGGGCGACGGACGTGCTCAAGTCACCCTGTTCAACATCATGGCCCGTCTGATGGGGCCGGAGAACGAAAAAATGGAGGCAGCAACGCTTAACGAAGACGAGGCCGCGATTTTGGCGCACTTCGAGGAACGCTTGTTGCGGCGCGCGCAAGCGAAGGCCCAGACGGCGAGTGGCCGCGCACCAGCCGAGGGCGAGGTGACCCAGGCTACTTCCGAGGAGATCGCAAACAAGTCTGCGACGGAGCGCCCCGATGTCGACCAAAGCTGAACTGCAAGCTGTCCTACGTAACGACTTCTGCGCCTTCGTGGAGCGAACGTTTCAGACGGTCACCGGGGCGCAATTCGAGCGGAACTGGCACATCGACGCCATCTGTCACCAGCTGGCATGTTGCGCCAATGGCGACCTGCGGCGTCTGCTGATTTCGATGCCTCCGCGCAACCTCAAGTCCATATGCGCGTCCGTGGCTTTGCCGGCCTGGATCCTGGGCCGCGATCCCCACAAGGAAATCATTTGCGCGAGCTATTCCCAGGACCTCGCCAACGATCTGGCGGGGAAGACGCGCCTGACGATGACGGCTGACTGGTATCGCGACACCTTTCCGGCGTCGGCGGCGGCGCGCAATACTGAGGCGGAGTACCGAACCACCAAGGGAGGCTCGCGCTACGCCACGTCCGTTGGCGGAACGCTTACCGGCCGAGGCGCAGACTTCCTCATTATCGACGACCCCATGAAGCCCGAAGAGCGGTTGTCGAAGGTGGCACGCGATGGCGTCATCAGTTGGTACCGCTCGACGGTCTCGACCCGCCTGAATGACAAGCGCACGGGGGTGATCATTGTCGTCATGCAGCGCCTGCACGTGGAGGACCTCGTCGGGCAGCTACTTCTTGACGACGGTTGGCACCATCTCTGCCTACCTGCAATCGCTGCCGAGGACCTGTCGGTTCCGACGGGTCAAGGCGTGGTTCATCACATGCGACGCGGCGAGCTCCTTCATCCGGAACGCGAGCCAAAGAGAGTATTGGACGAGCTGCAGAGGACGATGGGGTCGTCGAACTTTTCGGCGCAATACCTGCAGCGGCCAGTGCCGGACGCCGGCAATCTCGTCAAGCGAGAGTGGCTCCGGCCCTACGTGAGCGCACCGCAACCAAATCGCATTGTGCAGAGTTGGGATACCGCGATGAAGGGAAACGCGGGCAACGATTATTCGGTCTGCACGACGTGGATCGAGGCGGGCGGGAACTACTTTCTGCTGGATGTCTACCGGGAGCGCCTCGAGTATCCGGCCCTCAGAACCGCGGCTCTCCGGCTACAGAAGAAGTTCTCTGCGAACGCGGTCCTCATCGAAGACAAGGGGTCGGGAACCGCCCTATTGCAGGAACTGCGGAAGCAGGGAGGCATCTCGGTCATCGCCATTGAGCCCGAAGGCGATAAGGTTTCCCGCCTTGACGTTCAAGCCACTGTGTTTGAGGCTGGGAAGGTCCACATCCCCACGAATGCACCTTGGTTGTCTGATTTCCTCGAAGAGCTGTTGGCATTCCCAAGCAGCCGGCACAACGATCAGGTCGATAGCGTGTCGCAGTTCCTGAAGTGGGCTGACCAGCGCACCCAGAGCCGCTTTGACGTGTACTGGGACCGCGATCCCGTCCTTGAGGCAGCAATGGCGTATCTTCATCCACCGTGGCGCTAAGAACGGCCGCCATGGAGTGAATGAGCGGGCGGCAGGACTGATTCGGCTGATCGAGTTTCCTCGACCAGCGTTCGCTGGCTCGTTTGCCAGAGCTTGAGCGCATGCGGCGCGGGATCAATGTTCGAAGCCGTCCACCAGTCTTGCTCCTTTCCCGAGTCATGCAGTGCGCGATGGTGAATCGCGCATAGCGGCACGGTGAATTCATCGCTGGCCTTTTGACCCATACCGCGCGGTTGCAGGAAGTTCACATGATGCGCGTGGGACGGCGTCCGGCCGCACACGAGGCACGGTTGGCTGGCTACGAACTGAAGATGCCGTTTGTCACGTCTACGAATTGGACGGACAAGCATCGGCGCGATTTCTGCGAGGCTTCGCTCGACATGCGCACCCGACCTCTCGTCGGTTCGCAGCGCCCGCGGCTCGAATCGCACAGTACGCTTGCGTGCCGATGGCGGTCGGACTCCATTCTGTTTCGGGTCATAGAGCGCCAAGCCGAAGCGATTGCCAAAGGTCGCCAGTGCCCGCTTGGTGGCGTCTGTCTCGGCCTCCTTGACGGCGTTGGCGTGTGCCTCGCCTGCCGAATCGGCTCGTCCGTGACCCGCACCAGATCCTTCGCGGATCAGGACGCGATCGCCCGCGAAAACGGTGATCCGCACTCTGGCGACGTAGGAGCATCCAACGTTGCTCCCGTCCCGCCCCTGCCAGATGCATCGCGCTTCCACGGTCTCCCTACCCCAGCCGTCGAATCCAAAGATGCGATTGGCTTCAGCGATGACGTACCAACCCTCCAGGTACGACCGCGTTGAGCCATTGCACTCCCTGGTGCGTATCCGTGCCCCGTCGAGCTTGCCTCGAAGGGTGACGGTCTGTTTTGCGGAGAAGCCCGTCATTTCACCCTCACCGCGATCGTCACCCCGCCGTTGCTGAGCAGCGCTCCAGGCAGTTGTAAGCGCCGGAGCAAAAATCCCTCACTGAAGCGGCCGGATTGTCCGGTTGCGCCGGAGTAAAAATCCGGCGGCAGATAGCTCTTTGCGGTTTTGGCAGAGGGCGGAGGGATGAAGGGCGTGGAAC
>VGES01000067.1 GCA_016869765.1 Alphaproteobacteria bacterium
CGATGCCCGAACCCCCGAGGCGACCTGGCGAGGCATCGGTCAACTCCTCGAGGCCTTCTCCCCTCAAGAGTGCGCCAACTACCTCACCAACGCCGGATATGCTTCAACCTAAGAGAATCGCGCTCTAGGCCGCCGCCCCTTCGCGATTGCCAGCAACACGGTCTGGGCTGCAGCGCCGCTCGCCGACGTCGCGCCCGGCGGCTGCAAGCGCGCGAGGGCGGCGGCGAACGCTTGGCGTTGACGGTCACGGGCCGCCTCCGAGCCGAGCAATTCGCCGAGGGCCCGCGCAAGCCGGTCCGGGGTGCAATCGTCCTGGAGCAATTCCGGGATTGCCGGCGCGTCGATCAGCAGGTTGACGAGCGAGGCGTATTTGACCCGGACCAACCGTCGCACGAGCCGGTGGGTCAGCGGGTTGAGGCGATAGGCGACGACCATCGGGACGTCGGCCACGGCCAGTTCGAGCGAGGCCGTGCCCGAGGCGACCAGCGCGGCCTCCGAGGCGGCCATGGCGTCCCGTTTGTCCTGCTCCTCCTCGATCACACGCGCCGCTGGCCAGACGGCCACCGCCGCCCGCACGCGGGCCGCGACCGTAGCGACGGTCGGCACGACGACCTCGAGCGCCTGGTGGCGGCGAAGCTCGTCGAGGGCCGCGTCGAAGCGCGGCAACAGCCGGGTAACTTCACTCATCCGACTGCCGGGCAACACCGAAAGCACCGTCGCCTCGGGGGCGATGCCGTGCCGCCGGCGGAACGCCCGGCCGTCGCCGCCCGCAGCACGTTCCAGGACGGGATGGCCGACGAAGGTCGCGGGCAAGCCTTCCCGCTCGAAGAACGGCGGCTCGAAGGGCAGCAAGGTGAGCAGGTGATCGAACAGCGGGGCCATTTTTGCCGCTCGTTCGGGCCGCCACGCCCAGACAGTCGGCGCGACGTAGTGGACGAGCGGACACCCGAGATCGTTCAGCCGGCGCGCCAGCCGAAAATTGAAGCCGGGCGAATCGATGGTGACGACGACATCCGGTCGCTCGCGGCGCGCGAGGGCCGCGACAGTGCGCAAGTGCTGCAAGATCCGGGGCAGCCGCGGCAACACTTCGGCCAGGCCCATCACCGCGAGGTCGGACATCGGCACCGCCGAGACCAGACCTTCGGCAGCCATCTGGGGGCCGCCGACGCCCAGGAACCGAATGGTCGGGACCTGCCGGCGCAGGGCGTTCATCAGGGCCGCGCCGAGCAAGTCGCCCGACGGCTCGCCGGCCACGATCAGCGCCGTGACCATCCCTCAGTCGCGCTCGGCGTCGAAACCGACGACGAACACGCCGAGCGCGAGCGCTCTGGCGGTCAGCGCCGATTGGTCGACCAGCAAGGTTTCTCCCGCCTCGACAGCGATTCCGGCGAATCCCGCGCCGGCCACGCTTTCGACCGTCGTTGGACCGACGGTCGGTCGATCCAGGCGCTGATCCTGGCCACGCTTGCGCATCTTGACGAGGACGCCGGTTCCGGGACCGGCCGTCTTGAGGTTGCGAGCGCGATCGATGAGCGCATCGGTCCCCTCGGGCCCCTCGATACCCAAGACGCGGCCCGCTTCGACCACGACCGCCTGCCCGACATCGAAGGGCGAAAGCGCCCGTAGCACCGCACGGCCGAGGGCGATGTCGGAACGCTCCGCCGGTGTCGCAGCGCGCCCGGCGATCGCAGCCACGGGCGCGAGCAGTTGCGGCTGCACCTCGTCGGCGCCGATCACGCGGAACCCCTCACTCTCCATTTCCTTGGCGATGACCTTGAGCACGGCATCGTCGCCCCCGGCCGCCATCACCTTGGGCAGCAGCCGAGCCCCGCGCCAGTCGGGCTTGAGCGCAGACCAGGCCGGCCTTCGGAACGCGCCCGCGAGCACGACCTCGCGGCAACCGGCCTGGCGCAACGCCTCGAGCACGCGCCCGACGGCGCCGAGCGGCAGACGGGTTCCCGGAACGGCCGGCAGATCACGGTTTTCGTTCTCGCCCTCGAAGGTGATCACGAAGACCTCGCGGCGATCGGCCTGGCAGGCCTCGACGAGGCGGCGCGGCAGCGCCCCGGTGCCGGCGAGAATCCCGAGCTTAGGCGGCACGGTCGAGTCGCGGCTGGCACAACGCCCGCGACGAGTCGCCCCGGATGAAGTCGACGATTTCGCGCACCACCGGCTTGTCTCCGGACATCTGCGCCACGTCTTCCAGGCGCTCCTGCATCGTGCCCTCCTGGGCGAACAGCAAGCGGTAGGCGTGACGCAGGTCGTGGATCTGCTCGCGCGTGAAACCGCGGCGCTTCAGGCCGACGATATTGAGGCCGGAAAGGTAGGCACGATTGCCCATCACCGAGCCATACGGAATGACATCGTTCTCGACGCCCGACATGCCGCCGACCATGGCGTGCTGCCCGACACGCACGAACTGATGCACGGCCGAGAGGCCCCCGAGGATGGCGTAGTCGCCGATCGTCACGTGGCCGCCGAGCGTGGCGTTGTTCACCATGATGACGTGCTCGCCCAGGATGCAGTCATGCGCGACGTGACTGCCGACCATGAACAGGCAGTGCGGTCCGGTGCGCGTGATCATCCCGCCGCCCACCGTGCCCGGGTTCATGGTCACGTGTTCGCGGATCAGCGTGTGGGCGCCGATGATGAGTTGCGACTCCTCGCCACGATACTTCATGTCCTGGGGCGCGTGGCCGATCGAGGCAAACGGATAGATGACGGTGTGGGCCCCGACGGTGGAACGGCCCTCGACCACGACGTGGCTCTTGAGCACGACGTGATCCTGGAGCACGACCTGGGCCCCGACGACGCAATAGGGACCGATCGTGACCGTGTCGGCCAGCGTCGCCCGCGGGTCGACGACGGCGGTCGGATGGACCGAGGTCATCGCGCCGGAGCCTGATCGCGATCGAGGATCATGGCCGAATATTCGGCCTCGGCGACGAGTTGGCCGTCGACCTTGGCGTCGGCGCGGAACTTCCAGACCGGGCCACGGCTGCGCAGCTTCTGGACGTGAACCGACATGCGGTCGCCGGGCACCACCGGCTTGCGAAAGCGAGCATTGTCGATGGTCATGAAATAGACGAGCTTGCCTTCGGACGCCGGCCCCAAGGTGTGGACGACGAGCACCGCCGCGGTTTGGGCCATCGCTTCGACGATCATGACGCCGGGCATCACGGGATGGGCCGGGAAGTGGCCGGCGAACTGCGGTTCGTTGATCGATACGTTCTTGATTCCGACCGCGGACACATCGGGGATCATGTCGACCACCTTGTCGATCATGAGCATCGGAAAACGATGCGGAATCATCCGCATGATCCGGGAGATATCGGCCGAGCCCATCGTGGGCAGCGCTTCGACGCGCGCCTCAGTCATCTTTCTGATCCTTCTTCACCAACCGACGTAGCGCCAGCGTCTGACGATGCCAATTGCGGATCGGCACCGCCGGCATGCCCCCGTAGATCGTTCCCGGCGGCACATCATCCATGAGGCCGGCCCCGCCTGCAACTTGAGCCCCCGCCCCGATCGTCAGATGTCCAGCCAGCCCGACCTTTCCCCCAAGCACGACGAAATCGCCGAGCCGGGTACTGCCAGCGATGCCGGCCTGAGCCGCCACGATGCAGCCGCGGCCGAGCACGACGTTGTGGGCGATCTGGACCAGGTTGTCGATGCGGGTCCCGGCCCCGATCACGGTGTCGGGTCCCGACCCGCGGTCGATCGTGGTGTTGGCTCCTATGTGGACATCGTCGTGCACGATGACGCGGCCGAGTTGAGGAATCGTGACGTGACCACGGGGATCGGGCGCAAAACCGAAGCCATCCTGCCCGACCCTCGCTCCGGGAAATACCGTGACGCGGTCCCCGATGATGCAGTGGCTGAGGGTCACATTCGCGTGAATTCGGCAGTTGCGTCCGAGGACGACGCCACGCTCGAGGACGACTCCGGGTCCGATGGTCGAACCGTCCCCGATGGCAACGTTCGCGCCGACGACGGCCCCTGGGGCGATCGTGCAGTCGCGCCCGATCCGCGCCGTCGGATCGACCGTGGCATTGGTCGCCTGAGCGGCGCTCGGCGCCTCCTCGGGATAGAACGTCCGGGCGATCAGGGCGTAGTCGCGGTAGGGCGCCCGGCTGAGCAGCAGCGCCATGCCGGGCGGCGCGCGGCCACGATCCCGTTCGTGTAGGACGCAGGCGGCCGCCTTGCTGGTTGCCAGGGCCGCGACGTACTTGCGGTTGTCGAGAAACGTGAGATCGCTGGCGCCGGCGCGCTGCAAGGGCGCGACATCGGACACGACGGTCATGGCTGCCGTGGTGTCCGCGAGGGTAGCCTCGCAGACCCCACACAGCGTCGCCAGCGTGAACGGTCCCCGCACCCGGAAGAATCGCGGGTCGGCCATTTATTCCTTGGGTTCCTGCGGCTGGGCTACGCGAACCTGGGGCAAGGCCCGGTCCAGGCGCTGGAGGACATCGTCGGTGATGTCGAGCGAGGCGCGTGCGTAGACGACCTGGCTGCGCGAAAGCACGATGTTGAAGTCGCGTTGCCGCGAGAGTTCATCGACGATCTGGCCTAGCGACTTCCGAACCTCATCCATCGCCTGGTTCCCGACGACATCGATTTCGCGAAAGACGGCCTGGGTCCGGCGTTGGAACGCTCCGACCTTGCCGCGAAATTCCCGCTCGCGATCAGCGAACGCTTGCGGCGTCAACACGGGACGCTGACGCGCCAGCTCCTGTTCCTCTTTGCGCAGCGCATCATCGTCCTTCACGGCCTTTTCCTGCGCCCTGGCGCGAAAGCCTTCGACCTGCGAGCGAATCCCTTCGACCGCCTTGGCCTTCTGCAAGATGAGATCGACGTTGAGGATCGCGATCGTCGCATCGTCCAGCGGACCGCGAGGAGGCTGGGCCTGCGCCGGCGCGGCCGGCGCCGGGCGTTGCTGCGTTTGAGCCCCTGCGGGCGGGCGCTGCTGTTGTTGCTGCTGCTGTGCCTCGGCTGGCCACATGAGAACCGTCATCAGCACGAGAGCCGCGGCATGAACGAAGTTGGGAATGGTTCCTGTCATGATCAGAATCTTGCACCAAAGCTGAAGAATATCTTGCGGGTCTTGTCGACCTCTTCCTTGCGCAATGCCTCGGCATAGTCCACGCGGACCGGCCCGAACGGCGAGCGCCAGGCAATGCCGGTTCCGACCGAGGCGCGCAGGGAACCGACGTCGAACAAGCCGGCGCCCGACTCGTCGCTCTGGGCGAGCGTTCCGGTTTGGCCGAACACGACGCCCGCAATGTTGAGTTCCTTGGGAAGCCCGATCGGGAACTTCAACTCAGCCGTCCCGACGGAGAACAGCTTGCCGCCGAGCGAATCGCCCGAATTGCGATCGCGTGGGCCGACACCGCCGGGACGGAAGCCGCGGAAATTGTTGCCACCGAGGAAGAACCGATCGGTGATCTTGGTGTCCTGCCCGATGCCGAAGATGTAGCCCTCGCTCACTTGTATCGTGCCGATGATGTCCTCGCGGAACGGATAGTAGTACTCGAAGTTCAGGACGTGCCTCAGGTAGCTCTTGGTGCCTCCGAGGCCGGCGAGCGTCTGATCGAGGATGGCGCGGTACCCCTGGGTCGGATTGAAGCGATCGTCGCGCAGATCATAGGTCAACGTGTGTCCGATCGAAGAGGTGATGTAATCGCCGGCCTGGCGGCGAATGAACCTCGAGGCATTCGGCCCGATGTCGCTGATCTTGTCTTCGCGCAACGTGTACGTGAAGCGCTGGCGGAGGTTTTCGCTCAACGGATAGGTGGCCCGGAGTGCGAACCCGGTTTCGGAGGAGTCGAACGAGGTCAGGTTCAGGCGATCCGTGGTCTTGCGGAAAACGTCGAAACCCGCGGCCACGTTGCGGTCGCGAAAGAACGGCTCGGTAAACGACAGATCGACTTCCTGGCGGCGTCCGGAAGCCTGGATCGAAGCCCGCAGGTCCTGTCCGCGGCCGAGCAGGTTGCGCTCTCGCACCGAGAGTTCGGCCAGTGGGCCGTCCGACGTCGAGAACCCGATTCCGAACGTCAATTCGCCGGTCGACTGTTCCTGAACATCGGCCGTGACGACCGAGCGATCGGGAGACGACCCCTGTTCCTGCTTTATGTCGACCTTCTTGAAGTACCCGAGGCCGCGGATTCGGCGCTGGGTTTGACGGAGCTTGGCAGTGTTGAACGCATCGCCTTCGGCCAACGCGAACTCGCGTCGCAGCACCCGGTCGAGGGTCCGCACGTTGCCCGAGATATTGATCCGTTCGACGTAAACGCGAGGTCCTTCATTGATTTCGAACGTCACGTCGATCTGGGCGTTGCCGCGATCCACGTCGAGGCGCGGGCGAATGTCGATGAAGGCGTACCCCAGTTTGCCGATCTCGAATGTCAGCGCCTGGATCGTCTTTTCCACTTCATCGGCGTTGTAGACGGCCCCCGGTAGTACTTTGACGAAGGGCAGCAATTGCCCCGGACTCAAATCGCGCAACTTCGAATCGACGTCGACCTTGCGCACGCGATATTGACCGCCCTCCTCGACCGCGAACGTCAGGATGAAGTAGTCGCGGTCCGGGGCCAAGTCGGCCGCCGCCGAGATCACCCGAAAGTCGGCATACCCACGATTGAGGTAATGCTGGCGAAGCAGCTCGCGGTCGAAGTTCAGACGATCGGGGTCGTAGTTGTCGTTCGAGGTCAGGAAGCGATAGAACGCCGCCTCCTTGGTGGCGACGACCCCTCGCAGCGTGCGGTCGCTGAACACGCGGTTGCCGACGAAATTGATTCGTCGAATGTCGGTCACCGGGCCTTCGTTGATCTCGAACACGAGATCGACCCGGTTCTGCGGCAGTTGGATCACCTTGGGTTCGACGGTGGCGGCAAAACGACCGCTGCGTCGATAGAGCTGAACGATACGCTGCACGTCGTTCTGGATCCGGGCGCGGGTGAACACGATGCGCGGCCGGAGCTGAACTTCGGCCTCCAGGGTCTTGTCATCGAGCCGCCGATTTCCCTCGAACGCCAAGCGGTTGATGATCGGGTTTTCGACCACGGCGACGACGATGTCCGGTCCCTCCTGGCGGATCGACACGTCGGAGAACAGGCCGGTCGCGAACAATGCCTTCAACGATCGGTCGACGTTCGTCGCGGTCGGCACGTCCCCGGCTGCGACCGACATGTAGGACCGTACGGTCGCCGCTTCGACGCGTTGGTTGCCCTCGATCACGACCTGGCGCACGGGTTGTCCCTGGGCTCGGGCTACGGTCGGGGCGAGCGTTCCCCAAGCCGCGATCGCCAGCAGGGCGAGAAGCAACAGGCACGACAGCGAGAATGGACGTGGAATGGCGCTCACGACTTAACCGAACAAACTCCCAACCAGTCCAAAGACCTGAAGCCGGCTCAGGTCGTTGAAGGTGGTCAGAACGACCAGCATCAATACCAATGCCAGGCCGAAACGGAAACTATACTCGATCACGCGTTCGCTGAGCGGTTTGCCGCGAATGGCCTCCGCAGCGAACAGCACGAGATGGCCGCCGTCGAGCACCGGGATCGGGAACAGGTTGATCAGGCCAAGGCTCACCGAGAGAAAAGCCGCGAACTGGACCAGGGCGAGCAGACCCACCTGGGCCACCTGTTTCGACATATGAGCGATCCCGATGACCCCGGCCAACTCCTCGGTGCCGCGCGAGCCGACGATCATCTGGCGAATAGCGACGAACGTCACCCCGACGATGTCCGCCGTGGCCACCGTCCCTTGCCAAAGGGCCGAAAGCGGGTCGTGGCGGATGTGCTCCACGGTCGTGCTCCGAATGCCGAGTTGTCCGACCCGCTGGATGTTTCCCAAACCATCACGAATTTCTCGCAGCCGCGGGGTGACGTCCACGATCAGCGTCTGCTCGCCACGTCGTAGAGTGAGCGCGATGGGCTCGTTGGGACGCAACTGCACGTAACGTTGCAGGGCCTCGAAGCGCTCGATCCCTTGGCCGTCGGCTTTGACAATTCGATCCCCGACCCGAATGTCGGCGGCGGCCGCAGCGCTGGTCGGGTCGACCGATCCCACCACCGGCGCGGTGAACGGCTGCCCCGCCGTCGCGAAGATCACGGCAAACAAGAGGATGGCGAGCAGAAAGTTTGCGATCGGTCCGGCGGCCACCACGGCGGCACGGCGCGACAGCGGCTGAAAATGAAAGGATCGCATGCGCCGTTCGGGAGGCAAATGGTCCAGGTTGGCAGCCCCACCGCTGGCAGCATTGGCGTCGCCGAAGAACTTCACGTAGCCGCCGAGCGGGATCCAACTGATCTTCCATCGCGTGCCGCGGCGATCATTCCAACCCACGATCTCGGGACCAAACCCGATCGAAAAGACCTCGACATCGACGCGGTTCCAGCGCGCCACCAGGTAGTGGCCGAGCTCGTGGACGAACACGAGGACCGTCAGGACCACCAGAAATGGCCCGAGGACCCAGAGCGCTTCGCCCAAGAAGTCGATCATGTCGCCTTAGCCTTCCGTGTGCTGTTGTGGCCGCTCATGACCGCCTGTGCATCCCGACGGGCGTCGCGATCGATCGCCAGCACGTCATCGATCGTCGCAGGTGGTCCGGGCCACTTCCCTTCGAGGACGCACTCAACGACACCGGCGATGTCGAGAAAGCCGATTCGACCCGCGAGGAAGGCGTCGACCGCCACTTCGTTCGCGGCATTGAGAATAGTAGGGGCCGCGCCCCCAGCCTTCAAGGCATCGCGGGCGAGCGCGAGCGCCGGGAAACGCCCGAGGTCAGGGCGTTCGAACGTCAGGGAACCGAGGCTCGCCAGATCGAGCCGAGCAGCGGGCGTATTCATCCGCGTCGGCCAGGCCAAGGCGAAGGAGATTGGGATGCGCATGTCGGTGGTTCCGAGCTGCGCCAAGACCGACCCGTCCACATAACCGACCATGCTGTGGATGACCGACTGTGGGTGAATCACGACGTCGATGGCCGTCTCCGGAAGCCCGAACAAGAAGTGCGCCTCGATCACCTCGAGCCCTTTGTTCATCATGGTGGCCGAATCGACCGAGATTTTGGCACCCATGTTCCATCGGGGGTGAGCGACCGCCTGGGCTGGGGTGGCTCGCGCCATGGTCGCCCGATCGGCGTTCAGAAACGGTCCGCCAGAAGCCGTCAGCACGATGCGCTCGATGGCCTCGCGCCGCGCAAAGTCGAAAACCTGGAAGATGGCGTTGTGTTCGGAGTCGACCGGAAGCAGCGTCGCGCGATGCTTGGCCACCTCGGCCGTGACGATCGCCCCCGCACTGACCAGGCATTCTTTGTTGGCGACGGCGACGATCGCACCGGTTCGGATCGCGGCGACGGTGGGCGCCAAGCCGGCGGCCCCGACGATGGCCGCCATGACCCAGTCGGCCGGCCGCGAAGCCGCTTCGACGAGCGCCTTCGGCCCTGCCGCTGCCTCGGTGCCCGTGCCGACGATCGCGGCCTTCAGATCGCCATAGCGGTCGGGATCGGCGACGACGGCCACCGCCGGGCGAAAAGCGCGGACCTGCGCCACGAGCTTCGCCACGTCGCGATTGGCGGTCAGCGCCTCGACGGCATACCGTTCCGGGTCACGCGCGACGAGGTCGAGCGTGTTCATGCCGACCGATCCCGTGGCTCCCAGGACGCTGATCCGTCGCGGGCGATCGGTCACGAGGCCCACGGGACAACCTCCCGACCTTCGAGCGCGAGGACGAGGGCGACGATCGGTAGGGCCAGCAGCAGGCTGTCCAAGCGATCGAGCGCGCCGCCGTGCCCAGGGATGAGCATGCCGGAGTCCTTGACCCCGACGCGGCGCTTGATCGCTGATTCCAGGAGATCTCCGATCTGGGCGACGATCGAGAGCAGTGCCGACAAAGCGGCCACCGCGAACTTGGGGGCTTGTACGAATCCGGCGAACACCACGCCGAACAACGCTGCCGCCGCCAGTCCACCGATCGATCCCGCCCACGTTTTGGAGGGACTGAGCCGTGGGGCCAGTCGCCGTCCGCCGATCATGCGACCCACGAAAAACGCGGCTGTATCGGTGATCCATACGGTGAGCAAGACACACAACAGGATCGACAGGCCGAGATCATCGCTCCCGCGCAGCCAGATGAACGAGATGACCGGTAGCCCGATGTAGTACGCTCCGAACAGCGCCCACCAGGGCGTCCCACGTCGTGACCAAGACACCAAAACGACCAGCAGCGCGGTCAACGAGGTAACCGCGAGCCCCGTACCGAGTCCGCCCAAATGCGTCGCGAGCCCGGCCACGCCGAGGCCCGCGACTTGAAGCACCGAGGCGTCGCCGGTGAACCCCGCGGCGTGCCCGAGCCGCCCCCATTCGAGCATTGCCATCCCGCCACAAACGACCGCCAGCGCGACGGTCATCCAGCCGCCCAGCCATACCGCGATCACGGCAAAGGGGGTCAGCACCATGGCCGAGATCAGACGTTCGCGAACGGTGGAAGGGGCGGTGTGCACGCGGTCAGGCCGATACAGCCCCATAGCGCCGCTCGCGCTGCTGGAACTCATCAACCGCCTGACGCAGGTGCTGGCGGGTGAAATCGGGCCACAACGTGTCCATGAAGAGGAGTTCGCCGTAGGCCACTTGCCATAGGAGAAAGTTGCTCAGGCGCTTCTCCCCGCTGGTCCTGATCAAAAGGTCGGGATCGGGAACGCCGGCGGTTTCGAGACGAGTCGCGATCGACGCTTCATCGATTTGGGCCGGGTCGATTCGTCCGGCGACGGCTTCGATCGCGATCTTGCGGCATGCCTCGACCAACTCTCGACGGGCGCCATAGTTGAGGGCGACCTGCAACAGCAGACGTCGGTTGGCCGCCGTTTCCTGTTCGGCGTGGCGGAGCAGTTCCTGAGTCTCCCGCGGCAGCCCGCCTCGATCGCCGATGAACGAGACCCGGACGCCCGCTCCTGCCAGCTCGCCGAGCTCCCGCCGCACGTAGACCTGCAAGAGAGTCATGAGGTGAGAGACCTCGGCCGCGGGTCGGCGCCAGTTCTCCGAGGAGAATGCGAACAACGTGAGGACGCCGATACCGAGTTCGATGCATCCCTTGATCGCCTCGCGCACGGCCTCGGCGCCCCGTTGATGGCCCGCGATGCGCGGTAGACCCCTCGCCTTCGCCCAACGGCCATTGCCGTCCATGATGATGGCGACATGGCGCGGGACGTTCGCCGGCTCGCTGATGGCGGGGGCAAGGGTGGACATCGGTCTCACACTTGCAGGATTTCTTTTTGTTTGTGCTCGAACGCTTCGTCGATTTTCTTGATGGTTTCGTCGGTGTGCTTCTGGACCTCTTCCGAGCGCCGACGATGATCGTCCTGGGACAGTTTTCCGTCCTTCTCCAATTTCTTGAGCAACTCCATCCCGTCGCGACGGACGTTGCGCACCGCCACGCGCGCCTGCTCGGCATACTTGTTGGCGACCTTGGTCAATTCCTTGCGTCGTTCTTGAGTCAGCTCCGGCAGCGGAATGCGGATGAGTTGGCCGTCGGCCTGCGGGTTGAGACCGAGGCCCGCTTCGCGGATCGCCTTGTCCACGGCCTTGACGTTGCCGCGATCCCAGACCTGCACCGTGATCAAGCGTGGTTCGGGAACGCTGACCGTCCCGACCTGATTGAGCGGCATCTCGTTGCCGTAAGCGTTGACCCGCACCGGGTCGAGCAGATTGGCCGACGCGCGCCCAGTGCGCAGGCCGGCAAATTCGTTCTTGAGGACGTCGAGCGCCCCCAACATCCGTTTCTTGATCGCGTTGAGGTCAGCTTCGGACACGTTTCTGTTTCCCTGTGATGATCCCCGGGCCGCTGTCCCCGGCGACGATGGTGGATCGGTCTTTGCCCGCCAGCACGCGCGCGAAAGACCCCGGCTCCTTGATCGAGAAAACGACGATCGGGATGTTCGAGTCCCGAGCCAGGGTAATGGCCGCTGCGTCCATGACCCTGAGATCCTTGGCGAGGACCTCGAGGTAACTCAAGCGATCGAAACGCTCTGCGTCGCGGTCGATCCGGGGGTCCGCGGAATAGACACCGTCGACCGTGTGCGTGCCCTTCAAGAGACAGTCGCACTCCATCTCCGCGGCGCGCAAGGCCGCCGCGGTATCGGTGGTGAAATAGGGATTGCCCGTGCCGGCCGCGAAAATGACGACGCGCTCCCGTTCGAGATGACGCAAGCCCCGGCGCCGGATATAGGGTTCGCACACGTTCTGCATCGGGATCGCCGACATCACTCGGGTCTCGACCCCGATGTTTTCGAGTGCGTGTTGCATCGCGAGCGCATTCACGACGGTCGCCAGCATACCGATGTAGTCGGCCCCTGCCCGCTCCATGCCTTCCCGCGCGGCCGCTGCACCGCGAAAGATGTTGCCGCCGCCGATCACCAGGCAGACCTGCACGCCCATCTTGTGGACTTCGTGAACGTCAGCGGCGATCCGGCGCACGGTGTTCCAGTCGAAACCGAACTGTTGGTCACCCGTCAGGGCTTCGCCCGATATCTTGAGCAGAACGCGGCGGTAGCGGGACTCCAGGGTCATCGGCGTTGCTTCGGTAGGCGGCGTGGCCAACATGCGCCGCGGCGACAGCCGAGCCTGAACATACACCAAATCTAGTAGGCTAGGAACGCCCCAGCCGCGAGGGATGCGCTAGCGGGCGGCGGCCGCCACCTCGGCGGCAAAGTCCGTTTCCTGCTTTGCTATCCCCTCGCCCAGCTCGTAGCGGACAAAGCCGGTCACCTTGATCGTGCCTCCAGCAGCCTTGCCGGCCGACTCCAGGGCTTTGGCCACCTTGGTCTCCCCGTCGATGACAAAGACCTGCTCCAAGAGCACGACCTCTTCGTAGAACTTGCGCAGACGACCCTCGACCATCTTGGCGATGATGTTGTCGGGTTTGCCCGACTGCCGCGCCTGATCGGCAAGAATGTTGCGCTCCCGGTCGATCGCGGCGGGATCGAGTTCGGCCGACGTCGTCGCCAGGGGGCGCGCCGCTGCGATGTGCATCGCCAGTTGCTTTCCGAAGGCGACCACCTGATTGCGATCCCCACTCGAATCGAGCCCCACGATCACACCGATCCGCCCGATTCCCGGGCCAAGGGCCCCATGGACATACGTCGCGACACAGGTGGCACCGCCGATCATCGCGGTGCGGCGCAACGACATGTTCTCGCCGATCGTCGCCACGAGATGTGTCAGCTCCTCGGCGACGGTGCGACCCGTACCGGGGTATGCCGTCGCCTTGATGGCCTCGAGGTCGCCCTTTTTGGTCAGGGCGATGTCGGCGACGTCGCGGGCGAATTTCTGGAAGGCCTCGTTGCGGGCCACGAAATCGGTCTCGGCGTTGACTTCGACGACCGCCGCCTGATCTTTGGCGGCCACTGCCACCAAACCCTCGGCCGCGACCCTTCCGGCTTTCTTCGCCGCGGCGGCCAGGCCCTTCTTGCGCAGCCAGTCGGCCGCCGCATCGAGCTTGCCCGCGGTCTCGGCCAGCGCCTTCTTGCAATCCATCATTCCGGCGCCGGTACGCTCGCGTAGCTCTTTGACGAGTTGTGCCGAAATCTCAGCCATGGTGGCTTCCCGTAGGACTGTGGTTGGTCGATCGTGGTAAGGGCGCCGCCGGGCTCAGCTCTTGGCTTCGGCGACCTCGCCCTCGGCCTGTGGTGCCTCGGATGCACCGACGTCTTCACCGCGCGCCGTCAATTCGGCGGCGATTCCGTCGAGCACCGCGCCGGAGAGCAACTCGCAATAGAGGTGGATCGCACGCAAGGCGTCGTCGTTGCCCGGGATCGGAAAGGTCACGCCATCCGGGTCGGAATTGCTGTCGACGACCGCCACCACCGGGATGTTCAGCTTGGCCGCTTCCTTGACCGCTATCTCTTCCTTGTTGGTATCGATGATCACGACGATGTCCGGGAGACCACCCATGTCTTTGATGCCGCCCAAGGCGCGATCGAGCTTGTCGCGCTGGCGCTGCAGGTCGAGACGCTCGCGCTTGTTCAACGCATTGGCCTCGTCCGATCCTAGACGCTCCTCCAGGTCGCGCAGCTGGCGGATCGATTGAGAGACGGTCTTCCAGTTGGTCAACATGCCGCCGAGCCAACGATGGTTCACGAAGTACTGGCCGCAGCGCTTGGCCCCCTCGGCGATCACTTCCGAGGCTTGGCGTTTGGTGCCGACGAACAACACGCGCCCACCGCCGGCGACGACGTCCCGCACCGCCTTCATGGCGGCGTGGAGCATCGGAACCGTCTGCTGCAAGTCGATAATGTGGACGTTGTTCCGCTCCCCGAACAGGAACGGGGACATTTTCGGATTCCAGCGCTTGGTCTGGTGGCCGAAATGGACGCCAGCTTCCAATAGTTGACGCATCGAAAAATCGGGCATTGCCATGGTTTCCTCCGGTTGAACCGCCGCGGACCATGATGATCAGGAAATCCTGACACCGGAGCGGACCGTCGCCTGTCGTGGCTACCGGCCGCAGCCCGCGTGTGGGCTAAAGTCCGCGGCTTTTAGCCCCCTTGGGCGGCGAAATCAAGCACGGGAACGGCTAGGATCGGGGGTCACGATCCAACGGGGGCCAGGGGGCCAATATGGCGGATGTACGGCTAACGCAACGGGCTCGCGCCGGCATGCAGTTTCTCGGCATGTTGCGGGCGATCGCTTCGAGCGATTTGCGCGACCAGGCGCGCGAGGAGTTCTTCGCCAACGAACGCGCCGCTCCATTGGTCGAGGCGACCCGCCGCGAGCCGGATGCCCCCGTATCGACCTGGATGAAACGGGTCCGTCAGGCGAGTTTCGTGGCCGGCGAGTCGGAGGCCTACCGTCACGAACGGTTCTATCAGGGAGTCGGGGGTCGCGAGATTTTCGTGCGTGGAATCTGCGCCATCGAGGAGTGTCGAGACCAGCTGGCCAAGGCGGCGCCCCCCGACACAGGATCACGCCTCGACCTCGACCCAACGGTCGTGCCTCCGGGGTTCTGGCACACCGAGTGGCACACAATGCCCGGCGGCTGGGACGGCTACGACCTCTATGGGCCCATGTTTCAGCATGTCATCACGCCGCACGTGTTTCGCTACGGCGGATACGCGGTCGTCGAAACCGGTCAAAGTCGCAGCCTGTCGCGGGAGAAATCCCTCGCGTTGCTCCCGAGGCGTCGCTATGAGCGAATCTACGAGGTCGGATGCGGCTCCGGGGCCAATCTCCTCGCGGCACGTCGGTTGTTTCCCGACGCCGAGCTGATCGGGTCGGATGTCTCCGCGGTGCAGTTGCGTCAGGGGCACGCCACCAGCGAGCGCCTCGGCGCCGGGGTCGTTTTCAAACAGCGCCTCGCCGATCAGACCCGCGAGCCTGACGCCTCGATCGATCTCGTGATAAGTTATGCGTTCTTCCACGAGTTGCCGCGCCACAGCACCCTGGCGGTCTTGCGCGAGATGAAGCGCGTCCTTCGCCCAGGAGGCGTTTGCCTGATCACGGACGCACCGCCATTTCGTGCGGTTGACCTGTTTCAGGCCGTCATCATGGATTGGGAGACACGGAACCATGATGAACCCTATTTCAGCATCAGCTGCGCCTCGAACTGGGCCAAGGAGCTGCGCGACCTCGGGTTCGTCGACGTTGCGGAACACGGC
>VGES01000068.1 GCA_016869765.1 Alphaproteobacteria bacterium
TCTGGTGGTCCTGGGGTAACCGCGGCGTCACGCGAGCCTCGCCCGTGGGCACGCATGTGGGCACGCTCCATCGACCTACTCCTGTTCGAGGCCATACTGGGGCGCCTCATCCATCTCGTCGCGCCGCAGCCGTTGGAAGACTACGAGACCCTCGCGGCGATCATGGTCTTCACGGCCAGCTCGTTCGTATGGGTATTGGTTGAACCACTTTTTCTCACCCGATTTTCAGCGACACCGGGAAAGATGGTCTGGCGAATCGCGATCAAGCGTCGCGACGGTCAGCCCATGACCTATTGGGTCGCTCTCTCGCGCGCCGTCGATGTCTGGATTCGCGGCCTCGGAGCGTCGATTCCGCCCGTTGGCTTGATCACGTCGTTCCTGGCTTGGCGGACGCTCGTCAACCGCGGGGAAACGACGTGGGATCGCGACGGCGGTTTTGTCGTGGTCCACGGCGAAGTCGGACCGCTACGGGCGTTCGTCGGCGTTGGCCTATGCTTCGTCATTATTGCGTTGGCCGGGTCGCGCTAATCGATTCGCGGTGACCGAAGACCGCAGAGATGCGCCAAGCCCAGCGACCACAAATCACCACCAGGACCAATGCGAGCGGGATGCCGAGGAACCCTGCAAGACCCGGCAGGTGGTCCGACGACGTAACGAGAATGTTGCAGCTGCAGTAGAAGACGAAGGGCATGGCGATATCGCGCGCCCGCGCGCCGCCTTCGGAATCGCGGTTGTCGGCGCTATCGCCGCGCTGGCGGGAACACGCTGGTCGGCCCTTGGTTGCGAAGCGTCACGGAAAGGCGCCACGCCCAGTGACCGCAGACCACACACAACGTGAGGCTGACTTGTATCGCGTAGAGCAACAGGACATCCCCCGGCCAGTATCGGAGTACGGTCCATAAGACATAGTCGACACTTTGAATGACAAACGGTATCGCGGCGGCCGCGAGAAGAAACTTCCGCGCCACCGCCGGGTGTCGGTCGGCGAGCACGAAAAACATTCCCATGACGGTGCCGACCACCGCGGTCAAGAGCAAGTAAAAGAACATGCTCATCAAGTCGGCGATCAGCCATGCGTCATAGACTTCGCCTGAATCGAAGGTCCAAACGAGCCATGCGGTGTTGTTCATTGCCGCGTAACCCGTCGCCGTGGCCGCCGAGGCCGCCAGGAGACTTCGGCCGCGGCTCGCGCGGAGTCCCGACCAAACCCGCAGATACACGATCAGGAATTTGACGGTCTCCGCCGGCAGAGCGCCCAAGAGTGTGCTCTCGAGAGCAATCCTGGCCGGCACGAACGAGACCGTCGACCCGAGGTCAAGCAGCCACACTTCGATCCACCACATCGGAAAGCCGACGACAGCACCGATGGCGAGGGTTTGGAGCACCACGAGTCGTGCGTCGCGATCGGACACCGTTCGAAGAAGCAAATAGACGAGACCGGCGGACGTCGGCAGGAATACGGTGACGTACGCAACATGGGCCGGAAACTCCACGATCGTTTCCACCGCAAGCACGAATGCGACAACGGGCGAAAAATTCACGATCGCTGGACCTCGCCCTCGGATGCGTTTCGCGATGAGCCCTCGTCGCTACTCTAGGACTCGGACGCGAACGGACCAAACGCACGTTCGGCGCGGCCCAGGCCGGCATGGCCCAGGTTGGACGACCGCGCGCAAACTCGGTCAGGAGATGGCCCGGACCCGCGCAATCGGGGCCCGACATGATCTTCGTGAAGGTCCGTCGGGACTTCGCGAAGACGATCTGTGAGCTGGTCGAATTGGAGAGGGAATAGGCGTCGCGAGAAGTCGCCGCGATCGGCGAAGACCCCAACCAAAAGCGTCGAAGCGCTTACTCGGCGGCGCGAGCGGGCGCTCCCTTGGCCGTTGCCGGCGGCGGCGATCCTGCCGCGGTGCGCAACGCGATCATCGTGTGCTTGACGTCCTCGCGCGACTGCACCGGTCGTTCGAAGACGATGCGCTCGGCCGAGTCGTCCAAGGCAATGTCGATGCCTTCGGGATCGACGCCGGTGACGATCCAGCCCTCGGCGCCCAAGGCGCGGTGGGAGGTGACCGCGTAGATCGCGTCGGGATGACCGCCGTTGATGTGTTCGATGATGCCGGGCTCGGCGGCTTTGAGTGGTGCCGCAGCTGAAGCGTCGAACAGATAGTCACCCGCAGCGACGGAACGCTCATGACCCTCGCTCTCGACCGTGACGGCGGCGACCTCGATGACGTGAAGTTGGCAGCAGTCATCGAGGTGTTCGTGCGGGTTGCGGCGCTCGAACCGTGAACGATCGAGTTCGTCGCGCCAGGGTTTCAGGGTGCCTTGGACTGTCACCAAAACCCGGCCGCCGCGCCCTTCGATCGCGACGGCGGCCTTCGTGCCGCCCGGGACGGGCTCGTGCAGAACGATCAAAGGGGCGCCGTCGTGGCGACAGGCGAGCCCGACGCGACGCAAGGCCGGCGCCGCCGGACCACGGGCGATCGCGAGCATGGCGCGCTGGGCCGATCGCACGGTGGTACGCGCCAGTCGCGCCACCTGTGGCGCTTCGAGTTTCACGGCTGCACGGTCCGCCAGCATATGCATTGGGATACTCCCGGGTTCTCGGTCTGAGGAAAATTCTCGGCCTGATCGCGCGCTGGTGCAAGCGATCCACCGTTACCTTTCCGCGGGGGAATGTCGCTAGTCTGTCGGGACCGGTGACCGTTGCGTTCCTACCGAGGGGGAAAAGCATGTGGCGCTCGCTTTCGCTTCTGATTTCGGCGTTGACGCTGGCCTCGCCCACTGCGCTGGCGGCGGGCGATACGTTGCGCATCGCGCACTACGACATGCCGGCGCAGTTCGGCATGCCTTACGGGACCTTCGGGTCCAACGGGGCCCTGCCGCTGCACGCGGTGTTCGATGCGCTTGTTTACGTCGATGCCCGCGGCGGCGCCGCACCGGGATTGGCGCTGAGTTGGGAGCCGATCGGCCAGGACCGATGGGTGTTCAAGCTCCGTCCCGGGGTGCGCTTCCACAATGGTGAGGCGTTCACGAGCGCCAGCATCGTCGCCAACGTCGAGGCCGTGATCGGTGACCCGGTGATCATGAATCAGCAGGTGTCACGCCAGATCGACGGCTTGGCGGGGGCCCGGGCGATCGACGAGCTGACGGTCGAAATCCGCACCACCCGGCCCGACGTCATCCTGCCGCAGCGGCTGGCGCTGCTCCGCCCACACGAACCCAAGGCGTGGCGCGACATGGGCCCGGAGCAATTCGGACGACGACCAGTGGGGACCGGTGCCTATCGCATTGAAGACTGGTCGCGTGAACGCATCGTCGGCCGCGCCTATGCCGACGGCTGGCGCAAGCCGCGCATTCCGAGCCTGGAAATCCTGGCGCTGCCGGAGACGGCCGCGCGCGTCCAAGGGCTCAACTCGGGTCAGGTCGATATCGCCTGGCTGCTGCCGCCCGACGCCAAACTCGCGGTCGAGGCCGCCGGCAACCGCGTGATGGCTTCGCCGACCAACAACACGCTCAACCTGATGCTGGTGCACACCAAGAGCGACAGCCCGGTCAGTGACGTGCGCGTGCGCCGCGCGCTCAACTACGCCTTCGACAAGGAGACATTTATCCGCACGATGATGCGCGGCACGACAGTCGCCTCCGGCCAACCGGCGGCGCCGGGCATGGTCGGCCATTTCGACGACATCAAGCCCTACCCTTACGATCCGGCGCTCGCCAAACGTCTGCTGACCGAGGCCGGCCACGGCAATGGGCTCAAGCTCACCGCCGAAATCGTCACCGCGATCGGCGAGTTCAAAGACACCATGGAAGCGATGGCCAACGACTTCAAGAAGGTGGGCGTCGATCTCGAGCTACGGGTCGTCACCATCCCCGACTTCGTCCGCCGCGTCCTCGGCGTCGAGCGCTGGGCCGGAGACGCGTTCAGCATGCAGTACGAGGGCTATCCGTCTTCGGACCTGATGCGGGTGATGAACACCCACTCGTGTCTGGTGCGCCAGGGCACGCGTCAGCCCCACACGTGCTTCGAAGAGATCATGCCCACCATAAACCGCGCCAATGCGACATTCGATCGTGCCGAGCGCGAGCGGCTGTTGCGCGAGATCGCCCGCTTCTATCACGACAACGCGACGGCGGTGTTCAGCCACCAACTGGTGCAACTCGATGGCCTGAGCCCCAAGGTGCGGAACTATGCGATGGAAAACCGCGTCGTCAACTACGACCGGATCGAATTCGCCAATTAGCAGCGACGACCTTCGCGGAGCGCGTCGCCGCCGGGCGGGCGGCCGGAAAACTCCACTCAGCGATCGAGCACGCGACGCCGCTCTTCGAACTCCTCCTGGTCGATGTCGCCGCGCGCGAAACGCTCTTTGAGGATATCGAGTGGCGTCCGGCTCGGCGGCCCGGGCGATACCGACCCGGTCCCAGGACCGGCGCCGCCGAGCCAACGAAGCAGAAGAACGACCACGCCGATAACGCCGACCAGAACCACGATCATGAACAGGGAGCCAAATATCATTCCGCCCCACGCCCCGCCCGACATCATCGGGTGGTCGTAGTAGCCGGGTCCCTGGGCCGCGACCTGCGCCCAACCCAGCGCGGGGGCGAGAGCGAAGGTTAATCCGGTGGCCGCGACGCACGATGGCGCAAAGCGTGTCATGGCTCTTCTCCGTCGTTGATCATGCCGCCGCCGGGCGGTAGACGATTCTCGCCGATCACCATGTCGATCGCTTGATCGTGATCAATCCGGCAGCGAAGGGCGACGATGACCCCGCGGCAAGTTCAAACCGGCCGCTCAATATTTCCTTGAGGTTGCTCCGGCAGGATGGTTCACGCTGCTGGTTGTCAATCGTTTGGAGGCCAGACCCCATGTTGAAGATCAAAGTCGATGGCATGACCTGCGATGGTTGCGCACGCTCGGTATCACGCGCCATCAACACGGCCTATCCCAGGGCCAAGGTCGCGGTCGATCGGCCTTCGGGTTGGGTGACGATCGAAGGCGAGGTCGAATTGGTCAAGGTCGGCGAAGCCGTCACCACCGCCGGGTTTGCCGTCTCGGAGACGGTGACCTCCTGGGTGGAGGGTCAAGCCCAACTCCCGCGATCGTGATCGCACAGCAGGCACGGGTGCGCCTTGCCGAAGGCGGGTCCTCGACGGGCCGCGATCGGAAAAAATCCGCCGGACTGTCGCGAAAGCAACCAGGATGCGGTCGAGTTGCACAACGCGTAAGCCGTCCCGTATCGTCGGGCCGACAGCGGCCCAATCCCACAGAGACGCGGCCGATTCTTCTCGATTCCAACCCCGGGACTTCCATGCAACATCGCACGTTTCGCTACAAAATCGCATATCTCACCAAAGACGGCCGCGAACGAGGCCGCGAGTGGTGCTTGCTGTCGCTCCACGGCAACGGCGACCGCACGATGCGGGCGATGTGCGAGATGGACGATTCCGAGGTGCTGCGGGATGTGACCTATACCGTGGCCCGGGACTGGTCACCGCGGGATGCCTTCATTCGCGTGAGCCAGCGCGATCGCCTGATCGGGTCGGCGTGGTTTCGCATCGCCGGCCAGGTCATCGAATGCGAGGCGTTTACGACCGGAGAGGGACGACTGAGCCAACGCGTCGACCTCGGAGCCGCACCGAAGTCTTTCATTACCCACGCCGTGTCGAACGACGTTTGGCACTGCGCCAACATCGCCAAGGACGCCGCGCGCGGAGTCCAAACGATTGCGCCCCTTCCCGCCTGCTCGCCGCTGCCCAACGGCGCGTCCGGCCCGATGGTCTGCCTGTGGCCGATGAAGGCCATCTACGTCGGCGAAGAGCGGATCACGACGCGGGCCGGAACGTTCGCCTGCGAACACGTGAGTTACCAGAACCCCGATGGCAGCCTGTGGCTCGATACGTGGTGCACGGGCGAACACCGCGTCATGGTGAAGATGTACTACCCGATCTATGAATCGCGTTACGAACTCGTCGAGTTCGAGGGCTGATTCCGCCAACGGCTGAGCATCGCAACGAAAAGGGGCACCCCGTCGGGTGCCCCTTTCGCGTGCGTTACGCCAATTGATCAGGCCTTGACGATCTGATCCCAGGTGCCGGCGCCATAGACCTCGTCGGCCAGCTTCTTGTTGAGCGGGGCCATCTTGGCTTGCGCCGCCGAGGCCTCGAAGGTCACGACCGTTTCCGGCACCGTTCAGTTCCTCCCATCTCTTGAGGTTCTGCGGCGCCTCGGCAAGGTCGGTCTTGTAATAGAGCTCGGGCTCGAGCTCATCGAAGGTGCGCTGCAGGATCTCCTGGTCGCCCTTCGCCAGTCCGTTCCACGTGCGCAAGCTGATCATGTACTTGTCGAGACCGAAGCCGAAGTCGTTGGTGACCTGGTATTTGGCCACCTCGTAGAACTTCTGGGCGATGCCCAGGTTGGCGAGCGTCGAAGCGCCGTCGACGATGCCCTGCTGCAGCGCGCCGTAGAGTTCGTTGAAGGCGATCGAGACCGCCTCGGCGCCCAGGTGCTTCAGACCCTCGGTCTGGCCCTCGATCGGCGCGGCACGAATCTTCATGCCCTTGAGCTCGTCGAACGACGAGATCTTGCGCCGCAGGAACAGGTTCCACGGCCCAGCTCGCCCGACGCCCAACAGCTTCACCTGGTACTTGGTTTCGAGGACCTTGCTCGCCCGCTCGCGCAACAAGCCGTTGCCGACCTTTCCGGCGTGTTCGCGGTCACGGAAGAAATAGGGCGAGTAGAAAATGTCGAACTCCCGGGTCGCGGTGGCCGCCGTGCCCGCAGCATCGACGGTGCCGAGCGCCGCACCCTGCAACAACTGAAGTTCGCCGAGACCCAAGGAGTTGGCGAACACGTCGAAGTCGACCGCGCCTTTGGTGCGCTCCTTGGTGAGTTCGAAGAGGCGCGTGGCAAAACGCGCCGAGATCGAGCCCGGGGCGGCGGCCGTGCCGTACTTGTACTTCCTGCCTTGGGCAGCCAAATCGCCCACCAATCCTGCCGCCGCTGCAGCACCGATCGCCAACGGTCCCAGCCGCCGCCGGGTTACCCAATAGTTCGCCATCTTGTCCTCCTTGTGTTGTCCGGGCCGGTCGAGCCGGCACGGTTGCGTGAAGTCTACGTCATCCGCGTTCCGGGAGCACCAGATCCGGGATGAACAAGGTAAGCCACGGAATGTAGGTGATGAGCATCAGCACCGCGATCAGGACGATGACATAGGGGATCGCGCGCTTGAAGATCGTGATCACCCCTTCGCCGCTGATCGTCGAAAGCATGAACAGGTTGAGCCCGATCGGCGGCGTGATCATGCCGATCATCAGGTTCAGCACCATCACGACGCCGAAGTGCACCTCGCTCACCCCCATGCTCTTGAGCAGCGGGAACAAGATCGGCGCCAGCAAGAGCATGATCGGCAGGATTTCCATGAACATGCCGAGGATGAGCATGAGCACGTTCACCATCGCCAGGATCACGTAGATGTTGTTGGAAATGGAGAGCAGCATCCGCGTGAGGATTTCGCCGAGTTTCTCCTGCACCGCGAGGAAGGCGAAGATCTGCGACGTCGCGACGGTCAGCATGACGACGCCGGTGGCGAGCGCCGCTGAGCCGGCGGCATGGACGATCGCCGAAAGGGACGTGTTGCGATACACCAGAAGCCCGAGGATCAGCGTATAGAGTACGGCGAGAGCGGCGGCCTCGGTGGGTGTCGCGATGCCGAAGATGATGCTGCCGACGACGAACACTGGCGCGAGCAGCGCCAGGAACCCGTCGAACGAGGCCTTGACGCGCTCGCGCGGCGTCGCGCGCGGCTCCACCGGATAGTCATGCTTGCGGCACAGCCACCACGTGATCGCGAACATGGCGATGAACATCACCGTCCCCGGAATGACACCGCCGAGGAACAGCCGACCGACCGAAACTTCGACGATCGCCCCGAGCAGGACGAAGGAGATCGACGGCGGAATGATCGGCCCGACCGTGGCGGCCGAGGCGATGACCGCGCTGGAGAACGCGGGGGGGAAACCACGCTTCTTCATCTCCGGCACCAAGACGGTGCCGGTCGCCGCCGCGTCGGCCAACGCCGACCCCGACACCCCGGACATGATGTAATTGGCGACAACGCCGACGTTGGCCAGGCCGCCGCGCAGATGGCCCACGAAGGCCGAGGCAAACGCCACCATCCGCTGGGTGATCCCCGAGACGTTCATCAGTTCGCCGGCGAAGATGAACAGTGGAATGGCGAGCAGGATGAAGCCGTCGATGCCGGTGATCATCTGCTGGGCGAACAAGACGAACGGGCGGGGCGAATCGGTGAACTGCGACAGCACCATGTAGGCGAACGCGGCGAACCCGATCGCCCAGGCGATCTCCATCCCGATGAGCGAGAAGAGCAGTAGCAGGATCAGCATGCTGGCGAGCAGCATCACGCTGCTCCTTTGCCGGCGAGGCGGGCCCACGTCCCGTCGCGGTATTCGCGCAGGCTACGCGCCACCAACTTGCCCTGGTACACGAGCATCAGAGCGCAGGCAATCGGCAGCGGGATGTAGCTCACCGAATGCGGCCACCCGGTCGACAGCATGATCATGGTCGAGGTCAGCCTGATGATCGGCCAGACGTACCAGAACAAAACGACGAGCATGATCACGACCATCGCGTGCATGAACATCTCGAGGATCAGGCGGAGCCGTGGCGCCATCTTGTCGAGCAGGAACGTGACGCGGAGGTTCTGGCCGCGCCGGGTCGCCACGGCCACGCCGAGATAGCTCATCCAGATGAAGATCACGCGGGGCGCCTCTTCGCCCCACAGGGGCGAAGAGTTGAACACGTAGCGGGCGATCACCGTGTAGATGACCAATCCCGTCAAGAGCATGAGCAGAAGCGCAGAGGCGAAGTACAGAAAGCGATCGGCCCAACGATCGAAGGACGTCAATAGATCGTTGATCGCACCGCGAGCGTGCGCCATTTCGGTCCCCCCCTTGTCGGCCCAGCCTTTTTTTGTCCGGCGGTACCTTTAGGAAACCTACACGGCAAACTAAGGGGGCACAACTGTGACCGTCGGCCTAGGCCGGCATCGCCCACTTCGGCCGACCAGAGACGAATCGCGTGAGCACGTGTCCCGGCCCGCGCGCGTGGCGCACGTAGTCGCGGCCGTCGAACACCTGGACGCCGTTGACCCAGGTACCGGCCAGGCCCGGGGCGCGGCGGATCAGCCGCTCGCCGCCCGCCGGCAGGTCGCGCACCCGTTCGAGCGGCGAAATGCCGATCGTGTCGGGATCGAACAGGATCATGTCGGCGAAGGCGCCCGGTGTCAGGCGCCCACGGTCGATCAGGCCATAGACGCGGGCCGGATCGCTCGTCACCTTGCGGATCGCGGTCGGCAGATCGAGGGCCCGGCGCTCGCGCACCCAGCGCCCATAGAGGTGCATGGCGTAGCCGGCGTCGCAGAGAAACGTATTGTGCGCCCCGGCGTCCGACAGGCTGATGAGAACGCCGTCGTTCTTGAGCTGCGGCTCGACCCCGGCCTCATCGACGTTGAGGATGCGCCCGGTGAAGAGCGTCGCGAGATTTTCCTCGAGTCCCAAGTCGAGGAACACATCGAGCGGATCCCGTCCCTCCTCGCCCGCGATCGCGGCGATGGTGCGGCCGTCGTAGGACGCGTGGGCGGGCGAGGCCACGCTCGTCACCTCCATGTGCCGCCAGTCGCCGTTGAACACGCGCCGCGGATCGGGTCGTGCCAGAGTCGCGCGAAGGGCCGCGCGAAAACCGGGATCGGCGAAAATGCGTTTCAGGGACTCGCGATCGCCGTCGGCCGGCCACGGCGCGATGGTCTTGAGGATGAAGGCGCCATCCAGCGTGAAGGCGAGACTCACCGGCTGGCAGGAGGTCTGGCCGTAGAGCGGGATGCCCTGGGCACGCGCATCGTCGAGCCCGGCCATGATGCGCCGCGCGCGGTCGGGCTCGGCCGGATAGTCGACGAGCGCGGCGTAGAGCGTCGGCCGACGGCTTACCTGGGCGAGTTGCGCCAGCACCTCGACCGTCGTGTGATGACCGCAGGTCGCCATGAACACGCCGTGGTCGTAGGTCGCCTGAACCTGCGCGAGAGCCGCGAACTCGGCCTCGTCGGCCAGGCGCGAGGCGACCGGCAGGCCGCCGGCGCCACGGTGGTTCTCGCTGGTCGAGGAGCCCAAGCCCACGGCCCCCGCGTCCATCGCGTCGCGAAACAAAGCGACGATCGCAGCGCGCTCCGCCGGGTTCGCCGGACGCTCGGAGGCCGCCGGGCCCATCACCGCGGTGCGCATCACGGTGTGCGAGGCCAGGACCGCGACGTTGGGATAGCTGGTGCGACGGCGCAGCACGTCCAAGTATTCGCCGAAGCTCTCGAATTCCCAGGCGACGCCCGCTTTCAGCGCGCTGAGCGACATCGCCTCGACCTCGGACAGGTTGGCAAGAAGAAGATCGCGCACTGCAGGCGACGCGGGAGCAATCCCGAAGCCGCAATTGCCGAGCACGACGGTGGTCACGCCGAGGGCCGGGGACGGCGAAGCGGTCATGTCCCAGGTGAGCTGAGCGTCATAGTGGGTGTGAACGTCGACGACGCCGGGGGCTAAGACCAGGCCCTCGGCATCGACGATGCTCGCGGCATCGCCCGTGATCCGCCCCACGGCGGCGACGCGGGCGTCCTTGACCGCGAGGTCGCCCTCGACCAAGGGATGGCCAAGGCCATCGGCGATGCGCGCATTGCGAATGATCAGGTCGTACACGGAACCCTCGCCCAACGGGGGCGAACCTTAGCGGCGAACTTCGTCGATGGCAAAGCTCGGCCATCGCGACGAGCGCTGGCCCGAATGGGACGGCATGACGCCCGAACAGATGGGCTCGAACGCAACCTCGATGATGCTCCACTCCGACGTGTTCCGTGCCGGGATGAAATGGGAAAAAATTCGAGTAACGGCGCCGCGGTCTTACGTAAGCCCTCAGACCCAAGTGTTGGGTCTCGGAATTCGCTTTCCGTGGCGGCCGATCACCGGATCGGGAAACTGACAGGCGGCTAAATCAGGTGGGGTAATAGGCTGGGCCGGCCTCTCGCGATGTCCTCGGCCAGCGTCGTTGCTCGGCCTCGACGATCGCGAGGCGGTGTTGAGCCATCCCGTCGCCAGCGGCAGTTGGGAGGGATTCGTGATCGAGAACCTGTTGAGCGCGGCGCCCGAGCGAACCTCGGCCTCGTTCTATCGGACCGCCGCCGGCGCCGAGATCGATCTCGTGCTCGATCTCCCACGCGGACGGCGCTGGGCGATCGAGATCAAGCGCGGCCTCGCACCTGCGCTCGATCGCGGGTTCCATCACGCTCGCTCGGACCTGAGACCCGAACGGAGCTTCGTCGTCTACTCCGGTGAGGAGCGTTACCCCCGCGGCGATGGCCTTGAGGTCCTCGGCGTACGCGAACTCGCGGCGATGCTGGCCGACGCGTGATTTCGAACTCGCCTGCACCATCGGCCGGAGGATCGGCCGCGGCTCATCAGTGCGATGTCGCCACCGATCGCCGCAGTGTTGACGCTCGTCGCCACCTCGCGCGCGAAGCGATGGAGATAGAAGGGCCCGCCCGCCTTAGGGCCGGTGCCCGATAGCCCGACGCCGCCGAACGGTTGAGCGCCCACGACCGCGCCGATCATCGGCCGGTTGACGGAGACGTTGCCCACCGCCAACGACTTGGCAACGCGCTCCTGGAAGGAGCCGATGCGGCTGTGAAGGCCGAGCGTGAGGCCATAGCCGGTGACACGAATCGCCGCGAGCACTTGGTCGAGTTCGTCCGCCTTCCAACGCACGACGTGCAGGATCGGGCCGAATACTTCGTCGTTGGGCACGGCGGCGAGCCCTACGACATAGGCGACGGGCGCGATGAACGTGCCACACCGGCATTCTTCCAAGAGCCTAGCCCGGGCGAACGGACCAAAGCGCGCGTCCATCGTCACCGCTTAGGCCGCGAGTTTGTCGCGGGCCCGGGCGTCGATCACCGGGCCCACGTTGGTCGCCGGATCGGCCGGGTCCCCGACGCGGAGTTCGGCCATGGCCCCTGCGAGCTTTTCGAGCACGGAATCGGCGCCATCATCCTGCATGAACAGGACGCGCAGCGCCGAGCAGCGCTGCCCGGCACTCTGGAACGCCGAGATCACGACGTCGCGCACAAGTTGTTCGGCCAGCGCCGAGGAATCGGCGATCATGGCGTTGACCCCGCCGGTCTCGGCGATGAAGGGCACGATCGGGCGGGGACCGGCCGCGAGACGCCGGGCGATGTCCTTGCCGGTCGCGGTCGAGCCCGTGAAGGCGACGCCCGCGAGGCGCGGGTCCTCGACCAACGCCATGCCGACGGCGGCCCCGCCGTAGACGAGTTGCAGTGCCTCGCTCGGCACCCCGGCTTCGTGGAGGAGCGCAACCGCGCGCGCCGCCGTTAGCGAGGTCTGTTCGGCCGGCTTGGCCACGACCGTATTGCCTGAGGCGAGCGCCGCGGACAGTTGCCCGACGAAAATCGCGAGCGGGAAGTTCCACGGGCTGATGCAGCTGAACACGCCGCGGCCTTCGAGTCGCAGGCTGTTGTGCTCCCCGGTCGGCCCCGGCAGCGCCATGGGCGCGGCAAAATCGGCTCGCGCGCGGGCCGCGTAGTAGCGCAGGAAGTCGGTGGCCTCGCGCACCTCGGAGAGGGCGTCGCCGATCGTGCGGCCACCCTCCCGGACGATCAGCGACAGAAGATCGAGCCGGGATTTTTCGAACAGATCGGCCGCCGCTTCGAGCACCGCCGCGCGTTCGGCCGCCGGCCGATGCGACCACGCCCCATAACCCGTCTGTGCCGTCCCGACCGCGTTGGCGACATCGCTCGTCGAGGAGTCCCGCTGATGGCCGACGCGGCGTTCGGCATCGGCCGGCTCATGGCGATCGGCTTCCGCGGGGACCGCGTCACGATCGAGCGTGAGCCGCACCACGATGCCGTCGAGCACGCGGCGGTCGGCGAGGTCGAGGCCCGAGGCGTTGCGCCGCTCGCCGAACAGCTGCGAGGGCTTGACGACCGCCAGCGTCTGGTCGGTGAGAATCTGCGTCGGGTCGGCGACGATGCCTTCCAAAGGTCGCCCCGCGTCGCTCACCTGGTGGACGAACGAGGTATTGGCGCCGTTCTCGAGCAGTCGGCGCACGAGATAGGGCAGCAGGTTGCGGTGATCGCCCACGGGCGCATAGACCCGGCAGCGGAAGCGCTTGCCCAGGCGCTCGGCCAACAGTTCGTAGAGCGAGTCGCCCATGCCATGCAGCTTCTGGAACTCGTATCGCCGGATCGGGCCCGCGAGTTCGATCACTTCGGCCGCCGTGCGCGGGTTATGGGTCGCGAACTGCCCGAACAGGCGATCGCCGCCGCCGAACAGCCGCGCGGCACAGGCGCGATAACAAAGGTCGGTCGCCGCCTTGCGCGTGAACACCGGAAAATCGCCGAGCCCCTTCTCCTGGGCCCATTTGACCTCGCTGTCCCAATAGGCGCCCTTGACGAGGCGCACCGGGATGCGCCGACCCGTGGCGCGCGCCAATTCGGGGAGCCAGGTTATGACCGCGGGGGCACGCTTCTGGTAGGCCTGAACCGCAAGACCGAGCCCGTCCCAGCCGGCGAGCCGGCGGTCCTGCGCCAGGGCCGAAAACAGATCGAGCGAGAGCACGAGGCGATCGGCCTCTTCGGCATCGATGGTGAGCGCGATGTTGGCGCGCGCCGTCTGTTCACAAAGGCCAACGAGGCGGGGCAACAGTTCGGCCGGGACGCGCGACCGCTGGCTTTCTTCGTAGCGCGGGTGCAGCGCCGACAACTTGACCGAGATGCCGTCGTTGTCGATCGGCTCGACCGGCGCGGCGTGATCGCCGAGGGCCGCAATGGCGTCGGCATAACTCGCGACCTATGTTTCGGCGTCCTTGGCGGTGATCGCCGCCTCCCCCAGCATGTCGAAGGAGTAGCGCAGGCCCGGGTGCTCCCGCCCGGCGAGGGCGATGGCATCGGCGATCGTTTCGCCGATGACGAACTGTTCGCCCATGAGACGCATCGCCGCGTCGAGCGCGGTGCGCACGACCGGCTGGCCGAGGCGGCCGATGGTCCGCCGCAACACGTCGAACACGCCGTCCTCGGTTTCCCCGCTCCACTCGACGAGCGCGCCGGTGAGCGCGAGTCCCGGGGAGGAGGCGTTGAGCAAGAGCGACTCCGAACGCCCGAGATGGTGTTCCCAGTCGGCGCCTCCGAGCTTGTCCCCGATCAGCGCATCGACCGTGGCGCGATCGGGGATGCGCAGCATAGCTTCGGCCAGGCACATGAGTGCGACACCCTCCGGCGTCGACAGGCCGTCGGCAAGAAACGTCTCGACTCCGAGGTGGCTGGGCGCCCGGGCGCGGATACCCGACGCAAGCGAGTGGGCCTCGCCATCGATGCGCGCCAAGGCTTCGTCGCCGAACACCAGATCCGCATCGAGCGAGGTGAGCAGCGCGTCCTCGTCCGCGAACTTGGCGTCGGCAAGATGCGGTGGGAGGCCTGGGGCAAACTCATGGCTCGGGATATGAGAGTCCCCGGGACACGATCCAAGTGGGTCGCGTCGTCCGGTCGCGGCATGCCAGGAGTCGGAGCGAATCGGCGCTCATGGTCGCGGCATCAGCGGGCCATACTTGGCGACTGTTCGCCACGTCCCTCGGGCGGCACGTAGATGATCCCCGCTTTCAGGAACAAGTCGGCTCTCGCGTAGCGCTCCTGCCACCAGGGGTGGATTGTGCCGTGGTACGTACGTTCGGCGTCGTAATACCGGATCAGCACTGCCGGGAATCCGGCTTGCTGAAACGATTTCACGACGTCCGTGCCGCGCATCAGATTGATGCCGCGACCGAAGCGTCGCTGGTAGTCCTCGGGTGGCTGTTCGTAAACATCGGAAAACGGATGGGGCGAGCGCCGATGATTGCCGAAGTCGACCAGGTGGAGGTGGGTCGCCCGTTGGTAACAACGGCCCCTCAACGCGGCGAGCGTTGCCGCCAGGTCGTCGATGTGTTCGAGGCACGAATTGGACAGCACGATGTCGATCCCCGGCTCCGTCGGCAGGTGTTCGATGCTCTGCACCGGGACGATGGAGTCCGACAGCGACGCAAGGAATGCCTCCAAGGACTGACGCGGACCGTGCATCGCCGTGAGGTCATCGTAGATGGCCGAGAAATACCGTTCGCGGAGGACGGGATGACTCAGGACGGCCTTGTCCAGGGTCGGATCGACACAGACATAGCGGCGACACCCGAAGAACACGGCGAGCGGTGCAAAGCCTAGGAGCGGACCACTGCCGAGTTCGAGTACGACCTTGTCTCCGAAATCGAGCGGCACGCTGTCCGGACGATGACGCCGAACGATGCGCTCGTAGCGGCCGAAAAAGTCGGTGAACTTCTGGGGCCGCAAGGCGTCCCGCTTTTCGAGCAGATCCTCAAGCGAGAAGCCTGCCGCGCGTCGAGGGGCGAGCCGCCGACGAGCAGCCCGCAGCCATTGGCGGGGGGGGGGTCG
>VGES01000069.1 GCA_016869765.1 Alphaproteobacteria bacterium
CTTCGGAGCGTGGGGCTGGCGGTGCCGGCGGCGAATCGGAGAAGTCGAACGGGTCGGACATTCCCGGGCTGCTTATCACAGGGCGCCCGCGGCAGCCACCGCGGGCCTGAGGCCGATGCGGCGGCCGGCGCGGGCCGGGCGGGGCAGCCCGGCGTGGGCCAGGGCCAGCGCAGCGACCGCAGGAGCCAAGGGCGCATGCATGGCCGTGCTGCGGCGCGTCGTCAGATCGACGTGGAGGGCCACCCATTCATGGGTTGCCGCGACGTAGCCGCGCTCGATTTGCGTCATTTCGCCGAAGAAGTGGAGGCGCTTCGCGTCATGGTCCAACAACCAGCACGTGAAGCGGAGCGAATCGCCGAGGCGAACCTCCTGGAGAAAGCACAGGTGCGATTCGAGGGTGAACGACGAGCAGCCCGTCCGCTGGCGATATCCCTCGTCCATTCCGAGCCGCTCCAGCAACTGATCGTAAGCCCGATCGAAGGCGAGACTGTAGTAGGCGACGTTCATGTGACCGTTGTAGTCGATCCAATCGGCCGCGACGGTCTGCGTGGTTTCGAGTGCTAGCGGAGCGGCAAAGGTCATGTTCCAATCATAGGTGTGCCGGGTCGGGGCCCCAATGGATTGCTCCCACCGCCGTGCAAATCTAGATTGCTACCCATGGACGCCCAAGCACCGCGCCCGACTCCCTCGGCCTGGGAGCCGGCCTTGGCCAGGCTGGCCGGACGGTTTGGCGAGCGCTTCTCGCGTGTCACGGCGGTTCGTCGACACCACGGCAAGGACGCCTCCTATCATCCGAGTGCCGATCCCGACGCCGTCGTGTTCGCGCGAACGACCGCCGAGGTTGCCGAGGTCGTGGGGCTATGCGCGGCCCACCGCATCCCGGTTATTCCGTTCGGCACCGGCACCTCCCTCGAGGGCCATGTCGCCGCCGTCCACGGTGGCGTCTCGATCGATGTGAGCGGCCTCGATCGTATTGTCGAGGTCAACGCCGAGGATCTCGATTGCACGGTCGAGGCGGGGGTGACGCGCAAACAACTCAACAACCATTTGCGCGACCGCGGCCTGTTCTTTCCGATCGATCCCGGTGCCGATGCGTCGCTGGGCGGCATGGCCGCGACACGCGCCTCGGGCACCAACGCCGTGCGCTACGGCACCATGCGCGAGAACGTGCTCGCGCTCACCGTCGTGCTGGCCGATGGTCGCGTGATCCGCACCGGCCGGCGGGCGCGCAAGTCGGCGGCGGGCTACGATCTGACGCGTCTTTTCGTGGGTTCGGAGGGAACCCTCGGCGTCATCACCGAGGTGACGTTGCGCCTCTATGGCATCCCCGAAGCGATGTCCTCGGCCGTATGTTCCTTTGCCACCATCAAGGGGGCCGTCGACAGCGTCATTGCCACGATCCAGAGCGGCATTCCGGTGGCCCGGATCGAACTTCTGGACGAGGTCCAGATGGATGCGGTCAACCGCTACTCGAAGTTGTCCTACCCGGTGGCGCCGACGTTGTTCCTCGAGTTCCATGGCAGCGAAGCGAGCGTTCAGGAGCAGGCAGCCCAGGTGCAGGCCATCGCGCAAGACCATGGCGGAGGGGGCTTCCAGTGGGCGACCCGCGCCGAGGAGCGCAACAAGCTTTGGCAAGCGCGTCACGATTCGGCCTACGCGGCGGCCGCGCTCAAGCCGGGCAGCGGTTTCTGGGCCACCGACGTCTGCGTGCCGATATCGCGGCTCGCCGATTGCATCGTCGAGACCAAGAAGGATCTCGAGGATTCGTTCCTGCCCGCACCGATTGTCGGTCACGTGGGCGACGGCAACTTCCATGTCGCGTTCGTCGTCGACCCGACCAAGCCCGAGGACATCGCCGAGGCAACGCGCCTCAACGAGCGCATTGTCGCGCGGGCGCTGGCGATGGGCGGCACCTGTACCGGCGAGCACGGCGTCGGCTACGGCAAGATCGATTTTCTCGAAGCCGAACACGGCCCGGCGCTCGCCGTCATGCGCACACTCAAACAGGCGCTCGATCCGGCGAACATCATGAACCCAGGCAAGGTGGTTCGGATCAACGGCGCTTAGGTCGTCGTCCTTGGAACGGGTCGACAAAGGCGACGCCGTCAGGACTGTTCGCTGTCGCGAAGCGACCCGGGCATGCGCTCGAACGCTCCGTCGTCTTGCGGCATCGTGAGCAGGTGCTGGGGTTGGCGTCGGGCCGCCCGGCCACATCGCTGAAGTGGTTTCCTGCATCCCGGATCGACCAAGTTGCGCGTTACATACGAGGGCCTAGCTCGAGTCAGTTGCCGGAAGATCGCGGCTCCCTGAGATGGTCACGTATCGTTCAAGCCAACGTTCGGGCCAGTGCTGCCGCGCGCTCGGCGGAGATCTTGAGGATCGCGTCACGAAGCGCCGGCGCGAGTTCCAAGAGCTTCTGAAAGTGCCGACGACGCAGCGACAGCAGGATCGTCGGCTCGACGGCCGCGACCGTCGCAGTTCGCGCGCTCGACTCGATCAGCGCCATTTCGCCGAAATGATCGCCATCCTCGAGGTAGGCGATGTGGCGCGATTGTCCGGTCTCGTTGAGCGCCGTCACCTCGAGCTTACCGCGAGCGACGATGTAGAATTTTTCGCCGGCCTCCCCCTGGCGGACGACCTCCTGGCCAGGCCCGAGATGCTCGGTACGGAACGCGTTGGCAATCGGCTCGAGCAGGCGTGCCTCGAGTGATTGAAACAACGGGATCGTGGTCAGGTACGTCACGCTGACCTCGGCCTCGTCGTCGTCGGTCAGTGTTACGCCGTCCTGGCGTCGCCACATGGCGGCGTAGCGCCCGCCGACGGCCAGCAGCTCGGCGTGCGAGCCTTGCTCTATCAGTCGCCCCTGGTCGAAAACGAACAGGCGATCGACGTAGGAAACGTTCTTCAGGCGGTGGGTTGCCTGGATCACCGTGCGCGTCGTCGCGAGGCGGCGGAGCGTTTGGTTGACGGCCGTCTCGGTGGCCGCATCGAGCGCTGAGGTCGCCTCGTCGAGCAAGAGGATCGCGGGGTCGCGGACGAGTGCCCGCGCCAGGGCCAGGCGTTGGCGTTGGCCACCCGAAAGGACGCGTCCGCGTTCGCCCACCTGGGTTGCATAGCCGAGCGGCAGGGCCAGGATCTGGTCGTGCAATTCGGCCGCACTGGCGGCGACTTCGACTTCGGCGTCACTCGCCTCGGGGCGCCCGACCCTGATGTTCTCCCGGATCGTCGCGTTGAACAGAAAATTGTCCTGGAACACGACAGCGGCTTGGGCATAGAGCGAGGCCAACTGGGCCGCACGAAGATCGACGCCGTCCAACGTGACCCGCCCTTCCGTCGGATCGTAGAAGCGCAGGAGAAGGCTCAATGTCGTGCTCTTGCCGCAGCCGCTCGGCCCGACCAAGGCGACATGGCTGCCGCGTTCGATCACGAGACTCACGTCACTCAGTTCGGTGCGATCGCGGCCGTAGCTGAAGGAGGCGTGATCGATCACCAATCGCTCGGCAAAAGGCGGCAGTTCGCGTGCGTCGTCCCGGTCGGCCACGACATCGCGTTGGATCAACAGGTCGTTGACCCGCTCCGCACCGCCCGTGGCGCGAATCAGGCCGGGCATGGTCGCCATCAGGCGCACGACCGCCGCGCTGATCGTGGCGTAGAGGGCGGCAAACGCCACCAGTTCACCGGTGGTGAGGCGTCCTTCGAAGCACAGCCAAGCGCCGGCACCGATCACGACGACCTGCAGCGCCAGCATCGTCAGGTTGGGAAGGCGCTCGACGAGGTACGTGAGGAACGTGAAGCGCATGGCCAGGCGAAGTACGTCCGTCGCCTGGTCGTAGAACGACCGCCTCAGGCTTTCGCGCAGGTCGAAGGCCTTGACCACCGGTTGGGCCTCGATCGTTTCGAGGACGCGGGCATTGAGTTGGGTCTGTGCCGGGCGAAACACCTGGCCGGCGGCCAACGCCCGCGGCCCGGCGAACCGTGTCATGAGCATGGCGATCGGGATGCCCGAGACCGCGAGGAGGGCAAGCTGCCATTGCAGGGCGAACAGCGTGCTCGCGCTTACCAGCACGTACATCGACGCGATCGTGGCATTGGGAAGGGCATTGAGCACGCCGCCTTCGACCTGTCCGAGATCGTTGGTGAAGCGACCGAGGATCGACGCCGTCGATACCCGCCCATAGAAGCGCAGCGACAAACGATGCAAGTTCTCGAACATCGCCAGCCGCAGGTCGGCCTGGACGCGTGCGGCAAACCAAGCGTGCAGATAGTCGCGGACGACATGGGCTGCGGCGGCAGCCAAGAACCCGGTCACGAGCACGCCGACGACGACCAACAGCACGCGCCGTTCGCCTGGGATGATCGCCTCGTCGACCAGCACCATCAGGCTCATCGAAACGAAGGTGTGATAGGCGACGTCGATCGCCATCGCGATCAGCACCAGCGCGAGGCGGCCGCGATAGCGCGTGACACGGGCGGTCAGCCAGCGTAGCCCGTCCCATAGGGTGAAGAACCGGGGCTCCTCGACGAGCGCCGGTTCCGCCCGCTCGGTCATCGTCTTCTCTCCTCGACGGTGCGCGCTTCTGGCGGTGCGCTCCACGATCGTGGCGCTGACGCTTCGCTAAATGGTGAACGACAGCTCGCCCAGGCGCTTGGTCATCTTGCGGTTTTCGGCGTAGTCGACGGGCACGGCAATCAAGGCGGGGCCCGGCTGGACGAAGGCTTCGGCCAGGGCCGGCTTGAGTTCGGCCGCCGAACGAATGACCTTGCCCCAGGCGCCGAACGACTTGGCGAACAACTCGAAGTCGGGGTTGCCGAATTTGAGATCGAAGTGCCGGCCGTTGAACTGGTTCTGCTGCTTCCACTTGATCAGGCCGTACTCGCCGTCCATCCAGATCATCGCGACGACGTTGAGGTTGAGGCGCACGGCGGTTTCGAGATCCTGGGCGTTCATCATGAACCCGGCGTCGCCGTTGATCGACATGATCCGGCGGTCCGGCATCGCCAACTTGGCGCCAATCGAGCCTGGGAAGGCAAAGCCCATCGAGCAGAATCCGTTCGAGATCAAACAGGTGTTGGCGTCATCGCACTGGTAATAGCGCGACACCCACATCTTGTGGGCACCAACGTCGGCCAATAGGATGTCGGAGGGCCCGAGAAACTCGCGCACATCCCACAAAATCTTCTGCGGCTTCATTGGAAACGCGGTGTCGTTCTTCTCCATCGCAAAGTCATCGAGGATGTTCTGACGCAGCTTGGCGCGACCCTTGATGTCGAATAGCGGCAGCTTGCCCTCGTAGCGCTGATTGATGAGTTCGTTCATCTGCCACAGCGCATCGGCGATGTCGGCGACGATGTCGACCTCGACTGGATAGGCGTCGTCCAACTCAGCGGGCCAGAAGTCGATATGGATGATGGTCTTCCCGCCCTTCTTGTTCCAGTGTTCGGGCGAAAACTCGACGAGGTCGTAGCCCACCGAGACGATCACATCGGCCGCTTCGATCGCCGCATTGACGTGATCCTTGCTCTGCAGGCCGAGCGTGAACAGGCAATGCTCGTCCTGGCGCGGGACGGCACCCTTACCCATGAACGTGTTGACGACGCCCATTCCCGTCTTGCTCGCCAGACGCAGAAGTTGGGTCGCGGCGCGTTTGCGCACCGCGCCGTTGCCGGCGAGGATCAGGGGGCTCTTCGCCTTGACAATGATGTCGACCGCCCGAGCGACCGCCTTGTGATCGGCCGCGGCACGGCGGGTTTTGCGCACCGGCATCGGCGTGCGACTCGTTTCGTCGTGGGCGATATCCTCGGGCAGTTCGATGATGCTGGCGCCCGGTTTTTCCGACTCAGCCAGCTTGAACGCCTTGCGGACGACCTCTGGGATCGAGTCGGCATTGGCGATGCTCTGCGCCCATTTGCTGATCGGGCGGAACATGGCAATCGAGTCCATGTTCTGGTGACTCTCCTTGTGTAGGCGCCGGGTCGAGGCCTGGCCGATGATCGCGACCAGGGGCGCGCGATCCATGTTGGCGTCGGCGACGCCGGTCACGAGGTTCGTTGCGCCCGGCCCCAGGGTCGCGAGGCAAACGCCGGGTTTGCCGGTCAGGCGCCCGTACGCGTCCGCCATGAATGCCGCCGCTTGTTCGTGGCGGCAGAGCACGAACTTAATCTTGCTCTCGAGCAGGGACATCATGACGTGAGCGTTTTCTTCGCCCGGGACGCCGAAGATGTGCGTCACCCCCTCGGCTTCGAGACAACGGACGAAGAGATCGGAAGCCTTCATGGCAGATAACCCCTGTGGAGAATGTCGGACGGACGCGAGAAATGTGGAGGATCATTGTAACGCGCCACGCTTGCGGTGTCGCTTGCCCTACGCATCGGGACTCGGGTAACCGAGGGTTGCAACCGTTTTGTCGCGCAGACGGGTAATATGGGGTCGGCCGCTAGGGAGGATCGCGGGTGAAGAAGGTTCTGGTGGTGATTGGCCTGGTCGTCGTTGTCCTCGTGGCAGCGATCCTCGTCGGGCCGAGTCTGATCGATCTCAACCGTTACAAGACGGAGATCGCCGCCGCCGCCGAGGCGGCCACGGGGCGCCGGCTGACGATCGAGGGGGATTTGTCGGCGCGATTGTTGCCCTCGCCGGAGGTGACGGCCCGCGGCATCACCTTCGCCAATATCGCCGGCGCCGAGAACCCGGTCATGGTCCGACTTCGCGCGGTCGAGGTGCAGGCGGCGTTCTGGCCGTTGCTGACCGGCACGATCGAAGTGAAGTCGGTCCGCCTGATCGAGCCCGTGGTTGCCCTCGAAACGTTGGCGGACGGCCGGACGAGTTGGTCGTTCGCAACGACCGCGTCACCCCAAACACCGACCGGCGGATCCGGCGATGGCGGGAGCGCGAGCGGTGGTCCGAGCGTCCTGCTCGAACGCCTCAGCATCACGAACGGCAGCGTCAGCTATCGCGATGCCGCCTCCGGTACCCGCGAGCAACTCGAAAAGATCGATCTCGAGGTGACGGCCGGCGACCTGACCGCCGGCCCGTTCGCGGCCAAAGGCAAACTCGTGGTGCGCGGGCAACCGGCCACCCTCGATGTCAGCGTCGGAAAGCTGGCCGGGGCCGTCCCCTTGTCGGTGTCGCTTGAACTCGACCGCGCGCGCCTTGCGGCCAAACTTCGCGGGACCTTGAGTGAAGCGAGCGTCAAGGGACGTTTCAACGGTCGGTTCGATATCGATGCCCCCGACCTCCGCGGTGCAATGGCCGGGCTGGGCAGCTTGCTGCAAACCGATCTTCCGGCGCCACCGGGTGCCCAGGCGCTGCAATGGCGTTCCGCCATCGAGGGTGGCATTGAGGGCGTCAGCCTGACCGATCTCGCGCTGACGTTGGGTGAAACGCGCGGCGGGGGCACGGTGACGGCAGCGCTGTCTCCCAAACTTTCGCTGGACGTCGCGCTTCGTTTCGGGCGGCTCGATGTCGATCCCTGGTTGACGGCGACGCCGTCGGCCGCTGGGAGTCCCGGGGTTCCGGTGCGTCCACAGGCTCCAGCAACCACCTCGGAGCGATCGGCTGCGGCGATGCCGGCCCTACCCAAGGACCTGACCGCCACCGTCGACGTGAGCATCGATGCGCTCGGCCTGCGCGGCGCGACCGTTCGCCATGCCCGCGTCGAAGGAGCGCTGCGGGACGGCGTGCTGGAGTTCAAGAATCTTTCCGCCGAGTTGCCAGGCAATGCCACGATTGCGCTGAGCGGGCGGCTCGTCGGGCCTGGACCGCAATTCGACGGCCGGGTGGAGGCGCTGGCCGCGGATCTGCGTGGCGTGCTGGGGTGGCTCAACGTCAGCACCGACCGGGCGCCGGCCGATCGGCTCCGACAGTTCAGCTTCCAATCCGCGGTCAAGGTCACGCCCGAACTCGTGCAGCTTGCCGGCCTCGACCTGCGGCTCGACTCGGCACGCGTGACCGGCGGCGCCGCCTATGCGCTCCGAGCGCGCCCGTCGTTCAGCGTCGATCTCACGATGGATCGCCTGAACGCCGATGCCTACATGGCCCTGGCCGCGCCGGCGTCGGGCGGATCGTCGGCGCCGCGACCCGCAGCAACGGCGCCATCCGCGCCTGCGCGCGGAGCCGGAGCAGACCCACTGGGACTCGCGTTCCTCAACGACGTCGATGCGGCCGTCAAGATCGCGATCCAGCAGTTTGCCTACGCCCAGACGCGGGGGCGAGATCTGCGTGTCGATGCCTCGCTGATCGGTGGCCGGGTGACCATTCGTGATGCGCGTGTCGCCGAACTCGCGGGCGCCTCGTTGGCCGTGACCGGCACGGCGGAGAACTTTGCCGCCGTTCCCTCGTTCAATCTTGCGGCCTCGGCCGCGGCCAACAGCCCCGCGGGAGTCGCCCGTCTCTTCGGCGTGACCCTCCCGGTGGCCGACGCCCAGCTCGGGCAAGTCAGCGTCCAGGGCACAGTCCGAGGTAACCTGGGGCAGGTAACGGTCGACCTCGATTCGCGGGTCGGACGGATGACGGCCAAGGTGAACGGGGCCGTCGAACTGACGGCGGCGGCCCCCCGTGGCGACGTTACCTTTGCGCTGTCCGATCCGAGCTACGTGCATCTGTCGCGGTTGGTGGGCGCAGCGATCGCTCCGGTCGCCCCGAGCAGCGACGGCCCGATCGAACTCAAGGGGTCGCTCAAGGGCGGCAGCGACAGTCTCAACGTCGATCTCGGGATCAAAGTCGCCAATGCCGACGTGACGGCGGCGGGCATCGTCCGGGGCCTCGCCGGCGCCCCGACCTTCGGGCTTGCGACGAAGGCCCGTCACCCCGATCTGCAGCAGTTCCTGCGCGCACTTGGCGTCGACTATCGGCCGGCCGCGACAAATCTCGGCGCGCTCCGATTTGCCGCCGACATCTCCGGATCGGCGAGCGAGGTCAAGGTCGCGAGCCTCGATGCGGGTTTCGGTCCCGTGAACATGACCGGTGAGGTGGCGCTGAGGACCGACGGCCCACGTCCGAAAGTCTCCGGCAACCTGAGCGCAAGCGAAATTCTCCTCGATCTGTTCATGCCACGAGCCTCGCCGGCCGGAGCGTTGCCATCCGCGACCGCGCGCCCGGCCCCGGGCGCTGCTGCGCGCCCCCAGGAACGCTGGTCGCGTGAGCCGCTCGACTTGTCGGTGTTGCGCACGTTCGACGCCGACCTCAACCTCCGCGCGCGTGGCCTTACCTACGGGCCATACGCCTTCGCTGAGCCGACGTTGGCGATCAAGCTCAGCGACGGCACCCTCAACGTCGATCCGCTGACCGGCAAATTGTTCGACGGGACCGCAACGCTCAAGTTGGTGGCGACGACGGCAGGCGCTGCGCCACGTCTGACGACGACGATCAACCTCACCGGTGCCAACATCGAGCGCGCGCTCAAGGAGGCGGCGGGGGTCGGCGATGTCACCGGTCGGTTCGACATGGCTGGCGAACTTGCGACCACGGGGCGCAGCCAGTTCGAGATGATTTCGGCCCTCGGCGGTCGCGCCACCTTTGCCGCCCGCCAAGGCATCGTGCGCGGCATCGACCTGCGGGCGCTGAGCGATCGCCTGAAGCGCCTCAACGAGATCACCGATTTCCTCGGCTTGATCCAGGCGACAATGAACGGCGGCCAGACCGCCTACAGCACGCTCCAGGGCAGCTTCATGATCGACAAGGGCGTGGCACGGAGCAACGACTTCCTCGCCCAACTCGACGCGGCGCAGGGGACCGGTACGGCGGTCGTCGACCTACCGAACTGGCAAGTCGACCTGCGGACACGGGCGCGCCTGACCGAACATGCCGATTCCCCGCAGATCGGCCTCGACCTGACGGGCACGCTCGACAATCCCAAACGCGACATCAAGACAGCCGAACTCGAACAGTTCCTGACGGCGCGCGGCGTCGGCGCCCTACTGCGGCGCCTGTTGCCGCGCGATGCGCAGCCGGCCCAGACGGGACCAGCGCAGCAGCGCCAACCCCAGACCGAGCAACCCCAACAGCAGCAACCGCAGCGCGCCCGGCCCGAGGATGTGTTGCGCGGGATCTTGCGACGCTAGGCTCTCATGCCCGCGGTCAAGGACTGAAGACGTGAATCAGCGATCTGGTTTGGCCCAGACGCTGATCGATTGCGGTGCGCAAGGTAGGAGGCAGAATGTGAGACGTCGGTTGGCAGACTCTCAAGGCCGGTTGGCTTCCGCATGACCGTGCTTCGTCTGGGGCTTCCTCTGTCTAGATGGCGAGCGTCGAGCGAGGTCGGCGCACAACGAGATCGGGGGTTCCCCGCCGCCCCGGCGCTGGTCGCGCTCGAGCCTAGCGGGTCATCCACATGCCGCGGTAGAAGCGATAGCTGGGCGACGGATCGCCGTCGTAGCCCATGACGTTGCGGCGCACGACGTCGTAGTCGGCCGACGCCCACGTCATCGCCACCGGCCCGCGGGTCGCGAGGATGGTTTCGGCGCGCTGATAGAGCGCCTTGCGTTTCTCCCGGTCGAGTTCGGAACGGGCAGCGACGACCACTTGGTCATACTCGGGGTCGCTCCAATTGCCGAAGTTGGTGCCACCGCCGGTGACGAACGACGATGTCCACTGCCAGACTCACAAAGATGTAGAAAAACGTCAAGAACAGGATCAGCCCCTGCAGCAACGGATAGTCGCGCTGGTTGATCGCACGGATGACGAGGCTGCCGAGGCCCGCCCAAGAAAAAATCTGCTCGACCACGACCGTGCCGCCGAGCAGGGCGCCCGCCTGAATGCCGACGACGGTGACCACCGGAATGAGCGAATTGCGCAGCGCGTGGCGGTAGATCACGAGCCGCTCGCTCAGTCCCTTGGCGCGGCTTGTGCGGACATAGTCCTTGGCCAGGACCTCGAGCAAGGCCGACCGGCTCATGCGCATGGTTTCGGCGGCGAGGCTCGCGCCCAGCGTGATTGCCGGCAGGATCAGGAACTTGAAGTGATCCCAGCTGAACGCGAAGTCGTTCGACCCACCCGAGGGCAGCCAGCGCAGGCCGACGGCGAACAGCGCCATCAATAGGATGCCGAGCCAGAAGTTGGGGATCGACAGGCCGATCAACGAGGTCAGGCGCGCCCCGGTGTCGAGCACGCCGTTGCGGCGCGTTGCCGACACCACCCCGAGCGGGATCGCGATCAACACCGAGATGAGGAGCGCCGCCAACGTGAGTTCGAGCGTCAGTGGGAACCGATCGATGATTTCCTCGATCACCGGCCGCCGGGTGCGGTAGGAATAGCCGAGGTCCCCCTGCACCAGGGCGGCGAACCAGGTGACGAACTGAACATGGAACGGCTGGTCGAGCCCGAACAGCCGGCGCAGTTCGGCCTGGGCCCGCGGATCGTCGAACTCTTCGCTCGCCAGCGCGTCGACCACGTCGCCGGGGACCAGGCGCACCAACAGGAACGTGAACACCGAGACCCCGATCAACACGGGGACCGAAGCGATGAGTCGCAGGAAGATCATGCGCATCATCGATCGCGCCCGACTTGGACTGCGGTCCGGCGCGGACCAATCACGTGCCGCCGCCTTCGGCGCCTTCACCCCAGCGGAACGAGCGCTTGGCCGCCTTCATGATCAGGAACGTCTCCACCTCGACCACGCCGGCGACCTTGCCGAGCCTCTTGGTAAGAAACTCGCGCAGCTGGTTGTTCGACTTGAAAAACGCCACGGCGACGATGTCGAACCGTCCGGTCGTCTGGTAGACGTATGAGAACTCCGACATGCGCGCGAAGCGGTCGAGCAATGCTTCGATCTGCGCCATTTCGACACGCATGCCGATGACGACGTGCGTCATCAGTCCGAGTCGGGCGGGGTCGCCGACGCCGACGATCCGGAGCGTTCCGGATTTGATCAAACGGTCAATGCGGCGGCGCACCGCACCTTCGGTCAACTTGACCTTGGCCGCGAGCGCGACGTTGCTGACGCGCGCGTCCTGCTGCAATTCGCGGATCAGCGCGTGGTCGACGGCGTCGAGCGAAGGCGACGTGGGATCTTGGGCCATCAACGGCGGCGCCCGAACTTGTCTAATGCCGGATCGAGAACTACGATTGTCGGCGCCAATCGTGGCAGCACGTTCCGTAATTCGCAACCCTGGTCCGCACCGCCGCAGCGCCGATGCTGGACGTCAACGGCCTTACCACCGACTTCGTGACGCGCAGCGCCAGCGTTCGCGCGGTTGACGACGTGTCGTTCGCGATCGCAGCCGGCGAAACGCTGGCTTTGGTTGGCGAATCGGGTTGTGGTAAGTCGGCAACGGCGCTTTCGCTGATGCGCCTGATCGGGCCGCCGGGCGGCGCTATCGCGGGATCGATCCGATTCGATGGCATCGATGTCATGGCGCTCGATGTCGCCGGACTGCGCCGTCTGCGCGGCAAGAACGTCGCGATGATTTTCCAGGATCCCATGACGTCGCTCAACCCGGTGCTCACCATCGGGCTGCAGCTCGGCGAGACGCTGCAGACCCATCTCGGCCTGTCGGTCCGCGCGGCCCGTCGTCGGGCGCGCGAACTGCTCGAGATGGTCGGCATTCCGGAAGCGGAGCGCCGCCTCGGCGACTACCCGCACCAGTTCTCCGGCGGCATGCGCCAGCGGGTGATGATCGCCATGGCGCTGTCCTGCCGGCCGCGCCTCATTCTCGCCGATGAGATCACGACCGCGCTCGACGTCACCATCCAGGCGCAAATCCTCGAATTGCTCAAACGCCTGACCCGCGAATTGCAGACGGCGATTCTCCTGATCACGCACGATCTCGGCGTCGTGGCCGGCATGGCCGACCGCGTCAACGTCATGTATGCCGGACAAATCGTCGAGTCGGCGGCGACGCTCGATCTTTTCCTCAACCCGAGCATGCCCTACACCCGGGGGCTCCTCGACTCGATTCCGCGGATCGACTCGGAGGTGCGGGAACGGCTGGTGCCGATCCGCGGCGTGCCGCCCAACCTGGCCAACCCGCCGCCCGGCTGTCGCTTCGAACCGCGCTGCGCGCATCGACGGGACATCTGCGCCGCACGAATGCCCACACTGCGCCAGCGCCCGAACACGACGGCACCCCATCTCACCCGCTGCTGGGCGGCGCAGGACGTGGCGGAAGGCGGCTGGCTTATCGGCCGCGACCGCCACACGGTACGGGAAACCCTGGCGATTCCAGGCGATGACGCATGAGCGGGCCATCGTTGGCGCACCGCGTTTCCGCACTAGCCGAGAACCTCGTCGAAGTGCAGGACCTCGCGGTCGAATTCGGCCTCGACGGCGGGAGAAGACTCCGTGCCGTCGACGGCGTGTCGTTTGCGATCCGGCGCGGCGAGACGCTCGGACTCGTGGGCGAGTCGGGTTGCGGCAAATCGACCCTCGGCCGCGCCGTGACACAATTGATCCGGCCGAGCCGAGGCTCGGTCAGGTTCGCAGGTCAGGAGATCGCCGGCCTCGGACATCGTCAGATGCGGCCAGTTCGCCGCCGCGTCCAGATGGTGTTTCAGGATCCTTATGCCTCCCTCAACCCGCGCATGACGATCGGGCAAACCCTCAACGAGTCGCTGTCGGTGCACGCGCTGGCGCGTGGGTCCGCACGGCGGCCGCGGATCGTCGATCTACTCGAATCGGTCGGGCTCGACGAGGCGGCGATCGACCGCTATCCGCACGAGTTCTCAGGTGGCCAGCGTCAGCGCGTCGGGATCGCCCGGGCGCTGGCGGTGGAACCCGAATTCATCGTCGCCGACGAGCCGATCTCGGCCCTGGACGTGTCGATCCAGGCGCAGACCATCAACCTGATGATGGATCTGCAGCGCCGACACGCCCTCACCTATCTGTTCATCGCCCATGATCTCGCGGTGGTGCGCCACATCTCCGACCGGGTGGCGGTGATGTATCTCGGCAAGATCGTCGAGATCGCCGAACGCCGCGAACTCTACGCCGCGCCGCAGCACCCCTATACCGAGGCGCTACTGTCGGCGGTGCCGGTACCCGATCCGCGCGTCGAGGCGCGCCGGCGGCGAATCGTGCTCGAAGGCGACGTGCCCAGCCCGGTCGAGCCGCCGTCGGGATGCCGGTTTCGAACGCGGTGCTGGAAAGCGATCGATACCTGCGCTCGTGAGGAACCGCCGCTGATCGAGCGCTCGCCCGGCCATTGGTCGGCCTGCCACCTCGCCAGTCCCGGCGGGGAAACCCGGCCGACGTAACCGACGTTCCGTTCGATCGCGTAGCGCATCTGGTGTTGCATCGCGCGTTCGAGCCAGGATATGCGACCGGGCCGCTCGCTGGTCGCTGACCCCGGGTGAGCCGCCGAGGGGCGGTGTGACAAACATAGCCTATGGCAACGCCCACGCTGTTCGAGACCCCGACGTTTCTCAACGAAAGGGAGGATGCGCGACAACGAACTGTGGGCGGAAAGCTAGCGAGAAGTGCCGCGTGAAACGCGATGTCTCATTGGAGGCGATATACCCGGGCGGCGTTGCTGTGCAGCAGCTTGCCGATGGTCGCGGCCGGCAGCCCGCTCAGCACCTGCTCGATGTAGTCGCGCGGGTTGATCGCGGCGCTCGCCGGCCCCGGGCTCATGCTGGTCGGGTGCGGAAAGTCGGTCTCGTACATGATGTTGTCGGGACCGAGCAGCTCGAGCGCCTGGTGCAGCGAGCCCCGCTCGAACCAGAAGCTGCCGTAGATCTGGCGTCGGAAGAACTCGCTCGGCAGCAGCCGGTATTCTGGGTGCTCCCGATGTCCGCCCGAGTTCAGCCACTGCCAGTCGATCGCCTCCAGGGCATAGGGCAGCCAACCGACGCCGCTTTCGACCGACACGAAGTCGAGGCGCGGGAAGCGATGGCAGATGCCGCTGCAGGTCAATTGCGACAGTACCTTGGCGTTGACCATGAAAAAGTTGATCGAATTGCCCGCCGCCGCAGCGTGCTTGCCGACGCTCGGATGCATCACCCGGTAGTTGTCGGCATCGCCGCCGCCGATATGGAAATTGACCGGTAGGTCGTGATCCTGGGCCGCCGCCCAGAACCGATCCCAATGCGGATCGGTCAAGGTGGGCAGGCCGAAGTGCTCGGGTTCGCCGCAGAAGACGATGCCCTTGTGACCCTGCTTCGCCGCCCGCCCGAGCTCCGAGATGCTGGCATCGAGGTCCCAGAACGGGACGGTCAGTTGCGGCAGCAGTCGTTTCGGGTCGGCCGCACACCACTCGATCAGGAAATCGTTGTAG